>NZ_NKFB01000007.1:0-71626 GCF_002223255.1 Burkholderia sp. AU17457
CGAACCCGGGCAAGGTGCTGCTGCCGGGGATGTTCGTGCGTGCGCGGATCGAGGAAGGCGTGAACGAGAACGCGTTCCTGGTGCCGCAGATCGGCGTCACGCACGACCAGAAGGGGCAGGCGATCGCACTGGTCGTGACCGCGGCCAACAAGGTCGAGATGCGTCCGTTGACGACGACCGGCACATACGGCCCGAACTGGATCGTCGAAGGCGGTCTGCAGGCGGGCGACCACGTGATCGTGCAAGGCGTCGACAAGGTGCGCCCGGGCGCGACGGTGAAGACCGTTGCGGCACAGCTTGCATCGGCGCCGGACGCCGCATCCGCCACCACGGCAGGCGCCGCGCCGGCAAGCGCCGCGCTGGCGACTACCGCGGCCAGTGCCGCAGCGAGTTCGGCCGCCGCGTCGAGCGCGCAATAACAGGGAGTCCGTTTCATGGCCAAGTTCTTTATCGATCGCCCGATCTTCGCGTGGGTGATCGCGATCGTGCTGATGCTGGCCGGCGTCGCATCGATCTTCAAGATGCCGATCGCGCAGTATCCGACGATCGCACCGCCGACGATCCAGATCCAGGCGAACTATCCGGGCGCTTCCGCGAAGACGGTGGAAGACACGGTGACGCAGGTGATCGAGCAGCAGATGAGCGGGCTCGACAACTTCCTGTACATGTCGTCGACGAGCGACGATTCGGGCAACGCGACGATCACGCTGACCTTTTCGCCGGGCACGAATCCGGACGTCGCGCAGGTGCAGGTGCAGAACAAGCTGTCGCTCGCGACGCCGAACCTGCCGCAGGTCGTGCAGCAGCTCGGCATGCAGGTCACGAAGTCGAGCAGCAACTGGCTGATGTGGTTCGCGTTCAACTCCGAGGACGGCCGGATGTCGAAGGAGGACCTGACGAACTACGTGGCCTCGCACGTGCTCGATCCGCTGAGCCGCGTGAACGGCGTCGGCCAGACGCTGCTGCTCGGTTCGCAGTTCTCGATGCGGATCTGGCTCGACCCCGTCAAGCTGACCAACTACAGCCTCACGCCGACCGACGTGACGGCCGCGATCACGCAGCAGAACGTGCAGATCGCGGGCGGCCAGATCGGCGGCACGCCGGCGAAGCCGGGCACCGTGCTGCAGGCGACGATCACCGAATCGACGCTGCTGCGCACGCCCGAGCAGTTCGGCAACATCCTGCTGAAGGTCAACCAGGATGGCTCGCAGGTTCGGCTGAAGGACGTCGGCCGCGCGGCGCTCGGTTCGGAAAACTACACGTTCGACACGAAGTACATGGGGCAACCGACGGCCGGCCTCGGCATCCAGCTCGCGACCGGCGCGAACGCGCTGGCGACCGCGAACGCGCTGCGGGCCAAGATCGACGAGCTGTCGAAGTATTTCCCGCATGGTCTCGTCGTGCACTACCCGTACGACACGACGCCGTTCGTGCGCCTGTCGATCGAGGAAGTGGTCAAGACGCTGATCGAGGGCATCGTGCTGGTGTTCCTCGTGATGTACCTGTTCCTGCAGAACCTGCGGGCGACGATCATCCCGACGATCGCGGTGCCGGTCGTGCTGCTCGGCACGTTCGCGATCATGGGCATCGTCGGCTTCTCGATCAACACGCTGTCGATGTTCGGTCTCGTGCTCGCGATCGGCCTGCTGGTCGACGATGCGATCGTGGTGGTCGAGAACGTCGAGCGCGTGATGGCGGAAGAGGGGCTGTCGCCGAAGGAGGCGACCCGCAAGGCGATGAGCCAGATCACCGGCGCGCTCGTCGGCGTGGCGCTCGTGCTGTCGGCGGTGTTCGTGCCGGTGGCGTTCTCCGGCGGTTCGGTCGGCGCGATCTATCGTCAATTCTCGCTGACGATCGTGTCGGCGATGGTGCTGTCGGTGCTGGTCGCGTTGATCCTGACGCCCGCACTGTGCGCGACGATCCTGAAGCCGATCGAGAAGGGGCATCACGAAGAGAAGAAGGGTTTCTTCGGGTGGTTCAACCGCACGTTCGATCGCAGCCGCGATCGCTATACGAGCGGCGTGAACCACGTGATCCGGCGCTCGGGCCGCTGGCTCGTGATCTACCTGGTCGTGTTCCTCGCGGTCGGCGTGATGTTCGCGCGGCTGCCGAAGTCGTTCCTGCCCGACGAGGACCAGGGCTACATGTTCATGATCGTGCAGACGCCGTCCGGCTCCACGCAGGAAACGACCGGCAAGACGCTCGACAACATCAACACGTACCTGACCACCGCCGAGAAGAACGTGGTCGACTCGGTGTTCACGGTCAACGGCTTCAGCTTCGCGGGCCGCGGCCAGAATGCGGGCCTCGTGTTCGTGAAGCTGAAACCGTACGAGCAGCGCCAGCGTTCGGACCAGAAGGTGCAGGCGCTGATCGGCCGGACTTTCGCGCACTATTCGACGTACAAGGACGCGATGGTGATTCCGTTCAACCCGCCGTCGATTCCGGAACTCGGTACGGCTGCCGGCTTCGACTTCGAGCTGACGGACAACGCCGGCCTCGGTCACGAAGCGCTGATGGCCGCGCGCGGCCAGTTGCTCGGGATGGCCGCGAAGGATCCGGCGCTCGCGCTGGTACGCCCGAACGGCCTGAACGATACGCCGCAGTACAAGGTCGACATCGATCGCGAGAAGGCGAACGCGCTCGGCGTGACGGCCGCGGCGATCGACCAGACGTTCTCGATCGCGTGGGCGTCGCAGTACGTGAACAACTTCCTCGATACCGACGGCCGGATCAAGAAGGTGTACGTACAGTCCGATGCACCGTTCCGGATGACGCCGGAAGACATGAACATCTGGTACGTGCGCAACAGCGCGGGCGGGATGGTGCCGTTCAGCGCGTTCGCGACCGGCCACTGGATCTACGGGTCGCCGAAGCTCGAGCGTTACAACGGCGTGTCGTCGATCGAGATCCAGGGGCAGGCCGCGGAAGGCAAGTCGACCGGTCAGGCGATGGCCGCGATGGAAGCGCTCGCGAGCAAGCTGCCGGAAGGCATCGGCTATTCGTGGACGGGGCTGTCGTTCCAGGAAATCCAGTCCGGCTCGCAGGCGCCGATCCTGTACGCGATCTCGATTCTCGTCGTGTTCCTGTGTCTCGCGGCGCTGTATGAAAGCTGGTCGATCCCGTTCTCGGTGATCATGGTCGTGCCGCTCGGCGTGGTCGGCGCACTGCTCGCGACGATGCTGCGCGGCCTCGAGAACGACGTGTTCTTCCAGGTCGGCCTGCTGACCACCGTGGGCCTGTCGGCAAAAAACGCGATCCTGATCGTCGAATTCGCACGCGAACTGCAGGCGGGCGGGAATATGGGGCCGGTGCGCGCGGCGATCGAGGCGGCGCGCCTGCGGCTGCGTCCGATCCTGATGACGTCGCTCGCGTTCATGCTCGGCGTGCTGCCGCTCGCGATCAGCAACGGCGCGGGCTCGGCGAGCCAGCACGCGATCGGCACCGGCGTGATCGGCGGGATGATCACGGCGACGTTCCTCGCCATTTTCATGATCCCGATGTTCTTCGTGCGGGTGCGCGCGATCTTCAGCGGCGAAACGGAAAACGTCGACGACGCATGGCGTCTCGTGCAGGGTGACCTGCAGCGCGGTCACGACGACGCACACGATTCGAAGGGGCAGTAACGATGCAAAAACATGCTTTGACTGCAACCGCGGCCGCACTGGCTGCCGCGCTCTTTGCCACGGGCTGCACGATGGCGCCGCATTACAAGCGGCCCGACGCGCCCGTCGCGCAGGCGTACCCGGCCGGCGGCGTCTACGCGACGCAGCCCGGCGCGGCCGGCGCGCGCAGCGCGAACGGCCAGGCGGCGACTGCCATCGGCTGGCGCGAGTTCTTCGTCGATCCGCGCCTGCAGCGGCTGATCGAGATCGCGCTGAAAAACAATCGCGACCTGCGCGTGTCGGTGCTGAACATCGAGGCCGCGCGTGCGCAGTACCAGATCACGCGCGCGGGGCTGTTCCCGACGCTCGACGGTACGGGCACGGGCAGCATCCAGCGTTTCCCGGCCGGCGTATCGCAGACGGGCCAGCCGCTGATTTCGCGTACCTACAACGTCGGATTGTCGGCGTCGTGGGAGCTCGATCTGTTCGGTCGCGTGCAGAGCCTGAAGGACCAGGCGCTCGCGCAGTACCTGTCGACGTCGTACGCACGGCAGGCGTCCGAGATCTCGCTGGTGTCGCAGGTGGCGGATCAGTACCTGACGCTGCTGTCGACCGATGACCTGCTGAAGGTCACGGAGGACACGCTGAAGACCGCGCAGGCGTCGTACGACCTGACCAAGCTGCAATTCGACAACGGGACGGGTTCCGAGCTCGAGCTGCGTCAGGCGCAGACGGTGGTCGAGACGGCGCTTGCGAACCAGCAGGCGCAGGCACGCGCTCGCGCGCAGGCGCTGAACGCGCTGGTGCTGCTGATCGGCGAGCCGCTGCCGGACGACCTGCCGGCGGGCATGCCGCTCGACGCGCAGAACCTGCTGACGGACGTGCCGGCTGGCCTGCCGTCGGACTTGCTCACGCGTCGTCCGGACGTGATGCAGGCCGAGCAGACGCTGCTGGCCGCGAACGCGAACATCGGCGCGGCGCGTGCGGCATTCTTCCCGAAGATCTCGCTGACAGCCGCGTTCGGCACCGCGAGCCCGACGCTGGGCGGCCTGTTCAAGGCCGGCACGGCGGCGTGGTCGTTCGCGCCGAACATCGCACTGCCGATCTTCGAGGGCGGGCAGAACATCGCGAACCTGGATCTCGCGAACGTGCAGAAGCGCATCGAGATCGCGAACTACGAGAAGGCGATCCAGTCGGCGTTCCGCGAAGTGTCGGACGGGCTTGCCGCGCGCGGCACGTACGATCAGCAGATCGCGGCGCTGGAGCGCAACGAGCACGCGCAGCAGCGTCGCTTCGACCTGTCGGACCTGCGTTACAAGAACGGTGTGGACAGCTACCTGTCGGTGCTGACCGCGCAGACGGATCTGTACTCCGCACAGCAGTCGCTGATCAGCGCGCGCCTGGCGCGCTGGACGAACCTGGTCGATCTGTACCGCGCGCTCGGCGGCGGCTGGATCCAGCGCGCGGGCGAAGCGCCGCGCGCGCCGGATGCACCGGTCGACTACCAGACGGCAACGAACGGGTAAGCACGACGCATGGCCGAAGCGAAGCGGCAGGCCGCGCCTGTCCATTGAACCGAAGGGAGGTGAAAACGAAAACGCCACGGACGCAAATCCGTGGCGTTTTCCTTTGTACCGTCGCCGCGCGGGACGCGGCATTCCGTTACGCGTGCTTCGTCCAGAGCGTTCGGCCGAAGAACGTGAGCGTGCGGTCCCACGCCGTTTCCGACCACACCGGATCGAACTGCGTGCCGGCGATGCGGCCGGGGCCGACGGCCGTTTCGTTCGCGAACGCATGGTGCGCCAGATAGCGATGGAATTCGAAGCCGACCTTCGCATCGGTCAGCTTCTTTTCCAGTGCGTCGACCTGGTCGATCGTGAAGAACGCATCCTGCGTCGCCCAGTGACCCATCAGCGGCACCTTGAGCTTGGCCGGATCGATGTAGTCGAGCGGCGGCAGGCCATACCACGTGACGCCGGCGTCCGCGTCGGCGTACTGCAGCGACAGCAGCGTGAGGGCGCCGCCCATGCAGTAGCCCGTCACCGCGACCCGCGGCGCCAGCGTCTTCAGGTAGGCGACCGCGCCGGGAATGTCCTGCGACGCGGCGTCGCCGAAATCGAGGCCGGTCATCAGGTGGTGCGCTTCTTCCTCCTCGACCGTCGACTTGCCGCGATACAGGTCGGGCACGAGCGCGAAGTAGCCGCAGCGCGCGAGACGATCCGCGACGCCGCGAATCTGGTCGTTCAGCCCCCACCATTCCTGGATGACGACGACCGCGGGCGCGCCTTCGGTCCGTGCCGGCGTGGCGAGATAGCCCTGCAGTTCCTGGCCGTCCGGGCGGCGAAACGTGATCGTGGAACCGGATGTTTGAGACATGAAACCGCTCCTTTTCGAAAAATGCGCCGAGTGCGACATCGGGCCGGCCAGCGGGCGTCGTGATGCCGCCCGCGTTCGTGCTGGCCGACGCCGACCACGCGGCCATTCTATGCGCAAACACCGGACGCTTGCGTGAACGACGCCGCGCGGCACGCGAGCAGCGAAAGGAGCGGACAACCGGAAAACGAACACCCCGCCCCGATGAACGGGAGCGGGGTGTCGCGTCTACGACGGGCGTATCCGGAATACGCCGGAAATACGCTGGCGTATTCCGGTTTACTGACCGAAGTAGATCGAGTTGCGGCCTTCCTGCTTGACTGCGACCGCGCGGCCGGCACGCGCGCCGGCGGCTGCTTGCGCGCCGTAGCCGGCCTCATCGGCGTTCGTCACGCGGGCCTGTGCGGCTTGCAGCGCACGCGGGTAATACTGATCGGAGACTTCGGGTTTGTAGCCGGCCTGTTCGAGCTGGACGAGTTCCGCACGCACCTGGGCACGCGTAAGCTGGCCCGACGGATTCGATTGCGCGAATGCGCCGTACGACGCGGACAATGCGGTTGCGGCGACGACAGCAGTGATGAACGACTTCATGGTGACCTCCGGTTCTGTTGATTTCGCGCTTCGCTCGTTGCGTTCAGCGGTTGATTGCATCGTAACGATCGCGTTACCGGTCGGAAATACGCATTGCAGCGAATCATTATTGCAACTGGGTAAACGATTCGCGCAGCGCGCAATTTCATCTGATGATTGCCGGTGAGCCGGAGGAGGGGAAGGCGCGATGGGGGCGATCGACGCGGAACGAGCGGGTCGAACCATTGAATCGTATTCCGAAGTATTTTCGCGAGGCCGTCGGCGTCACTCATTTGGCGCCGCGCGTTCCCTCTCACGCAGCCAGGGTCGTCTGCCGTTTCCGATATTCGGCCGGCGTGATGCCGACATGCCGGGTGAACGCCCGCCTGAGCGTATCGACGTTTGCGAAGCCGCATTTCGCGGCGACCTGCTTCGGGGTGTCATGGCCGTTCTCGAGCAACTGGCGGGCGGCAGAGATGCGGGTCGCTTCGACCCACGCGGCCGGCGTCATGCCGACTTCCGCGCGGAACAGCCGCGCGAAATGGCGTGGGCTCATGCCTGCATGCTTGGCCATCTCGGCCACCGAATGTTCGAGTTCCGGATGGGCCGCGACCCAGCGCTGGACTTCCTGCAGCACCGAACGTCCGGCGGGGCGGGCTTCGCCCTTGCGGCTGAACTGGAGCTGCCCGCCCGGACGCTTGAAAAACATCACCAGTTGCGCGGCGACGCGCCGCGCGATCTCGCGGCCGAGATCTTCCTCGACCAGCGCGAGCGCGAGATCGAGCCCGGCCGTGACGCCCGCGCCGGTGCGCAGCTTGCCGTCGCGCACGTACAGCGCGTCGGCGTCCACGACGAGCGACGGATAGGCTTCGCCGAGTGCATCGGCGGCGGCCCAGTGCGTGGTGAGGTGACGTCCTTTCAGCAGGCCCGTGGCGGCGAGGATGAATGCCCCGGTGCAGATCGACCCGTAGCGTCGGCTCTGCACCGCCGCGGCGCGCAACCACGCGAGGACGTCGGTGCGCAGCGCGATTTGGCAGGCGTTCGGCGCGCCGGCGACCAGCAGCGTGTCGATGCGCTCGGGGATGTCGGGGGCGATCCAGTCGGGCAGCAACCGTGCGCCGGACGAGCTGCGGATCGCACCGGCCCCGCTCGCGATGACCCGCGACGCATAGTACGGCTTCCCGCATTCGACGTTCGCTTGCGCGAACACGTCGAGCGGTGCGGAGACATCGAGCAGCTGAACGCCCGGAACGGCAAAAATACCCACGACCTTCGGCATGATCGGTTGCGTGTCGTATCGAACGTGATGCGCAGCAGTATAGGGGCGCTTTCTTCACCGTGCCGGCACTGTGTCCGTTCGTCGCGCGAAATGGCAGGATTCGTCGTAACCAGCCTATTTGAGACACCTGTCGGACCCCGGAGAATCGAGCGTGTCTTCCATGGAGGTCGATCATGACTGTGAACGTTGCCGGCATCACCCTTCCCGATACTCGACTGACGCGCGAGATCACCGAACTCGTGCGCGATACCGAATCCGAACTGCTGTTCCATCACTCGAGTCGCGTGTTCTATTTCGCGGCACTGGCAGGCCGACGCCGCGGGCTCGAGTACGACCCCGAACTGCTCTATTGCGGCTGCATGTTCCATGACATGGGACTGACGCACCGGCACAGCAGCGCATGCGAGCGCTTCGAAGTGGACGGTGCCAATGCCGCCCGCGATTTTCTGAAGGCGAAGGGGATCTCGCAACAGGACATCGATGTCGTATGGACCTCGATCGCACTGCATACCACGCCCGGCATTCCGCAGCACATGCATCCGGTCGTCGCGCTGGTCACGGCGGGCGTCGAGATGGACGTACTGGGCCTCGCTTACCCGGAATACAGCGACATCGAGCGGGAAGCGGTCGTGCGCGCGCATCCGCGCACGCCGCATTTCAAGGAAGACATCATTCAGGCGTTCTACGACGGCATCAAGCACAAGCCCGGCACGACGTTCGGCAACGTGAAGGCCGACGTGCTCGCGGACAAGGATCCGCATTTCCATGCGGGCAACTTCTGCAGCGTGATCCGGTCGTCCGCATGGGCCGGCTGACCCTGGACGATCGGCTGCGCATCAGCCGCCGGTGATCGTCTACCCGGCGTACAGGAGGGGAAAAGAGGCGATTTCCTTGACTTGCGTATTACCGTTGGAAAATTGTTACGTGACAACTTCAGGTCATAGCGAACAGGATTTTATATACTGAATTTTTGTACCCCCTCACCGGAGGCGAATCTCCGATTCGCGCACCTCGAATACCGGTCTGTCAGCCCAATGGGTAAAGCCCGCCGCTCAACAGTCCGTATCTCGCCGGCAAAACGCCTATAATGGTGGGGCAAATTGCCGGAGAGAGGTCATGAGCACCATCGCTTTTCATCCTTCAGGCGTCGCGCACCCGCGTCAGGCCGAATTCACGATTCTCGAGCAGCTGCTAGCGATCCGCGTCCGCTCGGGCGCCGACCTGGCCGAGCTGGCGAGCGCGCGCGTCGACGTGTCGGTGATCGACCGGTTGTCGGAGCGCGGGCTGAAATCGGACGAGCTGGCCTTCATCATTCCGCGCCGCACGTTGAGTCATCGTCGGCAGGCGCACGAACGCCTGTCGCCGGAAGAGTCGGACAAGGCGATCCGTCTCGCGCGCATCGTCGCGCAGGCGGCGGTCACGTTCGGCGATCAGGACAAGGCGATGGCGTGGCTGCGCAACGGGCTCCAGCGCTTCGGCGGCCGCACGTCGCTCGACATGGCGAGCACCGAGCATGGCGCGCGGCTCGTCGAAGAGGCCCTCACGCAGATCGACGAGGGGTACTTCGCTTGACGACGCTGTGGCGGATCAGCAATTACGCCGATCTGAAAGGCATCGGCGGGTTGCGGGCCGGCGGGCGCTGGCATTTCGCCGGGCAGCCCGTCGTGTATCTCGCCGAGCATCCGGCGCTCGCGCTGCTCGAGACGCTGGTTCATTTCGAAATCGCCACCGTCGGCCAATTGCCGAGCGGATATCAATTGCTGCGTATCGAGGCGCCCGATTCGGTGGACGTCGCCGAAATCGCGGAAGGCGATGCGCCGGACGACTGGCGCACGAACGTCGACTGGACCCGCAGCGCGGGTACCGAGTGGCTGGACACGCAGCCGAGCGCGCTGCTGCGTGTGCCGAGCGTCGTCGTGCCGCACGCCCATAACTTCCTGTTGAACCCGCTGCATCCGGCCGCGTCCGACATCCGCATCGCGGAAGTGATGCAATCCCCGTACGACACGCGGATTCTGCGGCTGGTGCAGCCGAAGCCGGGCGAATAGCGCACCGGCGGAACGCGGTTCGCGCCGGCGGCGCGCGATCACCGCTCGCGGGCAGCGCGATCCGCGGCTGCATCGGGCGGCAGCGTTTGCCGAATGCGCGTGACCGTTCGCAGGCTGGCGAGACCGAGCATCGCCGTGACATCGGCATGCGCATGGCCGGCGAGCAGTTGGCGGCGCGCATACGTATTGCGCAGCACGCGCGGGCTCATGTCCGCTGCGCGAAAGCCGATCGCGTTCAGCGCATCGCGCACGACGAGCAGCAGGAACATGTCGTTCATTGCGCCCCCGCGCGGCGCGGGAAACAGCCGCGTCGAAGGCGGCACGTCGGTCGAGCGCCCACGCCATGCGGCGAGCGGCGCCACCGCGAATGCGGCGAGCGCGATCCGGCGCGCCGGCCGCGCGCGATTGCGCGGCACCGACAACACCGCTGGCCGCGCGTCGAGATCGAGTGCGTCGCCTGTCGCCGCGCGAATCTCGGCCGACGTGATGCCACTCGCGAGCAGTAGCGCGACGATCGCGCGATTCCGGCAGTCGGCGGGCGTGTCATTCGCTCGAGGCTGCACATGGCGCTGCAGCGCCGCGTCGGCATCGGGCGGCAGGTAGCACGGCTCGGGCTCGCCGTCCGGCCATGCGAGATCGTGCGTCGATCGGCCGGCTGGATGACTCGTCCGCACACCGGCGTCGACCAGATGCCGGCCGAGCCGGTCGATCAGCTTCGCATAGCGCACGCGCGTCGACGTGCCGGGCGCGCAAGTACGGTCGAGTTCCGCGAGGAAGGCCGCAACGTGGTCGGGCCCGAACGTCGCGAGCGACACGTGCCGTGCGCTCAGGTGACGCAGGAATCGCTCGAACATCGCGACGTGCTGGACGATCGAACGCGGCGCGAACGGCCGGCGGCCGGCGCCGGTCGCGGCGGTTTCCTGCCAGGCGCGAAACGCGCCGACGGGGTCGTGAATCCAGCGATTCGTGTCCATCCCCGTTTTATAGCCGGACACGGTGACGCCGGCAATCGTCCCGACGGCCGGTCGGCCGGCACGCGACGAAGCAGGTGCGTCGGGGCGCGGCACGCATGTCGTCGACGCCGTCGTCGTTCATCGTCAGGTGGACGAGCACGCGCAGCAGCGTGATGAAGAAGCGGAACACGGGCGGCACGCCGTTCCATCGCTTCGACATCCATATCCGAACCGTTCGCCGCCGACCGACATGAAGGCGGCCTGCCACGTGAGGAAACCGCGCGTCAGTCACGACCGCAGGCGTCGTCAAGCGCGGGCAGCGTGCACGTGCCGCTGCGGTTACGCGTCGCGCGAAGGCGCCGCAGCCGCGCTCGCATGTGCTTGCCCGCCCAGCCGTGCGAGCGCGGCGAACGCCAGTTGCGTCGCGATCGCCGCGAGCGTGCCGGCCGCCATGCCGTTGCCGAGCACGATCTGCACGGGCGCGCCGAAATGACGATACAGGTTCGGCACCAGGATCGGCGCGAGGCCGACGACCAGTGCGGCTGCGAGCGTGTACTGGTTCGCGCGCGCGTGCAGGTCGATGCTCGCGAGCAGCCGGATGCCCATCACGCCGATCATCGCGAACACGACCAGCGCGGTGCCGCCGACCACGGCGGCCGGGATCGCGTACGCGAGCCGCGCAAGCGGCGCGAACAGCGCGATGACGATCAGCATCGCGCCGGCGGCGGCCGTCACGTAGCGCGAGCGTACGCCGGTCGTCTGCACGACGCCGATGTTCTCGGCGCTGGTCACGATCAGCGGCGTGCCGAACAGCGCGCCGGCCAGCGAGGCGAGCGCGTCGCCGCGTATCGTCTTCGGCACGTCGCGCCGGAGCGAAATCGGCTTGCCGCACGTTTCGCCGACGGCGACCGTCTGCGCGGTGGCCTCCGCCATCGAGATCGCGGTGAAAATCAGCAGCGGCAGCGCAGCCAGCACGTCGAAACGCGGCATCCCGAACGGGAGCCACACCGGATGCGTGAACAGCGGCCCGTGCCACACGTCGGCGAGCGCGGGCATCGCGCCGAGCGACCAGCCGAGCGTCGCGCCGGCCGTCAGCCCGATCAGCACCGCGAGGCGCCCGGCCGTGCCGCGGAATGCGCCCGCGACGACGACGGTGGCGACGATCGTCGCGAGCGCGAGACCGAGCGCGCGCGGCTGCGCGAAGTCGGCCGAACCGGGCTGGCCGACGACGATCGTCGCGTAGATCCGGATCAGGTTGATCGACACGAGCAACAGCATCGCGCCGACGACGATGCGCGGAAAGAGCCGCAGGCAGCGCGTGAAGACGGGCAGCAGCACCCAGTAGAACGCGCTGGCGAGCAGCGCCGCGCCGGCCGCGGTCGGCAGGCCCGATTGCGCGGCGATGCCGGCGAACAGCATCGTCGGTGCGCCGCCGGGCACCATCACGAACGGCATGCGCGCACCGATCGGGCCAGCGCCGAGCGATTGCAGCAGCGTGCCGATGCCGCACGCGAAGAACGTCGCGCCGATCAACTGAACCGTCAGGTCGGCCGGCAACACGAGCACCTTCGCGATCAGGAAGATGGCCGTGATCGGCGACGCGGCCATCGACAGCACGTGCTGCAGCCCGAACAGCGCGAGCTGCCACGCGGGGAGTCGGGCATCGACGGGTGCGGAGATCGGATCGTGCGACACGGCAGACTCCTCGGAAACGAACGGCGACGATGGCCGGAAACCGGCGGTGAACGAAAGCTCAGGTCCGTAGCCACGGCAATTGCGCGGCGCTGTAGCGGAACGTCTGGAACACGCTGTTCAGCTGTCCGGGGCCGGTCTTGCGCGCCGCTTCGTCCGGGTATTCGGCGAACCACGGGATCACGTATTCCCAGACGACCTCGCCGGCCGGCGTCACTTCGAACAGCCGGCCCGTCGACGATTCGGTGATGTGCGTGTTGCCGTTCGGCAAGCGCTGCGCGTTGCCCATGAACGGCGTGTAGAACAGGTTCACGACGTCGTCCGCATACGACCACACGACGCGCTGCGTCGCCGGATCGATTTCCACGACGCGCGAGAACGCGACGTGCGCGCCATGGCGGAAATTGCCGTTGTCGAACGCGAGGATGTTGCCGTTCGGAAGCGGCGCCGGCGCATGCTGGTGCGACACGACGCCGGGCCCGATGTGCAGGTCGACGCGGCCGGTTGCGCGGTGCACGCCGATGATGCCCGACGTCGTGCGCAGGCTCATCAGCACGCGGCCGTTCGCATCGACCGCGAGGCCGTTGACGAGCGGCCAGTGATAGCGGCCGAAGCCTGCCGCGATCGGAAAATCCTCGGGCCGCAGATGGTCGCGTGCATGCCATTCCCAGACAATCCGACCGGCGCGGTTCACTTCGCGGATCACGTCCGCGAACATCACCTCGTCGTCGCCATGCGCGGTGCCGCCCGGCACGCGCCGCGCGAACGCCGCGTCGACCGGCTCGCACGCGGCGTACAGCAGGTTGCCGTTCGGCAGCCACTGCGCGTCGTGGTGATGCGCGGGATCCTCGTAGCGCCACACGGTGTCGCCTTGCGGCGTGACCTCGTAGAAGTCGCCGCCGTGCCACATCGACCATGGTGCGTAGCGCGATTCGGAGTGCGGATGATTGCCGTTGTAGCCGAGGTTGCCGTTCGCGAGGATGACCGCGTGGCGGCCCGGGCGCACGGGCATCTTCCACTGGTGGACGACTGCGCCGTCGATGCCGACGAGATAGACGTTGCCGTCGCCGGTCTGCGGCGCGATGAGCGTATAGCCGCCCGCGGACAACGCGGGATCGTGGGCAATGAGGCCGACGCCGCGGCGGCGCTGGGTGATCTGGTCGACGGTCGTCACTGCGGTCTCCATTCGAATCGGATACGGGGATGCAGCGGAATCTAGACGATTCGCCCGGTCGGTAAAATCGGATTATTCTTGACGGCCTGTTCGGAAAAATCTAACGGATCATCATGCGTTCGATATCGCAGACATTCCGCTGTTTCGACGAAGTCGCGCGGCGCGGCTCGATTCGCAAGGCGGCGGATGCGCTGCACCTGACCGCCGCGGCGGTGCACCAGCAGATCCGCAATCTCGAGGAGCAGGTGGGCGTGCCGCTGTTCGACCGGTTGCCGCGCGGCATGCAGCTGACGCTCGCCGGCGAGATCGTGATCGCGGCCGTGCGGCGCGGCCAGCGCGATTTCGACAACGCGCTGACGCAGGTCGAGGACCTGCGCGCGCTGCGGCGCGGGCACGTGAATCTCGCGGTGCCCGCCTCGACGGCGGAAAAGCTCGTGCCCGACGCGATCCTCGCGGCGATGCAGCACTATCCCGGCGTCACGTACAGCGTGCGCTGCGGAAACGGCGAGCGCATCGTGCGCTGGGTCGAGACGGGCGAGGTCGACATCGGTTACGCGCTGCGCCGGCGTACCGCGGCGGGCGTCGTCGAGGTGCGCGCGTTCGCGCAGCCGCTGGGTGTCGTCACGGCGCCCGGCCATCCGCTCACGTCGACGGGCGGCAAGGTGCGGATGCGCGACTGCTTCGCGCATCCGCTGATCCTGATGACGCCCGACACGGAGCTGCGCGCGATGTTCGACCAGATCGATGCTCGGCAGCCGCGCAGCGTGCGGCCGCTGGTCGAAACCGGCTCGGTGTCGATGGTGCGGCGTCTCGTGGCCGAAGGCGCTGGCATCGGCTTCCTGATCGCGGAAAACGTCGCGGACGACGTAGCCGCCGGCCGGCTCGCGTGGACGCCGCTGGCCGATGCGGGCGCGCGCTCGTTCAGTTGCATCTACCAGCGGGCGGACACGAGCGCGACGGTCGCGATGACGATGTTTCTCGCATTCTTTTCCGAGGCGATCGACGCGATGGAGCACGGTTTCGCGCGCGGCGGCCGGGCGGCCGGCACGCGTCGCCGGGCGACAAGGTAACGACGTCACGATACGCCCATGCGCTGCAATGCGGCAGATAAAACCGCATGCCGGTTCGGTGACGTTGCGTACACAACGTCCGGTTGCACGACGTCATTTCCTGATTGCGAAAAAAATTCTGTTCATGGGACTATCGAACGGGTCGCCCGCGCACCGAGGGGCGCGGGCGACAGGATGCCCATCGCAACGACCCGCACATTGGCAGACAATGAACAGAACAGCGATTTTTCCGTATGCGTCCGCGTTGCTCGCGGCTGCGTTGTTGACCGCATGCGGCGGCGACGTCGAGAACGAGGCGGGCCGCACGACCGCACCTTCCACCGATACGAGTTGTCTCGCGGTCGACAACAGCGGCGCGACGGTCGTGGTGGGCTCGAACCAGCCGGGCGACCCGTCGCTGCCGGAAGCGTCGTCGGGCTATCGCACCGGGATGAAGTCCGTCTATGCGAAAAGGTACCTGGTGGCCACGTCGAACGCGTACGCGAGCGCAGCCGGTTGCGCGGTGCTGAAGAAGGGCGGCACAGCGGCCGACGCGGCGGTCGCCGTGCAGGCCGTGCTGGGCCTGACGGTGCCGGAGGCGACGGGCCTCGGGTCGGGCGGCGTGCTGCTCTACTACGACGCGCGAGGCAAGACGCTGCAGGCGTACGACGGCCGAGAAACCGCGCCGGCCGCCGCGACGGAGAACTACCTGCGTTATGTCGATGACGCCACCGATCATTCGGCGCCGCTGCCGAACGCGCGCGCGAGCGGCCGCTCGATCGGCACGATCGGCGTGCCGCGGCTCGTCGAGGCACTGCAACAGGATCATGGCCGCTTGCCGTGGCAGAGCCTGTTCGGCGACGCGATCACGCTCGCGACCAACGGTTTTCCGATCGGCGGCCGGCTGGCCGACGCGATCGCGGCGAATGCCACGAACCTGAAGCGCGACCCCGAAGCCGCCGCGTATTTCCTGAACGCCGACGGTTCGCCGAAGCTGCTCGGCACCGTACTGAAGAATCCGGCCTACGCGCGCACGCTGTCGCTGATGGCGCAGTCGGGCGCGAATGCGCTGTACACGGGGCAGATCGCGCAGGACATCGTCGCGAAGATCGCGGTGACGAAGGGCGCGGACGGCTCGACGCTCACGCCGGGCAAGACGACCGTCGCCGATCTGGCCGCGTATCAGGCGAAGCGCCGCGAACCGGTGTGCACGACCTATCGCAGCTACTGGGTCTGCGGGATGCCGCCGCCGTCGTCGGGCGGCATCGCGGTCGCATCCGCGCTCGGCATTCTAGAGAATTACGACTTGAAGTCGTTGAAGCCGACGGCGATCGATCTCGAAGGCGGCAAGCCGACCGTCGCGGGCGTCCACCTGATCACCGAGGCTGAGCGGCTCGCGTATGCCGACCGCGACAAGTACGTGGCCGATACCGATTTCGTGCCGCTGCCGGGCGGCACGTGGGACACGCTGCTGAACAAACCGTACCTGAAATCGCGCGCGTCTCTGATCGACACGACCAAAAGCATGGGCACCGCGCAGCCCGGCAATCTCGGTGCGGTGCCGCTCGGCGTCGACACGACGCTGATCGAGCACGGCACGAATCAGTTTACGATCGTGGACGGCGACGGCAACGTGCTGAGCGCGACGACGACGGTCGAGTCGAGCATGGGCTCGTTTCACATGACCAACGGCTTCCTGCTGAACAACCAGCTGACCGACTTTTCCGCGAACCCGCTCGACGCGTCCGGCAATCCGGTGGCGAACCGCCTGCAGCCGGGCAAGCGGCCGCGCAGCTCGATGGCGCCGACGATCGTGTTCGGGCAGGCCGCCGACGGTTCGCGCGGCGACTTCGTGATGGCGACCGGTTCGCCGGGCGGCGGCACGATTCCGCAATACGTGGTCAAGACGCTGATCGGCGCGCTCGACTGGGGGCTCGACGCGCAGCAGTCGGCGGGCCTCGTCGACTTCGGCGCGAGCAACAGCCCGACGACCACGATCGGCGGCGAGCATCCGAACGTCAACACGGCGAACAACGGTGCGAACGATCCGCTGATCACGGGGCTGCTCGCGCTCGGGCACAAGGTGTCGACGTCCGCGCAGGCGAGCGGCGTCAACACGGTGATGCGCGTGACGGTCGGCCAGTCGCCGGCGTTGCAGGGCGGCACCGATCCGCGTCGCGAAGGCGTCGTGCTCGGCGATACGTTCCGGCCGTAACCGGTCGGAATGCGAACGGCCCCGGTCCGCTTGCTGGCGGCCGGGGCTGTGCATCATGACGAGGCCGCATCGACGGCCGCGCAAATCGCATCCTTCGGAATGCAGATGGAAGCGGCCGGCATGAAGCGCGCCTGCCGGCCCAAGCTGCACCCGTCAGTCGTCAAATACAGTGGCCACCCGCCGCAAACCTCCGATTGTCAAACAGTGTGAGTCAATCGTCAGCATTTGCAACGGAAGTAACAGTCCCCGCAATTCAGTCGTTTTGCTCGCCGGCGCCGCTACATTAGCTCCACCTGCCGCATGTCGCGGCGAGGCATGCGGCAAGCCGCAAGCACGCGGTCCGCAGCAACAACGTCTTTGGGGAGAATGACCATGAACAAGATCCGTACGATTCTGCTGGGTGCTGCTCTGACGGCGATGGCGACGTCGGCTGCATTTGCACAGACGGCCCAGACCGGCGCCCAGGGTTCCGCAGGCGTCGGCGCGCAGGTCCAGACGCCGCTGCTCGGCGGCGGCGTGGGCGTGCAGGCTGGTGCCGGCGCGAATGCGGCAGGCTCGGGTTCGGGCGCGGGCAATGTCGTCGGCGGCGCGCTGAACGGCGTCGGCCAGACGGTCGGCGGCGTGGGTTCGGCAGCCGGGGCGGCGGTGGGTGGCGCGACGCAGGCGGTCGGTTCGGCGGCCGGCGCGACGAAGGATGCGGCGGCATCGGCCGTGCACGCGACGAAGTCGCACGTGAAGCACGTCGCCGCCTCGGCGAAGAGCCATGCCCACGGCGCGGTGTCGACCGCAGGCGACGTCGCGGGCGGCGCGAAGGCGAAGGCCGGCGAAGCGCTCGAAGGCGCGACGAATTCGGTGCAGGGTGGCGCGTCGGTCGGCGTGAAGGGCTCGGCGTCGACGCAAGGCGGCGCGCTGTAACAAGCAGCACGCATCCCGTCACGGCCCGGCCCGCTTCGATGCGGGCCGGGTTTTTCTATTGAGGAGCGCGATACGTCATGCACGGCGCCTCATGTCGACGCCTCATGTCGAAACGCGGGAAAATGAATGTATCGATATTGATTTGGACCGCGAAGAATAATGAGCGTCGGGTCGACCGAACTTGACGCCAAAAAGAGACGATTGTCGGGCCGCAGGGGCAAGCTGGCGACTCGAAGGCAGCGCGGATGGAACGCATGGCGACCGCAGGCGGTTCCCCAAACCGCCGACTGCGTAGAGCCCGACACCGTCACGACATCTCCCCCGAACGTTTCGGCGGCCCCCCGATGCGGGACACTTTTTCTTCCTCAACCAGCGTATCGCTCAGGCGGTATTTTCGAGCAACGAGCCGAGCTTGATTCTCGATGCTGCCATCGAGCGGCTACCGGCCTCAAATTTCACTTTCACGATTCAATGGCGGTCGTCGTAAATGCATTTGAAATGATGAAATAAAGTATTTGCAAGGAAAGTGGAAGCTGGTTTATAAATACGAGTGATTTGTATTTTCTCTACCGGTCGTGACCATCGACGCTGACGGAATGCTCAAATGGTCGGGACACGGTTCGCTGCGCTTCATCATGCGCGCGTTGTCGCGCATGAATGCCGCCTGCCAAGCAGCCATGCCGACGTGAGGGAATCCCGTCGAAATTGCTGAACTCGTCAGCCCGTGCCTGGTAAATCTCGGGCGGAACACGGGTATTTTCGTTATCGAAATGCTGATTATCTGATCGGCATCAACTGCGAGTCATCTTGTGGTTCTCGCTGGTATTAATGTGGCTTTTGTTAATCAATTTGATTTGGAGTGCAAAATTACTGAGCCGTATGTAATGAAAAACGAAATGATGGCCGATCCCGTCTTTTGCCGCATGATCCGCATTTCGGAAGGAAATATTCCATGATCAATACGCTGCAGGACATGAAGCACCCGCATTAATTGAACGTGTCGCCAGCCTCCCGGCGCATCCGCCTTCATGTCGAGCGCGCGATTCGCAGAGGCAGCTCCGCCGAACAAGAATGTGCGATCTGGCGCGTCGGTGCCGGTCGCGGCACGTCAATGTTCAAGTCAACCTGCACGACGTATGTGGCAGGCCCGTTCGATACGTGAAATCCGGTGAGACACAAGTGAATACGATGATATCCACGATGGCAGATGGCGCTGAACCCGACGCGGACGTTCGACCGCGGCTCGCGACGCAACCCTCGAGACTCCTTGTGCTTGGCAAGCGCACGATCGATGAACTCGACTACGACCCGTCGATGGTGCTCGACGCTGTCGAACGGGCATACCTTGGTCTCGGTACCGGCGAATCCGACAATCCGCGCAAGCTGATGAGCCAGCCCGCGGACAAGCATTCGGTCGCGTACTCGATGCTGGGTCGAGATGGTGGACGCAGAACGGTCGGTTTCAAGACGTCGTATAAGTTCGATCCGGAACATAACCGCGAACTGCAGAAGTACTACACGACGTTGTTGCTGTTCGACGACGAAACCGGCATGCCTGTCGCACTGATGGACGGCAGCCTTGTCGGGTCGCTGCGCACGCCGGCGGTATCGGCTCTGCTCGCACGCGCGGCTGCGCCGCGGGCTCGAACGGCGCTCGTCGTCGGCACGGGGACGCAGGGGCGGATGGCGGCGCCGTTCCTGCTGACCGCATTGCCGGACATCGAGCGCGTGATCGTACACGGCCACTATGAGTCGGGAATCGACGCCGTCCGCAAGACGTTGAAGCGCTTTCATCCGGGCCGTGACATCGAAGTATCGAAGGATCTCGTCGCCTCCGCGAATGAAGCGGACATCGTACTCGGGGTGGCCGGCGCCGGTGTGTCGGAGACCGTGCGACACGCGGCGCTGAAGCCGGGCGCGCTCGCGCTTCTGGTCGGCTACGGAATTCACGCTGACGCGCTGCATGGCGCCGATTACCGCATCGCGACGAGCGAGGCCCAAATGCAAGTAACCGGTGCCGACCTCGTGGACGAAGCCGGAAAACTGCCTGCCGTCGATGCCGAGTTGCCGGACATACTGCTTGGCCGCAAGCCTGCGCGGCGCAACGATGCCGATATCGTTTACGCATTCAACAGCGGCATGATCGTGACCGACATCGCGCTGGGGCGCGTGCTGGCCGATGCCGCGCTGACGAAAGGGCTCGGCCGGGAAGTCGAACTATGGTGACGGATATGCTTCGTTTGCCGGCGTTGTGGGATCCGCTACTGCGGGATTTCGTGGACGAACATCAAGCGATGATCCACGATCTTGTCCATGGCTTCGACGCACCCGTTCATTTCTTGTTTCCCGAGCGCTTCGCGCGCAATGTCGCCGAATTTCAGCGCGTACTGGACGATCGCCAAGTGTCCGGGCGCATTTACTACGCGAAGAAAGCGAACAAGGCGCGATGCTTCGCGCATGCGGCAGCAGCATCCGGGATCGGCGTCGACGTCGCGAGCACGGGCGAGTTCTCGGAAGCGTTGGCCGCGGGCGTGTGCGGAACCGATATCGGTGTATCCGGCCCGTCGAAGTCGAGCGCGCTGCTGCGGCTCGCGGTTTTGCACGATGCGTTGATCGCCATCGACAGCGAGGACGAACTCGATCGGCTGATCGCGATCTCGGCACAGGCGAAGCGGGTTGCACGCATTCTGTTGCGGATGGCGCCGGCGGCACGCAACGATAGCCGATTCGGTTTGAGTGCCGACGCACTTCGCGTTGCGCTATCGACCTGTGCCGCGATGCAGGCGTCGCTCGTCCTTGAAGGGTTCTCGTTCCATCTGTCCGGTTACAGCGCGACGGAGCGCTGCAATCAGGCCGCGATGGCGATGCGCGCGTGCCTGGCTGCGCGTGACCTCGGTCTTGCGCCGACCACGATCAATATCGGTGGCGGCTTCGCGATGTCGTACGCCAGCGAGCGCGACTGGCGCACATTCCAGCGGGCGCACCGGGCGGACGATTACCACGCAAACAAGGTATTCGACGGATTCTATCCGTATCACTCGGCCTGCAGCGGCGCGCAGATGCTCGACGCGATTCTGGCTGGTACCCCTGATGCGGCGTCCTCCGCATCGCTCGCCGAACTACTTCGCGAGCACGGTCTGACGATCATGCTGGAACCGGGGCGTTCGCTGCTGGATCAGGCAGGGTTTACGGTGTTTGCCGTGCAAGGCTTGAAGGACTGCGGCGACTATGGCATCACGACCGTCAATGGCACGAGCTTCAGCGTGTCGGAGCAATGGTTCGCCAGTGAATTCCTGCCCGATCCGGAACTGCTGAGCGTCGTGCGCGAGCCGTCGCGATCGCCGCGCACGGGCATGCCTTATCGCGCCTGCGTCGGCGGGGCGAGTTGCCTCGACTCGGACATGCTGACCTGGCGCAAGATCGTATTCGGGCGGCGCCCGGAACCCGGCGATCTGCTGATCTACCCGAACACGGCCGGCTATCAGATGGATTCGAACGAATCTTCATTTCACGAGCTGCCGCTTCCCCCCAAGCTTGTCTTGACACTTGACGGCGCGCGGCCACGCTGGCGCGTCGATCGCTTCTTCCAGCTTTCGGGAGCCTGACCATGAATGTGCGTTTTATGGGTGAGCAAGCCACGATCACCGTGCCTGCGATCGTGTCGAAGGTATCGGATCTTGTCGGCCGCACGCCGTTGTTCGAATTGATTCGCGGCGCCAACGGCGCGCGCATCCTGCTTAAACTCGAATCGACGAATCCGACCGGCAGCGCCAAGATCCGGATGGCGAGGCAGATGCTCGACGAAGCCGAACAGGACGGCAGCCTGCGGCCGGCCGGACACGTGATCGAATCGACGTCCGGCAATACGGGCATGGGGCTGGCGCTGTTGTCGGCCGAGCGCGGCTATCGGTTTACCGCGATCGTGGACAGTCACGCGTCGAAAGACAAGCTGCGGGCGATGCAAGCGTTCGGCGCAAAGCTCGTCTGCGTGAGCGACGGCGACGCGATCGCGACGGCGGATCGCGACGCGCTGGCCAAGCGCATGGCAGCGGACGATCCGGACGGCATCTGGACGGAGCAGCACAACAATCCCGCGAACGGTAACGGCTATCGTGGGCTGGCACATGAACTGCGCGACGTGCTTGGCGACCGAATCGACTTCCTGGTGGGTTCGGTCGGCACCGGAGGCTCGCTGTTCGGCACTGCACGAGAACTGCTCGCGACAGGCCGGGCGCCGCGCGTCATTGGTGTCGAGCCGGTCGGCTCGATCGTCTTCGGCGGCGAAGGCGGATCGTACTATCAGTCCGGCACCGGAACGCCGCCTGGCGCCGAGATCGGCGCGTTGGTCGACTATGCGTTGCTCGACGAAGGCTACAAGGTGACGGACGCGGCCGCCTTCAATACGGCACGCTATATCGCACGCAAGAAGTCGCTGCTCGTCGGCGGCTCGGCGGGCAGCGTCATCTGGCACGCGTTGAAGATGTTCGATTCGCTGCCGGCGGGGGCGACGCTCGTGGTCCTGGTCTGTGACGGCGGGGAAAAATATCTCGACACGGTGTTCGACGACGACTGGATGCGAGCGCGAAACCTGCTCGACGAGTCGATTGCTCGGGAACTCGAATCGATATTTTCCCGCGCCGCATGAAACTTCATCGACAAGTCTGGCTCGATGCCACGCAAATCGGCGTGCTTGCCGCTCCCCTCATCCTTACGCAGCTTGCCCAGGTGGCGCTGACGACCACCGACATCGTCATGATGGGGATGCTTGGCCCGCGCGAAATCGCCGCTGGGGGGCTCGCGCTGACGATCTTCAACCAGTTCCGGACGATGGGAACCGGGCTGGTGACGGGAACGGGCAACCTCGTCGCGTTCGCGAACGGTCAACACGCGCATGCGGAAATCATGCGGCTGGTGCGCTCCGGTTTTGCGCTGTCGACGCTCGCGGCACTGGCGTTTGCATTGATGATGCTGTGTATCGAAATGCCGCTTGTCTGGCTCGGTCAGGATCCGGGTGTCGCACGCCAAGCATCGTTCTATCTTGCGGCGGCCGCACCCGGCATGTTGCCGTGTCTGTGGTTTCAGGTGCTTCGACAATATACCGTCGGACTCCGCAAGCCTGGGCCGCTATTGGCGATCACGATCGTATCGATCGTCGTCAATGCGGCGCTCGACTACGCGTTGATGTTCGGCCGGTTCGGATTTCCGAAGCTCGGCCTGGTCGGTATTGCGTGCGCAACCAGTGGCGTGTACCTGCTTTCCTTCATCGCGTTTCTGACGATCGCAAGGCGCCGGCCGGAACTGTCCGAACACTTGTCGCTTGCCGCCTGGCGCGCCGATGCCGATACGTTGGCGCGGACGTGGCGGATGGGTTTGCCGATCGCGGCAACCTATGGATCGGAGGCTGCGTTCTTCACCGTCCTCACGCTCGTGATCGGGACGCTCGGCGCCGATGCGCTGGCCGCACAGACGATCGTGAATCAGGTGATCTACATCGTGTTCATGATTTCGGTCGGTTTGTCTCACGCGTCGTCGATCAGCATCAGCCATGCGTGCGCGCAGCGCGACTATCGCGGTGCGCGCCGACTCGGCTATACGGGGCTCGCGCTGGGTGTCGTGACGATGCTGGTCGTTGCGCTGCCGTATCTCATTGCGCCCACCCGCGTGCTTGCGCCATTTCTCGATAACGGCGCGGCCGCGAGTGCCGAAGTTCTGCGCCTCGCCGGTGGGCTGCTGACGATCGCGGCGCTGCTGCAGATCTTCGATTGCAGCCAGAACATCGGCGTCGGCATTTTGCGGGGCCTCGGTGACGTAACGAGTTCGTTTCGGATATCGATCGTCGGATACTGGTTAATCGGTCTGCCGGTCGCCTGGGCGGCCGGTGTGCTGCTGGGATACGGCATCTACGGCATCTGGAGCGGACTCGCCATCGGGCTAGCGGCCACGGCGTCGATGTTGCTGCACAAATTCGAGGGCCACCTTCGCGCGATGACGAAACGGACGCAAGACGGACGTTCGTGAACGCGACGAAGTTTCCAACGCGCACATCGGTGCCAACCGGGCACCGGAATTACCGAAATACCGGCCGGCATTGCATCGAACGCGGCACGTCCGCTCGTCTCGCCAGAGGCGGAATGCCGGCCGGATTCCCGACTGCCCGCACATGTTGTCGTTGATAGACGGCGACTTGTCTTTATCCGCCACCATACCCGGTACGCGACATGGTGGTTGTGACCGCCTCATACGTCGTATTCCGCTCTTGAGAATGCACAAGCCGTGACGGTCATCGCTCATGACTGCGCTAATCGTATGCCGACAAGATGCGTCGGCGGAAAGTTGCGTAGTCAGTAAATTTTCCTAATTCGGCCGATCGATGGTCGCAAGAGCGCGACAGATATAACTGCATCTGGAAGGCATGATTTGACCGGCCGCATTTCCTGAATTATCGAAACGGTAATTGATTGGCGTATATGCGAGCAATGTAAATAATTTGTCGAATTATACGAGGGCGTGAAATTCACGTCGGTCTATTTGTAAAGTTTTCTGCTGTTCCGCGATCTTAATTGTGACAAGATGCCGCACTTTGGCTGATTGCTGAAATATTCTGCAACATCGATTCGTTTCAGTGCAATTAAATCGCAATTTCCTGCTGTAATATCAAAGAAAGGTTCATTACATATTTTTTTCGAAAAGTAATGTTGCTGTCTTCTGTCCTCCGATATACTTGCGCAACTTCAAGTTTAGAGAGCGGAATCTAGACAGGTGGCCCGTATAGTGAACTGTTTCAGCCATTGGCAAAGTAAATAATTCAGATGTTAATGGTATTGCGTAATTGGTTTGCATTCCTCGTGAGTACTGGTTATCAAAACATGGTTCGCGAACGATGGCTGCCTAGACGTTGCCATCAGATACTGTCGCAGTGCTCGCACGTAGAAAGCAAGCAGCGTTGGATTGCCCGTCCGGTAAGGCCTTGAAGCTTTGGCAGATATTCGGTTGCCAGAGCATGTCAACGAATACGAATCTTGTCTTTTCATAAGGGCCCAGAAAATTGGAGACCTTTTCTCGCATCATTGGCGAGATTCTTCGTCCCAACGGTTTGACCGAGGGGATCGATCAACTCGCGGAAAAAATCGGACGCGTGATTCCGTTCGACAAGTGTTTGGTTTTGCACGGCGGCAGCGGCGATCCGGCTTCTCACGGGCTGATATATCGCTATGAGGCTGCGAGCGACGCCGGAATCCGGCGAGGCGTGACTCTGTTTGGTCCCGGAATCGATATCGATCGATATCTGAGTTGCTTCGCATTGTCCGATCGTCAGGATCATACGTTCCGCTGGCGCGATCTCGACGGGGAAGTGCCACAACGCGATGCGCAGGTCAACGATGTCGCGTCGTACATGCGGGGGCGGGGTATGGTCGCTTGTATCGGCGCTCCACCCGGTGATTCGACGGCCATTCGGACTGTGTTGCAACTGAAGTGCGAAGACATGACGTTGCATTCGGCGTTGCTCGTCAGTCTCATCGCCATGCATTTGCATGCAGCGTTGACCCAGAAGATTGCGCGGCATAACCGGGAGGGCGTGGACCTGTGCGCAGCCGGTCTCCAGCCGGATGCTTGCGAAACCTCGAACAGGATTCAGTTCACGAGAAAGGAATCCGATGTAATCAAATGGGTAGTCGAAGGCAAGACTGCCTGGGAAATCGGCCGGATACTTTCCATGTCGGAAAGAACGGTCAAGTTTCATCTGACGAACGTCTATGAAAAGCTGCGTGTGTCGAATAGAGCGCAAGCGGTGGCGAAGGTTAGCCGTCTGGGATTGATCTAGGAGAGTTCGGGAATGTCTTTCAAGGAAAAGGTCAAGGCATTTGTCGCACGTCATGGGTTTACGTACAAAGCCTATATTTTGTCGATTCTCTTTCTGCCGCCGGCAGCACTTTATATCGCATGGAAGCGACCGGGTTTGCCGGTCCCGGGCCGTGTCTTGCTGTGCGTGACCGGCGTGCTTGCGCCTCCGTTGGTCGGTATCGCCACGGCGATGATGCTGAAAGGCGCATTCGATTTGATCCGGACAGTCGTTTCCGTTTAGTTTCCCTGCCGGTTGCCGAATACGATTCCGCTTTCCCGAGCGTGGTTCTCGATCGCTTCATCATTCATTCCATAAACGCCAATGAATGCCCGACTGCCAACCGTACAATTGTTAGAGTGTGTTCGGGCAATAGCAGGATTACATGAGCCGTCGCGCAATATTCCGTATAACTACACGTCGTTTTCCGATCGAGAGATCGTGATCCGCCTGCTCGGCGAGGCGGCGTGGGCGGTGCTCGACGAACTGCGCGCCGAGCGCCGCACGGGCCGCTCGGCGCGGATGCTCTGCGAAGTGCTCGGCGACATCTGGATCGTGCGCCGCAACCCGTACCTGCAGGACGACCTGCTTGATAACCGAAGGCGTCGCCGGTTCCTGATCGCCACGATGCATGATCGGCTGTCCGAAATTGCAAGACGCCGTCGGGTGAGTGTGAGCGGATGGTACGACGACGCCGGCCGCGAACGCGCATCGCGCGTCGAGATGCTCGAGAGCGCCGCGCAGCGCGCGGTCAACGAATTCGCCGACGAATTCGACAAGATGGCCGAGCTGCGCCGCCGCGCGACCAAGGCGCTCGGCCGCTGCACGCAGAAGGACAACATCCGCTTCGACGGGCTGTCGCGCGTGTCGCACGTGACGGATGCGACCGACTGGCGCGTCGAATACCCGTTCGTCGTGCTGACGCCGGACACCGAAGCCGAGATCGCCGCGCTGATCAAGGCGTGCTTCGAGCTCGGCCTGACCGTGATCCCGCGCGGCGGCGGCACCGGCTACACGGGCGGCGCGGTGCCGCTCACGCCGTTCTCAGCGGTGATCAACACCGAGAAGCTCGAACAGCTCGGCGCGGTCGAGCTGACCGAGCTGCCGGGCGTCGCGCACAAGGTGCCGACGATCTTCTCCGGCGCGGGTGTCGTCACGCGCCGCGTGACCGAGGCGGCCGAAGCGGCCGGCTACGTGTTCGCGGTCGACCCGACTTCGCTCGACGCGTCGTGCATCGGCGGCAACGTCGCGATGAACGCGGGCGGCAAGAAGGCCGTGCTGTGGGGCACCGCGCTGGACAACCTCGCATGGTGGCGAATGGTCGACCCGGACGGCAACTGGCTCGAAGTCACGCGCCACGAGCACAACCAGGGCAAGATCCACGACATCGCGGTCGCGCGCTTCGAACTGAAGTGGTTCGACGGCGCGTACGCGCCCGGCGAGAAGCTGCTCAAGACGGAGATGCTCGAGATCGAGGGTCGCCGGTTCCGCAAGGAAGGGCTCGGCAAGGACGTGACCGACAAGTTCCTCGCCGGCCTGCCGGGCGTGCAGAAGGAAGGCTGCGACGGGCTCATCACGTCCGCGCGCTGGGTGCTGCACAAGATGCCCGCGCACACGCGCACCGTGTGCCTCGAATTCTTCGGCCAGGCGCGCGAAGCGATCCCGAGCATCGTCGAGATCAAGGACTACCTGTTCGAGACGTCGAAGCAGGGCGGCGCGATCCTCGCGGGCCTCGAGCACCTCGACGAGCGCTACCTGCGCGCGGTCGGCTACGCGACCAAGAGCAAGCGCAATGCCTTCCCGAAGATGGTGCTGATCGGCGACATCGTCGGCGACGATGCGGATGCGGTCGCGCACGCGACGTCCGAGGTGATCCGGATGGCGAACGGCAAGAGCGGCGAAGGCTTCGTCGCGGTCAGCGCGGAGGCGCGCAAGCGCTTCTGGCTCGACCGCAGCCGCACGGCGGCGATCGCCAAGCACACGAACGCGTTCAAGATCAACGAGGACGTGGTGATCCCGCTGAACCGGATGGGCGAGTACACCGACGGCATCGAGCGGATCAACATCGAGCTGTCGCTGAAGAACAAGCTGCAGCTGGTCGACGCGCTCGAGGCGTTCTTCAAGGGCGGCAACCTGCCGCTCGGCAAGACCGACGACGCGAACGAGATCCCGAGCGCCGAACTGCTGGAAGACCGCGTGCAGCAGGCGCTGGAGCTGCTCAAGCGCGTGCGGGCACGCTGGGAATTCGTGCGCGACCGGCTCGACCAGCCGCTGCGCGAGGCGCAGCACTACCTGGTGCAGCTCGGCTACGAGGCGCTTGCGGAGAAGTTCGCCGATCGCGCGGACGAGCAGCCGGGCGCGACCGTGTTCCACATCACGCAGGACCGCACGGTGCGCATCTCGTGGAAGCAGGAGATCCGCGCGGAACTGCGCGCGATCTTCAACGGCGGCGCGTTCAAGCCGATCCTCGACGAAGCGCAGGCGATCCACAAGCGCGTGCTGCGCGGGCGCGTGTTCGTCGCGCTGCACATGCACGCGGGCGACGGCAACGTCCATACGAACATCCCGGTCAACTCCGACAACTACGAGATGCTGCAGGACGCGCACGCGTCGGTGGCCCGCATCATGACGCTGGCGCGCTCGCTCGACGGCGTGATTTCCGGCGAACACGGGATCGGCATCACGAAGCTCGAGTTCCTGACCGAGGACGAGATCGCCGAATTCCGCGCGTACAAGCAGCGCGTGGACCCGAACGGCCGCTTCAACAAGGGCAAGCTGCTCGACGGCGCCGATCTGCGCAACGCGTACACGCCGAGCTTCGGGCTGATGGGCTACGAATCGCTGATCATGCAGCAGTCCGACATCGGCGCGATCGCCGATTCGGTGAAGGACTGCCTGCGCTGCGGCAAGTGCAAGCCGGTGTGCGCGACGCACGTGCCGCGCGCGAACCTGCTGTACAGCCCGCGCAACAAGATCCTGGCGACGTCGCTGCTGGTCGAGGCGTTCCTGTACGAGGAGCAGACGCGCCGCGGCGTGTCGATCAAGCACTGGGACGAGTTCAACGACGTGGCCGACCACTGCACGGTGTGCCACAAGTGCGCGACGCCGTGCCCGGTGAAGATCGACTTCGGCGACGTGACGATGAACATGCGCAACCTGTTGCGCAAGATGGGCAAGAAGAAGTTCAACGCCGGCAATGCGGCGGGGATGTTCTTCCTGAACGCGACCAATCCGCAGACGATCAACCTCGCGCGCGGCGTGATGATGGGCGTGGGCTACAAGGTGCAGCGCTTCGCGAACGACATGCTGAAGAAGGTCGTGACGAAGCAGACGCAGCACCCGCCGGCGACGACGGGCAAGCCGCCGGCGGTCGAGCAGGTGATCCACTTCGTGAACAAGAAGATGCCGGGCAACCTGCCGAAGAAGACGGCGCGGGCGCTGCTGGACATCGAGGACAACAAGATCGTGCCGATCATCCGCAACCCGAAGTCGACGACGGTCGATTCGGAAGCGGTGTTCTACTTCCCGGGCTGCGGCTCGGAGCGGCTGTTCTCGCAGGTGGGGCTGGCGACGCAGGCGATGCTGTGGGAGGCGGGCGTGCAGACGGTGCTGCCGCCGGGCTACCTGTGCTGCGGCTATCCGCAGCGCGGCTCGGGGCAGTACGACAAGGCCGAGAAGATCGTGACGGACAACCGCGTGCTGTTCCACCGGGTCGCGAACACGCTGAACTACCTGGACATCAAGACGGTGGTGGTGTCGTGCGGCACCTGCTACGACCAGCTCGCGGGTTACGAATTCGACAAGATCTTCCCGGGGTGCCGGATCATCGACATCCACGAGTTCCTGCTCGAGAAGGGGATGAAGCTCGACGGGGTGACGGGCACGCGCTACATGTATCACGACCCGTGCCATACGCCGATCAAGACGATCGACCCGGTGAAGCTGGTCAACGAGCTGATGGGCGCGGAGAAGGACGGCTACAGGATCGAGAAGAACGATCGCTGCTGCGGCGAGTCGGGCACGCTGGCGGTCACGCGGCCGGACGTGTCGACGCAGGTGCGCTTCCGCAAGGAGGAGGAGATCCGCAAGGGGGCGGCGAAGCTGCGCGCGATTCCGGTGGTGGCGGGCGATGCGGCGGCGCCGGCGGCCGCGGGAGCGAACGGCCCGGACGTGAAGATCCTGACGAGCTGCCCGTCGTGCCTGCAGGGGCTGTCGCGCTACAACGAGGACGCGAACCTGGAGGCCGACTACATCGTGGTCGAGATCGCGCGCCAGGTGCTCGGCGAGAACTGGATGGCCGATTATGTCGCACGGGCCAACCATGGCGGGATCGAGCGCGTGATGCTGTGAGGAAACAACCTCGCAAACAATGCGGGCGCGGCCGGTTCCCTGTATCGAGACTATGCGTGTGCGGCCAGCGTCGCGACAACGTGATCCTGGAGCTCGCGCTCCCTGGCATGGATGAAGAAATGATCGCCGTCGAACCGATGAAGCGAGAACGGTCCGTCGCTGTAGCGACGCCATTCATGCAACGCGTCGATATCGACGTGCGGATCGTGCAGGCCGCCAAATACGGTCAGCCCGCAGCGCAACGCGAAAGGCGTATCGGTGCAATAGCCTTCGGCGAGTGCCAGATCGGCGCGCAGCGCGCGCAGGAAATGCCGAAGCCAGTCCGGCTCCGACAGCAACGCATCCGGTGTGCCGCCCATCGTCTTCAGCCAGTCGATGAGCTCCGGTTCCGGCAACCGATGAATCGCTAACGGACGAGGGACGACATGCGGCGCACGGTGCGCCGCGCAGAACGCGTGAATGGGCCCGCGAAGCCGTCGTCGATCGAGTTCCCTCAACCATTCGATACCGACGACACTGCCGAAACTGTATCCGAAGGTGCCGAACGGCTTGTCGAGGAGCCCGTTCGCGGCGGTGGCCAACGCATCCGTCATCGCATCCAGCGACGTGGGCGGGGCTTCCGAGAAGCGCGTCTGGCGTCCCGGTAGCTCGACCGCCACGACTTCGATCCAGTCGGGCAGCTCGAGCGCCCAGCGCCGATAGAGCAGCGAACCCGCGCCGGCGTACGGGAAGCAGAACAGCCGGTGCGTGGCCGCGGGTTGCGGGCGATGCAGGATGAACCAGGGGGTTATCTTGACAGGCATGCCGATTGAGAGCGGAAGTCGTGACGCGTCGCGGCCGCGATCCAGTCCGGGGCGGCGCGCCGATGACGGTGCAGCGTAATCGCAAGGGCCGGCGACGTGTGCCGTCCGACGGTACAGGTTGACGATCCATCCGGGCCGTGATTGTTCGCGAATGCGAGACGCGACATGCGATCCCGGCATCGGGTTCGCGCCCGAATGCTGCCCCAACGAACAGGTTTTTCCCTACACGCAAGTTGGTATTCTGCGCTGCGCGATCGTCCTGCACCGTGTTGTCGCGGCCTGCCAACTTCGTACATCGAGACCATGAACGCTGTAATACTCGAAGCCGTTGAAAAATCGTATCTGATGGGTTCCGTCAACGTGACCGCGCTGCGCGACGTCACGCTCGACATTCGCGACGGAAAACTGACCGTCATTGCCGGTGCTTCCGGCAGCGGGAAGTCGACGTTGCTGAATCTCGTCGGATGCGTGGACCGGCCCGACCGCGGCCGCATCGTCGTGGCGGGCGAAGAGGTCGGACGCTTGTCGGACGATGCGCTGTCCGATTTTCGTGCTCGGCGGCTCGGTTTCGTCTTTCAGAACTTCAATCTGTTGCCGGTGCTCACGGCGCACGAAAACGTCGAATATCCGCTGCTTCTCGCGGGCACGCGATTGACGGAGTCCGAACGTGCGCTGAAGGTACGGGACATGCTCGACGCGGTCGGTCTCGCGGACAAGGCGCATCATCGTCCGGGACAGATGTCGGGCGGTCAGCGGCAACGCGTCGCGATCGCACGCGCACTCGTCGCGTCGCCGAACCTCGTGCTGGCGGACGAGCCGACCGCCAATCTGGACAGCAAGACCGGCCAGCAGATCATCGCGCTGATGCGGCGATTGCAACGGGAGCGGCGCGTGTCGTTCGTGATTTCGTCGCACGATCCGCAGGTCATCGCGGCGGGCGACGACGTTGTCCACATTGCCGACGGGATCGTGTCCGACGTGACACGCACCGATGACCAGGAGGCGTTCGCATGAAGACTTTTTCGCTCGCGCTCCGCAATCTGCTGCGCAACCGTCGCCGCTCGATCACGACCTTGCTCGCGATGATCGTCGGCGCGCACGCGGTGCTGCTGTTCGGCGGCTATACGCGCAACATCACGTACGGTCTGCAAACCGATTACGTGAAGTACGGCGGCCACCTGCAGATCGAACGCAAGGGGTTCTACGAGTTCGGCAGCGGGAACCCTTCCGAGTACGGGATCGACAACTACGAGGCGATCATCGATGCGGTGAAGGCCGATCCGGAACTGGCGAAGATGGTGCTCGTCGCGACGCCCACGCTGCAGTTGCAGGGTATCGCGGGCAACTTCGACGCGGGGTTGTCGCGTACCGCGCTCGCGCTCGGCGTGCGCGTCGACGACCAGAACCGGATGCGCGCATGGAACGACTATCAGTTCCCCGTGACGATCCCGCCGATGGCGCTGACCGGAACGACCGGCGACGCAGCCGTGATCGGCACGGGCCTCGCGCGGGTGCTCGAACTGTGCGGGCCGCTCAAGGTGCCTGACTGCAACCCGCCCAGGAAGTCCGCGGACACCACGACGGCTTCGCCGCTTCCGGGCGACATCGCGGCCCTTGCCGAGGGGACGCGTGCGGCGCCGGCTGCCGCGACGGGCGGCCGGCGGATCGAACTGCTTGCGGCGACCGCGCGCGGTGCGCCGAACGTGGCGGAACTGCAGGTCGTGAAGGCGGAGCGGCAGGGCATCAAGGAATACGACGACATGTACGTCGGCCTGCACCTCGCGCAAGCGCAACGACTCGTCTACGGCACCGAGCAGCCGAAGGCGACGGCGATCGTCGTCCAGCTGCGCCATACGTCGGATTTGCCGGCCGCGAAGGCCCGGATCGAGACGCTGCTGAAAACGAAATTCGCGGGTACGGATACGGAAGTCGTCGATTACACGGTGCTGAACCCGTTCTATGGTCAAGCACTTGCGATGTTCGCGACGCTGTTCGGTTTTGTCGCGCTCCTGATCGCCGCGATCGTGCTGTTCACCGTCGGCAACACCATGAGCACGGCGGTGTTCGAACGCACGGTCGAAATCGGCACGCTGCGCGCGATGGGATTGCGCCGTGTCGGCGTACGTCGCCTGTTCCTGTGCGAAGGGCTGCTGCTCGGCGTGATCGGCGCGGTGCTCGGCGTCGCCAGCGCGGCGTTGCTCGCCGGCATCATCAACGTCAGCGGTCTGACGTGGACGCCGCCGGGCCGCTCGCCGGTGCCGTTGATCATTCGTGTGTGGGGCGAGAACGACCTGATCGTCGGTACCGCGATCGGCCTGCTGGTGGTGGCGATGCTCTCCGCGTTGCTGCCCGCGCGCCGCGCGTCGCGAATGGAGATCGTCGATGCGCTCCGCTATGCGTGATCGGCCGATCGGATCGGGCGTCAATGAAATGTCGATGAAATGGATTCGTCGGCGGATTGTCATGTTAGCCTTCGCCGGGAGTTGCATCGCGATGCTCGGCGCATGCGGCGCACCGGCTGAGCAGCCGGCGCCCCGGGATCTGAATCTGTCGTTGACGCAAGCGACGGCGTCCGGCGCGTACATCGTGACGCTCGAACCGCCGACGACACCGCCGCCGCTGAACCGGATCCATGCGTGGACCGTTACCGTGAAGCGCGCGTCGGGCGACCCCGTGCGCGGTGCGCGCATCGATGTCAGCGGCGGGATGCCCCAGCACGGGCATGGTCTGCCGACGCGCCCTCGCGTGATCGACGGCGACGGAGACGGGACGTATCGGCTGCAAGGGATGAAGTTCAGCATGCCCGGCTGGTGGACGATCACGCTGAAGGTCCGGGACGCGCAGCGCGACGACGACGTGACGTTCAATGTCGTGTTGCCGCCGGCGGCGGCGTCATGACGGTCGACACGGGCCCCATGCCTGATTACTGGATGAGTTCCATACACGGAGAGGCTTCAATGCGAAAAGTCATGCTGTACTGGATGATGGTGCTGCTCGCGCCGTTTGCATCGGGTATCGCGAACCTTGCTCATGCGGGGCCGGCGAGCGAAGCGTCGGCGCCGGCCGCCGCCGCGCCGGCGGCGGCACGCGCAGACCGGCTGCCCGCCTATCAGCCGCGCTTCGGGCGCACGCGCCCGATCGTCGCCGTCGTCGGCGAAAACTACTACACCGAGCTGACCGATTACGTCGTTCCCTATGGCATCGTGGCCGAATCGGGCGCGGCGGATCTCGTCGCGCTCGCGACGAAGCCCGGCCCCATCCGGATGTTCCCGGCGCCGATGAACGTCATTCCGGACGAAACCACCGCCCAGTTCGATCAGCGCGTGCCCGAAGGGGCGGACTATGTGATCGTGCCGGCCGTGCATCGCGACAGCGATCCGGCGCTGCTGGCATGGGTGGCCGAGCAGGCGAAGAAGGGCGCGACGATCATCGGCGTGTGCGACGGCGTCTGGGTGGTCGCCCGTGCGGGGCTGCTGGAAGGCCGCCGCGCAACGGGGCACTGGTATTCGATGAACGATCTCCGCAAGAAGTTTACCGATACGCGCTGGGTCGACGGCAAGCGTTACGTTGCCGACGGCAAGGTCGTCACGACGACCGGCGTCACCGCGACGATTCCGGTATCGCTTGCGCTCGTCGAGGCGCTCGCGGGGCGTGAACGTGCGCTGCAGGTCGCCGAGCGGCTCGGACGTCCCGCATGGTCGTCCGAGATCGCGAGCGACCGCTTCAACCTCGGCTTGCCGGCGATGGCGACGATCGCAACCAACTACGTGTCGTTCTGGTCGCATGAGGATTTCGGTATCCCGATCGCGCCGGGTGTCGACGAAATCGCGCTCGTGCTCGAGGCCGACGCCTATTCGACGACGTTCCGCTCGACCGCCTACACGGTGGCCGCGAACCGGGAACCCCTGCGCACCCGGCGCGGGTTGACGATCGTTCCCGACCGCGTGGCCGGCGTCGACGCGCCGACGAGGATGTTGTCCGCGCCGATCACGCGCTATCCGTTGCATGCGCTCGATGCATCGCTGAACGCGATCTCGGCCGAGTTCGGCAAGCGCACGGCCGCATGGGTCGCACTGCAGATGCAGTATCCGGGCTACTGAGCCGCACACCGCAGCGTCACCCCGTTCCTTCCCCAAGCCTGTCGGTTTTCCACCCGTTTTCGGGTGGGAGCCGAACTCGTCCCTGTCATTCCGTATTTGCCCCGGAGATTCCGATGCAGACGCATTCGATGGCGCGCCTGTCCGCCGCCGCGATCCTCGCACTCGCCTGCTGTACCGCACACGCCGCGCCCGATCCGCAACGCATCCTCGCCGCGAGCGATGCCGTTCGCAACCCGAGCGAGCCGTTCACGCTGAATGTCACGCTGACCCAGTACACCGATGGCAAGCAAACGGATTCGAACGCACTGACCGCCTATTCGCGGATCAACCCGGCGAGCGGCCAGTTTCGCAGCCTGATTCGATTCGCCGCGCCGGCACGCGATGCGAACAAGCTGATGCTCAAGAGCGGCAACGATCTGTGGTTTTTCGATCCGGCGAGCAAGGCGACGATCCGCATTTCGCCGCAGCAACGGTTGCTCGGGCAGGCGTCGAACGGCGACGTGGTCACCGTCAATTTCGCACAGGGATATCGTGCCCAGGTCGAGGCGGAGGAGGACGTGCAGGACGGCGAGCGCCAGATGCGCCGTGCCTACCGGTTGAAGCTCGTCCAGAGCGTATCCGACATGACGTATCACTCGATCGAAATGTGGATCGATACGACGGACTCGCGCCCCGTGAAGGCACGTTTCTTCAGCGAAAGCGGCAAGCTTCTCAAGACGGCATTCTATCGACGGTTTCAACAACAGCTCGGCGCGTTGCGGCCCACCGAGATCGTGATCATCGACGGGCTCAATCCGAATCTCGTGACCGTGATGCGATATGCGGACTATGTGGCGAGGGAGATTCCGGACGCCTGGTTCCAGTCCGATTTCATGGCGCGTTTCCAGCCTGAATGATGACGCGCATCGGCATCGCCTGTATCGCGTTGGCCGGCATGGCGGGCGTATGCCATGCCAACGACGCGGAAGAGGCCGGGCTGGCGCTGGCCGACGCGACGCCGGTGCAGAAGGTCGACGACGGCAAGTACCAGTTCAGTCTCGAGCCGGGCCTGCGTTTCGCCACCTTGCGGCCGGGCGGCACGCGGACGGCCACGCGGCTGTCGCTCGACCTGACTGCGCGTCATGCATTCTCGAACGGGTGGGGCATCAGCCTGGCAGACCGACTCGACCTGAACGGTCCGTGGCGCTTCGATGGCGACTCGGGCGCGATCAACACGCTGAAGGAACTGTATGTGGACGGCCGCGTAGGCAGCGGCAGCACGCTGCTGCAGGCCGGCCGCGTCAATGTACGGCTCGGCGTTGCGACCGGCTACAACCCCACCGACTTTTTCCGCGACAACGCCGTCCGTTCCGTGACCTCGGTGGACCCGGCGAGCCTGCGCGAGAACCGGCTCGGTACGGTGATGCTGCGCGGCCAGCAGCTGTGGGCCGACGGTTCCGTCAGCGCGCTCGTCGCCCCGCGGATAGCGGATCGCGCAACCGACGCATCGTTCTCGCCCGACTTCGGCGCAACGAATCAGCGCACGCGCTGGATGCTTCAGTTCAGCCAGCGCGTCATCTCGGATCTGTCGCCGCAGTTCGTGATCTACGATGACGGGAAGCCCGGCAGTTCGCCGCAATTCGGCGTCAACCTGGTCCATCTCGTCAACAATGCGTGCGTCGGATACGTCGAGTGGTCGGGTGGGCGAGGGCCATCGACGCTGGCACGTGCGCTTGGGCAGCCGTACAGCGATGTTGCGTTCCGTTGGAAGCTCGCCACCGGCGCGACGTGCACGACGTCGCGCAATCTTTCCGTCACGCTGGAGTATGACCGGGACGGCGCCGCGCTCGATCGTGCGGGTTGGCAGGCGCTGCGCAATGGCCCGCCGGCCGGTTACGCCGCGTATCGAACGTTGGCGGCCGCCCAGCAGGACCCCACGACCCGCGACGGACTGTTCGCGATGGTCAGATGGCAGGACGCGTGGATCCAGCGGCTGGATCTCTCCGGTTTCGTCAGGTTGAACCTGGCCGATCGCAGCCGGCTCACGTGGCTCGAGGCGCGTTATCGCTTCGCCAGAACCGACGTCGCGCTGCAATGGCAGATCAATGCGGGCGCGTCGTCGACCGAATACGGCGCGCTGCCACAGTCGAATCTCTTCCAGCTGCTCGTCAAGCACTATTTGTGACGCGGCAGCGCCACCTGCTTCAAGGAGAAGCATTGCATGAAACACTATGTGACGTCGGGCAATGAATTGCCGCAGTGGCCGTCGCCGATCAGCCATGCCGTGGTCGCGAACGACACCTGCTATCTCAGCGGCCAGCTTTCGCTGGACGCCGACGGCCGCTATGTGCCCGGTACGCCGGCCGAGGAAGCGCGGCGCGCGTTCGCGAACCTGTTCCGTGCGATCGAGGCGGCGGGATTCAGCCCACGGGATCTCGTGTTCGTCGACATCGCGTTCTCCGACATCGGTGCGCTCGCGGACGTGAACGGTGTGTATGCCGACCTGTTTCCCGAGGATCGCCGGCCTGCGCGAACCGTCTATCAGGCGGCTGCGTTGCCGTTCGGCGGCCAGGTCAAGGTGATGGGCGTCGCCGTTCGCGACGCGTCGCGCTGACGCACGACGGCGCGGACGATCAGCGCTCGACGATGGGGCCGGAAAACGCGCCGAGCAGCGCGACGAGCTGCCGTTGCTCGTCGTCCGACAACGCGATTCGCTTCAGTTCGCTATGCCCGATCGCGGCCGCCGGCGCGTCCGCGTAGTGGCGCATCACGGCGTCCAGCGACGCGAACTGACCCGCGTGCATGTACGGCGGCCGCAGCGCGACGTTGCGCAGGCTCGGCGTCTTGAACGCACCGAGCATGTGCGGATCGTCGGTCGAGATGAATTGCAACTCGTCGCACTGCTCGGGCTTCGCGTCGCTGAACGGCCCCATGCAGTTGAATTCGTCGTGCAACACCTTGGCGACCGCCGCTGCGCGACCGGGGTCGGCGGCCGTCCCGCTACGCGGCGGTACGCCGATGTTGTGGAACTGCCGGTCGCTCAGCATGGGCCCGGTGTGGCAGGTCATGCATTGGCCTTTATTCACGAACAGGCGGAGGCCTGCTTTCTCGGTCGGCGTCAGCGCGGCGAGCTTGACCGGGTCGCCGGACCGGACGCCGTCGACATAGGTATCGAAGCGTGAAGGCCCATATTGAAGCGTCGCTTCGTACGCCGCGATCGCCTTGCCGAGATTCGCGAACACGCGCGACACGTCGGCGCGGGTGCGTTCGTCGAGCCGCTGCCACACCACTTTCTCCGCATCCGTGCCGAGCGGGCCTCCGTCACGGGGCAGCGCGCTCAGGTCGGGCAAAGGCCCGAACAGCGGCTCGTATGCGTCGCGGTAGTGTTCGGCAAGCACATGGGCGGCGCGCAGCCGGGTGCCGCCGTGTTCGTTGTGATCCTCGATCGGTCCGATCGCCTGCGACCACACACTATCCTTGCGGCCGTCCCAGAACAGCCACGGCGCATCGGTCGTGCCGACGACGGGCATCGTGCGACGCACGCCGATGCCCAGGCCGATCGCCAGCGGCCGTCCGTCTTCGAACTGGCGATCGGGGGCGTGGCAGCTTGCGCAGGCGATCGCGCCATTGCGGCTGAACCGGGGATCGGAGAACAGACGCTTGCCAAGCTGAGCCGCCTGCGCGGACGCGGCCACGCGATTCGACGGGTCGACTTTGACGACGACGTTCGCGGGAAGGCGCATCGATTCGAGCTGCGCCCGTTCGTCGGCGCGCCAGTGGTCCGGCGCGTCGGCGGTTTCCGCCATCGCGTCGGCCCGATGTCCCGGCCATGCGGTCCAGACGAGCAGCGCGCCGATCATCGACGCAGCCGCGAGCCCGTAATGCGTGCGGGACGGCCGTCGCGCGCGACGGCCGGAATCACGCGATCGCATCGATCGTGCGCGATGCCGGCAGCAGCGCGCGCGTGTTGCCCGACATCAACCACTTGCGTTGCACCGGCGCGACGGCGGCGAGCGGGCCATCGGCGGCGAGAAACTGCTCCATGACCTTGCGGTGGCCGCCCGAGTTGCGAAAGACCGGCCAGTCGGTGCCGAACAGAATCTTGTGATTGATGTTCATGCGGAACAGCTCGGCCAGCGCAACCGACCACCCCCGCGGATGCTGGGAGCCGAGAAATGCGCTGACGTCGAGATACACGTTGGGTCGATACGCGCACTGTCGCGCGCAAGCGTCGACGTGATGGACGGCGCCGTGCGCGAGGATGAAGTTCACGTCGGGAAAATCGAATGCCGCGCGGTCGAGCAGATCCGGGTGCGAGTATGCAAACTCCAGCGCCGGGCTGGTCGGCCCCACGTGCAGAAGCACCGGCAACCGGTGAGCGCGACAGATTTCGTACAGCGGGTACAGGCGCTTGTCGCTCGGGCTGTAACCGCACGGCGGATAGAGTTTCAATCCGGAGAAGCCGTACTCGACCACGCCTTTCTCGAACAACGCGACACCGTCCGCGCCCCAACGCGGATCCATGCCGCCGAATACGTGAAAGCGCTCGCCGTGACGCTGCAGGATCGCATGATGCTCGGCATACATCTCGGCGATCGTGAGATCGCTTTTCATCACGTACGTGAAATCGGGCAGCAACACCACGGCCTGCTCGATGCCGGCCGACGTCATGTCGGCCACCAGTGCATCGCCGAAGTGGTCCTGGCTTTGCGCGAGGTAGGTATCGAGCAGTTCCGATCGCGATTTCCGTACGCCGTTGGCGACGAGCCGGACATGAACGTTGGCGCAGAATCCCTCGAGGAACGCAGTGGGGATGAAGCGCGTCGACGCGATGTGGCAGTGCGAGTCGATGATCGGCCCGTCGTAGATGGCGGGGCTCATGCCGTTGCTTTGACGGGGGCGGTGCGGTCGGCGTCGCGACCCGTGAGCATGCCGAGCGCGCGTTCCTTGAGGTCCGCCACGCGTTGCATCATGAAGTGGCCGGCATGCATCTTCCCGTTCGCGCGGGCGTAGTCCGGCAACGTGCCCCACGTCTGAAAACCGTAGTGTTCCCATACGCGGTGAGCGGGCGTGCCGTCTCGCACGTCGAGTGTCAGCAGTTCGACATTGTCACGATCGCATTGCAGCGCAATCTCGACGAACGCGGCAGGCAGCACGCCACCGCCGCGACAGGCGTCGTGGATCATGCCTTTCGCCAGATCGGTGATATGGCGATTGTTGGGGTTCAGGTTGCGGCGCAACGTGCACAGGCCGATCAGCTGACCGGTGTTCGCGAAGATCGTCAGCAGGCGAACCTTTTCCGCGGCGAGATTCGAGCGCAGTTCGTCGAGATAGCGGCTCGCTTCCGCATCCGTGATCGTTTCGGCGAAGCCGATGATCGGCGCGCTTTCGCTCGTGCGCCGCATCAGCTCGACGATCTGCGCGCCCAACGTATCGTCGACGCCGTTCGTCCAGCGATAGGTGACGTGCGTGACGTTGGCCTTCGGCAACGCGATCGGATACTGTGCGCCGTCGGCAAGCAAGGTACGGATGGAGTCGTTCATGGGGGTCCCTGGATCACGTGGTTTCGAGGGCCACGGCGCTTTCGGCGCGTGGCGGGGGCGCGGAGGTGCACAGGTCGTCGAGCACGGCCTGGAGGCCATGATCGACCAGCCACTGGTCGTCGTAGATCGTGTCGAGATACTTGGTGCCGCTGTCGGGGAACACGAGCACGATGTTGGCCGGACCTTGCAAGGTGGCGACGTAGCGGCGTGCGGCCTGCGCGATGGCGCCGGACGAACCGCCGAGCAGCAACCCTTCGTCGAGCGCGAGGCGACGGCAGCCGACGAACGCATCGCGATCGACGATGCGCATCGTTTCGTCGACGAGATGAATCAGGATGTTGCCGGGCTGAAAACTGAGCCCGGCGCCGTTCTGCAGATGCGGCCGGTAGGTGCCGCCGAACACGACCGAGCCGTCGGGCTCGACACCGATCACGCGCGTAGCCGGATCGCGCTCCTTCACATAGCGTGCGATGCCGCTCAGATGGCTGCCGGTGCTGGCGGATACGATCACGGCGTCGAGCCGGTCGGCGAGCTGGGAGACGATTTCGGGGCCGGTGGAGTAATAGTGCGCGTCGATCGCGGCCGGATTGTTGTATTGATCGAGGTTCACGCAATTCGGCACGCTCGCGGCGATCGCTTTCGCGACCGCAATGCGCTTGCGCTGATAGCTGCCCGTCTCGTCGGGGTGCTCGACCATCTCGACTTCTCCGCCGAATGCCCGCACGAGATTCGCATTCGTTTTCGGCGTCTTCGGATCGAGCACGCAAATGAAGCGATAGCCGCGTGTGGCGCACAGCATCGCAAGTGCGTGCCCCATGTTGCCCGACGTCGATTCGACGATCGACCAGCCCGGCTTGAGCCCATGGTCGCGCTCGGCCTGGCGGAGCAACTGCAGCGCGCTCCGGTCCTTGACGCTGTTGCCGGGGTTGTAGCACTCGAGCTTTCCATACACGCGGATTCGCCTGTGTTCATTCGACAGGCTTTTCAGATACAGCAGCGGCGTATCGCCGATCAGTTCGACAAGGCTGTTTGCGTACATTCGACATCTCCGACCAGCGGGTTGGCGTTGGCTCGTGCGTCGTTCGCGAGTGGTACGACGCGATCGGCCGCGTGTGATCCGGCTTGCTTCACAGTGCGACTTTAGTGATCGATGCCCGGGGCCTGTAACTGTCCGAACGGGCATCGGAAGGCTCGTGCGTCACAGTTCGCCCGACTCCATCTCCATTTCCATTTCCACCTCGCCACGGTTGGCCGCCGGGAGGACGCGCAGTCTCGGATGCGGCAGTGCGTCGAGTGTCAGCGCACGATCGCCGACGAACGTGCCGACGAGTTGCGACAGCAGCGCCGCATTCTGGTGAACCATGTGATGACTGCCGGCCTGGAGTTCGACCTGGATCGGGCGAAGCTGGGCCGACGTAATGGCTCGCGCGCGTATCGCGCAGGTCATTTCGTCGTATTCGCCGGTCACGAGCAATGCAGGGATGCCGGCGATCGATCCGTCGCGTTCGGATTCGATCCGATGGGCGCGGAAATTCAGCAATTGCTGGCTGTATTCGATCATGTTCGCCGCCGACACGAACGGTGCGTGCAGCCAGTGACGGGTCGCCGAATCGGGTAGTGCGAACATCGATGCGTGGCCGCCTTCGCGTGCGTCGCTTCGTGCCCGCTTCTCCAGAAGCCCGATCATCGATTTGGCCATGCTGTCCGCGGCCTTCGGCATGCGCGCGACGAGCGAGCACATCGTATTGAGATTGTTTTCGTATGCGCTGTCGGCGCCGTCGTAGTCCTGCGCGCCGGCAAACGACGGGGCGATCAGGCTCATCGACGCGATGCGGCCGGGCAGTGCGCGCGCCAGCGCCAGCGCATATCGGGCGCCGCCGCACCAGCTCGCGACGTGAATCGCGTCGATTCCCTCGACGTCGAGCAGTTCAGCCACGCTTCGCGCGTAGCGGTCCGGTGCATCGGGGCTCGAATAGTAGGCGCGGGTCAGTTCTCCATCGGCTGGCGTATCGCTTGCGGCGTCCGCCAGATAGAGGGAGAAATCCGGCGCCAATCCGGCCGCGAAGTCGTGCCACACGTCGTTCGGGATGCCGAATGCGTTGATCAGCAACATGGCCCGCGGGCCACGCCCGGCAGTGAGATACCCATGCCCGCTGCCGGTCGTGATCCGGCGCGCAGACGGCAGATCGACAAATCGGGGCGCGTCGCGTCGTTCGTGCCGGGCCGCGTGAGCGGCGACGCGTGAAGCGATCCGGGCTGGCCAGTCGAAGCCGGCGCAGGGCAGCCGGTGAGAACGGATGTCGGTCGGCGGCACGGGTGCGTCGTCCGCGTATCCCAGCATGTGCTCGGCATGCTTCAGATTCGTTTCGAGTAGCGCGAGAACGGCGTCGGAGCCGGCCTCGTCGGCATCGCTGCGCGTCGGAATGGGCACCCGTCGCGCGACGCTTTCCACGAGTTCGCGCCACGCAATACGCCGGTCGCCATGCACGACGTGAAGGCCGGGCGACGCTTGCGTCGCGAGCCAGGCCAGCACCGCTTCAGCCGTCAGCAGGCAAGCCGTGCCGGCCGCTTCGGCAGGCAAAGTCAGCGGTGCTTGCTCGAAGTACGTGTCGGCGCGGCGGCGTACCTCGAACACGGTTTCGGCGACCGCGTCGGCGAGCGTGTCGATCGACGCCAGCGAGTGCGTCCCGGCTTCGCCGATGGCCGACGAGCCGTCCGCGAGCGCGTCGCCGAGCACGACGATGCATGTGTTCGCAACGGATGCGGACGCGACGTCGAGCGCGGCCGGCAGGATGCGGGGCAAGGAGGTGAATTCACGCGTGCGACGCATCTCGGGATCGTCGACAACGACGGCGAGCCGCCCGGAACCGGGCGCGTTCAATGCGTCGCGAAGCCGGGCGATGCGCGTGTATGCGTCGAGCGCCGTCGGCGCTACGCCGTTCGATGCCGTATCGCCGGCATCGGCCGCCGCGCGTAGCGCGTCGAGGTCGCCGGCATCCAGCAGGCAGACACGGTCGTAGCCGCCGGCAGTCGGCATCCCGCATGCGTCGAGCGGATGGTCGTTCATCGCCATCTCGCTACGCTTTCACGGACAACAGCATTTCCACCAGGTCAACCGCATCGCCGATGGTTTCGAGGTTCGCGACCTGTTCCGTGTGCGATGCGAAGCTGATGCCGAGCCGATCCTCGGTCAGCGCCATCAGCGACAGCAGCGAGATCGAGTCGAGCATCAGATCCGACGTCAGCGACGTTTCCCGCGTCAGCATGTCCGGCGCAATATCGAGCGCAGCAATCTGCGGAATCAGTTCGGTAAGCGTAGCGAACACGTTCGCGTGGTCGTCCATCGGATTCTCCAAGTGCCGTAGGGGTTCCGCTTTATAGCGTCAAGCCACCGCACTGCCTACCTGCACTGACGTACAGGGTTGGCGTAGCGGTGGAAACACTCGCCCGAACGGACAGGTTTCAGTCTCCAAAGCCGCCATTACATTGCCGGTTACCTCACCGACAGGGAACGATCATGACCCTCACCAAAGAAGCCGTGCTGATGGACAAAGCGACGTTTTCCCGCGCGCTGCGCGACACGCTGGACGAGCAGCTCACGCTCGATCACCCGATCTTCGCGGAGTTGTTCACGCCTCAGAAAAACTGGCGCTTGCTGAAGATCATCACGCTCGAGGGATACCAGATCACCCGGTACTTTCTGGAGTACATCGAGAACCTGTACTTCCGCTGCCCGTTTCCCGACCACAAGCGCCGGCTGCTGTACAACCTGTTCGAAGAGGAAACCGGGCGCTTCTCGAAAACGAAGAACCATGTCGAGCTCATGGAAGACTTCATTCGCGCGCAAGACATCAGCGACGAGGAGCGCGATGCATGGACGCCGTCCGCGGCCACGCGCGAGTTGATCGACTATCGCCTCGAGAACTGCAAGGGCGAGGGTACCTACCATATCGGCGCCGCCGCGGTGATGATCGCGAGCGAAGGGCAGAGCCTGGAAACCCGTGCGGGCGACGCGCGCCACTCGATTCTGGCGAAGTGCTACGGGCTCACCGAGGAGGACACGCGATTCTTTTCGGTTCACCAGAAAGAGGACGTCGCGCACGTCGCCGAGGGCATTTCGCTCGTGACCGACCTGTGCACGACCGTGGAGATGCAGCAGGAAGCGCTGTTCGCGGTGCGCCACACGTGCAAGCTGTTCTGGAACATGTATGAAAGCGCCGCGCAAAAGTACTACGCGTCCGCGGAGGGCGTCGCGCACGCGTGACGGGACAACGCCGATGATGACCTTCGACGATCTCGTCGCGCGCTTGCGCGACGGCAGTCACACGCTGACCTTTGTCGACGACAAGGGCGCCGAAACCGTCCGGACCTTCCACGAACTGTTCGAAGACGTGCTCGCCACGGTCGAGCGCGGCAAGGCAATCGGCCTCGTACCGGGGGCGCGCGTCGGCATCGCGGCGCCGAACGGTTATCCGTGGATGGTGTGGGATCTTGCGTGCATCGAGCTCGGCTGCGTATCGGTTGCTTTCCCGAACGATGGCCTGCTCGACACGTGCGATGCATTGATCGAGCGCTACCAGCTGAGCGTGCTGGCCGTGGACGCGCGATGGCTCGACACCGCCGGCGCGATCGCCGGGCGCGTCGTGGATATCGATCCCGCCAGCCGCGGCGATTCGCACGCGCGTATCGAGCCGGTGCGGGTCGAGCATATGCCCGATACCCATTCCCTGGTGTTCAGTTCGGGCACGACAGGCAGGACCAAAGGGCTCGTGATGAGCCGCCGCGGCACCGCGCACTTGCTCGGTCTGTATGGCGACGCATTCGGCGTCGCGCCGGGCGAGCGGTTCCTGACGTTCTTGCCGTTCGCGAACTATCAGCAACGGATGACGTACTACTTCTGCCTGTATCACGGGGTCGATCTCGTGTCGGTGCCGTTCCACGGGCTCTTTCCGGGTCTCAAGCGGCACCGTCCGACGTTCGTGATCGCACCGCCGGTGCTGTACGAGACGCTGCATACGCTGGCGCGAGCGGCTGCCGGACCGGGCAGCGACCCGTCGACGCTCGCCGAGCGACTGAGCGCGCTGACCGGCGGCAACATCCGCTACATGGTCACCGGGATGGCCCCGATCAAGCGCGCGGCCCTCGATTTCTTCTGGGATTGCGGGATCGCGCTGTACGAGGCATTCGGGATCACCGAGGCCGGCATGGTTGCATGGAACAAGCCCGGGCACGTGCGCGTCGGTACGGTCGGCCAGCCGGCGGAGCCGGGCAGCGTCTCGTTGCTGGAGGACGGTGAAGTCGTCGTCACACGGAACGCACTGCTGTCGCTCGGCTACTTCGATGCGCCGGAAGAGGACAGTCGCGCGACATTCATCGCGCCGAATGCGGTCGCGACGGGCGACATTGCCGAATTCGATCCCGACGGCTTTTTGCGCGTCGTCGGGCGCAAGAAGGACGCGATCGTCACGAGCAACGGCGAGAAATTCCATCCCGAGCCGATCGAGGCGCTGCTGTATCGCGATCCGCGTGTCGACGTGGCCGTCGTGATGGCGGGCCCGCAAGCGGGGCTCAGCGTCGTCATCGCGACGCGCCGGCCGGACGATCCCGAAGTCACCGACGCGCTGCGCGCACTCGTCCGTGCGGTCAACGGCACGCTGCCCGCACAACGGCAACTGGTGAAGGTGATTTTCACCGACCGCGCATTCGACGTCGAAGGCGGATTGCGCACGCGCAACCTCAAACTCAATCGCCGCGCGATCGCGGACGCGTTCCTGCGAGACGCATGAGATCGCCCCCCGTGCGCAAGCCACCGCCTTTGCGCGGCGGCGCGCACTGACCTCATTCTGGATACACCATGACGACGCATCCGAATCCGAACGTGTTTCAGATGGAAGTCGAACCGACCTCCATCATCGAGACGCTCGCCCATCACACCGAGCGGGACCCCGACCGTGTCGCGCTGACCATCCTGCGCGACGGCGAGGCGATCGAAAGCAAAAGCACGTTCGGCGATCTGCATGCCGGCATGATGCGCGTGGCGCGCGGACTCGCGCAACTGACCGAGCCGGGCGCTCGCGTGCTGCTGCTGTTGCCGACGAGCGCCGAGTTCGTCTGCACGTTCTATGGATGTCTGGCATCGGGGCGCGTCGCCGTGCCGGCCTATCATCCGCAGCAGGTACGCAAGGTCGCGCAATGGGCGAAGCTGCACGCGATTGCCGACAATTGCGGCGCCACGCTGATCGTGGCGCCGGCGACCTCGGTCGAGACCATCGAGACCCTGCGCGCGACGCAGCAGCTGTTCACCGGCTGCACGCTCGTCACGTACGAAGCGCTCGTCGACGCGGGGGCGCAGGACACGTCGGCGTTGCCGCGCATGCCGGCGCCGGACGATCTTGCGTTCCTTCAATACACGTCCGGATCGACGGGCACGCCGAAGGGCGTGATGATCACGCACGGCAACATCATCGACAACCAACGGTCGATCGCGCTGCTGATGCAGCACGATCGCGACACCCGCATGCTGTCGTGGCTGCCGCTGTATCACGACATGGGACTGTCGATGCCGTTGCAACTGGCGTCGATCGGGCTTTCGGTGGTGCTGATGTCGCCCGTTGCGTTCGTCCAGCAGCCGGGCCGATGGTTGCGCGCGATTGCCGCACACCGTGCGACGACGTCCGGCGGGCCGAATTTCGCGTATGCGCTTGCCGCGGCCGCGCTCGACGGAAGCGACGACGGCGGCCGGCTCGATCTGTCCAGCTGGCGGGTCGCGTTCTGCGGCGCGGAGCCGATTCATCGCCAGACCGTCACCGATTTCATCGACGCCGCAAGCCCGCACGGCTTCGCTCCGGGGTCGTTCTATCCATGCTACGGGATGGCCGAGGCGACCCTGATCGTATCGGGCGTCCCTTACGGCGAAGGCGCCCATTATCTGGACGTCGACAACGTGAAGCTTGCCGCCGGCATCGTCGAACCGGTTCAGCCCGGCGCCGCGAACGCGAAGAGCCTCGTGTCGTGCGGCGGCACGGCGCCCGGCACCGAGATCCGGATCGCAGGGCCCGATGGTCGCCCGGTGGCCGACCCGAACTGCGTCGGCGAGATCTGGGTGCGCGGCGGCGCGATCGGCGTGGGCTACTACGGCAACCCGGAAGCGACACGGTCGACGTTCGGCGCGCATGTCGATGACGAGCCTGGCGCTCGTCCGTTCCTGCGCACCGGCGATCTGGGCGCGATCGTCGACGGCCGCCTGTACGTGACCGGCCGCGTGAAGGACATGCTGATCGTTCGCGGGCGCAACCTGTATCCGCAGGATATCGAGGCGTGCGTGCAGGACGCGGTGCCGGCGTTGCGCCGCGGGTGCGGCGCCGCCGTATCGGTGCAAGCGGACGGCGAAGAGAAGCTCGTGATCATCCAGGAAGTCGGTCGCACCGCGCGCCGGACGCTGGACCTCGACGCCACGCTGCGGGCGATGGTGGTCGCGATCGGCGAGGACTTCGGGGTCACGCCGCACGCGATCGTGCTGGTCGAGCCGGCGACGATCGAAAAGACTTCCAGCGGCAAGATCGCGCGCGCGCTGTGTCGTCGCGCGTATCTGCAGGGCGAACTGCGCGCCGTCGCCAGCTGGACCGACGGCGCCCATGCGATGGAGGCCGGCGCGGCGCGTGACGGTGCGGTGGCGCCGACTGTCGCCGAGGTTGCGCCGCATTCCGATTCGACGCTGATCGAGCGCGAGATCGCGGACCGGATCGTACGGATCGTCGCCGAGCGGCTGAAGATCGCCGAGACGCAGGTATCGCGCACGGCCGCGTGGGTCGAGATGGGTTTCGACTCGGTGAGCGCGCTCCAGTTTTCGTTGAAGGTGCAGCACACGATCGGGCTGACGTTCGACGCCGCCGTGCTGTGGGACTGTTCGAACGTCGAGCAGCTTGCCGCGCATCTGGCGCGGATGCAGGGCGCGGCCGATGCGTTGCGATCGAGCGATGCGCCCGCATCGGCCGCCGCGCACGCGCATTCCGCGCCGATCGTGGGCGGCGCCGAGGCGCCGCCTACCCGGGAGCAGCTTGCGGCGCTCTCCGACGCGCAGGCCGAAGCGCTGCTGCTGAAAGCGCTGCAGCGCTGAGCCGATCCCCGGCAGTCTCGTTCCGCGAACGTCTGGAGTGGTACACATGATCGAGTCCAATCGCGCGCCCGCCGCGCCCCTTACACCCGTGAAGCAAGCGTTGCTGAAGATCGACGCGCTGCAACGCGAACTGGCCGAAGCGCGCAGCGCGATGAACGAACCGATCGCCATCGTGGGCATGGGCTGCCGCCTGCCCGGCGGCGCGGATTCCGCCGACGCGCTCTGGTCGATGCTCGCGGACGGGACCGACGCCGTCGGCCCCGTGCCGGCCGACCGATGGACCGATGCGATCTACGATCCGCGGCCGGGCCGGCGCGACACGAGCTACAGCCGGCATGGCGGGTTCATCGACGACGTCGATCGTTTCGACGCGGGATTCTTCGGCGTGTCGGAGCGCGAGGCGCCGCACATCGATCCGCAGCAGCGGCTGTTGCTCGAATGCACGTGGCGTGCACTCGAAGATGCCGGCTTTTCGCGGGAAACGATCGCGTCGTACCGAACCGGCGTGTTCGTCGGCTCGTCGGTCGACGACTACGCGCGCGTCAGCGAGAGCGTAGCGGGCGACGCGCTCAGCTATGCGCAGACGTCGCTCGGTACCGCGCGGCCCTTCGCGGCCGGACGCATTTCCTACCTGTTCGGATTTCATGGGCCGGCGTTGCATCTCGACACCGCGTGCTCGTCGTCGCTCGTCGCCGTCCATCTGGCTTGCCATAGCCTGCGGACTCGCGAGTCCGATGTCGCATTCGCGGGCGGCGTGAACCTGATGCTGTCGCCGGAGATGACGATCGCGCTGAGCGAGCTTCAGGCGCTGTCGCCGAGCGGTCGCTGCCGGACGTTCGACGCGGCCGCCGACGGTTACGTGCGCGGCGAAGGCTGCGGCGTCGTCGCGCTGATGCGGCTGTCCGATGCGCGGGCGCAGGGCAGGCCGATCCGGGCGGTGATTCGTGGCTCCGCCGTCAATCATGACGGGCGCAGCAACGGAATGACGGCGCCGAACGGCCGTGCGCAACGCGACGTGATTCGCGAGGCGCTCGAGCATGCCGGCGTATCGCCGGCCGATGTCGACTACGTCGAGGCGCACGGCACCGGTACGCCGCTCGGCGATCCGATCGAGCTGCGTGCGCTCGAGGATGTGTACTGCCGCGACACGAATCGCAGCGGCGACCTGTACGTCGGCAGCATCAAGACGAATATCGGGCACCTCGAATCGGCCGCCGCGGTCGCCGGGCTGATGAAGGTCGTATGCGCGCTGCAGAAGGGTGAACTGCCGCGGCACCTGCATTTCGATACGCCGACCACGCACGTCGACTGGCATGCGAACGGCATTCGCGTCGCGACCGAGCATGCGGCGTGGCCGTCGTCCCGACCGGGCCGGCGAGTGGCTGCGATCAGCTCGTTCGGCATGAGCGGCACGAACGCACACCTGATCGTCGAAGCATGGCAGGAGGCGCGCGCAGCGGAGCCCGACGCGGACGTCGCGCTGGCCGGGCACGCGCGTCACGACATCTGGCCGTTGTCCGCACACACGGCGCCGATGTTGAAGCAAGCGATCGAAGACTGCGCGGCGCACGTGCGGGCAGACGCGTCGCTGGCGCCCGACGCGGTCGCCAGCGCGCTGCGTCTCGCACGCGACAGCCATCGGCATCGCGTGGCGATCGTCGCGGATTCGCGCGACACGCTGCTCGATGCGCTGTCGGACGCGGCGCGGGCCATGACGGTCCGGAGCGGCCAGCCCGGCGGCGTTCGCGACCGGCTTGCATTCCTGTTTACCGGACAGGGCGCGCAGCGCGCCGGGATGGCTCGGCAGCTCTATCGGGATTTCGCGCCGTTTCGCGACGTATTCGACGCATGCGACAGCCATATCGAGGCGCAAGGAGAACTGTCGCTCGTGGACGTGCTGTGGGGCGACCATCAGGACCGGATAAACGAAACGCGTTACACGCAACCTGCGATGTTCGCGCTCGAAGTCGCGCTCGCGCGCTTGTGGATGCACTGGGGCGTCGTGCCCGATGTCGTGATGGGCCACAGCATCGGCGAGTACGCGGCTGCCTGCATCGCCGGCGTGTTCTCGATCGAGGACGGCTGCCGCCTCGTGATGGCGCGCGGGCGTTTGATGGATACGCTCACCGCGCCGGGCCGCGCGCTCGCGGTGTTCGCAAGCGTGCGTCACGTGGCCGATGCCGTGCGCGACTACCCCGGACGCGTCGCCATCGCCGCGGACAACGCACCGGAGAGCGTGCTGGTGTCGGGCGACCCCGACGCAATCGAGTCGATCGAGCGGCTGTTCGCGTCGCGCGGTATCGCGACGAAGGCGTTGGCGGTATCGCGTGCATTCCATTCGCCGCTGATGGAGCCGATGCTCGTCGAATTCGGCGCCGTCGCGGCGAGCGTGCGGTATCGCGCGCCTGCGATTCCGATCGTGTCCAACGTGACGGGCCGGTTCGAGGTCGAACGCCTGTGCGATCCCGCGTATTGGGTCGAACATGTCCGGGCCACGGTGGCGTTCCGCGCGGGTGTCGACACCCTGCTCGACGACAGGGTGACGACGGTCATCGAGATCGGGCCTGGCAAGACGCTTTCGAGCCTCGTCACCGCGTGCATGGCGGAGCGGACGGATCATGGCAACGTGATTGCGCTGCCGTCGATGAACCATGACGGGCGCGAGACCGAGCAGTTGTTGCGTGCATTGGCACATGTCTATATGTGCGGGCGTCGTGTCGACTGGCATGCATACGAGCGATCCCGAACCGGTGCGCCGATGCGGCAAGCCGCGCGCCGCGGCGTGCTGCCGCCGTATCCGCTCGAAGCGCGGCGTTACTGGGTGAATGCGCGGGAGCCGGCACAAAGGGCGAACGTGCTGACGAGCGCAACCAGCGCGCGTCGGACCGCCGGTCGTGGCGTGCTGGGCCGGCGTCTCGCGATTCCGGCATTGGATCACCTTCGCTACGAGAGCGAGGTATCCGATCGGCATCTGCCGTTTCTGGGCGGGCATCGCGTGCACGGGCAACTCGTTTTCCCGGCGGCAGGATTCGTCGAGGCGCTGCTCGATGCCGCATCGCGGCGCGATGGCGGCGACGCGGAATCCGCGAACGGCCGCTGGCTCGTCGCGCATGCAGTGTCGTTCGATAACGCGCTCACGCTGGAGCCCGGCAGCGCGGTCACGTTCGGCACGGTCGTGCACGCGGGAGACGCCTCGCGTCCGGGAGAAGAAGGCGCACGGATCGACATTCATGCCTGTCACGACACGGCTGCTTCCAAACCCGAATGGACGCTGCAGTGCGCCGCACGGATCGGGACGGTACACGGTGTTCCCGACGTGCCGGCACTCGACGAATGGCGCGCGCAATGCGGCGACGCGTTGCCGGTCGACGGTTTCTACGAGCGCTTGCAGGCAACGGGCCTCGAATATGGCGGCGCATTTCGCTCGATTCGCGTGCTGTCGCGGGGCGGCGACGTGGCGCTGGCCCGAATCGAAATGGAGCCGGACGGCACGGATGACCTCGTCCGCATCGTTCATCCGGCGCTGCTCGACAACGCGTTTCAGACCGTCGCGGGCGCACTGTGGGATGCGGAGCTGAACACCGCCTTCGTGCCGATCGGCATCGAACGGATCGCTTGCATGCCGATGCGCGGCATGCGTGCGGCGTGGTGCGCGGTGCGGGCGCGGGTGAAGCGCAGCCTTGCTACCGCGGATCTCTGGTTATACGACGACGCGGGCGGCTGCGTCGCCGTCGTCTCCGGATTGCGGCTGATGGCCGTCGATCCTAGCCGATTTCAGCGGGTCACGCCGCCTGTCGCACTGAATACGCTCGTCTGGCGCCCGCTTGCGGTCACACACGAAGCGACCGACGCACGCGCGAACTTCGTGCTGATCGGCAACGGTTCCGTGACGGACACGATGCTGGCGCACGCATGTGAAGAGACAGGCAACGCGTGTGCGCGCGCGGCGCTGCCGGTGGACGACCTGTCCGACGACGATGCAGGTGCCCAGCGCATTCGTGCTGCGTTCGACAACGACGCCCTCGCCGGCCCGAATGCACGACGTACCGTGTTGCTCTACGTGTGGCCGTCGATAGACGACGCGGAATCAAAAGACGAACTCGCCGCGGTTGGCGCAGCTTACCGGCGCTTCGCGAACATCTGGCGCGAAGTGCAGTCGATCCGCTGGCCGCAGGGCATGCCGACCGTCTGCATCGTGACCCAGGCGGCGCAGCGCGTGCCTGGCATCGACGTGCGCGTGTCGCCGTTTCAGGCGGCCGCCTGGGGCGTCGCCCGCAGCCTGATGCACGAGAGCGGCGACATTCCGGTGTGTGTGGTCGATCTGCCGGCGCTCGATGCGACGTCTTGCGCGAGCGCGCTGACCGCACTGGCGGGCACCGCGGCGACCGGCGAGACGCAGTTCGTGTCGCATGGCGACACCGTATACGTCCCGCGGCTCGTCGCACGCGACGCCGGCGCGGCGCAATCGCTGGCGCACGGTGCCTATCTGGTGACGGGCGGGCGCGGTGCAATCGGTACGCGGGTGATCGAGCAGCTGATCCGGAATGGCGTGCCGAAGATCGTGTCCGCCAGCCGCCAGGTACCGGTCGACAGCGAACGCGCACGCCTGGCATCGATCGCCGATGCGCACGGCACGATCGTCGAATTCGTGGCGGCCGATGTCGCGTCGGCCGCCGACATCGACGCGCTCGTCCATGCGCTCGAAGCGGATTCCGCGCATCCGCTCGTGGGCGTCCTGCATGCGGCGGGCACGCTTGACGACGGCCTGCTCGCGACCCAGCCGATGACCGACGTATTGAAGGTGCTCGCGCCGAAGGTCGCGGGAACGTTGAATCTGCATCGTGCGACCGCGCATCTGCCGCTGCGGCACTTCGTGTCGTTTTCGTCGATCGTGGCCTGCATCGGCTCTCCGGGCCAATGCGCATACGCCGCCGCGAACGCCTATGTGGACGCGCTGACGGCGTTGCGCAACCAGGACGGCTTGCCCGGGCACACGATGAACTGGGGCCTGTGGGGCGGCAACGGGATGGTCGATCAGCTCGACGCGCGGCAACTGCGCCGCATCGCATCGTTCGGTCTCAAGCCGATCGAGCCGGACGTCGCACTGCGCGTGTTCGACACGCTGGTCGCCGAACCGGACGGGCAGACCCAGATCTGGAACGTGGAAGTCGATACGCTGATCAAGCGCAGCCCGAGCCGGGCGATGGCGGCGCTGTTGTCGGAACTCGTGCCGTCAGCGCCGCCAGCGAATCGCCCGGCCGGTACCGGCCCTGGTTTGCGTGAGCGCATCGCGGGGTTGCCGGACGACGAGCGCATGCAATTGCTGCGTGGACACCTGATCGACGCAATCGCCGCGACCCTGCATACGTCGAGCGAACGGATCGCGCCGGATATCCCGCTGATCGAGCTCGGGCTCGATTCGCTGATGGCCGCGGAATTCCGCAATGCATTGCGCAGCGAGCTGGGCGTCGATATTCCGTTCGGGCGATTGCTCGAAGGCGCGACCGTCGACGACGTCGTGCGCACGATCATGGCGACGCTCGACCGCAGCGAGTCGCGGGCGCCCGACGGAACACCGCCATCGCGCGCCGCGGACCGGATCGACGTGGTGTCAGGAGAAGCGACGTTCGGCGTCGAAATGGAAGGAGGAGAGCTGTGAGCTCGATCGAATTCATCAACGAACTGGCGGGGCGCGGAATCGAGCTCTGGACCCAGGACGGCAAGTTGCAATACAAGGCGCCGAAGGGCGCGGTGACACCTTCGCTCGTCGAAGAGCTGAAGACCCACAAGGCGACGCTCATCGCGCTGCTCGAGCAATTTGCGGGAACGGCAGGCACCTACCCGCTCTCGTTCGCGCAGAAATCGCTTTGGTCGCTGCATCAGCTCAATCCCGACAGTGCGGCGTACAACGTGACGTACGCGACGCGTATCGACGACGATGTCGACATACCCACGCTGCGCCGCTGCGTCGATTACCTGATCGCACGCCACCCGATCCTGCGCACCGCGTACCGCGTGATCGATGGCGAGCCGCGTCAGCAGGTAGGGTCGCAAGCGCGCGCCCGGTTCTCGGTCGATCGCGTGTTCGCGGCCGACGAAGCCGCGATCCGCCGGTGGATCGACGAAGAGTCGAATCGCCCGTTCGACCTGACGCAATCGCCGATCCGGCTCAAGGTACTGTTGAACGAGCGGGAGGGCGCCGACGCGATTCGCGCGGTGCTGCTGTTGAACGTCCACCACATCGCCGCCGACTTCTGGTCGCTCGAGATCCTGCTCAACGAGCTTCGTACGCTCTACCGTCTCGCCTGCGCGGGCGAGCCGCTGAAGTTGCCGCCTCTGCCGGTGCAGTACAAGGATTGCGTCGAACACGAGCGCGCACGGCTCGACGGCGCGGACGGCGAGCATCTCGCGGCATTCTGGCGGCGCGAGCTGGCACACGGATTTCCGGTGTTGAGCCTGGCGACCGACCGGGTGCGCCCGCCGCGCAAAACCGAGCATGGCCGCGTGTACGACCGGTCGCTCGGCGCGACGCTATCGCAGCAGGTGCGCGACACGGCCCGGCTGCTGCGCGTGACCCCGTACATGCTGCTGCTCGCGGTCTATCAATTGCATCTTCACCTTCACACCGGGCAGGCGCGCTTGATGATCGGCGCACCGACTTCCGGGCGCAATGCGCCGGGCAGCGAGCGCGTGGTCGGTCATTTCGTGAACACGGTCGTGCTCGCGTGCGAAGTCTGGCCGGACGATTCGTTCGACGATCTGCTGCGGCGCACGCGCGAAATGATGCTGCGCGTGCTCGACCATCAGGATTATCCGTTCCCGTTGCTGGTCGATGCGCTGCGACCGGCGCGCGATCCGAGCCGGTCGCCGATCTACCAGGTGATGTACAACTGGAACCAGGCGCGCGGCGATTTCGCCGCCGAAGGCGGGACCGGCGTGCCGTTCTATCGTGAGCGTCTCGCCGCATCGAGCACCGGTACGCGTGGCGCGACACACGACCTGACGCTCAACGTACAGGATCTCGGCGACGAATATCTGACCGCCTGGACGTTCAATACGGATCTGTTCGACGACGAAACGATCGAGCGATTCGCGAGCCAGTATGCGCATCTCGTCGAGCAGGTGGTGGCTGACACCAGCCGTTCTCTGCACCGGTACACACTCGCGACGGCACCGATCGACGATGCGCGAAGCCGCATTGCCGCGGCCGACGCGTTCGTGCGACGCGCGTCCCATGCCGAATCCGAGATGCAGCGGGATGCCTCGCGCGTGGTCTGGCAATTCGACCATCGCGCGATCGGTGACGGCGAGGTCCGCGATGCGGTTCGCGCCGTCCGTGCGCAACTGGATGCCATCGGGATCGGTGCCGGAAAACGTGTCGAACTCCAACTGCACAGTGTCGCCGAGCGCGCGGTCGCGTTGCTCGCGATCCGCGCCGTCGGCGCATGCTATACGGTGTCGGGCGACACGGCCGACGCAGTGTGCCGCGGCCGCAGCGACGGTTGGTCCGGCTGGGAGATCGACGCGATCGACGTCGTGCGTGCGAACGATGTCGCCGCGCGCAACGACGGCGTTGCGGCCGGCAAGGTGTCGGCGGTCGAGCCGCTGCTCGACTATGTCGGTCAATTGCTCCATCTCGACGCCAACACAACGGCGCTCGTTCCGCACGGCGCGCATGACTGGCTGTCGGCAGCGGCACTCGCCCAAGTCGTGCTCGTCGGCGGCACGGCTCGCCTGTCCGAGCAGGCCGCCATCGGCGCGCTCGCTTCCGGCGACCCGGCGATCGCGACCATCGCGTACGCGGAACTCGACCGATTGCTCGCGGACGGCCCGTCGCTCCTCCTGCCGTCCCTTCTGTTGCAACGTGCCGATGTCGCCGGCATGGGGCGGGCACGCGCGCTTGTCGCGTACGGCGAGCATCCGCACACGTTGAAGTCGTTCGCCGCGGCCAACCGGATACCCGCTGCGGCGTACTTCGTCCCGGTGCAGCGCGCGGACACCGGCTCGGCGCTGTGTGCGTTCACGGCCGCGCCGGACGGCTGGCCATTGCTGGCGCCGTCGTATCCGGGACGCGTTGCGTTCGCACTCGGATCGTCCGGAACTTTCGCCGACGATCGTCAGGCCGGAGAACTGCATTTCTTCGACGGCGCGTCGATCCGCGCGTCGGGCGCGGGAGCTGCACTCGAAACCGCCCCCCCGGACAGAACGCTGATACCCACTGGCGTGTCGGTCGTCCGCCGTGGCGGCGACCTGCTGTGCGCGGATCCTTCGTCACGGGTCGCGCGTCACCGACCCGTGCCGATCGAGATCGGCACGGTCGAGCAGGCCATCTCCGCGATTCCCGGCGTGGCCGCCGTTGCCTGTGCGTGCGTCGTTCGGGAGTCGCAGGAAATGCTGGTTGCCTATCTCGTCGCGGACGACGGTCACGTGGATGCACATGCACTCGAAAACGCCGTTCGTTCGGCACTGAAGCATGCGTTGCCGGACGCGATGCACCCTGACGCGATCATGGTGCTCGACCGGCTGCCGCTCGACGCAAGCGGCGCACTCGACGCAGGCGGGCTCCCGCTGCCACGCGCAAGCGAGCGGGCCGGCCGTCGCGCGTCGACCGACGTCGAACGCAAACTCGCCGCGATCTGGGCCGACGTCCTCGGCCAGCCGTCGGTCGGCGTCGACCAGGATTTCTTCGAATTGGGCGGCGATTCGATTCTCGCCGCGGTCATCGTATCGCGGGCCGCGCTCGACGGCATGTATTTGAAGCCGCAGGACATCTTCCTGCATACGACCGTGGCGAGCCTGTCGACGGTGGTGCGCGAGACGCCGGGTCTCGATGTCGATCAAGGGCCGGTGCAGGGCGAGGCGGTGCTCGGTCCGGCGGCGCAATGGTTCGTCGAGCGCGTCGACGTCGATCGTTCGCACTTCAACCAGGCGCTGCTCGTTCCGCTCGGCGAGACGCCCGATGCGAGCATCATGACCGAGGCGATCCGCGTCGTCATGCGTCATCACGACGTGCTGCGCTCCCGTTTCGTCGCGCATGGCGACGGAATGCGGCACGTGTTTGCCGGCGACGGCGGTTCCGACGCCGTCGATTTTGCGATCGTCCCGTGTATCGACTCGGCCGGCCGGCATTGCGAACGCATGTGGCGTGACGCGATCGACGCCGCACAGAGCAGCCTCGACCTCGAGGGCGGCCGGCTCATGGCGGTCAGGTGGCTCGAGAGCACCAGCGTGTCGAGCAGCCGGCTGTTGATCGTCGTTCACCATATGGCGATCGATGGTGTGTCCTGGAGCATCCTGCTGCAGGATCTGGCCGATTGCTATTTGCGGTTGCGCGCCCGCACGGCAGCGGCGTTGCCGCTGAAGACGAGCTCCGTGAAGGCTTGGGTCGACCAGTGGCTCGCGCTGGCGCAGGGCGACGCGCTCGACGACGATCGTCTCTACTGGCGCAACGTGAACGCACGGGTGCGCGACGTGCTGGGCGGGCCGAAACGGGTGGCGCTGATGCGTCACGGGCTGACCTCGATCGTCCAGCATGCTTATCAGGAATCGTCGCTCAGTTGCGCGATCACGCTCGATGCGGATCTGACGCACGCGTTTCGAACCACGGCGCCGCGTGCCTATGGCACCGACGCGAACGACCTGCTCGTCGCCGCGTTGCACGCGGGCTTCCATGCATGGAGCGGCAGCGATGCGTTGCTGGTGGACGTCGAGGGGCACGGCCGGGACGCGCTCGGCGACGCGATCGACCTGAGCCGCACGGTCGGCTGGTTCACGTCGATCTATCCGGTCTTGATCGACACGCCGGTCACCGCCGCGGATCCGTCGGCGCTCATCAAGTCGGTCAAGGCCCGACTGCGCGAGGTGCCGCGCAAGGGCGCGAGCTATGGCGTTCTGCGCTATCTCGACGCGACATCGCAGGCCGGCGCCGACGCGCTGACGTCGTTTCCGCGCGCACCGATCCTGTTTACCTATCTCGGTCAACTGGAGCAATTGTCGGGGCCGTCGTCGCCGCTGTACGGCGGGCCGCCCGAACCGGCGCCGGGCATCCGCAGCCCCCGCCAGCGGCGCACGCACCTGTTGGACGTCGTCGCGTACGTGTCGCGCGGCAGGCTGACCGTGGAGTCCAGCTTCTTCGGGGTGCCGGGCGTCGACGAAAGCATCGGCTGCCTCATGTGCCGCGTCGAAGAGGCGCTGACGATGCTGATTCGTCATTGCAGCGCCGACGGGGTGGGCGGTCTGACACCCGACGACGTTCCTCAACTCGATGTCGATCAGGACGCGCTTGACGCGCTGCTGGAAGAAATCGACGCACTCGAGCGCTGAACGCGACGGCGCGCGATACCGCGCGTTCGTCGAGCATGACCGCACCAGGAATCCAGGATGACCCGAAACGTCGACACCATTTACCCGCTCACGCCTCTGCAGCGAGGCATGCTTCACCATTCGCGACTCGATCCAGCCTCCGGCATCTACGTCGAGCAATTTTCCTGCGTGTTGCATGGCCCCCTCGATCTCGAGCGATTCCGCGGCGCGTGGGAAGCGGTCGTGCATCGCCACGACACACTCAAGACGCTGTTCATTCGCCTGCACGAAGAGAATCCGCTGCAGGTCGTTCGGCATACGGTCGGATTGCCGTTCGAGGTGATCGAATGGCGTGATCAAGCGGCCGACGAGCAAGCCGATCGATTCGAACATCTGCTGGCGAGCGACCGTGCACGCGGCTTCGATTTCAGCGTCGCGCCGTTGATGCGCGTCACACTGATCCAGCTCGGTCACGAGCGCCACCGGTTCCTGTGGACCTATCACCACGCGATCCTCGACGGCTGGTCGATGCCATTGCTGCTCGGCGAGGTTTTTCAGCGTTATTCCCGCCCGGATGCGCCGCTTCCCGCAATCGCGCGGGACTATCGCGACTACGTTGCGTGGCTGCGCACACGCGATGGCGACAGTTCGCTCGACTATTGGCGCGATCTGTTGCGCGGCTATCGCAGGCCGGCAGGATTCGCGCCGTCGGTATGTCCTTCGCCGGCGAACGATGCCGCAGGCGGCGCCGACACGCGCCGCAGGTTGTCGGTTCGAGCCGAGACGATGCCGGCCGGATGGATGGAAACGGCCAGCCGCGCATGCCGCGTCGCCCGGGTGACGCTCAATACGCTGTGCCAGGGTGCATGGGCGGTGCTGCTTGCGCGCTACGGCGGTTGCACCGACGTCGTCGGCGGCATCGTCGTATCGGGACGTGCGGCAGAAGTGGACGGCATCGAACGCATGGCCGGCCTGTTCATCAACACGCTGCCGTGGCGCGCGACGCTCGACGGCGAGCTCGATACGGCCGACTGGTTGCGGCGCTTGCAAGCCGATACGCAGAGGCTGGAACAGCATGCGCACAGCGCACTCACGGACGTATTGAAATGCAGCGAAGTGCCGCGCCAGCAATCGCTGTTCGAAACGCTTTACGTATTCGAGAACTATCCGGGCCGGGATGCGTTCGACCGGCTCGCGGCGAGTTGCGGGTGGCGGATCGACGACCCGCGCGCCGTCGAGGAAACGAGTTATGCGTTGGCGCTGGTCGTATTGCCGACGGATACCTTGACGTTTCAGTTGACCTACGACACGGCCCGATTCGACAAGGCATTCATTGAACGCATGGCGTCGCAATACCGCAGACTCCTCGAAGCGCTGGTCGACGCGATCCCGCGAAAAGTATGCGATCTCGTGCTCGACGCGCGATCGTCGACGGGTGCCGGCGGTGCGCCCGACGCATCCGCACACGCATCGATGGGCGACGCGACGTTGTCGGCAGATATCGCCGCGCATGCCGCTCGCACGCCGGATCGAATCGCCTTTTCCCGACTGGACGGGCGCGAATCGCCGGGTGGCGCGCACGGCGTCACCTATGCAACGATTGCCGATCGCGTGCAGCGTGCCGTTCATCAATGGCGGCGTTTCGGTTATCGGCCGGGCGAGCGCGTGCTGATTGCATGCGATGACCCCGTCTCCGGGCTGGTGTTGCTGCTGTCCGGGCTAACGTATGGCGTCGATTGCGTGATGACCGACCCGAATCTGCCGTCGTCCGCATTCGATGCGCTCGTCGATGGCAGTTGGTCGCCGGAACCGCTGCGAAGTTGCGTGACGACCGCGCAGCATACGCCGTTGACGGGCGTCATGTGCTACGTATTCGACGAGCAGGACCCGATGTACGGGCAAATCGACGGTGCGCTCGACGATCGTTCGGATCCGGCGCTGGGCGCCTGTTCGTTGCTGCGGCGCGATGTGGACGGCGATTGGCATGTCGTGCGCTATACGCATGCTCAGCTTGTCGAAGCCGCGCGCGCGTTCGGAGCGACGTTACCGGCCGGTGCATCGCGCGATGTTGCGCTGGGCGACGGGCCGCTGTCGCATACGGCGTTGTGGACGGTATTGGGTGCACTGGGTGCCGGGCTGTCGCTGCACCAGATCGCGTGCGCCGGCGATCCTGCGTTTCTGCGGCGAGCGGCGTCGCCGGATGCGCACTGGCACGGTATCGTCCTCAGTCCGGAAGCGACGCGTCATATCATCCGCGCCTCCTCGATGCTTTCGGCCGGTGCGCTTCGCACCGACTGGGTCATGGCCGATGCACGCTCGTTGACGCGTGAGGATGCCGCGAGACTCGCCGAGCTCACACCCGGCGCGAAACGCTTCCGGCAATTGTGCTGGCCTGCGTGGTCGCTCCCGCATGCGGTTTCGTCGGCCGATGGATTCGATCGCGTCGAATCGGGCGTGGTATCGGCAAATGAATCCGTGTTCGTCGCCGACGCCCATCTGAACCCGGCGGGTGGGGACGCGCTCGGTACGCTCGTCGTGTCGGGGCACTCGGTGCCCGATCTGATGTTGCGCAACAGCAAGCCGGACCGGGACAGCCTGACCGTCACGCGCAACGGTACGTGGTTGCGCACGACACTGGACGCGTGGCGGACGGAGCATGGCTGTCATACGTGGCTGCCGGACCGAAGCGCGTGTTCCGACGAGACGACGGAGCACTGGCTCGAATTCGAAGCCGACGTTGCACGGCAGGCGGGTGTCGATGAGGTCGCGCTCGTGGAGCGGATCGCCGAAAGCGGACAATGGGACTATGCGCTGTTCCATCAGGACGCGACGGCCGACGCCGCGGACATCGTGCGCCGACTGGCCGGGCAGCGCGGCATGCCGGCACTGTCCGCCGGCGCAATCGTCTCGCTCGCTGCCCTGCCGCGTTCCGCGAAAGGAAGGATCGACCGCGTCCGGCTGCTTTCCGGTGACGTCGAGGTTCGCCAGCATGGTCGCCATGCGGCACCTCGCGATCTGGTGGAAACGGCGATCCACGACATCTGGAGCGTGTTGCTCAAGCAGCCACGCATCGGCATTCACGACAATTACTTCGATCTCGGCGGGGATTCGCTGCAAGCCACCGTGATGCTGTATCAGGTCGGCGAGCGGCTTCAGCACCCGATCGACATGGAAACGCTGCTGGCCGCGCCGACGATTGCCGGCCTGGCCGCCAGTGTCGCGAATGGCAATGTGCGTCGCGATACGCCGGCCGTCGATTTGCCGGGGGAAGCGCGGCTCGACCCGACGATCGAGACACATCGACCGTATGCGTGGCGCCCCTACCGCACGGTATTGCTCACGGGCGCGACCGGATTCCTTGGCGTGCACCTGCTTCATACGCTGCTCGCGACGACCGATGCACGCGTGATGTGCGTGGTCCGTGCCGACGATCCGGCTGCAGGCGTACGACGCATCGAGGCCGCGATGCAGTCGCACGGCTTGTGGGATGCGCAGCACCGAGATCGGATCGTTGCCGTGCCGGGCGATCTTGCCGAACCGAACCTCGGCTTGTCGGCGGCTGCATTCGACGCGCTCGCACGTGAAATCGATGCGATCTACCACAACGGTGCGCTGGTCAACTTCGTTTATCCGTACGCGACGCTGAAGCAGGTCAACGTGCTGGCGACCCAGGACATCGTCAGACTGGCGAGCCTGCATCGCGTGACGCCGATTCACTACGTGTCCACGGTCGGCACGCTCGACCGTTATTCGGATGCGTTGCCGGAAACGCTCGCGGTGCCGTTCCACGAACACCTGACGAGCGGCTATGAACAGAGCAAATGGGTCGCCGAGCAGTTGCTCGCGCAGGCGCACGCGCGCGGCGTTCCCGTCACGGTCTATCGTCCGGCGCGGATCGTCGGGCATGCGGTGAGCGGGCGGATGAACCTGGACGATCTGTTCTGTCGGTTGATCAAGGGCATCATCCTGTTTGGAAAGGCGCCGCGCGACGTCGGGTTCGACAACATCCTGCCCGTCGACGTCGTGAGCCGGATCATCGTACGCGCGTCGCTCGACCCGACTGCCGCGGGGCAGGGCGTGCATGTGATCAACCCGCGCTGGAACTCGCTGGACGCGCTGGTCGATTTCATCGAAGACGAAGGCTTCGCGATCGAACGGATGAGCTACGACGCGTGGCTCGCGGCATTGGCGGAGCATGTTCGGCAGGACCCGGCGCATCCGCTTTCGATGCTGATTCCGGTGCTCAAAAAATTGAATCCCGTTGCGGATCCGACGGTCGGGCGCATTCTTCCGATCGACGTCACCCAACTGAAGCGGCTCGCGGGCGACGTGCTCGCATCGAGTCTGCGTCCAGCCAACGACTGGTTGCGCACGTTCTTCGACTACTTCTACGAAGACGGTTTCCTCGAGCAGCCGCATGAAAGGCTGGTCACCGCATGAGCGGCAGTTCGCCGGTGCGACCGGGCGCAAGACGATGATCTGAAGTCGGCGCCGCCGGGGCGCGACGACCGACCTCGTCGAATGGTCGATGCCGGGAAGGCGGACCGCCGCCGTCCCGGTTCCCGCTTCGCCCGAAAGCAATGCGTTGCCGTCTTCCGAGTCGAGCGGGTCGAGCCGGCATCGAAACGGTATCTGCCGACCGTGTTCGCGGATCGTGTGCGGTTGTGAAGTGACGGGCTTCGACGGTGCGCGTGCGCAGGGTCGCCCGGCGGCCACGCGTCCATCGGTGAAAAAATACCTCCAGCAAACATCACCGAAACGCCACGCTCGATCAATCCCGGATCGACGGGCGACCCCTGCCCAATGCACGTGCGCCATGCTTAAATAGCAGGGCCCCCGCCCGCCGGCCACCGCGATGGCAGCGCCGGCCGGCACGGGCTGGCAGGTCCGATCGATACCCGTGACGACAGACGATACAAAAGTGCCGTTCCGGCCCGCCCGGCGCGTTCCGATAACATTCCGAGGCATCACGTCATGACCATTCGCGCGATCGGACGATCGCGCGGCCATCATTTCGAGTGCTGCCCATTCTTCAGCGGCGCGGTATCGCTGTCGCTCGCTCGTGCTGCGGCACAATGTCGGTTCGCGTCGGTATCGCGTGCTTCCCCGCCATCCGGACCGACGGAGAATGCCATGTCGTTACCCGCTTTCAGGTACCATCCCGACCCGCTTGCAGCGGGCAGCATGATCCGGTCCGGCGCGTGTCGCATGTGCGGCGGCAAGCCCGGCGGCTACCGGGACGACGCTTGACGGCCCGGCCCGTGCGAGCGGCGTCGCCCGTTCGCCATGAAACAGAGGAACCTTCGTGAAGTTCATCCACGCGGCAGACATTCACCTTGACAGCCCGTTGCACGGCCTGAGCGCGTATCCCGACGCGCCGGCCGCGCAGTTGCGCAACGCGTCGCGCGAGGCGTTGCGGCAACTCGTGGATCGTGCGATCGAAGAGGAAGTCGCGTTCCTCGTGATCGCGGGCGACCTGTACGACGGCGACTGGAAGGATCACAACACCGGCATCTTCTTCGGCCAGCAGATGGGGCGCCTGCGCAAGGCCGGCATTCGCGCGTTCGTCCTCGGCGGCAACCACGATGCCGAAAGCGAGATGACGAAGAAGCTGACGCTGCCCGACAACGTCACCGTGTTCGGCCACCGCAAGCCGGAAACCTTCAGGCTGCCGGAATTCGACGTCGCGCTGCACGGGCAGAGCTTCAAGGACAAGGCCGTCGTCGACAATCTCGCGATCGGCTATCCGGACCCGGTGCCCGGGTACTACAACATCGGCGTGCTGCACACGGCGCTCGAAGGGTATGCGGCGCACGCGAACTATGCACCGTGCACGCTGGCCGAACTGCATGCGAAAGGCTACGACTACTGGGCGCTCGGCCACGTGCACGAATTCCAGCAATGGACGGGCCCGTCCACCGTCGTGTTTCCCGGCAACCTGCAGGGACGTCATATCCGCGAGACCGGCCGGCGCGGCGCGGTGCTCGTGACGGTCGAGCAAGGCAACACGCAGGTCGAACGGCTGTATCTCGACGTGCTGCGTTGGGAAGCCGTGTCGGTCGATGCGTCCGATTGCCTGTCGGTGGCCGATCTGTCGCGAAAGATCGGCCAGTCGCTGGAGGCGCTGTTGACCGTCGACGGCCACGTGCCGCGCGCGGTGCGCGTCACCGTCAACGGGCGCACGCCCGCGCACGGCCTCTTTTTCGGCCGCGCGCCGCAGTTGCGTGCGGAGGTGCTGAACCAGATCGGCATCATCGGCAACGAGCGGCTGTGGCTCGAGAAGGTCCGGCTCGCGACGTCCGCGGCTGACCGGCAGCCGGGCGAAAGCGAACCGCTCGAAGCGCTGGAGGACCTGAAGCAGATCCTGGCCGATGCCGCGCACGATCCGGATTTCCTCGCGCTGCTCGAACGCGACCTGAAGCCGTTCGTCGGCAAGGTCCGCAGCGACGTGAAGGAGGACGTGCCGTTGCTGACGATGGCGCGCGCGGGCGAGCTGACGGCGCTGGTCGAGCAGGTCGGGCCCGCGTTGCTCGCGCGGCTGGCGAGGGGGGAGTAAGCGATGCGCATCAGCCAGCTCGATCTGATCAAGTACGGCAAGTTCACCGACGAGACGCTGCGTTTCCCGCCGGCCGGCGAGGATTTCCATGTGATCGTCGGGCCGAACGAGGCCGGCAAGTCGACGATCCGCACGGCCGTGTCCGAGTTGCTGTTCGGGATGAAGCTGCAGACGCCGCTCGACTTCCTGCACAGCACGCCCGAATTGCGGATCGGCGGCGTGCTGGAGAGCGGCGCGGGCGAACTCGCATTCCACCGTGCGCGCGGGCGCAGTCCGTTGCGCACGCCTGCCGACGACAAGCTGCCCGACGACTATCTGGCGGCGGTCCTGGATGGCGCGACGCGCGAATTCTTCGAGCAGATGTTCGGGCTCGATCACGGGCGGCTGGTCGATGGCGGCCGCAGCATTCTCGACGCATCGGACAAACTCGGTCAGGTGCTGTTCGAATCGGCTGCTGGAGTCGGCAGCCTCGGGCCGGTGCGCGAGGAGCTCGACGCGCGCGCGCTCGAATTGTGGGCGCCGCGTCGCAGCGGCAGCGCGTTTGCGCTGGCCGAGGCGGCGTTCAACGAAGCCGTGGCCGAACTGAAGACGGTCCAGGTGCGCACGCGCGACTGGGTCGATCGCAAGGACGCGCGCGAAGCGGTCGAGCAGCAGATCGAGCAGGCGCGCGCGGAACAGCGCCGACTCGAAGCGCTGCGCTCGAAGCTCGAACGCGTGCGGCGGCTCGCGCCGTACCTGAAGGAACTGGCGGTCAAGGACGCGGCGCTGACGGAATTGGGCGCGGTCGTCGAGTTGCCGCCGACCGCGTATGCGGATCTGCTGAAGGCGCAGGGCGATCTCGCGGCCGAGCAGAAGGTGCTCGAGGAACGGCGCGCCGACTTGCTCGCGAAGCGGCAGGCACGCGATGCGATTGTCGCGGACGCCGACACGCTGGCGCTCGAAGCCGATATCGAGGCGCTCGATCGGCTGCGCGGCGCGTGCATGAATCACGCGCAGGATCTGCTGCTGCTCGGCGCGGACGTCGAGCGGCACCTGTCCGCCGCGTCGTCGACGGCCGCGCAGCTCGGCTGGCCAACGGACGAGGCGTCGCTGCGCGCCGCGTTGCCGACGGCGCTGTCGCTGAAGACGGTCGCGAACCTGCTGCGCGAGCACGGTGCGCTGCACCAGGCGCTCGCCGGCGCGCGCGAATCGCTCGACGAACGCACGCGCGAACTGGTGCAGGTCCGCGAACAACAGGCGCGCCTGTCGACCGTCGACGTGCCGGAAGCGTTGCGCGCGGCGCTGGCCGATGCGCAGGGTTTTCGCAACAGCGGCCCGCGCGAGCAGGCGCTCGCGCACGACATCGCGGCTGCCGAACGCACGCTGTCCGGCGCGCTCGACGCACTCGGCCAATGGCGCATGCCGGTCGATGCGCTGCGTGCGCTCGACGTGCCGTCGGCGGCGCGGCTCGCCGCGCTGCTCAAGGAAGACAGCGAGCGCGCGAGCGCGGCCGCTGCCGCGCGCGACGCGCGGGACGGCGCGCTCGAAGAGCTCGAACGGCTTGAGTTGCAGGAAAAGCATTTCGCGGAGAACCACAAGGTCGTCACGACCGCCGACGTGCTGGCGGCGCGCGCGCGTCGCGACGGCGCATGGGGCGATGTCCGCAGCGGTGCCGTCGATCTCGCGACGGGCGCGCCGGCGGTCGACGACGCGATTCGTCTCGCCGACGAGCTCGTCGATGCGCAGCTCGGCGCGACCCAGGCCGCGGCGACGCTGCAGTCGCTGCGTCAGCAGGTCGAATCCGCGCGCGCGGGCGTGGCGCGCCGGCAGGCCGCGCTGGACGAACGCGAGCGCGAACTCGCCGCGCATCGAGACGCCTGGGCCGCGCTCGCGACGGCGGCCGCGGTGCCCGGCATGCCGCTCGCGGCGATGAGCGACTGGCTGGCGAAGCGCGACGCGGTGTTCGCCGCGCAGGCCGATCTCGATCGCCAGCGCCGCGAATTCGACACGATGCGTGCTGTCCGCGCCGACGCGGAAACCGCGCTGCGTTCGGCGCTGCTGACGGTATCGCGGGGCGGCGAGTCTGACGGGCTGGCCACGCTCGTCGCCGTCGCCGAGACGTTCGTCCAGTCGGCCGAGAAAGCGGCCGCGCAGAAGGACAGCCTCGACGATCGCGCGCGGGAAGCCGAACGCGGATGCGCGACCGCACGATCGCGGGTCGACCACGCGCAAGCCGCTTACGACGCGTGGCAAGCGCAATGGCGCGACGCGCTGGCCGACGCGAAACTGTCCGCGAGCGCGACGACGCTGGCCGCGGCGGAAGGGGCGCTCGGGCTCGCGAACACGGTGACGGTCGAACTGGCCGATGCCGACGCGCCGCGCAACCGGATCGCCGCGATCCGCGCGGAGCTGAGCGCGCTCGAGGCCGGCGCGCGGCGGCTTGCCGAAGCGCTCGCGCCGGAATGGCTGGCGAGCGGCGACTGGCCGGACGTGGCGCGCCGGCTGACGATGCGCCTTGCGGCCGCCAGGGAAGTCGCGCGGGCGATCGATCGTGCCGACGAGGCCGTGCGGCAGGCCGACGCCAAGGTCGCGGACGCGGCCGCCGCGGTGGCGGGCGCCGATGCGCGCATCCAGCCGCTGCTGCAACTGGCCGGCGTCGCGTCGATCGACGCGGCGCTGCCGTTGGCCGAGCGCTCGGATCGGCAGCGCCAGCTTCGGCAGGCGGTCGATGCCGCGCACGAAGCGCTGGTGCGCGACGGCGACGGGCTGTCCCGGTCCGCCGTCGAGGCCGAGGTGGCGGAACAGGACATTGCCGACGTGCCCGCGCATCTCGAAGCGGTGAAGCAGTCGCTCGGCGATGTGGGCAAGCGGCTGAACGAGCTGGCGCAGCAGCAGGTCGTGGCCGACCAGGCGTTCGGCGCGATCGACGGCCAGGCGAATGCGGCCGTCGCCGAGTCGAAACGGCAGGAGGCGCTGGCGGCGATGGGCGACGCGGCCGAACAGTATCTGGAGGCAGCCACGGCGAGCCGCTTGCTGAAGTGGGCGACGGACCGCTATCGCGACCAGAAGCAGGGGCCGATGCTCCGGCGGGCGGGCGAGATTTTCGCCGGGCTTACGCTGGGCGAATTCGCGAAGCTGACCGTCGATACCGAGCGGACGCCGCCCGCGCTGTATGCGAGGCGCACGAGGGGCACGTCGGTCGAGGTCGCCGGGCTGAGCGAAGGGACGCGCGATCAGCTGTTCCTCGCGCTGCGGATCGCGGCGCTGGAGTTGCAGCTCGGCAGCCGCACCGCACTGCCGTTCGTCGCCGACGACCTGTTCATCAATTTCGACGACGCGCGCGCGAAGGCGGGGCTCGATGCGCTGCGCGATCTGTCGACGCGCACCCAGGTGCTGTTCCTGACGCACCACGACCACCTGCTGCCGCTCGTGAGGGACGTATTCGGCGCGCGGGTCAACGTGGTCGAGTTGCAGCGCGCGCCGGCCGGCGCGTGATGCGGAGTACGCTGGCGTGCCGGCGCGCGCGAAGGGTCATCGCGTACAGGTAGTATGAGCAGTTCCGAAACGCATGCGGCCGGGTCAACGGTCGCGGGTCTGGCCACACGAGGGGGGAATATGAAGAAGCTGGTAGCCGCGATTGCGTTCGCGGCGGACAAGCATCGCAATCAGCGGCGCAAGGACGAAGAGGCGTCGCCGTACATCAATCATCCGATCGCGCTCGCCGACGTGCTCGCCAACGAAGCCGGCGTCGAGGACGAACGCGTGATCGTCGCGGCGGTGTTGCACGACACGGTCGAGGATACGGAGACGACCGAGCAGGAGTTGCTGCGGTTGTTCGGCAAGGACGTGGCGGACATCGTGATGGAAGTCACCGACGACAGGTCGTTGCCTAAGGAGGAGCGCAAGCGTCTGCAGGTCGAGCACGCGGCCACCATCAGCCGGCGCGCGAAGCTCGTGAAGCTGGCCGACAAGATCTGCAACCTGCGCGACATCGCCCGGCACCCGCCCGCGGACTGGCCACTCGAACGCAAGCAGGCGTACTTCGACTGGGCGAAGTCGGTCGTCGATCCGATGCGCGGCGTCCATCCCGGTCTCGAGGCGATCTTCGACACCGCGTACGCCGCGCGGCCGGCGGACTGACGCACGCGCATGCGATCGGCCCGATCCGCCGCGCGGCAAGCGGCTGCCGTGGCGGGTGTCGACGTCGGCGGCGACAGGAAGCTGTGCGATCTAGTGATCCTGTGTGGATCGACGGTCGTCTGCCGGGAGGAGCGGATCGCACCCGAGTCGCTGTCCGCTTTGTGTCTCGCTCATGACGTTGTCGCCGTCGGCGTCGACGCGCCGAGCCTGTGGTGGACGGGGAGCGGCCGCCGCGCGGCCGAACAGGCGCTCGCGCGTGAACGGATCTCGTGCTTTCCGACGCCGTCGCGGGAGCAGGCCGTCGCGAGCACGTCGGGCTTCTTCGACTGGATGTTCATGGGGGAGCGCGTCTACCGCGCGCTCGCCCACGCCTATCCGTTGCTGACCGACGCGCGCTACGCGGGCGGACGCGTGAGCTTCGAAACCTATCCGTATGCGATTACTTGCGCGATGCTGGGCAAGGCCGTGGCGTCGGCGAAGCAGAAGCGCAACCAGCGCCGGCACTTGCTGGAGCGGCTGGGCATCGACGTATCGACGCTGCGCTCCGTCGATGCGCGCGACGCGACGCTGTGTGCGTTGACCGCGCAATACGTGATCGACGGGAACGCGCACGCGTACGGCGATGCGGCGGGCGGATACATCCGTGTGCCGATGATGAGCGAGACGATCGTGCTCGATTCGCCGTAGGAGTGGCGTGCCGCTCCGCGCGGGATGGCGATCGCCGGGCGTTTCGTGGGGGGCGGCAGGCCCGGCGACGTAGAGGTCAGCTAGCGACTGTCGGCGGGCGTGGCGCGATGCTTCTGCACCGCGCGATCCCGGGTAGGCCTGTTCAATCCTCGAGGATGGATTTCGGCACGCTGGACAGGTCGCAGGCTTGCGCGTGGTCGAAGTAGCTGTCCGCATCGTCGATCATCACGACCGCGACGTCGATCAGCTCGTCCAGCCGTTGGAGCAGCGATTCGCGCCACTCGATGTCTTCGTCGCGTTCGGGCGCCTTGTCCAGTTGCTCGATGATCGAGTCAGCCGTCTGCAGGAACGGAATGGCCTGCTGATAGTTTTCGATCGAGACCAGCGCCGCATTGCGTGCGCCGACGAGCCGCTCGCGATGCGTGTCCGCCAGTTCGGATTCGCCGCTGATGCGCGGCAACATGTCCGAGATGCGTTGCAGAAGCTGCGGCACCCGTTCTTCCAGCAGGATCGCGCGCTCGCGCAGTGCCGCATATTCGTCGCGAAGGTCGCTGTCGCCGGATTGAGTCGTGCTGTCCATCATCAATATGAGTGCGTGGTTCGGTCGCGGCATGATACTCGACCGCGCCAGCTTCTATGCCCGTTCCGCGTTCGGTTCTCTTATATAGAAGGAAAGAGCCGCCTTCGTCATATCTTTGGAGGACGGCGCGCGTTGCGTTTCACGGCCCGTCGAGCCAGAAGCCTCCGTGCGCGTCAGCGCCCGGAGGCTTTTTCAAACTTTCTTCACAAAGAGCTTGCGCGGATGGGGGCAGGTGCTTAGAATCACGCCTCTTTCGCGCTAACGGAAACACGGCGCGGGAGGAAGGGAAGCAGTGTTGTCGGGGTTCGGGATGTAGCGAGCCTTGGCGGCGCAGGAAGATGGCCCGGCAGTCGCAACGAAGTCGTTCAGAAAGTTGTTGACGAACTGCGAAACACGGTTCATAATCTCGTTTCTCTGCTGCTGAAAACGCAGCGCTGCCGGGAAACACGAAGTTCCTCGCAGAATGCTCTTTAAAAATTAACAGCCGATAAGTGTGGGCGCTTGATGGTAGCGAGCTGATCCTCGGATCAGATAGCAAAAGTATCAAGAGTCTCACACTAAAGTAAGTCAGGTTTATGAAGTGATTCATATTCCTGTCAGCTTTGAGTGAGCGACCGGTTCTTAACTGAACCGAAAACAGTAACAGGTTTAAACTGAAGAGTTTGATCCTGGCTCAGATTGAACGCTGGCGGCATGCCTTACACATGCAAGTCGAACGGCAGCACGGGTGCTTGCACCTGGTGGCGAGTGGCGAACGGGTGAGTAATACATCGGAACA
>NZ_NKFB01000009.1:0-3099 GCF_002223255.1 Burkholderia sp. AU17457
ACAGACTTGTTATAGGATCAAGCCTTACGGGCAATTAGTATCAGTTAGCTGAACGCATTACTGCGCTTACACACCTGACCTATCAACGTCCTGGTCTCGAACGACCCTTCAAGGGGATCTAGTCCCCAGGGATATCTCATCTTAAGGCGAGTTTCCCGCTTAGATGCTTTCAGCGGTTATCTCTTCCGAACATAGCTACCCGGCGATGCCACTGGCGTGACAACCGGTACACCAGAGGTTCGTCCACTCCGGTCCTCTCGTACTAGGAGCAGCCCCCTTCAAATATCCAACGCCCACGGCAGATAGGGACCAAACTGTCTCACGACGTTTTAAACCCAGCTCACGTACCTCTTTAAATGGCGAACAGCCATACCCTTGGGACCGGCTACAGCCCCAGGATGAGATGAGCCGACATCGAGGTGCCAAACACCGCCGTCGATATGAACTCTTGGGCGGTATCAGCCTGTTATCCCCAGAGTACCTTTTATCCGTTGAGCGATGGCCCTTCCATACAGAACCACCGGATCACTATGACCTGCTTTCGCACCTGCTCGACTTGTCGGTCTCGCAGTTAAGCACGCTTATGCCATTGCACTATCAGCACGATTTCCGACCGTACCTAGCGTACCTTCGTACTCCTCCGTTACGCTTTGGGAGGAGACCGCCCCAGTCAAACTGCCTACCATGCACTGTCCCCGACCCGGATCACGGGCCAAGGTTAGAACCTCAAACAAACCAGGGTGGTATTTCAAGGACGGCTCCACCGAAACTAGCGTTCCGGTTTCATAGCCTCCCACCTATCCTACACAGATCGGTTCAAAGTCCAATGCAAAGCTACAGTAAAGGTTCATGGGGTCTTTCCGTCTAGCCGCGGGTAGATTGCATCATCACAAACACTTCAACTTCGCTGAGTCTCGGGAGGAGACAGTGTGGCCATCGTTACGCCATTCGTGCAGGTCGGAACTTACCCGACAAGGAATTTCGCTACCTTAGGACCGTTATAGTTACGGCCGCCGTTTACCGGGACTTCAATCAAGAGCTTGCACCCCATCATTTAATCTTCCGGCACCGGGCAGGCGTCACACCCTATACGTCCACTTTCGTGTTTGCAGAGTGCTGTGTTTTTATTAAACAGTCGCAGCCACCAGTTTATTGCAACCCCTTCACCCTTCCAGCGCAGGCTGGTCAAGCTACAAGGGCGTACCTTATCCCGAAGTTACGGTACCAATTTGCCGAGTTCCTTCTCCCGAGTTCTCTCAAGCGCCTTAGAATACTCATCTCGCCCACCTGTGTCGGTTTGCGGTACGGTCATCGTTAGACTGAAGCTTAGAGGCTTTTCTTGGAACCACTTCCAATTGCTTCGCTCCCTAAGGAGCTCGCGCCACACCCTTGAATTACGCGCCCGGATTTGCCTAAGCGCCTTCTCCAATGCAGCGACCGGGACGTCCAACACCCGGACAACCTTCCGCGATCCGTCCCCCCATCGCATCTAACAATGGTGCAGGAATATTGACCTGCTTCCCATCAGCTACGCATTTCTGCCTCGCCTTAGGGGCCGACTCACCCTACGCCGATGAACGTTGCGTAGGAAACCTTGGGCTTACGGCGAGGGGGCCTTTCACCCCCTTTATCGCTACTCATGTCAGCATTCGCACTTCCGATACCTCCAGCACCCTTTACAAGGCACCTTCGCAGGCTTACGGAACGCTCTCCTACCATGCGTGCAAGCACGCATCCGCAGCTTCGGTATATAGCTTAGCCCCGTTACATCTTCCGCGCAGGACGACTCGATCAGTGAGCTATTACGCTTTCTTTAAAGGGTGGCTGCTTCTAAGCCAACCTCCTGACTGTTTTAGCCTTCCCACTTCGTTTCCCACTTAGCTATATTTGGGGACCTTAGCTGGCGGTCTGGGTTGTTTCCCTCTTGACACCGGACGTTAGCACCCGATGTCTGTCTCCCGTGATTGCACTCTTCGGTATTCGGAGTTTGCTATGGCGGGGTAATCTGCAATAGACCCCCCAACCATGACAGTGCTCTACCCCCGAAGGTGAGACACGAGGCACTACCTAAATAGTTTTCGGAGAGAACCAGCTATTTCCAGGTTTGTTTAGCCTTTCACCCCTATCCACAGCTCATCCCCTAACTTTTCAACGTTAGTGGGTTCGGACCTCCAGTACGTGTTACCGCACCTTCATCCTGGCCATGGATAGATCACCTGGTTTCGGGTCTACGCCCAGCAACTGAACGCCCTATTCGGACTCGCTTTCGCTACGCCTGCCCTATACGGTTAAGCTTGCTACTGAACGTAAGTCGCTGACCCATTATACAAAAGGTACGCCGTCACCCCTTGCGAGGCTCCGACTGTTTGTATGCATGCGGTTTCAGGATCTATTTCACTCCCCTCCCGGGGTTCTTTTCGCCTTTCCCTCACGGTACTGGTTCACTATCGGTCGATCACGAGTATTTAGCCTTGGAGGATGGTCCCCCCATCTTCAGACAGGATTTCACGTGTCCCGCCCTACTTGTCGCACACCTAGTTCTTTCATACTGTTTTCGCCTACAGGGCTATCACCTGCTATGGCCGCACTTTCCAGAGCGTTCGGCTAACAATACAAATAAAGAGTGCAAGGCTCATCCCATTTCGCTCGCCACTACTTTGGGAATCTCGGTTGATTTCTTTTCCTGCGGTTACTTAGATGTTTCAGTTCACCGCGTTCGCTTCACTAGACCTATGTATTCAGTCCAGGATGACCCAAAAGGGCCGGGTTTCCCCATTCGGACATCTACGGATCAAAGCTCGTTTGCCAGCTCCCCGTAGCTTTTCGCAGGCTACCGCGTCCTTCATCGCCTGTGATCGCCAAGGCATCCACCACATGCACTTGTTCGCTTGACCCTATAACGAGTCTGTCTCATCGACAGTCGCTACAGGTTGAGTTCTCGCGTTGTGCCGTATTCCAATTGAGTCAAACATAGAGTTCGAATCATCTTGAGATACATCGATACAATCACAACCCGGATAGTTTCCACGTCCATCTCGAGACGCTTCCGCTATCCAAATTACTTACTTCTTCCAGATTGTTAAAGAACGACAGCCGATA
>NZ_NKFB01000021.1:0-3053 GCF_002223255.1 Burkholderia sp. AU17457
TCGACCACGATGTAGTCGGCCTCCAGGTTCGCGTCCTCGTTGTAGCGCGACAGCCCCTGCAGGCACGACGGGCAGCTCGTCAGGATCTTCACGTCCGGGCCGTTCGCTCCCGCGGCCGCCGGCGCCGCCGCATCGCCCGCCACCACCGGAATCGCGCGCAGCTTCGCCGCCCCCTTGCGGATCTCCTCCTCCTTGCGGAAGCGCACCTGCGTCGACACGTCCGGCCGCGTGACCGCCAGCGTGCCCGACTCGCCGCAGCAGCGATCGTTCTTCTCGATCCTGTAGCCGTCCTTCTCCGCGCCCATCAGCTCGTTGACCAGCTTCACCGGGTCGATCGTCTTGATCGGCGTATGGCACGGGTCGTGATACATGTAGCGCGTGCCCGTCACCCCGTCGAGCTTCATCCCCTTCTCGAGCAGGAACTCGTGGATGTCGATGATCCGGCACCCCGGGAAGATCTTGTCGAATTCGTAACCCGCGAGCTGGTCGTAGCAGGTGCCGCACGACACCACCACCGTCTTGATGTCCAGGTAGTTCAGCGTGTTCGCGACCCGGTGGAACAGCACGCGGTTGTCCGTCACGATCTTCTCGGCCTTGTCGTACTGCCCCGAGCCGCGCTGCGGATAGCCGCAGCACAGGTAGCCCGGCGGCAGCACCGTCTGCACGCCCGCCTCCCACAGCATCGCCTGCGTCGCCAGCCCCACCTGCGAGAACAGCCGCTCCGAGCCGCAGCCCGGGAAGTAGAACACCGCTTCCGAATCGACCGTCGTCGACTTCGGGTTGCGGATGATCGGCACGATCTTGTTGTCCTCGATGTCCAGCAGCGCCCGCGCCGTCTTCTTCGGCAGGTTGCCCGGCATCTTCTTGTTCACGAAGTGGATCACCTGCTCGACCGCCGGCGGCTTGCCCGTCGTCGCCGGCGGGTGCTGCGTCTGCTTCGTCACGACCTTCTTCAGCATGTCGTTCGCGAAGCGCTGCACCTTGTAGCCCACGCCCATCATCACGCCGCGCGCGAGGTTGATCGTCTGCGGATTGGTCGCGTTCAGGAAGAACATCCCCGCCGCATTGCCGGCGTTGAACTTCTTCTTGCCCATCTTGCGCAACAGGTTGCGCATGTTCATCGTCACGTCGCCGAAGTCGATCTTCACCGGGCACGGCGTCGCGCACTTGTGGCACACCGTGCAGTGGTCGGCCACGTCGTTGAACTCGTCCCAGTGCTTGATCGACACGCCGCGGCGCGTCTGCTCCTCGTACAGGAACGCCTCGACCAGCAGCGACGTCGCCAGGATCTTGTTGCGCGGGCTGTACAGCAGGTTCGCGCGCGGCACGTGCGTCGCGCACACCGGCTTGCACTTGCCGCAGCGCAGGCAGTCCTTCACCGAATCGGCGATCGCGCCGATGTCGGACTGCTGCATGATCAGCGATTCGTAGCCCATCAGCCCGAAGCTCGGCGTGTACGCGTTGCGCAGATCGGCGCCGTCGAGCAGCTTGCCCTTGTTGAAGCGGCCGTTCGGGTCCACGCGCTGCTTGTACGCGCGGAATTCGGCGATCTCGTCCTCGGTCAGGAACTCGAGCTTCGTGATGCCGATCCCGTGTTCGCCGGAAATCACGCCGTCGAGCGAGCGCGCCAGCGTCATGATGCGGGCCACCGACGCGTGCGCGTCCTGCAGCATCTCGTAGTTGTCGGAGTTGACCGGGATGTTCGTATGGACGTTGCCGTCGCCCGCGTGCATGTGCAGCGCGACGAACACGCGCCCGCGCAGCACGCGCTTGTGGATCGCCTGCGCTTCGTCGAGGATCGGCTTGAACGCGCCGCCGTTGAAGATCGCGCGCAGTTCCGCGCGGATCTCCTGCTTCCACGAGATGCGCACCGTGCGGTCCTGCGTGATGTGGAACACGGTCGCGCCCGGCTGCTCGTCCGCGCGATCGGCGAACTTCTCCGCAAGCGCCTCGTAGCCGAGCTGCACCAGGTAGTGCTGCGCCTCGCGCAGCGGCTGGTCGAGCCGGTCGCGCACGAATTCCCAGCGTGCCCGCACGCGCTTGAGCAGCTCCAGCGCCTGCTGCACGCGGTCTTCCAGCAGTTCGGCGCTCGGGATCTCGTTCGCGTCGTCGGTCTTGCCGAGCGGCAGGTTGCCGCCCTTGAAGAACGCCTCGAGCGCGTCGACCAGCTGCAGCTTGTTCTTCAGCGACAGCTCGATGTTGATCCGCTCGATGCCGTCGGTGTACTCGCCCATCCGGTTCAGCGGGATCACCACGTCCTCGTTGATCTTGAACGCGTTCGTGTGCTTGGCGATCGCCGCCGTGCGGCTGCGGTCGAGCCAGAAGCGCTTGCGCGCCTCCGCGCTGACCGCGACGAAGCCTTCGCCGCTCTTGCCGTTCGCCATCCGGATCACCTCGGACGTCGCGTGCGCGACCGCATCCGCATCGTCGCCGACGATGTCGCCGATCAGCACCATCTTCGGGAAGGCATTGCGCTTGCTCTTGGTCGCGTAGCCGACCGCGCGCAGGTAGCGCTCGTCGAGGTGCTCGAGGCCCGCGAGGATCGCGCCGCCCTGCTTCGACGTCTCGAACAGGTAGTCCTTGATCTCGACGATGCTCGGGATCGCTTCGCGCGCCTGGCCGAAGAATTCGAGGCACACGGTGCGCGTGTGCGCGGGCATCTTGTGCAGCACCCAGCGCGCGGACGTGATGAGCCCGTCGCAGCCTTCCTTCTGCACGCCCGGCAGGCCGGCGAGGAACTTGTCGGTCACGTCCTTGCCGAGCCCTTCCTTGCGGAACCGGCGACCCTCGATCTCGAGCATCTCCGTCTTGAGCAGCTTCTCGCCGGGCGCGTACGCGCCGTCGAACCACTTCAGTTCGAAGCGCGCGACCGCGATGTCGTGGATCTTGCCCTGGTTGTGCTCGTGGCGCGTGACTTCGAGCCAGTTGCCGTCCGGGTCGACCATTCGCCACCATGCGAGGTTGTCCAGCGCGGTGCCCCACAGCACGGCCTTCTTGCCGCCCGCGTTCATCGCGACGTTGCCGCCGATGCACGACGCGTCGAGCGAAGTCGG
>NZ_NKFB01000022.1:0-1732 GCF_002223255.1 Burkholderia sp. AU17457
TCATGCCGCTCGCGGGCCGCGCGACGAAGGTGGTCGATCTCGGCGGCCGCGGCGTGCTGCCGGGCCTGATCGACAACCACTGCCACGTGATTCGCGGCGGCCTGAACTACAACATGGAACTGCGCTGGGACGGCGTGCCGTCGCTCGCGCTCGCGATGGAGATGCTCAAGCAGCAGGTCGCGATCACGCCCGCGCCGCAGTGGGTGCGCGTGGTCGGCGGCTTCACCGAACACCAGTTCGTGGAGAAGCGGCTGCCGACGATCGACGAACTCAATGCGGTCGCGCCGGACACGCCCGTGTTCATCCTGCACCTGTACGATCGCGCGTTGCTGAACGCGGCGGCGCTGCGGGTGGTCGGCTACACGAAGGACACGCCGGAGCCGCCGGGCGGGACGATCCTGCGCGATGCGGCGGGCAACCCGACCGGCCTGCTGCTCGCGAATCCGAACGCGACGATCCTCTACGCGACGCTCGCGAAGGGGCCGAAGCTGCCGTTCGAGTATCAGTACAACTCGACGCGCCATTTCATGCGCGAGCTGAACCGGCTGGGCGTGACGGGCGTGATCGACGCGGGCGGCGGTTCGCAGAATTATCCCGACGATTACGAAGTGATCCGCAAGCTGCACGACGCGGGCGAGATGACGATCCGGATCGCGTACAACCTGTTCACGCAGAAGCCGAACGCGGAGAAGGAAGACTTCGTGAACTGGACGAAGAGCGTCAAGTACCACGACGGCACCGACTACTTCCGCAATAACGGCGCCGGCGAGATGCTGGCGTTCTCGGCGGCCGACTTCGAGGATTTCCGCGTCGCGCGGCCGGACCTGCCCGCGCAGATGGAGGACGATCTCGAAGGCGTCGTGCGCGTGCTCGCGGAAAACCGCTGGCCGTGGCGCATGCACGCGACCTACGACGAAACGATCAGCCGCGCGCTCGACGTGTTCGAGAAGGTCAACGAGGACATCCCGCTCGAAGGGCTGAACTGGTTCTTCGATCACGCGGAAACGATCACCGAGAAATCGATGGACCGGATCGCCGCGCTCGGCGGCGGCATCGCGGTGCAGCACCGGATGGCGTACCAGGGCGAATACTTCGTCGAGCGCTACGGCGCGCAAGCCGCGGAGGCGACGCCGCCGGTCGCGAAGATGCTCGCCAAGGGGCTGAAGGTGTCGGCCGGCACCGACGCGACGCGCGTCGCGTCGTACAACCCGTGGGTGTCGCTCGCATGGCTCGTGACGGGCAAGACGGTCGGCGGCATGCGCATGTATCCGCAGCGCAACCTGCTCGATCGCGAAACCGCGCTGCGGATGTGGACCGAGTACGTGACGTGGTTCTCGAACGAGGAGGGCAAGAAGGGGCGCATCGCGGTGGGGCAGCTTGCCGACCTGGTGGTCCCGGATCGCGATTTCTTCGCATGCGCGGAGGACGACATCGCCGCCACGACCGCGTTGCTGACGGTGGTCGACGGGAAGATCGTGTGGGGCGCGGGGCCGTTCGCGTCGCACGACGCACCGATCCCGCCGGCGATGCCGGACTGGTCGCCGGTGCGCGAGTTCGGCGGTTATGGCGGATGGGGCGCGACGCAGCGCAACGGCGCGCCGCTGCAACGCGCGGCGGCCGCCGCGATGTGCGGCTGCGCGAATGAATGCAACCTTCACCAGCATGCGCACGCGAGCGCATGGGCAAGCACGTTGCCGACGTCGGATGCGAAGGGCTTCTGGGGCGCGTTCGG
>NZ_NKFB01000020.1:0-1700 GCF_002223255.1 Burkholderia sp. AU17457
CGCAGCAGGCGCCGCATGATCTTGCCCGAGCGCGTCTTCGGCAGGTTGTCGCCGAAGCGGATGTCCTTCGGCTTCGCGATCGGCCCGATCTGCTTGCCGACCCAGTCGCGCAGCGTCTTCGCGAGCGCCGCCGCTTCGTCGCCTTCCGGGCGCGAACGCTTGAGCACGACGAACGCCACGACCGCCTCGCCCGTCGTGTCGTCCGGACGGCCGACCACCGCCGCCTCGGCCACGAGCTCGTGCGACACCAGCGCCGACTCGATCTCCATCGTGCCCAGCCGGTGGCCCGACACGTTCAGCACGTCGTCGATCCGGCCCATGATCGTGAAGTAGCCGGTCTCCTTGTCGCGTACCGTGCCGTCGCCGGCCAGATACAGCGTGCCGCCGAGTTCTTCCGGGTAATAACTCTTCTTGAAGCGCTCCGGGTCGCCCCAGATCGTGCGGATCATCGCGGGCCACGGACGCTTGACCACGAGAATCCCGCCTTGCCCGTTCGGCACGTCCTGGCCCGTCTCGTCGACCACCGCGGCCGTGATGCCCGGCAGCGGCAGCGTGCACGAGCCCGGCACGGTCGGCGTCGCGCCCGGCAGCGGCGTGATCATGTGGCCGCCGGTTTCGGTCTGCCACCACGTGTCGACGATCGGGCAGCGCTCGTGGCCGACGTGTTTGTGGTACCACATCCACGCTTCCGGATTGATCGGCTCGCCGACCGTGCCGATGATGCGCAGGCTCGACAGGTCATAGCGCTTCGGGTGGACCGTCTCGTCGGCTTCGGCCGCCTTGATCAGCGAACGGATCGCGGTCGGCGCGGTGTAGAACACGGTGACCTTGTGGTCGGCGATCATCTTCCAGAAGCGGCCGGCGTCCGGATAAGTCGGCACGCCCTCGAACACGACCTGCGTGCCGCCGCACGCGAGCGGCCCGTACGTGATGTACGTGTGGCCCGTGACCCAGCCGATGTCGGCCGTGCACCAGAACACGTCGTCGGGTTTCCAGTCGAAGGTCCACTTCATCGTCTGCGCGGCCCACAGCAGGTAGCCGCCGGTGCTGTGCTGCACGCCCTTGGGCTTGCCGGTCGAGCCCGACGTATACAGGATGAACAGCGGATGCTCGGCGCCGACCCAGGTCGGCTCGCACGTGTCGGACTCGCCGTCGGTCAGCTCGTGCATCCACAGGTCGCGCTCCGCATGCCAGTCGATCTTGCCGCCGGTGCGGCGATAGACGATCACGCTCTTGAGCGCGTCGCAGCCGCCCATCGCGATCGCCTCGTCGGCGATGCTCTTGAGCGGCAGCGTCTTGCCGCCGCGCGCCTGCTCGTCGGCGGTGATCAGCGCGACCGCGCCGACGTCGACGAGCCGCTCGTTCAGCGATTTCGCGGAGAAACCGCCGAACACGACCGAGTGCGTCGCGCCGATACGCGCGCAGGCCTGCATCGCGACGATGCCTTCGATCGACATCGGAATATAGATGACGACGCGGTCGCCCTTGCCGATGCCGCGTTTCTTCAGCGCATTGGCGAAGCGCGACACGCGTGCGAGGAGATCCGCATAGGTGACGCGGGTGACGGTGCCGTCGTCGGCCTCGAAGATCACCGCGACGCGCTCGCCGTTGCCGGCTTCGACGTGGCGGTCGAGGCAGTTGTACGACGCGTTCAGCTCGCCGTCGTCGAACCACTTGTAGAACGGCGCGTTGCTCTCGTC
>NZ_NKFB01000011.1:0-1569 GCF_002223255.1 Burkholderia sp. AU17457
CCCCGCCGGCCCGGCGACGTCAGTTGACCTGCAGCTGGCCACCGCGGCCCAGCCCGCCCTTGACGTCCTGCGCCTTGTAGCTGCGCAGCGCCACGACCATCTTGTTCCACGCGTCGATGAACGCGACGACCGTCGCCTTGCCTTCCGGCGTCGTCGAGAAGCCGGCGAGCCCGCCGCCCACCCCGCCGCCGAGGCCGCCCAGCGCCGCGCCGTAGTTCGTCGCCGTCGAGCTGCCTTCCGACGCCGCGATCTGCACCGCCGAGCGCACGTCGAACAGCGTCAGCGTCACCACCGACGCCTTCGTCTGCAGGTGGCCCGCCACCGCCGCCACCGCGCTGTTGCCGATCAGCCCGCCGATCATGCTGCCGATCCCGCCGATCGGCGAATCGTTGATCACGATCTGCGGTTCCATGTAGTAGTCGGCCGCGACGCGCTGGCCCTTCTGCTGCTTCGAGCCCGCGCGGTATTCGCCCGAGTTGCGCTGCAGCTGCGTGATGCGCGACAGGCGCGCGTCGCTCTTCTGGTTGCCGATCGACGTGATCACGAAGCAGTTCGACTGCTGCACGGCCAGCCGCAGCAGCGGGTCGATGCTCGTCACCTTGGTCGCGCTGCCGAACGGGCCCCACCAGTCGGCGTTGCGGCCGTCGTCGACCGCGATCGTGCCCAGCGGCGACGCGCAGCGCTGCAGTTGCGAATCGGCGCCGGCGCTCGCGCCGCCTGCCGCCGCGCCCGTCACGCCGGCGTTCTGCCCGCCGGGCGTCACCACGCCGCCGCAACCCGCGACGCACGCGCCAAGCGCTGCAACCAGCGCGCCTTGAGTGAGACGTTGGGAAAGGTTGGTCTTCATGTCGTTGTCGGTCGATTAGAGTCGTTGTTCGGCTTATGTGTTCGTGCGAACGTCGATAAGCCCCCCGGCGTGGCGCGCGATGGTGGTCTCCCCGCTGCTGCCCCGTTGCTCGATACCCGGTCAGTAGTACCAGTACGTCTGTTGCCAGACGCCGTAGTACGGATAGCCCGAGTACCAGTAGCCGTAATACGTGTCACGCCATTGCGTGCGCCACTTCCAGTCTTCTTCGTCTTCTTTCTTGGCCTTGCGCGCGAGTTCGAGCAGCTTTTTCGATTCCTTGTCGCCGCGGCCCGCCGCGATCGACAGCCACTTCTCCGCTTCGCGCGCATCCGAGCCCATTTCCTCGAGGCCGAACAGGTAGAAACCGCCGAGCGCCTTTTGCGCGTTCAGGTCGCCGCGTTCGGCGGCCTCGCGCATCCACTTGAGCGCCTGGTAGCTGTCCTGGCGCACGCCGTCGCCGCGGAAATAGCGCAGGCCAAGATCGTAGGCGGCCTTCGGCTGGGTCTTCGCGGTTTGCTTGAGCGCGGCGATGCGTGGATCGTCGCGGTCTTGCGTATCGTCCCTTTTTTGATAGGAGACCTGATCTTTAGGGCGATCGGAACAACCTGTGTCGTCGCAAATCCGTACCGTGCCGGCGGTGATCGACGGATCCTGCGCGCACGCGGCCAGCAGCAACAGCAGCCCCGGTGCGAGTAAACGGCGATACATGGGTACTTTCCTCA
>NZ_NKFB01000012.1:0-1302 GCF_002223255.1 Burkholderia sp. AU17457
GCAATACGGCCCGCGCGAATCGATGGAATACGACGTCGTGATCGTCGGCGGCGGCCCCGCCGGGCTGTCGGCGGCGATCCGGCTCAAGCAACTGGCCGCCGAGAAAGGCACCGAGATCGGCGTGTGCGTGCTCGAGAAGGGTTCCGAGATCGGCGCGCACATCCTGTCGGGCGCGGTGATGGACCCGCGCGCGATCACCGAGCTGTTTCCCGACTGGAAGGAGCGCGGCGCGCCGCTCGATGTCGAGGTGAGCGAAGACCGCTTCCTGTTCCTGTCCGAGAAGAGCGCGGTGACCACGCCGAACTGGGCGCTGCCGGACAACTTCAAGAATCACGGCAACTACGTGATTTCGCTGGGCAACGTGACCCGCTGGCTCGGCCAGCAGGCCGAGGCGCTCGGCGTGGAAATCTTCCCCGGCTTCCCGGCCGCGGAGATTCTCTACAACGACGACGGCTCCGTGAAAGGCGTCGCCACCGGCAACATGGGCGTGGGCAAGGACGGCGAGCCGACCGAGAACTTCCAGCTCGGCATGGAACTGCACGCGAAGTACACGCTGTTCGCCGAAGGCTGCCGCGGCCATCTGGGGCGGCAACTGATCGCGAAGTACAAGCTCGACGCGAACGCCGATCCGCAGGCGTACGGGATCGGCATCAAGGAACTGTGGGAAATCGATCCCGCGAAGCACAAGCCGGGCCTGGTGATCCACACGGCCGGCTGGCCGCTGAAGCCGGATACGTACGGCGGCTCGTTCCTGTATCACATGGACAACAACCAGGTCGTGGTCGGCTTCGTGGTGGGCCTCGGCTACACGAACCCGTACCTGTCGCCGTTCGAGGAATTCCAGCGCTACAAGACGCACCCGTCGATCCGCGCGTTCCTCGAAGGCGGCAAGCGCGTGTCGTACGGCGCGCGCGCGATCACGGCCGGCGGCCTGCTGTCGCTGCCGAAGACGGTGTTCCCGGGCGGCGCGCTGATCGGCGACGACGCGGGTTTCCTGAACGCGTCGCGGATCAAGGGCAGCCATGCGGCGATCAAGACCGGCATGCTGGCGGCCGACGCCGCGTTCGACGCGGTGCAGGCCGGCCGCCAGTCGGACGAGCTGAACGCGTACCCCGATGCGTTCAAGCAATCGTGGCTGTACACGGAGCTGTACCGCGCGCGCAACTTCAAGCAGTGGATGGCGAAGGGCCTGTACCTGGGCACGCTGATGGTTGGGCTGGAGCAGAAGGTGATGGGCGGCAACGTGCCGTGGACGCTGCATCACCAGCATGCGGACCACGAGATGCTGAAGCCGGCGTCGCA
>NZ_NKFB01000013.1:0-1161 GCF_002223255.1 Burkholderia sp. AU17457
GCGGCAAGCCCGTCCGACACTTCGCGGAACGCCGACTGGATCGCCTTCTCGTAGTTCGCGATCTCGATGCGCTTCTGCACGTTCGCGAGATCCAGGTTCGCGATGTTCTGCCCGCCCTCGAAGATCGGCAGTGCGATGTTCGGCGCGAACGACCACGCCGCCGTGCCGGCCTTGAACAGGCCGCCCAGCGTCGGGCTCGCGGTGCCGAACGCGGCTGTCAGCGAGATCTTCGGGAAGAATGCCGCACGCGCCGCGCCGATGTTCGCGTTCGCGGCCAGCAGCGTCTGCTCGGCCTGCATCACGTCCGGACGACGCGTGAGCAAGTCCGACGGCAGGCCAGCCGGCACGTCCGTCAGCAGGTTCTGCGCGTCGAGCGGCATGCCCGCCGGCAGGTCGTCCGGCAGCGGCTCGCCGATCAGCAGCACCAGCGCGTTCAGCGCCTGCGCGCGAGCGCGTGCCTGCGCCTGCTGGTTCGCAAGCGCCGTCTCGACCACCGTCTGCGCCTGACGCAGCTCGAGCTCGGAACCCGTCCCGTTGTCGAATTGCAGCTTGGTCAGGTCGTACGACGCCTGCGCGGTCTTCAGCGTGTCCTCCGTGACCTTCAGCAGGTCATCGGTCGACAGCAGCGTCAGGTACTGATCCGCCACCTGCGACACCAGCGAGATCTCGGACGCCTGCCGTGCGTACGACGTCGACAGGTACTGCGCGAGCGCCTGGTCCTTCAGGCTCTGCACGCGACCGAACAGATCGAGCTCCCACGACGCCGACAATCCGACGTTGTAGGTACGCGAAATCAGCGGCTGGCCCGTCTGCGATACGCCGGCCGGGAAACGCTGGATGCTGCCCGTGCCCGTACCGTCGAGCGTCGGGAACAGCCCCGCGCGCGTGATCTGGTACTGCGCACGCGCGGCCTCGATGTTCAGCACCGACACGCGCAGGTCGCGATTGTTTTTCAGCGCGATCTCGATCAGCCGCTGCAGGCGCGGATCGACGAAGAACTCGCGCCAGCCGATGGCAGTCGCCGCCTGGCCGTTCGCGCTGCGCGCGCCGGCCGCGCCGGGCTGCGTCGCGTAGACGCCGCCGGCCGGGTACGCCTGCGCGACGGGCGCGTCGGGCCGCTTGTAATGCGGCGCCATCGTGCAGCCCGTGGCAAAGAGCGCG
>NZ_NKFB01000014.1:0-1037 GCF_002223255.1 Burkholderia sp. AU17457
TGGCCGATCGCGATCGCCCCGCCGTTCACGTTCACCTTCGACGTGTCCCAGCCCATCTGCTTGTGCACCGCCAGCGCCTGCGCCGCGAACGCTTCGTTGATCTCCATCAGGTCCAGGTCGCCCGGCGTCCAGCCCGCGCGCTCCAGCGCACGGCGCGACGCCGGCACCGGGCCCATGCCCATCACGCTCGGATCCACGCCCGCGTTCGCATACGCCTTGATCCGCGCCAGCGGCGTCAGGCCCAGCGCCGCCGCCTTCTGCGCCGACATCACCAGCACCGCCGCCGCGCCGTCGTTCAACCCCGACGCGTTCGCCGCCGTCACCGAGCCGTCCTTCGCGAACGCCGGCTTCAGCCCGGCCAGCGACTCCGCCGTCACGCCGTGACGCACGAACTCGTCGGTCGCGAACTGCAGCGGCTCGCCCTTGCGTTGCGGGATCGACACCGGCACGATCTCGTCGTCGAAACGCCCGGCCTTCTGCGCGGCTTCCGCCTTGTTCTGCGACAGCGCCGCGAACGCGTCCTGCTCTTCGCGCGTGATCCCGTATTCCTTCGCGACGTTCTCCGCCGTGATGCCCATGTGGTACTGGTTGTACACGTCCCACAGCCCGTCGACGATCATCGTGTCGACCAGCTTCGCGTCGCCCATCCGGAACCCGTCGCGCGAGCCCGGCAGCACGTGCGGCGCCGCGCTCATGTTCTCCTGGCCGCCCGCGATCACGATCTCCGCGTCGCCCGCGACGATCGCGTTCGCCGCCAGCATCACGGCCTTCAGGCCCGAGCCGCACACCTTGTTGATCGTCATGCCCGGCACCGCGCTCGGCAGCCCCGCCTTGATCAGCGACTGCCGCGCCGGGTTCTGCCCGGAGCCGGCCGTCAGCACCTGGCCCATGATCACTTCGCTGACCTGGTCGGGCTTCACGCCCGCACGCTCCAGCACCGCGCGGATCACCGTCGCGCCCAGTTCCGGCGCCGCAATCTTCGCGAGCGAGCCGCCGAATTTGCCGACCGCGGTCCGCGCGGCCGATACGATCACTAC
>NZ_NKFB01000019.1:0-902 GCF_002223255.1 Burkholderia sp. AU17457
CGCCCCGGCGGCGTCAGGAACACGTCGCCTTCGCGCACGTCCGCGAAGCCGAGGTACTGCAGCACTTCCGCGATCGGGAACAGGTCGTCGACTTCCAGATGCAGCGTGCGCGCGATTTCCGGCATGTCGGCGCGACCGTGGTACGGCGCCATCGCGAGCGTCTCGATCAGGCCGGCCATCAGGTTGGTCGACACCTGCGGAAGCCAGCTGCCGAGCTCCAGCCCCTTCTTCGTCGCTTCGCCGGTCTGGCGTGCGGTCATCTTCGCGTAGATGTCGTCGACGAGCTTGCGGAACGCCGGGTCCAGACGATTGCGCGGGTGCTTGAACGGCACCTTGATCTCGGCGATCACGCGGCCCGGGTTCGACGACAGCACGAGGATCCGGTCGCACATGAACACCGCTTCCTCGATGTTGTGCGTGACGATCAGCACCGACTTGATCGGCATGCGGCCCTGCGTCCACAGATCGAGCAGGTCGGTGCGCAGCGTCTCGGCCGTCAGCACGTCGAGCGCGGAGAACGGCTCGTCCATCAGCAGAATGGTCGGATCGACGACGAGCGCGCGCGCAAACCCGACGCGCTGGCGCATCCCGCCCGACAACTCCCGCGGGTACGCGTTCTCGAAGCCGTCGAGACCGATCAGGTCGATCGCGGCGAGCGCACGCTCGCGCCGCTCGCGCGCGCCGACACCGAGTGCTTCGAGCCCGGCTTCCACGTTCTGCAGCACGGTGAGCCACGGGAACAGCGCGAAGGTCTGGAACACCATCGCGACGCCTTCGGCCGGGCCGCGCAGCGGCTTGCCGAGATAGGTCACCTCGCCGCCGGTCGGCTCGATCAGCCCGGCGATGATCCGCAGCAGCGTCGACTTGCCCGAGCCCGAGCGGCCGAGCAGGCCGACGATCTC
>NZ_NKFB01000015.1:0-774 GCF_002223255.1 Burkholderia sp. AU17457
GCGTTACTGCATGAACCAGCCGTGGCTGACGACGAACGATTGGCCGGTGAGCGCGGCGCTCGGGAACGCCGACAGGAACAGCACCGTCTGCGCGACGTCCTGCACCGTCGTGAACACGCCGTCGACCGTGTTGCCGAGCATCACCTTCTTGATCACGTCCTCTTCGCTGATGCCGAGCTCCTTCGCCTGCTCCGGAATCTGCTTGTCGACCAGCGGCGTGCGCACGAAGCCCGGGCACACGACGTGCGAGCGCACGTTGTGCTTCGCGCCTTCCTTCGCCAGTACGCGCGCGAGACCGAGCAGCCCGTGCTTGGCCGTCACATACGCGGACTTCAGCGGCGACGCCTCGTGCGAGTGCACCGAGCCCATGTAGATCACGACGCCGCCGCGATCGTCCTTGTACATGTGCTTGAGCGCGGCCTTCGTCGTCAGGAACGCGCCGTCCACATGGATCGCCTGCATCTTCTTCCAGTCGGAGAACGAATAGTTCTCGATCGGGTTGACGATCTGGATGCCCGCGTTCGACACGAGGATGTCGACCGAGCCGAACGCCTCGGCCACCTTGTCGATGCCGCTGTTCACGGCGTCCTCGTTGGTCACGTCCATCGCGACGCCGATCGCCTTGCCGCCTGCCTTGTTGATCTCGTCGGCGACCGCGTTCGCGCCGTCCTGGTTCAGGTCGGCGATCGCGACGGCCGCGCCTGCCTTGGCCAGCTCCAGCGCGATTTCCTTGCCGATGCCGCTCGCGGCGCCCGTGACGACTGCGGTCTTGCC
>NZ_NKFB01000018.1:0-712 GCF_002223255.1 Burkholderia sp. AU17457
GCCATCGTGATCAGGTCCGGCTCGAAGCCGAAGTGCTGGTGCGCGAACCATTCGCCGGTGCGCCCGAACCCGCCGATCACTTCGTCCGCGACGAGCAGGATGTCGTACTTGCGGCAGATCCGCTGGATTTCCGGCCAGTACGTCGACGGCGGGAAGATCACGCCGCCCGCGCCCTGGAATGGCTCGCCGATGAACGCCGCGACGTTCTCCGCGCCGAGCTCGAGGAGCTTCGCTTCGAGCTGCTGCGCACGTGCGAGACCGAACGCTTCGGGTGTCTCGCCCGGCTGCGCTTCGCCGAAGAAATACGGCTGGTCGATGTGCACGATGTGCTCGACCTTCGACGGCATCTGCTCGTGCATGTAGCCCATCCCGCCGAGCGTGCCGCCCGCGATCGTCGAGCCGTGATAGCCGTTCTTGCGCGAGATCACGTATTTCTTCTGCGGCTTGCCCTGCACGCGCCAGTACTGGTGCACGAGGCGCAGCACGGTGTCGTTGCCTTCCGAGCCGCTGTTGCAATAGAAGAAGTGGTTGAAACCGGCGGGCGTCACTTCGGCGAGCATCGCCGACAGCTCGATGATCGGCGGATGCGTGGTCTTGAAGAACGTGTTGTAGAACGGCAGTTCCTGGATCTGGCGATACGCGGCGTCGGCGAGTTCCTTGCGGCCGTAGCCGACGTTCACGCACCAGAGGCCGGCCATCCCGTCGATCACCT
>NZ_NKFB01000016.1:0-599 GCF_002223255.1 Burkholderia sp. AU17457
CTGGTCGCGCGCTACAAGGTGCTGGTCGCCGCGAACGCGGTCAGCAAGCAGGACTACGACAACGCGGTCGCCACGCAGGGCCAGGCCGCGGCGGACGTCGCGGCCGGCAAGGCGGCGGTCGACACCGCGCAGATCAACCTCGGCTATACGGACGTCGTGTCGCCGATCAGCGGCCGCGTCGGCATCTCGCAAGTGACGCCGGGCGCATACGTGCAGGCGAGCCAGGCGACGCTGATGTCGACGGTGCAGCAGCTCGATCCGGTGTACGTCGACCTCACGCAGTCGAGCCTCGAAGGGCTGAAGCTGCGTCAGGACGTGCAGAGCGGCCGTCTGAAGACGAGCGGCCCGGGCGCGGCGAAGGTGTCGCTGATCCTGGAAGACGGCAAGACCTATTCGGAAGCCGGCAAGCTGCAGTTCTCGGACGTGACGGTCGACCAGACCACCGGCTCGGTGACGATCCGCGCGGTGTTCCCGAACCCGGGCAAGGTGCTGCTGCCGGGGATGTTCGTGCGTGCGCGGATCGAGGAAGGCGTGAACGAGAACGCGTTCCTGGTGCCGCAGATCGGCGTCACGCACGACCAGAAGGGGCAGGCGATCGC
>NZ_NKFB01000017.1:0-546 GCF_002223255.1 Burkholderia sp. AU17457
GGTCACCACGGTAGGATTCATGACTGGGGTGAAGTCGTAACAAGGTAGCCGTATCGGAAGGTGCGGCTGGATCACCTCCTTTCCAGAGCTATCTCGCACAAGTTGAGCGCTCACGCTTATCGGCTGTAAATTAAAGACAGACTCAGGGGTCTGTAGCTCAGTCGGTTAGAGCACCGTCTTGATAAGGCGGGGGTCGTTGGTTCGAATCCAACCAGACCCACCATTGTCTGGCGGTAACACACCTGAGGCATCTGTACTCATGGGGGCATAGCTCAGCTGGGAGAGCACCTGCTTTGCAAGCAGGGGGTCGTCGGTTCGATCCCGTCTGCCTCCACCAATCCTCAATGACAAGCGTTCGAACGAAACGTTGTTCGAGTCTTTGTCATTGGCGATTGAGCCAGTCAGAGGATATCAACAGATATCGGCTGTCGTTCTTTAACAATCTGGAAGAAGTAAGTAATTTGGATAGCGGAAGCGTCTCGAGATGGACGTGGAAACTATCCGGGTTGTGATTGTATCGATGTATCTCAAGATGATTCGAACTCT
>NZ_NKFB01000006.1:0-661599 GCF_002223255.1 Burkholderia sp. AU17457
TGTTCCGATGTATTACTCACCCGTTCGCCACTCGCCACCAGGTGCAAGCACCCGTGCTGCCGTTCGACTTGCATGTGTAAGGCATGCCGCCAGCGTTCAATCTGAGCCAGGATCAAACTCTTCAGTTCAAACCTGTTACTGTTTTCGGTTCTTTCGAACCGGTCGCTCACTCAAAGCTGACAGGAATATGAATCACTTCATAAACCTGACTTACTTTAGTGTGAGACTCTTGATACTTTTGCTATCTGATCCGAGGATCAGCTCGCTACCATCAAGCGCCCACACTTATCGGCTGTTAATTTTTAAAGAGCATTCTGCGAGGAACTTCGTGTTTCCCGGCAGCGCTGCGTTTTCAGCAGCAGAGAAGCGAGATTATGAACCGTGTTTCGCAGTTCGTCAACAACTTTTACACTACATCGTTGCGACTGCCGGTCCATCTTCCTGCGCCGCCACGGCTCGCTACATCCCGAACCCGACAGCACCGCTTCCCTTCCCCCCGCGCCGCGTTTCCGTTAGCGCGAAAGAGGCGTGATTCTAAGCATCCCCCGGCAATCGCACAAGGGGTTTCGCGAAAAATATAAGGCGCCGCACGCTGTCGCGTGCGGCGCCTTATATAGACGCAACCGAACCGTCAGGAGACCCCGCGCACCTGGCGCGCGACGATCTCCATATAGTGATCGAGATCCGGCGTCACCTTGCCCTCCTCCTTCGCCATGTCGTCCCAGCGGCGCAGCCGCAGCGCGTCCTCCGCGAACGGGCGCTGCAGGAATGCCGCCGTCTCCTCTTCACTGAAAATGCCGCCCTGCAATGACAGACTGCGCACCGAGTCCGGCGACAGGCTCTCGAAGTAGCCGGCGTCCGTGCGGCACAGGCAGCGCTTCGCGTCGACGTGCAGCCGAATCGGCTCCAACACCGCATCGGCAAACAGCGGCCGCAGGAACGGCAGCACGTAATACTGATGCAGATCGTCGATCCCGCGCGCGCTCGGCGTTTCGCCCTGACGATTCAGCAGATGGCCGAGGTCGTGCAGGAATGCCGCCGCGACCAGCGCTTCGCCCGCCCCGGATTCCTCCGCCAGCCGCCCACTCTGCAGTGCATGTTCGAGCTGCGTGACCGGTTCGCCGCTATAGGCCACATGGCCATGCTCGCGATACAGCCCGTAAATCTCTTCCACCGTCAGCGCCATTCGTTTACTCCCACGGCAGCGAAAACGTCTTCAGGTTCGTGAAGCTCTTCATCGCCTCCTGAACGCCTTCCTTGTAACCGAGCCCCGAATCCTTGATTCCGCCGAACGGCGACAGCTCGATCCGGTATCCGGGCACTTCCCACACGTTCACCGTGCCGACGTTCAGTTCGTTCACGAACCGCACGACCGCCGCCGTACTATCCGTACAGACGCCCGACGACAACCCGAATGCCGTGCCATTGCTGATCCGGATCGCGTCGTCGATCGTGTCGAACGCGATGACGGGCGACACGGGCCCGAAGGTCTCCTCGCGCACGATCGTCATCGACGGATCGACGTTGTCGAGCACGGTCGGCGCATACAGCGCGCCGCGCCGCACGTTGCCGGTCAGCAGACGCGCGCCCTGCGCAACCGCCTCGTTCACGCGCGTCTCGAACAGTCGCGCCGCCGCCTCGTCGATCACCGTGCCCATTTCGTTCGCGGAATCGAACGGATCGCCGTATTTCCATGCGCGCGTCTTCTCGACGAGCAATTCGGTGAATGCGGGCGCGATCGAGCGCTGCACCAGCATCCGCTTGACGGCCGTGCAGCGCTGCCCCGAATTCCGGTACGAGCCGAGCACCGCCAGCGATGCCGCACGGTCGAGATCGGCATCGGCGAGGACGATCAGCGGATCGTTGCCGCCCAGCTCCAGCACGATGCGCCGGTAGCCGGCCCGCGCGGCAATCGCCTTGCCGATCGCGACGCCGCCCGTGAAGGTAATCAGCGACGCATGCGGATGCGTGACGAGTTCGTCCGCGATTTCGACCGGGCTGCCAGTCAGCACCTGCAGCATCGGCTCCGGCAGCCCGGCTTCATAGAGCAGATCGGCCAGATAGAACGCCGACAGCGGCACCTTCTCCGACGGCTTCACGATCACCCGGTTGTTGGTCGCGATCGCCGGCGCGATCTTGTGCGCGACCTGGTTCATCGGATGATTGAACGGCGTGATCGCGACGATCACGCCGTCGAGCGGCTGGCGCTGCGAGAACACGCGCCGCGTCTTGCCGTGAGGCGTCAGGTCGCACGAGAAACTCTGCGCGTCGTCGCGCAGCGCCTCGAGCGCCGCGAACTTCAGCACGTCGGCCACACGGCCGATCTCGTAGCGCGAATCCTGTTTCGACAGCCCTGACTCGAGCGTGATCAGATCGGACGCTTCCTCGGTGCGCTCGCGCAGCAACGCAGCCGCACGTTCGAGAATCTGCGAACGTGCGTAGCGCGTAAGCGTCGGCCGGTAGGCCATCGCGTAATCGAACGCCGCGCGCACGTCGTCGACGCTGGCGAGCGGCACGGTGCCGACGCGTGTGCCCGTGTACGGATCGGTGACGTCGAGCGTGCGCTCGCGCATCGCGCGCGTGCCGCACCAGCGCAATGCTTCGGCACGAAACGACGGATGATCCTGCCGCGGATGAGCCATCATGTCGCGATCCGGTTCAACACGAAATCGAACACGTCGAAGTTGCGCGGCCGCCGGCTGGGATCGTCGCGCTCGATACGGCGATTGAACAGCAGCGGCACTTCCTGCTCGGACACGCCGCCATGCGAACGCAGCGGCACCGTGAGGCCCGACAGGTCGTGTTCGCGCTCGCGGGTGCCGAGCGTCATGTCGCGGCGGCCGATCACGACGAGATCGCCGATCCGGTCGGCCGGCAGTTCGAAACGTGCGGCGGCTTCCGCGTTGTCGAGCACGAGCTCGACGCCGTCGAGGCCGCCGACGCGCCACATCGCCTCGGCCCGGTCGACACCCGGCGCCAGGTAGATCGTCGCGAACGAACCGAGCGCACCGTGATGCACGACGTACGGATCGGTAATCGGCAGGATCACGCGCGCAGCCTGCGCGCCGTACCAGCCGTCGAACGCATCCTGCAGATAGATCACGTTCGGTCGGCCCGTCGCCGGATCGTGCTTCGCGTTCATCCCGTGGTCGGCCGTGAGGCCGATCGCCCAGCCAAGCGCATCGAGCTGCGCGAGGTAGCCGTCCATCATCGCGTAGAACGCGTTCGCGCCGGCACTGCCCGGCTCGCACTTGTGCTGCACGTAGTCGGTGGTCGACAGATACATCAGGTCCATCTGCCGCGTCTGTGCGAGCCGCACGCCGGCCGCGAACACGAATTCGGACAACGCCGCGCTGTATACGTCCGGCGACGGCAGGCCGACCCAGTCGAGCACGTCGACGATCCCGTTTTCCGCGAGATTGGCCTGCGCCGCCTTCTCGGCCGAAAAGCAGATACCCTTCAACCGCCAGCCGAGCAGCCGGCGCAACTTGTCCTTCGCGGTCACGACGGCCACCCGCGTGCCGGCGTCGGCCGCCGCCGCGAGCAGCGTGCCGGCGCGCAGGTAGGCCGGGTCGTTCATCATGACTTCGGCGCCGCGCCCACCGTCCGCGGCCGGGTCCCAGAAATAGTTGCCGCAGATGCCGTGGACCGACGGCGGCACGCCGCAGACGATCGACAGGTTGTTCGGGTTGGTGAAGGTCGGCACGACGCAATCGGCACGCCACGCGGTGCCGTGCTCGATCATCCGGCCGATGAACGGCGCGACACCCGCTTCCACCGCGCGTTCGAGATAGTCGTATTCGCAACCGTCGACGCAAACGACGACGGTCGGCTCGACCGGCAGCCGGTAGCATCGGCCGTTGACGTCGATCGAGCGTCCCGCGCGATTCGTCGACCCGTTGCCGGCGCCCGCTTGCTCGCCGGGGCGCCGCAACGCGAACGCGGCGTTCATGATGCCGCCCGCGTGCCGCGCGGCACGCGCGCGGCGATCAGCAGCAGCGCCGCGAGCGATGCGCCGAGCATCACCAGCGACAGCGCCGATGCCGGCAGGTAATAACCGCGCTCCACTTGCCCGATCACGACGATCGGCACGGTCGCGAAGCCCGGCGGATACACCGTCAGCGTCGCGCCGAGCTCGCCGAGCGACAACGCGAAGCCGAGCGCGAGGCTCGCGCGCAGCGCCGGCACGAGCTGCGGCAGCAGCACGCGGCGCAGCACCATCGCGGGCGGCGCACCAAGGCTCGCGGCGGCTTCGCGCAGCACGGTCAGTTCCGGGCGCAGCGCGGCGGCCGCGCAGCGATAGCAGAACGGCAGAATCAGCGCGAGCTGCACGAGCACGACGATCGCCGCCGAGCTCGACAGGTCCAGCGGCTTCTGGTGATACGCGATCAGCACCGCGAGCCCGAGTACGACGCTCGGCACGCCGTTCGGCACCATCACGAGCGCGTCGACGACCGCGCCGAGGCCGCGCCGGTCACGCCCTTCGAGCGCGAGCGCCAGCCACAGCCCGAGGGTCGTGCCGAGAACCGACACGCCGAAGCCGATTTCGAGGCTCGTCAGCAGCGCATCGTATTCCGGCGAACCAAGCCGCTCGAACCAGCGCAGGCTGTAGCCGGCCGGCAAAATCGTCCCCGACCACTGCGTCGACACGCTCGACAGCGCGACGACGATCACCGGCAGCACGAACAGCCAGAAGCACGCGAACGCGGCCAGAGCGAGCGCGGCGCGCGACGCATGCTTGAGCAGCGTGTCGCTCCAGCCGATCCGGTGGCGCGGCACGGCCTGCCCGATACGGAATTCAGCGGACATCGTTCCCTCCCGTCGCACGCCGGTTCACCCGGCGATAAACCGCATACAGCGCCAGTGACAGCGCCAACATCACGACCGCGCCGGCCGATGCGGACTGCAGGTCGAGATCGACGGTCGCGCTGCTGTAGATCGCGACCGGCAGCGTGACGAGCCGCGCGCTGCCGAGCACGAGCAGGATGCCGAACTCGTTGAGCGTCAGCAGGAAGCACAGCACGGTGCCGGCGGCGATGCCCGGCCACGCGATCGGCAGCACGACGCGGCGCGCGAGCATCCAGCCGGGCGCGCCGAGGCTGCGCGCGGCTTCGATCAGCCGCAAGTCGAGCGTCGCGAACGATGCAAGCGTCGGCCGGACGACGAACGGCGTGTAGAACACGGTCTGCGCGAGAATCACGCCGCCGATGCCGAACAGGAAATCGAGCGGCGGGTTCTCCAGATGGAACAGGTGCTGCAGCGCGATGCTGATCGAGCCCTGCGAGCCGTACAGGAAGATCAGCGTGAACGCGACGAGGAACGACGGAAACGCGACGTACAGCTCCAGGAAGCGCGTGACGAGCGACGCACCCGGGAACGGCCTGAAGAACAGCAGCGCGGCCAGCAGCACACCGAGCACCGACGCGGTGCCGGCGCTCGCGAACAGCACGCCGAGCGTCGTCAGCAGCACGTTGCGCGTGTCGGGATTGCCGAAGAAAGTCCGGTACGCGGCGAAACCGAGCCCGTGATCGCCCGACACGCTCAGCAGCACGAGCCGCACCAGCGGGTAGACGACGAGCGGGCCGAGCACGACGATCGCGAGCGCGGCCAGGTGCAGGTCGCCCATTCGCCTGCGGCGTCGCGCGGCGGCGGCATGCGCGGCGGCCGACGCGAGCACGTGCGGCGGCAGGCCGGCTTCAGGGCTCGATAAGGACGACATCGTCTGCCTCGCAATGCAGGGACACGCGCGCGCCGCGCTCGGGAGCCACGCCGCGGCCGCGCTGCATCGTGACGCGCACGGGCTCGTCGGGCGCTGCGTCGATCACGACCGCGATCGACAGGTCCGCGCCCTGCCATTCGACCGACGACACGGTGCCGTGCAGACCGCCGGCCGCGGGCGCCATCACGGTGAGGCGCTCGGGGCGCACGCAGGCGACCTTGCCGCGTATCTCGTGGCGCGGATCGCCGAGCGGGAAGATCACGTGCGGCGGCAGCAGGTTCGCCGGGCCGAGATAGCGCGCGACGTAGCCGTCCTGCGGCGCGTCGTACAGCTGCTGCGGCGTGCCGAGCTGCGCGATGCGGCCGTCGCGCATCAGCAGCGCGCGGTCGGACAGCACGAGCGCGTCGTCGCGGTCGTGCGTCACGCAGACGACGGTCAGGTTCGGCAGGCGCTCGTGCAGCGCCTTCAGTTCGCTGCGCACCGACGCGCGCAGGTTGGCGTCGAGCGCCGACAGCGGCTCGTCGAGCAGCAGCACGTCCGGCTCGATCACGAGCGCGCGGGCCAGCGCGACGCGCTGCTGCATCCCGCCCGACAGCTGCGCGGGCAGATGATGGCCGGCGTCGCCGAGCTGCACGAGCTTCAGCGCATCGGCGACGCGGCGCGTCACTTCCGACGACGCCATCCCGCGGGCGCGCAGCCCGAATGCGACGTTCTCGAATACCGACAGGTGCGGGAACAGCGCGTAATTCTGGAACAGCAGACCGAGGTTGCGCTTGTGCGGCGGCGCATAGGTCAGGTCGCAGCCGGCCACGGTCAGCGTGCCGGTCAGGCCATCGGCCTTCACGAACCCGGCGATGAAGCGCAGCAGCGTGGTCTTGCCGCAGCCGCTCTTGCCGAGCACGGTCAGAAATTCGCCGGCGCCGATCGACAGCGACAGATCTTCGAGCACCGTGCGCGCGCCGTAGCGCACGCTCAGGTGTTGGATCTGCACGCCGCCCGGCGCGCCGGACCGCAGCGTCGCGTGCGGTTCGGCGGCGCCGAATGCGCCGGGATGGGTCAGGGCGGTGTCCACCGGGTTCATCCTCTTGCTCGCTGATACAGGCGGCGTGCGCCGGTCATTTCGGCTTGACGACGTCGAGCTGCTTGCCCGAGCTGCCGATCACGTCCTTCTTCCAGCGCTCGATCCATTCCGGTTTCTTCGCCATCACCTGGGTCCAGTCGACCGGGATCAGATTCACGCCCGCGATCGCCTTCTTGACCGCTTCGCCGTTCTTGCCTGCCAGCGGCACGTCGGTGCGGCCCGGGATGCCGTACATGTCCGGCACCTTCGCCTGCACTTCCGTCGACATCAGGTAGTCGATCAGCTTCCTGCCGGCGTCCTGGTTCGGGCCGCTCTTGATCAGGCCGATACCGTACGGCAGCTGGAACGTGGTCGGCCGGTCGCCGTCCTTCGCGGCCAGGAAGATCGGCTTGACCGACAGCGCGCCATGTTCGGCGTCGTCGAGATCCATCTGCAGATCGCCATTCGCGACGCTGATCTCGTTGCGCGACAGCAGCACGTTCAGGTAGCCCGTACCCTTGGTGTGGAACTTCACGCTCTGCGACAGCTTCGCGAGGTAGTCGAACGCCTTGTCCTCGCCCATCAGCGACGTCGTCAGGATCAGCACGGCCATCCCGTCACCGGCCGTGGCCGGGTTCGAGTACGCGACCTTGCCGGCGTAGGCCGGCGCGAGCAGGTCGGCGAACGTCTTCGGCTGGTTCTTGACGACGTCCGGGTTGATCGCGAACGAGAAGTAGTTGTTGACGAAGGTCGCCCACGTGCCGTCCTCGGCCTTCGCGATGGCCGGCACGTTCTTGTAGTTCACGCTCTGGTACGGCTGCAGCAGGCCCATCTGGCCGGCTTGCTGGATGAACGGCGGCAGCGTGACGATCACGTCGGCCTTCGGGGAATGCTTCTCGATGTTCGCGCGGTTCACCACCTCGCCGCTGCCCGCCGTCACGATGTTGACCTTCACGCCTTCCTTCTTCTCGAAAGCCGGCAGCACATCGCGATAGAGGTTCTCGAGGCCGTCCGCCGTGTACAGCACGACCGCATTCGCTGCATGCGCCGGCATCGCGGCGCCTTGCAGCAGACCGGCGGCGCAGGCGGCCAGCGCGAGCTTGCGGAATGCGCCGGCGGCGGCGCGCGAGGGTTTCTGCAGTGTCATCTCACTTCTCCGTAGGCGGAACACCAAACGGCCGGGGCACGATCCGGCTCTCCTGTTATCTGGGGGCAGGCCGCTGAACGACCGCCGCGCTGCCGCGCTCGGGCTGGGTGTCGCGCGGCAACCGAAGGATCACAGCGTTCGATGACAAAGCCGTGACGAATGCCACAATTTCCAAAAAATGACACATTTTGCCACTATCATGCAAGTCATCCGGAAATGCCGCCCGGCGTTTCGCTCGCCCTTTGCTGGAGATAAAAGCCATGCCCGACCCGATCCTGCTCACGCCCGGCCCGCTCACCACGTCCGCCACAACACGCCACGCAATGCAACACGACTGGGGGTCGTGGGACGCCGCTTTCAATCAACTGACGGCCAGCGTCTGCGCGGATCTCGTCGCCATCGCGCATGGCGGCGACGCGTACGTGTGCGTGCCGATGCAGGGCAGCGGCACGTTCTCGGTCGAAGCCGCGCTCGGCACGCTGGTGCCGCGCGACGGCGTCGTGCTGGTGCCTGACAACGGCGCATATTGCGCGCGGATCCTGAAGATCCTCGGCCGGCTCGGCGTCGACGCGATCGCGTTGCCGTTCGGCGAGGACGCGGCCGTCGACGCGGCGGCCGTGGAGGCCGCGTTCGCGCGCGAGCCGCGCATCACGCACGTCGCGCTCGTGCACCTGGAAACGAGCGCGGGGATCCTGAATCCGCTCGATGCGATCGCGGCCGCATGCCGGCGGCACGGCAAGCGGCTGATCGTCGATGCGATGAGTTCGTTCGGCGCGCTGCCGATCGCGCTGGCGGACAGCGGCATCGACGCGCTGATCTCGGCCAGCGGCAAATGCCTCGAAGGCGTGCCGGGAATGGGGTTCGCGATCGTGCGGCGCGACGCGCTCGACGCGAGCGAAGGCAACGCGCGGTCGCTCGCGCTCGATCTCCACGATCAGTACGCGTATCTGCGCAAGACGGGGCAATGGCGCTTCACGCCGCCGACGCACGTGATTGCCGCGCTGCGCGCCGCGCTCGACCAGTACCTCGCCGAAGGCGGCCAGCCGGCGCGCGGGGCACGTTATGCGGAGAACTGCCGGACGCTCGTCGAATCGATGCGTGCGCTCGGCTTCGCGCCGTTCCTCGACGCGAGCGTGCAGGCGCCGGTGATCGTCACGTTTCACGCGCCCGACCATCCGGCCTACGATTTCCGCCGCTTCTACGACGCGGTGCGCGACGCGGGCTTCATCCTGTATCCGGGCAAACTCACGCGGCTCGAGACGTTCCGCGTCGGCTGCATCGGCGCGATCGATGCGGGCGATATCCGGCGCGCGGTCGCGGCGATCGCGGCCGCGGTCGAATCGCTCGGCATCGCGATGCAGCACGCATGAAGTGGCGTACGTGCCGGCCCGCCCGCCGGCGCCCGCGAACAAAAAAGCCCGGCGGCCGATTGGCCGCCGGGCGAACGCACCGTGTGTGCGGGGAACCTGTGCTTACAGCTCGATCCGCTTGATGTCGCCGACGACGAAGATGTACGACAGCGCACCGACCAGCGCGATCACGCCGATGAATACGAGCGCGCCGACGAACGAGCCGGTCGACGCGACGATGAAGCCGACGACGAGCGGGGTGATGATGCCGGCGAGGTTCGCCGCGAAGTTGAAGATGCCGCCCGTCACGCCGAGCAGGCCGTCCGGTGCGATATCCGACACGAGCGTCCAGCCGAGCGCGGCCATCCCCTGCGCGAAGAATGCGACCGACATGATCGCGATTACCGCTTCGTTGCTCTGCACGTAGTTCGCGAGAATGATCGTCGACGCGAGCAGCAGGCCCGCGATGATCGGCAGCTTGCGTGCGAGGTTCGCGGACTTGCCGCGGCGCAGCAGCCAATCGGAGAAGATTCCGCCGAACATCACGCCGACCGATGCGGCGATGAACGGCATCACCGCGAAGAAGCCGATCTTCAGCCAGCCCATGTGGCGCTCGGTTGCCAGATAGGTCGGGAACCACGTCAGGAAGAACACGAGCGTCGAGTTGCCGGCGAACTGGCCGAGGCAGATGCCCGCGAGCTGGCGCTTCTTCACCAGTCGGCCGACCATCGACCAGCTGAACTTCGGCTGCGCGGCCTTGCCGCTCTTGTCGTCGGCCTTGCGCACGCCGTGCACGAGGCCGCCGCCCGCTTCGATGTACGCGAGTTCCTCCGAGTTCGCGCCCGGATGGTTGCGCGGCTCGTGGTAGAACTTCCACCAGACGAGGCCGAATGCAATGCCGACCGCGCCCACGACCCAGAACAGCGAGCGCCAGCCGAATGCGCCCATCAGCGCGAACAGCACGGGGCTGAAGAACGCGAGGCCGATATATTCGCCGACGGTATAGGTGCCGGTCGCCATCGCGCGTTCGTTCTGCGGGAACCACGTCGCGACGACGCGGCTGTTGGTCGGGAAGCATGGCGCTTCCGTCACGCCGAGGCCCAGCCGGCACGCGAGCAACGTCGCGACGCCCGGCACGAAGCCTTGCAGGAACGTGCACAGCGACCACAGCGTCATCGACCAGTAATAGGTGACCTTGCTGCCGAAGCGGTCGAGGAACAGGCCGCCGGGCACCTGCATCGCCACGTACGTCCACGAAAACGCGGAGAACATGATGCCCATCACGGCCGCGTTGATGCCGAGCTCCTTGGTGAGCTGCGGCGCAGCCACGCCCAGCACGGTTCGGTCGAGGTAGTTGATCATCGTGCCGATCGCGAGCAGCGCGAGGATCTTGTAGCGCGCCGACGTGCGCCGGACCGTGCCGGCCGCCTGCGCCGGCGCGGCGCTCGTGTGGGTGGTGTGCTGCATGGTCGTCTCCTGGTCTCTTTCTGTGTCTGTAAGGGGGTCAGCGCGCGACGAGCGACTGAAAGTGATCGAACATCCGCTCGGCGTCGGGCGTGCGCCCGGTGAAGAGCTCGAACGCGTCGACGGCCTGGTACACGGCCATCCCGCCGCCCGGCAGCGTCGCGCAGCCGGCCGCGCGCGCGGCGCGGATCAGTTCGGTTTCGAGCGGGAAATACACGATGTCGGCCACCCACATGCCCGCATGCAGCAGCTCGGCCGGCAGCGGCAGGCCCGGATGCTTGGCCATGCCGGTCGGCGTGCAGTGGATCAGGCCGGTCGCCGCGTGCATCGCGGCGGCGAGATCGCTGCCCGGCGTGACGCGGGCGGCGGGGAAGCGCTGCTGTAATTCGCCCGCCAGCGCGGTGGCGCGCGTGCCGTCGACGTCGAAAATCGTCAGTTCGGCCGCGCCCATCTGCAGCGCCGCATGCGCGACGGCCGCGCCCGCGCCGCCCGCGCCGAGCTGGACGACGCGTTCGAGCGACGCGCCGGGCAGCCCACGGCTAAACGATTTCGCGAAGCCCGACCAGTCGGTGTTGTGGCCGATCCGCTTGCCGTCCTTGAACAGCACGGTGTTCACCGCGCCGAGTGCTCGCGCGTCGTCCGACAGCGCGTCGAGGTGCTCGATCACGCGCTGCTTGCACGGGTGCGTGATGTTCAGCCCGTTGTAGCCCATCCGCTGCGCGGCGTCGAGCAGTTCCGGCAGCGCGTCGGCGGTCACGCCGAGCACGTCGAGATCGATGCGCCGGTACACGTAGCCGAAGCCCTGGCGGAACCCCTCTTCCTCGTGCATCGCGGGCGACAGCGAACCGCCGATGCCCTGGCCGATCAGGCCGATCAGGAACGACGGGCGGCTCATCGTGCGGCTCCCTTCGCGAACACCGTCGCCAGGCGCTGCAGCGCGAACACGTAGCCTTCGGTGCCGCAGCCGCAGATCACCGCTTCGGCCAGCGCCGACACATACGAATGGTGGCGGAACGCCTCGCGGCGATGGACGTTCGAGATATGCACTTCGATCACCGGCTTCGCGATCGCGGAAAGCGCGTCGGCCAGCGCCACCGACGTATGCGTGTAGGCGGCCGGGTTGATCACGATGCCGTGCGTGTCGTGACGCGCGGCGTGCAGCCAGTCGATCAGCTGGTGCTCGGCATTCGACTGGCGAAAGTCGATTTCCAGGCCGAGCCCTTCCCCCGCCGTGCGGCAGCGCTGCTCGAGGTCCGCGAGCGTTTCCGCGCCGTAGATATGGGGCTCGCGCGTGCCCAACAGATTCAGGTTCGGGCCGTTCAGCACCAGTACCTTGTGCTTGCTCATCGTGTTTCTGCTCCTGAAACAGGGGCGGACCACGATCGGCGCCGCCCCGAAGACATCGGAATTTGGCGCTAGTGTGCGCCCGTGCAAGCGGGCTGTCTTTTCGGGTTTTCGCTAATTTGTACCATCTAGTTAGTTTGTACAATACGGATGACTAGCCCAGTAAATTCGGGATATGGCGCCCGCGCCGAACTCAACGACTGGTTCATTCAGGGTCGGTTCGACACGGTCGGTTAGACCGGCGTCATGCCCCGCTCATCCGCAGGAATCGCCCCATGCAGCGCTCGATCGCCACCGTGTCACTGTCCGGCACGCTCGCCGAGAAGCTCGCCGCCGTCCAGGCCGCGGGCTTCGACGGCGTCGAAATCTTCGAAAACGACCTCGTCTATTTCGACGGATCGCCGGCCGACGTCCGGCGCATGGCCGCCGATCTCGGCCTCGACATCGTGCTGTTCCAGCCGTTTCGCGACTTCGAGGGCGTGAGCGCGGCCCAGCTTGCGCGCAATCTCGATCGCATCAAGCGCAAGTTCGACGTGATGCATGCGCTCGGCACGGACCGCATCCTCGTCTGCAGCAGTGTGGCGGCCGATACGATCGCCGACGACGGGTTGCTCGTCGACCAGCTCGGCGTGCTGGCCGAAGCCGCGCGGCAGGCCGGCGTGGTGGCCGCGTACGAAGCGCTCGCGTGGGGCCGCGTCGTGAAGCGGTACGGCCACGCGTGGAAGCTCGTGAATGCGGTGAACAGCCCGCACCTCGGCCTCGCGCTCGACAGCTTCCACACGCTGTCGCTCGACGATTCGCCGGACGGAATCGCCGATATCCCCGGCGACCGGATCGCCTTCGTGCAGATCGCCGACGCGCCGAAGCTCGTGATGGACGTGATCGAATGGAGCCGCCACTACCGCTCGTTCCCGGGCCAGGGCGACTTCGACCTGGCGCGCTTCACCGCGCGCGTGATCGAGTCGGGCTATACGGGGCCGTTGTCGCTGGAGATCTTCAACGACGGCTTCCGCGCGGCGCCGACCGCGCTCACGGCTGCCGACGGCCATCGCTCGCTGCTCTATCTGGAAGACCTGACGCGCGCGCGGCTCGCCCAGGAGGGCCGCGCGCCGGCCGCCAGCCAGCCGCTGTTCGCGCCGCCCGCGCCGCCCGCGCACGTCGGGTTCCAGTTCATCGAATTCGCGGTCGACGCGCAGGCGGCGGCGACCGTCGGCGAATGGCTCGGCCGGATGCGCTTCCGGCTCGCCGGCCGGCATCGCTCGAAGGACGTGACGCTGTTCCAGCACGGCGCCGCATCGATCGTGCTGAACGCCGAGCGCGACTCGTTCGCCGATGCGTTCTTCCAGCAGCACGGGCTGTCGCTGTGCGCGTCGGCGTTCCGCGTAGACGACGCCAAAGTGGCGTTCGAACGCGCGGCCGGCTTCGGCTATGCGCCGTTCTCCGGCCGCGTCGGGCCGAACGAACGCGTGCTGCCGAGCGTGAAGGCGCCGGACGGCAGCCTCGAATATTTCGTCGACGAAGCGCCGGATGCGCCGACGCTGTATGAATCGGACTTCGTGCTGACCGACATCGACGGGCCGACCGAAGTCGGCCCGCTGACGGGCATCGACCATGTGTGCCTCGCGCTGCCGGCCGACGCGCTCGACACGTGGATCCTGTTCTTCAAGACGGCGTTCGGCTTCGAGGCCGAGCGCAGCTGGCTCGTGCCCGACCCGTACGGGCTGATGCGCAGCCGCGCGGTGCGCAGCGCCGACGGCTCGGTGCGGATCGCGCTGAACGCGTCGGTCGACCGTCATACGGCCGTCGCCGAATCGCTCGACCGCTACCACGGCACGGGGCTGAACCACGTCGCGTTCCGCACCGACGACATCGTGAAGACGGTCGCCGCGTTCGCGGCCGACGGCGTCCCGTTCCTGCGCATTCCGGCCAATTACTACGACGATCTCGCGGCGCGCTACGCGCTGCCGGACGAGCTGATCGACACGCTGCGCGCGCATCACCTGCTCTACGACCGCGACGAGCGCGGCGGCGAATTCCTGCATGCCTATACGGAACTGGTCGACAACCGCTTCTCGCTCGAGATCGTCGAGCGGCGCGGCGGGTATGACGGCTATGGCGCGGCGAATGCGGCCGTACGGCTCGCCGCGCAGGCGCAGCGGCGGAAATAAGGAGGAGAGAAGTCCGGGGCCGGATCGCGCTCGCGATTGGGCGATCGATTGGGCGATCGATTGGGCGATCGATTCGGCGATCGATTGGACCGCGCGATCTCGCCGCGCCATCGTCGCCGATCGGGCAGCCAAGTACCGGCCCGCGCGGTCGGCCGCGGCCATGCCGGAACCCGTGCGCCGTCCGCCGTTACATCCCGTAACCCGTACCGCGGCGCAGCATTGCGCCGCCCGCCCCGGTTTTAAGAATCGCTTAAGTCTTCGACGGCACCATCCGCAACCAGTACCCGATGGTTATCTCGAAAAGGAGGAAAGCGATGAGCGCCGTAGAAGCACCCGCGGGCCGCCCGGCCGCGCCCCCTGCAAAGAAGACGATGCTGCGCCGCCTGCTCAGTCATCATGAAATCGCGACGTTGCTCGTGCTGCTGCATGCACCGATCGGCGCGAACGCCAAACCCGAATTGCCCGCGCTGCAGGAAGCCGGCCTCGTCGAAATGGTCAAGCTCGACCCCGATACGTCCCCGAGCTTCCGGCTGACCGAAGACGGCACGGCCGTCCTGAAAGGGCTCGGCTACCGCTGAGCCGCCGCTTCACCCTTTCCCGTTTCCCCCGCCCGACCCCGATCCCGGCGACGCGCCGGCCATGCCGGCGAGTTGCGTCACCCTGCCCGCTCCTGCAGCATCAACCGGTATTCCGTCGGCGTCACGCCGACCGTCGCCTTGAACTGGCGCGTGAACGCGCTGTGATCCGTGTAGCCGCATAGCGCGGCGACGTCGGTCACCTTGTCGTGCGTGACGAGCAGCGCGGTGGCCGCGTCGAGCCGCGTCTTCAGCAGCACCTGGCGCGGCGTCAGGTGAAACACCTTGTGGAAGTAGCGCTCGAGTTGCGCGACCGACATCCCCGCCATCTGCGCGAGGTGCTTCAGGTTCAGCGGCTGCACGTAGTGATCCTGGATGTGCTGGACCACGTCGGCGAGGCGGCTGTACGCCGGGTGCGATCCCTCGTGCGCCTTCAGGTCGCGCGAGATGCCCGCGAGACCGACCACCCGGCCCGCGGCGTCGCGCAGCGGCTCCTTGCAGGTCAGGCACCAGCCCGGCTGGCGGCCCGGATACAGGTGCAGCTCGAGCTGGTCCATCAACTGCTGGCCGGCGTTGATCGTCGCCATGTCCTGCTCGAAATAGCTGCGGCCGAAGCGGCGCGGAAACACCTCGTCGGCCGTCTTGCCGAGCAGGTCGCCCTTGTCCTTGTAGCCGCAGCGCATTGCCAGCGTGCGATTGACGATCGCGTAGCGGCCACTCGCATCCTTCACGAAGAACGCGACGTCCGGCAGCGCATCGAACACCGGTTCGAGCAGGCGAAAATGCGCGAGCATCGCGCCGAAATCGGCGTTGTCGGGCTGGTAGCGCAACGTGTCGGACAGGCTCATGGGCGGTACGGCAAGCAAGGTCGTCATCCCGGCAACCGCGAAGCGAGTGGCAGATGGCGTCGATTATAGGAGCGCCCCTTCGATCGCGTCGCATCGAATGCGGGGCGGGCAAGACGGTGGCCGGCGGCATCGCGCGCCCCGATCGCGGGCGACGCTGGTTGTGCACGCAACCAATGCAATGACGTGCGGGCCAGCAGCCGTTCGCCTTCGTCGCAGCCGGCGCAGCGCGTCGCATGCCGGCACCACCCACCCGAATCCGTCATCCTAAAAATGCCGACGGCCCGCGTCTTGGCGGGTTTGCGCATTCGCCATGACGATTTCGGCATATATCAGGGTAATCGACGATATGCCGATATCGTCGCCGGCCGCGCACCGAACGCGCAAGACGCCCGCATTTTCGCTATCTAGACTTCGTTTCACGGTCACGAGACGACCTCCCGCCGCTGCCGCAATCGGCACGCACGGCCCGCCGCATCCGCTGTCGCACACGCCGATTCCGGCACAGCGCGCGCGGCATGTGACGCGCGTGCATGGCCTGCGCATCGGCCTGCCGACCGAACCGTCTCGCCCGGTTTACCGGCGCCGCCCGCATGCGCGCGGCGCCCCAACCACGCCATCAAGGGGAAGTGAAAGTGAAGCTGAAGGTATCGCACGTCGCGCTGGCCGCCGCCTGCGCACTGTCGGGCGCGCACGCCGTCGCCGCCGACGTCGTCAAGATCGGTTTCGCCGCACCGCTGACCGGCCCGCAGTCGAATTACGGCACGGACATGCAGAAGGGCGTGCAGCTCGCGATCGCCGATTTCAACGCGACGCATCCGACGATCGGCGGCAAGCCCGTCACGTTCCAGCTCGACGCGCAGGACGACCAGGCCGACCCGCGCACCGGCACGACCGTCGCGCAGCGGCTGATCGACGACAACGTCCGCGGGATCATCGGCCACTTCAACTCGGGCACCAGCATTCCCGCGTCCGACCTGTACGATCGCGCGGGGCTGCCGCAGATCTCGATGGCGACGTCGCCGCAATACACGGCGCGCGGCTACAAGACGACCTACCGGTTGCTGACGAGCGACGCGCAGGCGGGCCGCATCGTCGGCACGTACGCGGTGAAGACGCTGCGCTTCAAGCGCATCGCGATCATCGACGACCGCACGGCCTACGGCCAGGGCATCGCCGACGAATTCGCGAAGGCCGTCGAAGCGGCCGGCGGCACGATCGTCAAGCGCGACTTCACGAACGACAAGGCGCTCGATTTCTCCGCGATCCTGACCAACCTGAAGGGCGTGAATCCGGACGCGGTCTTCTACGGCGGCGGCGACGCGCAATCGTCGCCGATGATCCGCAAGATGCGCCAGCTCGGGATGAAGTCGGCATTCGTGACGGGCGAAATGTCGCGCTCGCCGACGTTCCTGAAGGTCGGCGGCGACGCGGCCGAAGGCGCGATCGTCTACATGGGCGGGCTGCCGAAGGAAAAGATGCCGGGCTTCTCCGGCTACGCGGCACGCTACAAGGCGCGCTTCAACGAAGACGTGATCACGTACTCGCCGTATTCGTACGACGGCACGATCGCGCTGCTCACCGCGATGAAGGATGCGAACTCGACCGATCCGAAGGTGTACACGCCGTATCTCGGCAAGGTGTCGATCAAGGGCGTGTCGGCGCCCAGCATCGCGTACGACGCAAAGGGCGACCTGAAGGATGCGCCGGTGACGATCTACAAGGTCGAGCGCGGCGCGTTCAAACCGGTCGACACGATCGCCGGCAACTGATAACCGATACGCGGCCGCGGCCCCGCGCGGCGCGCCCCCGGCTCACCGGCCGCCCGCGTCGCGCGCATCGGCTGCATGGTCCGAAGCCGCTCCCGGCGCGCGCCCGCGCGCAGGCATTTCGCGCTCCTGTAGAATCCCCCCACCCGCTTCGACGCTTCGTCTCCGCCGTGCCCCATCCCGGTGCGGCGGCGCGTGTTGCGTGCCTCACCCGGCACGCGGCGCGCTTCGACGACGCAAGCCGCGCCTTGTCAGTCCATGCCGAAAAGCGGGCCCTGGAGACGCAGCACCGACAACTACATTCGAAAACCGATCGTCCTGACCATGCAAGCTTCCGAATTGAGCGGCGTGCCTCGCGCCGCCGAACGCGCGCTCACGCGCAGCGACTACAAGACCCTTGGCCTCGCCGCACTCGGCGGCGCCCTCGAGTTCTACGACTTCATCATCTTCGTGTTCTTCGCGCCGGCGATAGGGCAGCTCTTCTTCCCGCACGACATTCCGGACTGGCTGCGCCAGTTGCAGACGTTCGGCATCTTCGCGGCCGGCTATCTCGCGCGCCCGCTCGGCGGCGTGATCATGGCGCACTTCGGCGACCTGTTCGGCCGCAAGCGGATGTTCACGCTGAGCGTGCTGATGATGTCGGTGCCGACGCTGCTGATGGGCCTGCTGCCGACCTACGACACGATCGGCATCCTCGCGCCGGTGTTGCTGCTGCTGTTCCGCGTGCTGCAAGGCGCGGCGGTCGGCGGCGAAGTGCCGGGCGCATGGGTGTTCGTGTCCGAGCACGTGCCGTCGCGCCACATCGGCTATGCCTGCGGCACGCTGACTGCGGGCCTCACGGCCGGCATCCTGCTCGGCTCGCTCGTCGCGGCCGGCATCAACAGCCGCTACTCGACGGCCGAAGTCGGCGCGTTCGCGTGGCGCATCCCGTTCCTGCTCGGCGGCGTGTTCGGGCTGTTCTCCGTGTACCTGCGCCGCTGGCTGCATGAAACGCCGGTGTTCGCCGAGATGAAGGCGAAGAAGGCGCTCGCGGCCGAGATTCCGCTGAAGGCCGTGCTGCGCGACCACGGCCGCGCGGTGATCGTGTCGATGCTGCTCACGTGGATGCTGTCGGCCGCGATCGTCGTCGTGATCCTGATGACGCCCGCGCTGCTGCAGAAACAGTTCCACCTGACGCCCGCGACGACGCTGTTCGCGAACAGCGTCGCGACGCTGTGCCTGACGGCCGGCTGCATCACCGCGGGTTCGCTCGCGGGCTGGATCGGCGCGAAGCGCGTGCTCGGCATCGGCGGTATCGGGCTGGCCGCGTGCTACTACCTGCTGTTCGTGCAGGTCGCGGCCGATGCTTCGACGCTGCCGCTCTACTACGGGATCGCGGGCTTCATGGTCGGCACGATCGGCGCGGTGCCGTTCGTGATGGTCAAGAGCTTCCCGGCCGTCGTGCGCTTCTCGGGCATCTCGTTCTCGTACAACGTCGCGTATGCGATCTTCGGCGGGCTCACGCCGGTGATCGTGTCGCTGATGATGAAGTCGAATCCGCTCGCGCCGGTCGTGTACGTCGCGGCGATCTGCGTGCTCGGCGCGATCGCCGTGCAGTTCTCGAAGGATGCGAAGGACGCGAAGGACGCACGTTGAATGTCGGCGCGCACGCGCCGGCCGGATGAACGAAGGGCCGAATCCCGCGGCGTGCGGGATTCGGCCCTTTTGTCTTGCGTCGGCGTAGCGCCGCGAATTGGCTTAGCTCAACGCAGCACGCCGTACGACGAACTCGGCCGGCGCAGCGCGTCGATGCTCGCGCCGCCGGCGCCCGTGACGAACAGCAGCAGGAACCCGCCGGCGATCGCGACGTTCTTCCAGAAGTGAATCACCATGTCGTGCTGGACGGCGGCGTTCGTCGCGTCCCAGAAATTGTGCCCGACCATCGCGGTCGCGATCGTATAGACCGCCATCAGCAACGCGAGCGGCCGGACCTTGTAGCCGACGATCAGCAGCAGGCCGCCCAGCCCCTCGATCGCGACGACGATCGGCGCGACGACCTGTTGATAGGGCACGTTCATTCCGTGCAGATACGCGACGAAATCGCTGTAGCCGAGCAGCTTCATGATGCCGCCCCACAAGAACAACGCCGCCAGCGCCAGGCGTGCGAAAAAAATGACGCCGGAATCGACGGTACGCGTCATGCCTCTCTCCTCGTATGCAATTCGGCCGCCCGCGCGGGGCGCGCCCGGGCGGTTCGGCGCCGCGCGGCCCGGAAGGGCGCGCGGCAAATGGGCCAGCATAGAGGGTCTTTCCGCGGTGTCCAAGAAAAAGGTTGTAGCAAATCTTTACACTGCGGCGGCCGCGCCGGCGGCCCGGCGCGCTGAAAAACGCGTTTAGCCCGCGTCGCTCAACAGCACGCCTTTCTTGAAGATGAAGCAGCCGTAACCGCGCGTTTCGCCGGTGACGATCACCGCATACGTCTGCTGCGCGCGCTCGTAGAACGCGAAACGTTCGATGCCGGCCAGCGGCACCGGGCGCCCTTCCGCGCGGTCGATCTCGGCCTGCACTTCGCGCTGCACGGGCGGCACCGCCGCCGCGTCGCCGACGACTTCCATCCGCCACGCGGGTGTGTCGACGAACGTGTCGAGCGGCAGCACCGACAGCACCGCGCGCACGACGCGCGCCGAATCGGCGCCGTCGACGCGCAGTGCGCGGCCGACCACCGTGTGCTCCGCGACGGATTCCGCGGGGAAGTTCGCATCGCAGATCGCGATTTCGTCACCATGGCCCATCGCGCGCAGCGTGTGCAGGATGTCGGCGTGCAGCAGCGGGTCGAGGTTCTTCAGCATGTCGGTGGGTCTCCGGGGTGGGGAACGAATCGCATAACGTTACCCGATCCCGGCGGCCGTGGTGCATGCATCGTTCGCGTCACGACGCCGCGGCCGGCATTTCGTCGATGAAACCCGTGACCGACGCGAGGCGGCCCGACGCGTCGACGATGCCGAAGTCCGAGCCCTTCACGATCGCCGCGCCGTCGGGCGACACGAGCGCCCACGAGAACCGCAGGTGCGGGCCGAACCCGTCGACGTCGGTCGTGCGGCGAAAGCGATAGGCGGGAAAGCGTTGCTGCACGGCCGCGATCATCGTGTCGATGCCCGCGTGGCCGTCGCCGGTCATCAGCGGATCGCGATAGGCTGCGTCGCTTGCGTACGTCGCGTCGATCAGTTCGCGGCGGCGCGCGGCGTCGGATTCGTTCCAGGCGTCGAAGTAGCGGTCGATCAGGTCGGCGTGAACGGACGAAGCGGATTGAGCGGTGTTCATGGCGAGGCTCCTTGTGTCGGTGGACGATGTCGCGGACGTTTCGGGTCCGCGTGTCGCTATCGTCGCCGGGGCCGCGCGGGCGGTCGATTACGTACGAGGTAAGGAAATCGCGTGCGCCATCCCACAAGAAAACGGGCGCCCGAAGGCGCCCGCATCGTCTTGCCGCAACCACCGCACGCGTCAGGTCACCGGCGCCGGATTGAACAGCGTCAGCGCATTCGCGAGCTTCCATTGCTCGGCCCACGTGCGGCGCTTGCCGCTCGCGACGTCGAGCATCAGCCGGAACAGCGCCCAGCCCGTGTCCTCGATCGTCGCCGCGCCGGTCGCGATCTGCCCCGCATCGAGATCCATCAGGTCATGCCAGCGGCGCGCGAGATCGCTGCGCGTCGCGACCTTGATCACCGGCACCTGCGCGAGCCCGTACGGCGTGCCGCGGCCGGTCGTGAAAATATGCAGGTTCATCCCCGCCGCGAGCTGCAGCGTGCCGCAGATGAAATCGCTCGCGGGTGTCGCCGCGTACAGCAGCCCCTTCTGCCGCGCGCGATCGCCGGGACGCACGACGCCGGCGATCGGCGCGCTGCCCGACTTCACGATCGATCCCATCGCCTTCTCGACGATGTTCGACAGGCCGCCCTTCTTGTTGCCGGGCGTCGTGTTCGCACTGCGGTCGACGCGGCCGCGCTGCAGGTAGCGGTCGTACCAGTCCATCTCGCGGATGATCTCGCGGGCCACTTCTTCGTTCGCCGCACGCGACGTGAGCTGCGCGACGCCGTCGCGCACTTCGGTCACCTCGGAGAACATGATCGTCGCGCCCGCGCGCACGAGCAGGTCGGCCGCGAAGCCGACGGCCGGGTTCGCGGTGAGCCCCGAGAACGCGTCGCTGCCGCCGCACTGCACGCCGACGACGAGATCCGACGCGGGGCACGTCTCGCGGCGGCGGCGGTTGAGCCGCTCCAGATGCGATTCGGCCATCTTCATGATCGAGTCGATCATCGAATTGAAGCCGACGTGCGCGGCGTCCTGCAGGCACACGACGCCGCCGTTGCCGGTCGCGCCGTCGGCCGCCACCGGAATCGCGCCCGGCGGCAGCAGGCGCTCGGGCTGCAGCTTCTCGCAGCCGAGGCTCACGGTCATCACCTCGCCGCCGAAGTTCGGATTCAGGCTGATGTTGCGCAGCGTGCGGATCGGGATATCGGCGTCGGGCGCATCGATCGCGACCCCGCAGCCGTACGTATGTTCGAGCCCGACCACGTCGTCGACGTTCGGGTAGCGCGGCAGCAGCTCGTCCTTGATCCGCTTCACCGCGTGCTCGACGACGCCCGACACGCACTGCACGGTCGTCGTGATCGCGAGGATGTTGCGCGTGCCGACCGAGCCGTCCGCATTGCGGAAGCCCTCGAACGTATAGCCGTCGAGCGGCTCGAGCGGCGGCGCGGCGCGCGTGGCGAGCGGCAGGTCGTCGAGCCCCGGCGGCTCGGGCATGCGCATCGTGCGCTCGTTGACCCAGCTGCCGCGCCGCAGGTCGGTCAGCGCATAGCCGATCACCACGTTGTAGCGAATGACCGGATCGCCGGCCGCGAGATCGACGAGCGCGACCTTGTGCCCCTGCGGCACGCCTTCGCACAGCGTCAGCCCGTCGGCGAACGTCGCGCCTTCGGGCAAACCGCCGTCGTTGACGACGATCGCGACGTTGTCGTCCGGATGCACGCGGATGTAGAGCGGGGAAGCAGTCATCGGAATTCCTGGAGCCTGTCTGCGATATCGTTAGTCATCATACGACATTCAACCTCGATTGATGATGCTACGTAAACCCTTATCCGGAAAGACCCTACCTTTGACCCGTCAGCAAACCGCTTGCGCCGCTCATGCTTGCGTTGTACGATGACATACAACGACATCGCCAATTCGGCTCGTATGCCGTTCCCGACGAACCAGCACTCGCGCTAGACGAACGACCTCAACCATGACTTCACCGCAAGAACTCAAACAGATCATCTCCCACGGCCTGCTGTCGTTTCCGCTGACGGATTTCGACGCGGACGGCAGCTTCCGTCCGACCACCTACGCCGAGCGCCTCGAATGGCTGGCGCCGTATGGCGCGAGCGCATTGTTCGCGGCCGGCGGCACCGGCGAATTCTTCTCGCTCACGCAGCGCGAGTATTCGGACGTGATCCGCGTCGCGACGGAAACCTGCAAGGGCAAGGTGCCGATCCTCGCCGGCGCGGGCGGCGCGACGCGCGTCGCGATCGAATATGCGCAGGAAGCCGAGCGCCTCGGCGCGAGCGGCGTGCTGCTGATGCCGCACTACCTGACCGAAGCGAGCCAGGAAGGGATCGCCGAGCACGTCGAGCAGGTGTGCCGCGCGCTGAAGATCGGCGTCGTGGTGTACAACCGCGCGAATTCGAAGCTGAATGCGGACATGCTCGAGCGCCTCGCCGACCGTTGCCCGAACCTGATCGGCTTCAAGGACGGCGTCGGTGAGATCGAAAGCATGGTCACGATCCGCCGCCGCCTCGGCGATCGCTTTGCGTACCTCGGCGGCCTGCCGACGGCTGAAGTCTATGCGGCCGCGTACAAGGCGCTCGGCGTGCCGGTGTACTCGTCGGCCGTGTTCAACTTCATCCCGAAGACGGCGATGGCATTCTACGAAGCGATCGCGAAGGACGACCACGCGACGGTCGGCCGCCTGATCGACGAGTTCTTCCTGCCGTACCTGAAGATCCGCAATCGCCGCGCCGGCTACGCGGTCAGCATCGTGAAGGCGGGCGCGAAGCTCGTCGGCCACGACGCGGGCCCGGTGCGCGCACCGCTCGTCGACCTGACCGACGAAGAAGCGGCGGAGCTCGACGTGCTGATCAAGAAGATGGGCCCGCAGTAAGCCGGGTTCGCCGGCGGCGCGGCGCCTTCATCGGCACGGCGCGCCGGCTGCCCACGCGTCCGTATCCGTATCACGCGATGGCCGCGCGGCTCGACGAGCCGGCGCGGCCATCGCATTACATCTGCGCGATCGCGCCGATGATCCGCTGCCGCACGCTCGCGAGCGTGCGCTGCGTCTCGTCGATCCCCTTGCGCGCCGCGAGCGGCCGGCCGCGCGCCGGCGACTCGGCGCCCACGATCTGCTCCAGCACGTCGCGATCGACGACCGCATCGAAGAAGCGCCCGACGGTAAACATCGCGTACTGCTTCGCGGTCGCGAGATGCGTGTTGGCCTGCGTGAGCGCGTCGGCGCGCTGCGCGCCGTTCGGCCCGTCGATGCTGCGGCGATGCTTCAGCGCGAACACCACCGCCTCCATGTCGTACTTGAAGCGCTCGACGGCCCTGCCGAAGATCAACGAATGCGGATCGGAGCCCGCGACGGGCCGCCCCTGGTTGATCGTCACATCGAATTCGCTGCCGCCCAGCTCGCGCTGCAGCGCGAACAGCGCGTCGGCCAGCACACGCCCTTCGCTGGTTTCGCCGATCTGGGTACGGACCGATTTCGCGACGTCGCCGATCGCTTTCCACAACCCGGCCGCGAACAGGTGGTCGCCACGCTTGCTGATAGTCATCGGATGGTTCCTTGTTGGTCTTGTGATCTCTCAGGCTCGCCTGCGGGCCGGACGGCCCGCGGCTTCGCTACTGTAGGAGAAACGCGGGCAACAGGAAAGCCACCGCGAAAAAAAGCGGAGACGGCCACCGGCCGCCTCCGCTTTCGCCCATCCGGCAAGCAGCCCGGCGCTCGCCGCCGGGCCGCCGCCACGTCACTCCGCCTTGCCGTCCCGCAGCCGCGGAATCGCGAGCGGATTGCCTTCCCTCAGCCCTTCGGGCAGCAGGTCGTCCGGGAAATCCTGATAGCACACCGGCCGCAGGAAGCGCTCGATCGCGGTCGCGCCGACCGACGTGACGGCCGGGTTCGACGTCGCGGGGAACGGCCCGCCGTGCACCATCGCATCGCACACCTCGACGCCGGTCGGGTAACCGTTGACCAGCAGCCGCCCGGCCTTGCGCTCGAGGATCGGCAGCAGCCGGCGCGCGAGCGGCTTGTCGTCGGCGTCGATTTGCAGCGTGGCCGTCAACTGGCCTTCGAGCGCGTCGAGCACGCGCGCGACTTCGTCGAGATCGCGGCAGCGCACGATCAGCGACGCCGGCCCGAATACCTCGTGGCTGAACGCCGGCTCGCCCAGGAATGCCTGCGCGCCGACTTCGTACAGCGCACCGCCCGCCTGGCAGTCGGTCTGCGCGGCCTCGCCCGCGCCGATTTCGCGCACGCCCGGCAGTTCGGCCAGCTTGCCGCGGCCATTGCGGTACGCATCGGCGATGCCGGGCGTGAGCATCACGCCGGCCGGCTTCTTCGCGAGCGCCTGCGCGGCGACCGTTTCGAAACGGTCGAGATCGGGGCCGTCGATCGCGAGCACGAGGCCCGGATTGGTACAGAACTGGCCGACGCCGAGCGTCAGCGAATCGACGAAGCCCGTCGCGATCGCGTCGCCACGCGCGGCCAGCGCGGCCGGGAACAGCACGACGGGGTTGATGCTGCTCATTTCCGCATAGACGGGAATCGGCTGCGGGCGCGCGTTCGCGAGTTGCACGAGCGCCATCCCGCCCTGCCGCGAACCGGTGAAGCCGACGGCCTGGATCGCCGGATGGCTGACCAGCGCCGCGCCGGTCACGCGGCCGGGGCCGACCAGCAGCGAGAACACGCCGGCCGGCATGCCGGTTTTCTCGACCGCGGCGCGAATCGCGCGGCCGACCAGTTCGGACGTGCCGAGGTGCGCCTCGTGCGCCTTCACGATCACCGGGCAACCGGCCGCGAGCGCCGACGCGGTATCGCCGCCGGCCACCGAGAACGCGAGCGGGAAATTGCTTGCGCCGAACACGGCGACGGGCCCGAGCGCGACTTTCTGCAGCCGCAGGTCGGAACGCGGCAGCGGCGTGCGCGCCGGCTGCGCGGGATCGATCGACGCGGCGAGGAAGCGCCCGTCGCGCACCACGCGCGCGAACAACCGGAGCTGGCCGACGGTGCGGCCGCGCTCGCCCTGCAGCCGCGCGACGGGCAGCCCCGTTTCGGCGTGCGCGCGGTCAATCAGCGCATCGCCGAGCGCGACGATCTCATCGGCAATCGCTTCGAGGAACGCCGCGCGGGCCGCGAGCGGTTGCGTGCGGTACGCATCGAACGCGTCGCGGGCGAGTTCGCACGCGCGATCGACGTCGGCCTGCGTCGCGACGCCGAACGCCGGGGCCTCGATCGGCGCGCCCTTCGTCGGATCGAATGCGTGCAAGGTGCCTGCCGAGCCGGCCACCGCTTCGGCGCCGATCAGCATCTCTCCTGTCAGTTGCATGGGGTGTGCTCCGTGGTTCGGGAATGGATGGCTCATTGTAACGCAACAGATACGATGTCTGCCGACGGCATGGGGTCATTCTCGCCGTCTGCGAGGGCGCGGACGATACACCGGCAAGCGTTGTCCGGGCCAGTAAATCCCGACGTTCCCATATTGTGAGGCCGACCTCAAAGGGAAAACCCGAGGTTTCTGAGTCCGGGCATTGGCAATACACTTTCGCTCATGTCATACGACGACGTATGTTCAAAATGAGCAATCAGTCCTCCCCTCGCGATCTTCCGCTCGATCTCGCGCGCACCGCGCGCCGAACTGCGGTGCGCTACTGGATCCTGGCGATGCTGTTCGTCGTCACGACGCTCAACTATGCGGACCGCGCGACGCTGTCGATCACCGGCACGCCGATCCGCAAGGCGTTCGGCATCGACCCGGTGACGATGGGTTACATCTTCTCGGCGTTCAGCTGGGCGTACGTGCTCGCGCAACTGCCGAGCGGCTGGCTGCTCGACCGCTTCGGCGCGCGGCGCGTGTATGCGGCGAGCATCTTCCTGTGGTCGGCGTTCACGCTGCTGCAGAGCGCGATCGGCGTCGGCGGCAGCGCCGCGTTCGCGGTGGCCGCGCTGTTCGCGATGCGCTTCGCGGTCGGCATCGCGGAGGCGCCGGCGTTTCCGGCGAACGCGAAGGTCGTCGCGAGCTGGTTCCCGACCGCCGAGCGCGGCACCGCGTCGGCGATCTTCAACGCCGCGCAGTACTTCGCGGCCGTGGTGTTCTCGCCGCTGATGGCCTGGCTCACGCATGCGTACGGCTGGCATCAGGTGTATCTGTGGCTCGGCCTGGCCGGCATCGCGCTCGCGTTCCTGTGGCTGCGCGTCGTGAAGGACCCGGCCGACCATCCGGCCGTGAACCGCGCGGAACTCGACCATATCGAGCAGGGTGGCGGCCTGGTGCGGTCGACGGGCGGGGCGCGCGGCAGCGGCAGCGGCGGCGGCGCTTCCGAGGGCAGCCGCGTGGCCGGCTGGTACTACGTGCGCCAGCTGCTGTCGAACCGGATGCTGATCGGCGTGTACCTCGGCCAGTACTGCGTGAACGTGCTCACCTACTTCTTCCTCACGTGGCTCCCGATCTACCTCGTCCAGGCGCGCGGCATGTCGCTGCTGAAGGCCGGCTTCATGACGTCGCTGCCGGCAATCTGCGGGTTCCTCGGCGGCGTGCTCGGCGGAATGCTGTCGGACGCGCTGATCCGCCGCGGCGTATCGCTGACGTTCGCGCGCAAGATTCCGATCGTCGGCGGGATGCTGCTGTCGATGACGATCATCGGCTGCAACTACGTCGACAGCGAAGCGCTGGTCATCATGCTGATGGCCGTGTCGTTCTTCGGCAAGGGGATCGGCTCGCTCGGCTGGGCCGTCGTCGCGGATACCGCGCCGAAGGAAGCGATCGGCCTGTCGGGCAGCCTGTTCAACATGTTCGGCAACACGGCGGGCATCGTCGCGCCGATCGCGATCGGCTACCTCGTCGGCGCGAGCGGCTCGTTCAACGGCGCACTGGTGTTCGTCGGGCTGAACGCGCTCGTCACCGTGTTCAGCTATCTCGTGATCGTGAAGGACATCAAGCGCGTCGAACTGCGTCATCGCGACGCGTGACGTTCGATGTGTCGCAAGGAACGGCGGCCGCGCAACAGCGGCCGCCGTTTTTTTGCATCGGATCGACGTCAGGTCGACGCGTGCACGACGCGCAGCATGTCGTGCACGCCGGACGTCATCAGCGCGAGGAACGCGAGCAGGCCGACGTAGCAGAGCGCGTAGGTCGTCTTCGTCTCGATCGACGTCGCATAGTACATGCGGTTCTCCGGCGCGTCGGGATCGTAGCGCCACGCACGCTTCAACTGAGGCAGCGCGAAGATCGCCATCACGATCAGCAGCGGGCTCGGCCGATACGCGAACAGCGCGATCAGCACCGGCACGCCCGCGAACCAGATGCGCGGCGACAGCACCGCGGTGATCCGCCCGCCGTCGAACGGCGACAGCGGAATCATGTTGAACAGGTTGAGAAAGAAACCCGTGTACGACAGCGCAAGCAACAGGTTGCTGTCGGTGTGCCGCGCGGCCGCATAGCAGGCCAGCGCGCCCAGCGTGCCGACGAACGGCCCGGCGAGCCCGACGTACGCTTCCGTTTCCGCGTCGTGCGGCATTTCCTTCAACTGGATCCACGCGCCGACGAACGGGATGAAGGTCGGCAGCCCGACGTCGAGCCCGCGCCGCTGCGCGGCGACGTAGTGGCCGGCTTCGTGCACCAGCAGCAAGGCGACGAAACCGGCCGCGAAACGCCAGCCGTAGAACAGCGCATAGACCGCGATCGACGCGAGCATCGTGCCCGCCGATACGAGCACCTTGCCGAGCTTCAGGCCGCCGAAGATCAGCAGCAGCAGCTTCGTCATTCCTTGCGCTCCGTGGCGACCGCGTCGGATGCGTCGGCGACGGCCGGCACCCCGGCCGCCTTCGGCTTGCGCCCGAAGAAGCGCTTGAGCGCCGCGCCGCCGGCCAGCAGCGCGACCGCGCCGATCTTGAAGAACTTCACCGCGAACGCGCCGATCAGCGCGAGCAGGCCGAGCTTTTTCGCGCCGACGCCGACGATCAGCGCCGCGAGCCCGTACTCGGCGACGTGGTCGGTCGATTGGTTGAAGTCGGCATAACGCTTGCCGTCGTTGAAGCGGATGTTCGACAGCAGTTCGTCGGCCGAGGCCTTGTACTTCGGCAGGTCGGCGAGCGTCGACGCCATCGTCAGCGACAGGTAGCCGTCGCGGCCGAGCACGAGCGTCCGGTAGTTCACGCCGTCGTTCGCGGCATTCGGCGCCGCGCCCTTGTCGCGGATGATCGCCGACCACACGAGCCGGTGCGTGGCCGCGTCGTACGCGGGCGCCTTCGCCCAGCCGACCACCTCGGTTTCGGGCAGGCCGCGCTCCTTGTGCGCCGGGTTGCTTTCCTCGGTGCCGGCCTGCAGGCTTTTCAGCAGTTCGTCGGGCTTCCAGTCCTTCGCGTCGTCGTCGCGGATGTAGCCGCTCGGCTCGAACGACACGACCGAGATCCAGTCGGCGTCCGGATCGTCGGGCAGCACGAGGCCGACCAGTTTCGATTCGTCGATCGCGTTGCCCATCGAGCGCAGGTAGCGGCCGGCTTCGGCGGCCGGCACGAACGACTCGCCGGCCTTCAGCTTCAGCACGGCTTCGTGTTTGACGTCGATGTCGGTCGGCCCCTTCACGACCGCTTCGTTGGCGGCCGCGGCGGCGGCCCTCATTTCGACCTGCGCAGCTTCGGTCTGCGCGTGGCCGCTGGTCGCGGCGAGTGCGAGCATCGCCACGCAGGCGAGCCGGACGGCAAGTTTTTTCATTGTTGGATTCCCCTGGAATGCCTTGTTGTCGATGTGCGCGGCGACCGGCCCATGCGTTGTCGTCGCGGGTCCGGCGCCGCCTCTCAGGTGGCACGGGGGCTATGGTAACGCAGCGGCTGCGCGCGACCGGCGCGGCGCGATGCTTACCTCGCAGGTAATGCCGAAAACGCGCGGGATTGCCTATCATCTGCGCCATGAACCCGACCGCCCCCCTCCATTCGCCCTCTCCGTCCGCCGGCCGCGCGTCCGGCATCGGCCCGCTGCTGCGCACGTGGCGGCAACGCCGGCGCCTGAGCCAGATGGCGCTCGCGCTCGACGCGGAAGTGTCCGCGCGTCACCTGAGCTTCGTCGAATCGGGCCGCGCGCAGCCGAGCCGCGAGATGGTGCTGCATCTCGCCGAGCGCCTCGACGTGCCGCTGCGCGAACGCAATGCGCTGCTCGTCGCGGCCGGCTTCGCGCCGCTGTTTCGCGAACGGCCGTTTTCTGACCCGCAACTGGATGCCGCGCGTCATGCGGTCGAAGCCGTGCTGCGCGGGCACGAGCCCTATCCGGCGCTCGCGGTGGACCGCCACTGGACGCTGCTCGCGGCGAACCGGATGCTCGGCGCGCTGGTCGCGCAGGCCGATCCGGCGCTGCTGCAGCCGCCCGTCAACGTGCTGCGGCTGAGCCTGCATCCGGACGGTCTCGCGTCGCAGATCGTCAACTGGCACGAATGGCGCGCGCATATCCTGCATCGGCTGCAGCGGCAGATCGACGCGAGCGGCGACCGCACGCTGCATGCGCTGCGCGACGAACTCGCCGCGTATCCGGCGCCCGCCGAGCAGCCCGACGATTCGCACGCGCGCACCGATTTCGCGGATATCGCCGTGCCGCTGCGGCTACGCACGGCGAGCGGCGAGCTGACGTTCTTCAGTACGACGACGGTATTCGGTACGCCAGTCGACGTGACGCTGTCAGAACTCGCGATCGAGGCGTTCTTTCCGGCGAACCCGGAAACGGTGGAGGCGATGCGGGCGCTGGCGGAGGCGTTGCCGGCGGAGTAGAGCCGGCAGGCGTGCCGGCACGGTGGCCGCGATCAGCGGCGTTCGAGCGCGAGCTTCACGCCGAGCGCCAGCAGAACCACGCCGCTGACGCGATGCATGCGCGTCAGGATGCGCGGGTTGCGGCGAATCGACGCCGACAGCAGGCCGGCGAACAGCGCAACCGGCCCCTTGACGAGAAACGTCAGGCCGGCAAACGTCGCGCCCAGCACGAACAGCGACAACATCGGGTGCGCGGCGCCCGCCGGAACGAATTGCGGCAGAAACGCCAGGTAGAAAAGCGCGACCTTCGGATTCGACACGTTGGACAGCGCGCCTTGCGCGAACGTCCGGAGCCGCGATTCCGGCGCGGCGCCGCTGCCCGCGAGCGTCAATTCGCCCGACGAACGCAACAGCGTGATGCCGAGATACAGCAGGTACAACGCGCCGATCATCTTCAGTGCGGTGAACAGCCATTCGGATGCCTGAAGAAGCGCGCCCAGCCCCAGCGTCGCGAGCATCGTGTGGACGAGCAGCCCGACGCTGACGCCCGCGGCGGTCACGAGGCCTGCGCGCGTGCCGCTGGACAGCGTGCGCGACATCACGAGCACCATGTCCTGGCCGGGCGTCAGGATGATCAGAAGGGAGGTGGCCATGAACGGCAACCAGGCGACGTGCGGCATCGGGAATCTCCTGAGGGCGGCGCCGCGGCGGGCGGGAATCGCGCGCTTGCGGGCCGGGGTAGTCGTCAGATTATCGGGAATTTCCCGTGGAGATTGGATGCAAACCCGGCTATTTACAGCGTCAAATTTGGCGTTATTATCCAATATCAACTTCATTGATAGCCAAAAATGCCAATCAAACTGGACGCGATCGATCGACGCATCCTCCGTGCGTTGCAGCAGAACTCGAACCAGACGAACGCCGACATCGCGCAACAGGCCGGGCTCTCGCCCACGCCATGCCTGCGCCGCGTTCACCTGCTCGAGGAACAGGGCGTGATCGATGCGTACGTCGCGCTGCTGAATCCCGCAGCCGTCGAGTTGCGCTTCACGGCATTCGTCCGCGTCACGCTGGAGCGACAGGACAAGACGACGGTCGAACGCTTCGCGCGGGAGATGGAGCAGGCCCCCGAAGTACTCGAATGCCATCTGATGGCCGGCAGCTACGATTATCTGCTGCGCGTGATCGCGAAGGATCTCGACGACTATCAGCGCTTCCAGATGGAGACGCTCACGCAGATCGAAGGCGTACGCAACGTCGAAACCGAGATCCCGCTGAAGCGCATCAAGCAGACGGTGCGGCTGCCGATCTAGGTGTCGAGGAACGCCATCCGGATCGATGCAGGCAGCGCGCGTTCACGTCAGGCCCAGTCGCGAAACGGGTTGTCCCACGTGGTCCTGTGTTCGGGGACGGTCGCCATCTCGGCGTCGGTCAGCAGACATGCGTCGAAGCGCGCGCGCAACGCCGGCTCGTCCATGTCCATGCCGATCAGCACGAGTTCCTGCCGTGCATCGCCGACGTGCTCGTCCCAGCGCGCGGCGCCGAGCCGGCACCGCCCTGCTGCGGATTTACGTATAGAGCGACGCCGGCGGCAATTCCGCGGTCAGCGCGAACCGGCCCACGTCGCGCAGCCGGTAGTCGAGCGGGTCATGCAGCGTATGCGTGCGCGCGTTCCGCCAGAAGCGGTCGAGGCCCAGCGACGCGGCCGTCGCGCGTGCGCCGCATGCGTCGAACAGCGCCTCGCCGTTGTCGAGTGCCGCGCGCTGCGCGACGATCTTCGCTTCCGATACCGCGAGCGCGACTTCGGCGCGTTCGTCGGCCGTCAGCGCATCCTGCCGTGCCCACGCGTGCTGCAACGCGCTGGCCGCGCGATCGGCCAGCGCCGCCGCGGCGATCGCGCGCACGCGCATGTCGCCGAAGCGCTGCAGCGTGTACGGATCGTCCTCGGCCCGCTCGACGCCCGAGTGAATCCACGGGCGGCCATGCTGCCGCACGTAGTCGCGCGCCTCGGCCAGCGCGCCTTCCGCCAGGCCGACGAACAGGTTCGTCAGCACGAGCTGCGACACGAGCGTGCGCAGCGTCGCGCGCGGCGTCGGAGCAGTCTCGGAACGGTGCAGCACTTCGTCCGGCGCGAGCGTCACGCCGTCGAAGCGCACGCTGCCGCTGTCGGTCTGACGCTGGCCGACCGGATCCCAGTCGTCGTTGACCGTGATTCCGGCCCGATCGGTCGGCACCACGCCGAACACGGTGCGGCCGATCGCCGGATCGTGCGCGGACACAGTCATCCGCTGCGAGCCGCGCGTGCCGGAACAGAAACCCTTCACGCCGTCGAGCCGGTAGCCGCCGTCGGGCGTCGCCGTGGCGACGAGCCGCGTGTCGAGCGGATTGACCGCGTTGCCCCACCACCAGCGCCCGTCGACCGTGCCGCGCAGATAGCGCTCGCGCTGCGCGGCGCTGCCCCACACGTCGACGCTCACCACCTGCAGGCACTGGAAGCCGACGAGGTGCGCGAGCGCGCTGTCGACCCGCGCGACCTGCCGGATGACGTCGTAGATCGCGGGCCACGCCGCTTCCTGCCCGCCGAACGCACGCGGCACCGCGAGCGTCAGCAGGCCCGCGTCGGCGAGCCACTGCTTCTCCTGCCCGGCGTGACCACCGGCGCGGTCGCGCTCGGCGGCGCTCACGCGCAGCGCATCGATCGCGCGCGCGAGCGCGGCGCGGTCGACGGCCGGTGTATCGGTATCCGGCGCCAGCGTCGCCGGGCCGCGTGGATCGTTCATGCGACAGCTTCCTGTTCAACGGTTTCGCCCGACAGCGGTACGAGCGCGCCAAGCTGGCGGCCGGTCAGCCGCGACAGGATCTCGCGCCGCCAGTCGTCGTAGATCGCACGATATTCGGCGATATCCGCGCCGAATACCAGTGCGGTATGTGCGTACTCGTCGTGCAGATAGCCGTCGAGTCGCGCCTGGGTTTCCTCGTCGGCCGCGATCACGCGATCGATCAGCGCGTCGCGCTCGGCCGCCGGCAGCGCCTGCAGCGTGTCGAACCACCACTGGACGATCTGCACGCGATGCCATTCCTCGTCCGGGCGAATCCGGTTCTCGCCGTGCTCGCGCATCGCGCCGTCGCCGATGCGGCCGGTCTTGCGCTGAATCCACAGCTTCGCGAGGATGTGCAGCTCGTAATGCCATTCGAACGCGAGAAAGCCCGCGACGTCGCGCACCGCGGTATCGCCGATGCGCGCCCAGTGCGCGGCGACGAGCCGGTCGACTTCCGGCAGCGGATCGCGCCCCGTCAGTTCGGTCACGCGCTCACGCCCGATCACCGCGTGCGCGCCGTCGTCGCCGAGCTGGCGCGACAGGATCAGCTGGAAATGCGGATCGTCGCGGAACAGCGTGTCGATCGCCTTCGCGACGACCTGCACGATGAACAGGTCGTGCGACGCCATCTTCGTGTAGTAGTCGGCGACGGCGGCCAGCTCGTCGCCGTTGCGCGGCTCGCGCGGCGGCGTCGCCGCTTTGTCGGGGAAGTCCGGACGATGGCGTCGCGCCACCTCCAGAAACAGCGTTTCCTCGAATTGTCCGTTCCATTCGCGTGGCGCGCCGATGGGCAAGGTCATGGTTTTTCTCTCAGGATCAGGAATGAAGCGAGCGGACGCTCGTGGCGTCGCTCAGGTTCGCCGGGTCACGCGTCGGACCAGGCGGTCGCCCGTGATTTGCACGGCCGAAACGAGTGCGATCAGGATTACGATCACGGTCGCCATGACGGTCGTGTCGAAACGTTGATAGCCATAGCGGATCGCGAGATCGCCGAGGCCGCCCGCGCCGACGGCGCCCGCCATCGCGGTCGAGCCGATCAGCGCGACGACGGTGATCGTGAAGCCGCCGAGCATGCCGGGCAGCGCTTCGGGCAGCAGCACGTGCCACACGATGTGGCGGCGTTTCGCGCCCATCGCGAGCGCGGCCTCGATCAGCCCGCGATCGACTTCGCGCAGGCTCACTTCGGCGATGCGCGCGAAGAACGGGATCGCGGCGATCGACAGCGGCACGACGGCCGCCCACACGCCGATCGTCGTGCCGATCAGGATGCGCGTGAACGGCAGCAGCGCGACGAGCAGGATGATGAACGGCGTCGAGCGGAACACGTTGACGAGCGCGCCGAGCACCGCGTTTACGCCGCGCCGCGCGTAGATGCCGCCGGGCGCGGTGGTCACGAGGATCACCGCGAGCGGGATGCCGATCAGCGCCGCGATCGCGGCCGATGCGGCGACCATCGACAGCGTGTCGCGGATCGCGTCGAGCAATTCGGGCCACCAGAGTTCAAACATAGCCGAGCACCTCCGCGTGATTCGCATGGCGGCGCGCGCGTTCGAGCAGCGCGGCGACCGGGCCGGCGTCATCCGCACGCGGCGTCGCGGCGATCACGAGCCGCCCCTGCGCATGCCCCTGGATGCTCTCGATGCCGCCGTGCAGGAACCGCACGGAGCCGCCGAGCGCCGCCGCAAGCGCGCCGACGTCCGGCTCGCCGCCGCTCTCGCCCGTGTAGCGGACGTCGAGCACGATCTGCGCGCCGTCGGGCAGCGCGGCCTGCTCGGGCAGCGGCCGCACGCGCGCGGCCAGTTCGGCCGGCAGATCGTGCTGCAGCGTACTCAGCAGCGCGCGCGTCGCGCCGTGGCGCGGATCGCCGAACACGCGCCACACCGGGCCGGCTTCGACGACTTCGCCCTGTTCGATCACCGCGACCGTGTCGCACACCGCGCGGATCACTTCCATCTCGTGCGTGATCAGCACGATCGTCAGCCCGAGACGACGGTTGATGTCCGCGAGCAGCGCGAGGATCGATTGCGTGGTTTCCGGATCGAGCGCCGACGTCGCTTCGTCGCACAGCAGCACCTCCGGATCGTGCACGAGGGCCCGCGCGATGCCAACGCGCTGCTTCTGCCCGCCCGACAGGCTCGCCGGATACGCGTCGCGCTTCGCGGCGAGCCCGACGAGATCGAGCAGCGCCTCGACCTTGCGCACGCGCTCGGCCTTCGGCACGCCGGCGATCTTCAGCGGCAGCGCGACGTTCTCGAACACCGTCTTCGCGGACAGCAGGTTGAAATGCTGGAACACCATGCCGGTGCGGCGCCGCAACGCGACGAGGCCATCCTCGTCGAGCGCGCCGACGTCGACGCCCTGCACGCGCACGCGGCCCGAACTCGGCCGTTCGAGGCCGTTCAGGAGCCGTAGCAGCGTCGACTTGCCGGCGCCGCTGCGGCCGATGATGCCGAACACCTCGCCGCGCCGCACGTCGAGCGTCACGTCGCGCAGCGCGGCGGCGTGGCCGCGCGGCGTCGCGAATACCTTGCCGACCTGCTCCAGCGACACGGCCGCGCCGCCGGCCGGCACGGCCGTTCCCTCATGCGCGGTTGCATCGACGCCGGCGCCGGCGCGCACGGCCGATGCCTCGATGAAACCCAGCGTATCGAACAATTGCGTCATCGCTTCGCTCCGTCACGTTCAGGCATGCGCGGGATGCGCAGGTTCGGCGGCGGCCGCCGGCCGGTGCTGCGCGCCGGTGTGCCAGGCGGGCAGGCGCGGGCCTGCGCCGAACAGCTTCTCGCGCAGCGTCGGCGCGGGATCGTAGTCTTCCTTGTAGACGCCGCGGTTCTGCAGCTCGGGCACGACCCAGTCGACGAAATCCTCGAACGACTCGGGCATCACGGTGCGCGTCAGGTTGAAGCCGTCGATGCCGGTCTCGTCGATCCATGCCTGCAGTTCGTCCGCGACCTGCGACGGCGAACCGACGATCGGCGCATAGCGGCCGCCCAGCGACATCTGCTCGAGCATCCGGCGCACGGTCCACGTGCCGGTCGTGCTCTTGCGCGAGATCGCGTCGACGGCCGACTGGATCGAATCGGTCTTCACATACGAGATCGGCTCGTCGAGGCCGTACTTCGCGAAATCGATGCCGGTCGAGCTCGCGAAATGCGCGAGGCCGGCTTCGGGGCTTGCGTAGCGCCGGTACTCGTCGAACTTCTCGCGGGCGAGCAATTCGGTCTCGGCCGTCACGACGCTCACACCGGCAAAGATCTTGATCGACGCCGGGTCGCGCCCCTGCCGCGCGGCGGCCGCGCGGATGTCGAGCGCCGCCGCGCGCGCCGCGGCCTTGCTCTGCCCGTTCACGAACACGCATTCCGCGTGACGGCCCGCGAACTCGACGCCGCGCGCGGACGAGCCGGCCTGGTACAGCACCGGCGTGCGTTGCAGCGACGGTTCGCTCAGATGGATCGCATCGATCGAATAGAACGGCCCGTCGTGCTTCACGCGCCGCACCTTGCCCGGCTGCGCGAACACGCGCGCCTGCGTGTCGCGGATCACCGCGTCGTCGTCCCAGCTCTGTTCCCACAGCTTGTAGACGACGTCCATGTAATCGTCGGCGCGCTCGTAGCGGTCGTCGTGGCCGATCTGCTGCGCGAGGCCCATCCCGCGCGCGGCGCTGTCGAGGTAGCCGGTGACGATGTTCCAGCCCACGCGCCCTTTCGTCAGATGATCGAGCGTCGACATGCGGCGCGCGAACAGGTACGGCGGCTCGTAGGTCAGGTTCGCGGTCACGCCGAAGCCGAGATGCCGCGTGACCTGCGCCATCGCGGGCACGAGCAGCAGCGGATCGTTGACGGGCACCTGCACCGATTCGCGCAGTGCGGCCTCGGGCCCGCCGCCGAACACGTCGTACACGCCGACGATGTCCGCGAGAAAGATCCCGTCGAACTTGCCGCGTTCGAGCGTCTTCGCGAGATCGGCCCAGTAGTCGAGGTCGGTGTAGTGCGCGGAGCGGTCGCGCGGATGCGTCCACAGCCCGTGGTTGATATGCCCGACGCAGTTCATGTTGAACGCGTTGAGCAGGATCTTCTTGCGGTTCGCCGTCGTCATGCCGCCTCCGTCACCACGCGATCGCGTACAGCGAGCCGAACGCGTTGTCGAGCGCACGGCGCACCGCCGGCGAATGCTGGTAGATCGAGATGAACTTGCGGATGCGCGGATCGTTCGCGCTCTCCGGTCGCACGACCCACTGGATCGCGAAGTTCTTGTTCTCGGTGCCGTCGAACAGCAGCGCGCTGTTCGGGTCGGTCGTGCCGGCCAGCTTGATGAAGCTCGGATAACCCTGCGCGAGATCGACGTCGTCGAGCGAGCGCGCGAGCTGCGACGCTTCGAGCGGGATGATCTTCAGGTGCTTCGGGTTGGCGACGATGTCGTGCGTCGTCGCGCGGTAGTCGGCGCCCGGCTTCAGCGTGATGAGCCCCGCGCGCTGCAGCAGCAACAGCCCGCGCCCGCCGTTGACCGGATCGTTCGCGATCGCGACGCGCGCGCCATCCTTCAGCTCGGCGAAGCTTTTCACCTTCTTCGAATAGAGGCCGATCTTCATGATCGTGCCGGGCGCGATCGAGATGAAGTTGTAGCCGCCCTGCTTCTTCGCGTTTTCGAGAAACGGGATGTGCTGGAAGTAGTTGACGTCGATGTCCTTGTTCGCGAGCGCCGCGTTCGGCGTGTTCCAGTCGGTGAATTCGACGATCTTCACGTCGAGGCCCTGCTCCTTCGCCTCCTTCGCGGCGATCTTCAGCGCCTCGATCTGCGGGCTGGTCGAGATGCCGACCTTCAGCGGCGCGGTGTCGGCGCGCGCGCCGTTCAGCAGCACGACGCCGAGCAGCGCGGCCGTCAGCAGGCGGGCGAGGCGGGCCACTCGGCCGGCGGAAAAGCGGGCGGAAAACACGGGATGCAGCATGGGAACCACTCTCCTGTCCAAAGACGGTATCGACGGATGAGCGAAGCCGCGGCGAACGCGCGGGCGTTCTCCGGACAGTCGTCGTCGCATCGGAAAAAGATCAGCCGATGATAGAGAGCGGCGGGAAGGCGGTCTACGAAGCGATTGTGCGAAGAAAATCGCGCGCGGCGATATGGCGGGCGGTACGGCGGGCGGCTGGCATGGCACGCGCCCGGGCCGCCACGAGGCCGAAATCTCGGCCTCGTGGCCGCGGGAATTCCGAAATCTCGGCCAGCCCGCGTGGAAAACCCTTTCCGTAGACGAAACAAATCCCTTACGAATCAAGGGATTGGAAATATTCCGGCAGGCCGGAATTCTGGCACGGGGGTTGCGTAATAGACGGCACACGATGCCGCGAAGCGATGCAGGCATTCCAAACATCAGGAGACACGTCTTGCAGACCTCTATCCATACCCCGTCCCATCCCGAGCCGATTGCCGCAGCCGGTCCCGCCACGCGCGAACGCTTCTGGCCGGAAGGCTGGTGGAAGCTGATGGAAATCCGCATCGGCATCATCCCGCTGCCTGTCTACGTGATCCTGTTCGGGCTGATCGTCGGCTTCGCGGTGACGGGCAAGGTGCCCGGCGAAATCTCGATGGCGATCGCTGTGCTCGCGTTCTTCGGCTTCACCTGCGCGGAACTCGGCAAGCGCCTGCCGCTCCTGCGCAACATCGGCGCGGCGGCGATCTTCGCGACCTTCGTGCCGTCGGCGCTCACGTACTACCACGTGCTGCCGAAGCCGGTGCTGAACCTGACGGTCGAATTCACGAAGTCGACCAACTTCCTGTACCTGTTCATCGCGTCGATCATCGTCGGCAGCATCCTGAGCATGGACCGCCGCGTGCTGATCCAGGGCTTCGTGAAGATCTTCATTCCGCTCGCGGCCGGTTCGGTCGCCGCGGCGATCGTCGGCACGGCGGTCGGCACCGCGCTCGGCCTCGGCGCGCGCCACACGCTGCTGTACATCGTCGTGCCGATCATGGCGGGCGGCGTCGGCGAAGGCGCGATTCCGCTGTCGATCGGCTATTCGGAACTGATGCACCTGCCGCAAGGCGAGATGTTCGCGATGGTGCTGCCGCCGGTGATGCTCGGCAGCCTGACCGCGATCATCCTGTCGGGCGCGCTCGACATGCTCGGCAAGCGCCTGCCGCACCTGACCGGCAACGGCCGCCTGCAGGTCGGCGAAAGCGGCGACATGGCGCCGCAAAGCGAGGAGATCCGCGGCCACGTCGACGTCACGCACATCGCGGGCGCCGGCATCACCGCGATCACGCTGTATCTCGTCGGCCTGATGGCGCACAAGCTGTTCGGCCTGCCCGCGCCGGTCGCGATGCTGTTCCTCGCGGTGCTGGTGAAGCTCGCGCGCGCGGTGTCGCCGCCGCTGCAGGAAGGCGCGTTCGTCGTCTACAAGTTCTTCTCGACCGCCGTCACGTATCCGCTGCTGTTCGCGATCGGCGTCGCGATGACGCCGTGGGACAAGCTGACCGCCGCGTTCACGATCGTCAACGTGGTCACGATCGTGTCGACCGTCGCGACGCTGATGGGCACCGGTTTCGTGGTCGGCCGCCTGCTGAAGATGTACCCTATCGACACCGCAATCGTGAACGCCTGCCACAGCGGACAAGGCGGCACCGGCGACGTCGCGATCCTGACCGCCGCGAACCGGATGCAGCTGATGCCGTTCGCGCAGATCGCCACCCGCATCGGCGGCGCGATCGTCGTCACGGTGACGCTGATCCTGGTCGCGCACTTCGGATAACGCGCGGCCGCGCGCACCGTCGCGCCGGCTGCTTCGCACGCGCCGCCGCCGGCCCTGCCGGCGCGCGGCGCGCGTCGTTCCGGGCGGGCGATTGCGGACGGCCAGTTGCGGGCGGCCAGTTGCGGGCGGCCGGTTGCGGACGGCCGGTTGCGGACGGCCGGTTGCGGCTTCGATGAGGGCGAACGTGCAGAAGAGCTTCAAGGGAATCCCGTGGTGGGGCTGGGCATCGGCCGCGGTGCTGTATGTCGGCGTGGCCGGCGCGGCCGTCGATTTCGCATGGGAACGCGCGATCGACGCGCTCGAGGAAGCCGGCGCGCACCGGCTCGACCTGTACGCGTCCAGCCTGAAAAGCGAGCTCGGCCGCTTCGAGATTCTGCCCGGCCTGGTCGCGCGGCAGGACGGCGTGCGCGCGATGCTGAAAGCCGCGCCGAACGATGCCCCCGCGCTCGTGCATGCGGTGAACACCTACCTCGAAGCCGTGAATCGCGACGCGGGCAGCGGCGCGGTCGACGTGATCGATCTGCAAGGCGACGTGATCGCCGCGAGCAACTGGAACGAGACGATCAGCTTCGTCGGCACCAACGTGTCGTACCGGCCGTACTTCAAGGACGCGCTCGCGCGCGGCAGCGGCCGCTTCTTCGGCATCGGGACCAACACCGGCGTGCCGGGCGTCTACTTCGCGAGCGCGGTGCGCAGCGACGGCGCGCCGATCGGCGTGGCCGCCGTGAAGATCAGCGTCGACCCGCTCGAATCGGCGTGGCGCGCGCCGGGCGTCGCCGCGCTGGTCGTCGACGGCAACGGCGTGGTCGTGATCTCGACCGAGCCCGCGTGGAAATTCACCGCGCTGCGCCCGATCACCGCGCAGCAGCAGCGCGACATCCAGGCGTCGCGCCAGTACGCGGGCCGCACCGTCGACGCGCTGCCCTATCGCCGCATCGGCGACCGCAGTTCGGCCGCGTGGTTCGGCACCTTCCCCGATCCGCGCCACGCCGGCCGCACCACGCGCTATCTCGTGATGTCGCGCCCCGCGCCGCAGGGCGGCGATTCGTTGATGGTGCTGCTCGACATCGCCGGCGCGCGGCGCCAGCAGCAGACGGCGTTCGTGTTCGTCACCGGCGCGTTCCTGATCGTCGCGCTGCTAGTCGGCTATGCGATCCAGCGCCGCCGGGCGATCCTCGCGCGGCTGAGCGCACAGGACGCGCTGCGCCGCGCGAACGACCGGCTCGAACTGACGGTCGCGCAGCGCACGGCCGCACTGACCGCCGCGAACGAGCGGATGCAGCGCGAGATCGTCGAGCGCGAGCGGACCGAGCAGCGGCTACGCGATTCGCAGCAGGAAGTCGTGCACGCGGGCAAGCTCGCGGTGCTCGGACAGATGGCCGCCGGCCTCACGCACGAACTGAACCAGCCGCTCGTCGCGATCCGCACGTTGTGCGACAACGCACGCACGTTCTTCGAACGCGGCCAGCCGGCGCCGGCGCTCGCGAACCTCGAACGGGTCGGCAAGCTGGTCGACGGCATGGCCGTGCTCACCGGGGAGCTGAAGACCTTCGCGCGCAAGCCCGACGTCGAGCGCGTCGCCGTGTCGCTGAACGAGGCCGTCGCGCATGCGCGGCTCATCTACGATGCGCGGATTCGCGACGAAGGCGTGCGGCTCGACGTGAACATCGCGCCCGGCACGACGGTCTCGGCCGAATCGAGCCAGTTGCAGCAGGTGATCGTGAACCTGCTCGGCAACGCGCTCGACGCGGTGCACGACGCGCCGGTGCGCCGCATCGTCATCGACGCGGCCGGCCCGGACGACGACGGCCGCGTGCGCTTCACGGTGGCCGACAGCGGCGCCGGCATCGCGCCCGACGTGCTGCCGCACCTGTTCGAGCCATTCGTCACGACCAAGCCGCGCGGCCAGGGCCTCGGGCTCGGCCTCGCGATCACGTCGCGCATCGTCGAGGCGTTCGGCGCGAAGATCGCCGCGACGAACCGCGACGACGGCGGCGCGCAGTTCACCATCGAATTCGCGGCGGCGATGCCGCAACAAAGGACAGAGCATGGAAGATGAGATTCGCGTGCTGGTCGTCGAGGACGATGAGAACGTCCGGATCGGCGTCGAGCAGGCCGTCGCGCTCGCCGGGTTCCCGGTCGACGCGTTCGCGTCGGCCGCCGACGCGCTCGCGCACGTCGCGCCCGGCGCGCCGGTGGTGATCGTGTCGGACGTGCGGATGCCGGGCATCGACGGGCTGCAGCTGCTCGACCGCGTGATGGCCATCGACGCGCAGATCCCGGTTGTGCTGATCAGCGGCCATGCGGACATCTCGACGGCCGTCGGCGCGATGCAGGTCGGCGCGTACGACTTCATCGAGAAGCCATTTTCGTCGGACGTGATCGCCGGCCGCGTCGCGCGCGCGGTCGAGAAGCGTCGCCTGACGCTCGAGGTACAGGGCTTGCGCGCCGCGCTGAACAACTGGCAGGGCATCGAGGCGTTCGTGCTCGGCAAGTCGCCCGCGATGGCCGACGTGCGCAAGAAGATCCTGCGCCTCGCCGATACCTCGGTGTCGGTGCTGATCACCGGCGAGACCGGCACCGGCAAGGAGCTGATCGCGCGCAGCCTGCACGACTTCGGCAGCCGGCGCGACGCGCATTTCGTCGCGCTGAACTGCGGCGGCCTGCCCGAGCAGGTGTTCGAAAGCGAGCTGTTCGGCCACGAGGCCGGCGCGTTCACCGGCGCGATCAAGAAGCGCATCGGCAAGATCGAATGGGCGGACGGCGGCACGCTGTTCCTCGACGAGATCGAGACGATGCCGATCGCGCTGCAGGTCAAGATGCTGCGCGTGCTGCAGGAGCGCGTGGTCGAACGGCTCGGCGCGAACGACCTGATTCCGGTCGACTGCCGCGTGGTGGCCGCGTCGAAGGCCGATCTCGCCGAACTCGCGGCCGACGGGCGTTTCCGTGCGGACTTGCTGTATCGCCTCAACGTCGCGCAGATCGAGCTGCCGCCGCTGCGCGAGCGGCGCGAGGACGTGCCGCTGCTGTTCGAGCATTTCGTGCTCGCGGCCGCGCGGCGCTTCGGGCAGCCTGCGCCGGTCGTCACCGCCGCGCAGGTATCCGAACTGATGACGCATGCGTGGCCCGGCAACGTGCGCGAACTGCAGAACGTGGCCGACCGCTTCGTGCTCGGGCTGACCGGCGACAGCCTGCTGTCGTCCGGCGGCGCGCCGACGGCCGGCAGCACGCTCGCGGAACAGCTCGCGTATTTCGAACGGATGCTGATCGAGGACATGCTGCGGCGTCACAACGGCAACGTCGCGGACGCGAGCGACGCGCTCGGCATGCCGAAGAAAACGCTCTATCACAAGCTGCGCAACCTGCGGATTCCCGCGCGCGGCGACGCGGCGGCCGACGGCGGCGAATGACGCGCACGAGGACACGCACCACAGCATGGATCGCATCGACATCACCGAACACGGTCGTATCGCCGGCCACCTGATCCGCGGCGTCACGCGCGCGCAGAAAACCTTCCGCCCGAGCGACTGGCCCGAGCGGCTCGCGGGCGTCATCACGCTGTTCGTCGGCGAACGGCGGTCCGGCTATCCGTGCGCGCTGTCGCGGCTCGCGATGCCGGTCGTCGACGGCAGCGTCAAATGCCTGTTCGTGTCCGACGAATTGCGGGCCGTGTGTGCGGATGCGTTCGAGTTCGCGATGCAGTTCGCGGCCGACAACGATCTGCCCGTCGAGCTTCGGACCGCGCCCGCGCTGGCGGTGCGCTGACGCGCCCCCTTCCCTTTCTCTACGTAAAGACGCGTGCGCGCACGCCGCCGCATGCCCTTTCCACGTCGCACTCAATCGTCAGACGATTGAAGGCTTGGGCGCATGACCACGCTCCGACAAGGGTTTCCGGCGCAGCCATCAATAAAATTGATCGTCACGATGAAAATTATGCGTTTTCCTTGCAGGTCGCCGTGATGCATAGTTGCGTCGTGTTGACGCACCTTTGAGTCTTTCAGTCATGAACATGCGAATCGAGCCGTCCGTGCTCGCGAACCCCGACCTGCAATTTGCGACGCTTTCGTCAGGCATCAGCCTGCCGTATGTCGAGCGGGGCAGCGGTGCGCCGATGGTGTTCGTGCACGGCTCGCTGTGCGACTACCGCTACTGGGATCCGCAACTCGCGGCGCTGTCGGCCCACTACCGCTGCATCGCGCCGAGCCTGAGCCACTACTGGCCGGCCGTCGAAGCGGGCATCCAGGACGAGTTCAGCTGGCAGAACCACGTCGACGAGCTCGCCGAATTCATCGACGCGCTCGATCTTGGCCCCGTGCATCTGGTCGGCCATTCGCGCGGCGGCAGCGTCGCGTTCAACGTCGCGCGGCAGCATCCGCACCTCGTCGAATCGCTGACGCTCGCCGATCCGGGCGGCCCGCTCCAGCAGCCGGGCGTACGCGAAGCCGCGCTGCCGGCCGCCGCACTCGCGCTGCGCACGACGGCCGTGAACCTGATCGATCGAGGCGAAGTGGAAGCCGGCCTCGAGATGTTCGTCGATTCCGTGAGCCTCCCCGGCGCATGGAAGAAGAGCACGTCGCGCTTCCGCACGATGGCGATCGACAATGCAAGCACGCTGCCGAAGCAGCTGCGCGACCCGCTGCCCGCGTATTCGCAGCACACGGCCGGCGATATCGCGTGCCGCACGCTGCTGATCGACGGCCAGCGCAGCCCGAAGATGTTCCGCCACAACGTCGATACGCTGTCGCAGTGGATCGGCAATGCGCAGCGGCAAACCGTCGCCGGTGCATCGCACGGGATGAATGCGGCGAGCCCCGCGGTGTTCAACCGTTACGTGCACGAGTTCGTCGCCGCGTAACGCGAGCGGGCGGCATGCGCGCCGCCCGTCTTCCTCTCTCTTGCAGAAGCGAAACGGCGCGGGCGGTCCGCGTCGTTTCGCATCCCGCTGCATCCGTCTACATTACGTCGCCGACGCTGCCTTGCGCGTCACCGCGTCCGGCAACCCGAACACGCTGTCGAACGCCCAGTTGTACGTGAACGTGAAGATCGGGAAGAACACGATCAGCACCGCGTCGTACAGGAAAGCCTGCCATAACGACACGTCGAGCCACCACGCGATCAGCGGGATCAGGAACGTCACGAGCGCGACCTGAAACCCGATCGCATGCACGACACGTCGCCCGACGGTGCGCGTCGTTTCGGTGCGCCGCCGCTCCCACGCCTCGAACCCGAGGTTGTACAGAAAATTGACGGTGACGCCCGTCGTCGAGATCATCACGCCGAGCAGACCGCTCGCCGCCGCGCTCGCGCCGCTCAGCATGCCGAGCACCGACGATGCGACGAGGATGCCGAGTACCTCGAACAGCACGACGTAGACTATGCGTCTCTTCCATCCTTGCATGACCGACCACCTTCGTTTCGAACAAGGTGGCGAGACTACAGCGGGCACTGCGTCCGCAAAAGTCAGGACCTTTCAATTTTTCTGACAGGAGGCGGCGGACCATGCTGACCAGCGACCACATCGACATGCTGCTGACGGTCATCGACAAAGGCTCGTTCTCGGCGGCCGCGCGTGCGCTCGGCCGCACGCCGTCGGCGGTCAGCATGGCGATCGCGAACCTCGAGGCCGAACTCGACCTCGTGCTGTTCGATCGCGGCTCGCGCGAGCCGACGCCGACCGCCGCGATGGCCGCGCTGCTGCCCGACGCGCGCGCGATCGCCGAACGGCTGCATGCGCTGCGTGCGCATGCGCAGCACTTGTCGGAAGGTGTCGAGGACACGCTGCGGCTCGGGCTCGCGGCCGAAATCGACGGCGCGCCGATTGCGCAGGCGCTGACCGCCGTCGCCGCGAAATATCCGGCGCTCGCGGTCAACGTCGTCACCGCGCCGCAGGATGCGATCGTCGATGCGCTGCATCGCGGCGCCGTCGATCTTTGCGTCGCGTACGGCGGGCTCGATCTTCATCCTCAGGAACAGATTCACGCGCTGTGGACCGAGACGTTGATCGCGGTCGCCGCGCCCGATCATCCTGCGATTGCCGAGGCCGCGCATCCGGAGGCGATCGAGCGATTGTCGGGGTTCCGGCAGATCGTGATCGCCGATCCGGAGCGGCCGCTTACCGACGTGCGGCCGCTGATCGGCAACCGCACGTGGAAGGTGACCGACATGGCGACCGCGATCGCGCTCGTGAAGGCCGGGCATGGCTGGGCGAACTTGCCGGAATCGATCATCGGCCGGTATGTGGCCGACGGCGAACTCGCGCCGCTCGTGTTCGCGAACATTCGCAACGGGCTGCCGCTGCCTGTGTATTTGCGGCGGCCGAAACATAAGGGGCTCGGCAAGGCCGCCGGGGAACTCGTGCGGGCGCTGCGGGCTGAAGACGGTCCGCATTGAGCGGTGCGGCGATGGCGTCGCCGCACCGTCCGTCAACGCGCGACGGCTTGACCGTTAGTTGCGATCACCGGGCCGCCGCGCACGTTCGGCGCCAGAAACGCATTCTCGGTCGATCCCTAGACCTGCCCGACCATGAGACGGATCATACGACCGTGATAGCGAGTTCCTCCGCATACGCCGCCAACCGGTCGCCTACCCGCACCTTCAGGACATCGATGAACCGTTTGATCTTCGCGTCGACGAACTGACGGGACGAATACACCGCATAAACGTTGCGCTGAGCGGTGTGAAATTCGGGCAGGACGCGAACGAGCGAGCCTTGACGCAAATCGTCGATTGCCGAGAAGGCGGCGATCAGCCCGATCCCCGCGCCCTCGCGCAGCACCGTGGACATCGCATCCATGTCGTTGACGCTGAAGTGCGACCCCGCTGGACGATACACCGCCTCGCCGGCCCTGCCTTGCAGACGCCATTCGTCGGGCGCGTAATCGACCGTGCTCAGGCGCACACATGTGTGATCGACGAGGTCTTCCACACACGCGGGAGCCGGACGACGTGCCAGATAATCGGGCGACGCCGCCAGAATGCAATGGCTGACGCCGATCTTCTGGCTCACATACGCCGAGTCCGGCAGCGTGCGCGCAATCACGATCGCCACGTCGAGTTGCTCTTCGAGCAGGTTCGGCATCCGCTGCGACAGCATGAGATCGACCGATACTTCCGGATATGCGTTCCGATAGGCCAGCACGGCTTGCGAAACGAGCTGACGGCCCAATCCCGGCACCGCATGCACGCGCAATACGCCACGCGGCTCCAGCAGCGCATCGCGCGCTTCCGCTTCTGCCCGTTCGATGTCCGAGAGGATCGCCACGCTGCGCTCGTAAAACCGTCGCCCCGCATCCGTGACGACGAGCCGTCGCGTCGAACGCTGCAGCAACCGGGTGTTGAGATTGTCCTCGAGTACCGAGACCGCTCGGGAAATGTTGCCGACCGTCGTATCGAGGTGGTTTGCGACAGCCGTGAAACTGCCCATCTCGACCACCTTCGCAAACACCGACATGGTGTGAACCTTGTCCATTACGCACCCTGGTTTTGAATTGATCGCCGCATCGCCGCGTATCGGCCCTCGCGAGCCCGTTGATCATAGGGCCCGCGCTCGTTTCGCGCAGGCAGCGCGCAATCCTCTGTCGTTTTTGCGCATCCTTTCAACACGCTTTCACATTGGCCGGGGATTTTCTCTCCCGAGACAAGATTCATTCTTTCCGGCCCCTCTAAGTTGCGCGCCGCTTCACGCCTAGACTGGGTCCCGAAGTCAGGCAATCAGAACGCGGACGTATCGAACCCGAGCTTGGCCCGCCACGGCGAATCATCCAGAGACGGCGTGGCGCAGGTTTCCCTGTCGGGCTCGAGGCGAACACACATTGAATCGCAATCCTAACCATAAAGGTGACTACCATGGACATCCGTTACGACGCACTTCATCTTTTCATCAACGGCGAATGGATCGCTGCGAGCGAACGCGAAACGGCGCCGGTGATCAACCCGGCCACGCAAATCGAGATCGGACGCGTCCCACTGGCGACGGCAGCCGATCTGGATCGCGCGCTGCAGGCCACCGCATCGGCTTTTGACGTCTGGCGCAACACCGTGCCAGCCGAACGCGCACGCATCCTGAAGCGTGGGGCGGAACTGATGCGCGAGCGCGCCGAGCACATCGCTACCGTCATGACGCTCGAGGAAGGCAAACCACTGGCAGAAAGCCGCGACGAAGTCCTGCGCGCCGCCGACTATTTCGAATGGTTCGCCGAAGAGGCGCGCCGTATCGACGGCCGCGTGGTGCCATCCAACCGCCCGGGCGTGCAACAGCTCGTGAAGAAACAGGCGATCGGGCCGGTCGCCGCATTCACGCCGTGGAATTTTCCCGCGATCACCCCGGCGCGCAAGCTCTCCGCCGCACTCGCCGCCGGATGCAGCGTCATCATCAAACCCGGCGAGGAAAGCCCCGCAACGGCGCTCGCGCTGGCACGCGCACTGGATGACGCCGGTTTGCCGAAGGGCGTGCTTCAAGTCGTATTCGGCGTGCCCGACCAGGTGTCGAAGCATCTGATCGCTTCCCCGGTCATCCGGAAGGTGACGTTCACGGGCTCGGTGCCGATCGGCCGCCTGCTGTCGGCACGCGCCGCCGAAGGCGTCAAACCCATCACGCTGGAGCTGGGCGGCCACGGGCCCGTCCTCGTATTCAACGATGCGGATGTCGAGAAGGCCGCGGTCGACGGTGCGGCGAATCGCTTTCGCGGTACGGGCCAGGTCTGCATCTCGTCGACGCGCTTCCTGATCCAGCGCGAAGTCTACGACACGTTCGTCGGGCACTTCGTGCGCGCGACCCTGGCCCTCAAGGTCGGGAATGGCCTGGACGCCGGCACGCAGGTCGGGCCGCTGGCCAATCCACGCCAGCTTGCCAAGATGGAAGAACTCATCGCCGATGCGGTGGAACGCGGCGCAACGGTCCTCGCCGGCGGAAAGCGCATCGAGGGCGAAGGATATTTCTTCGAACCCACCGTCCTCGCCGACGTACCGAAGGATGCGCGCGTGATGCACGAAGAACCGTTCGGCCCGATCGCGCTGCTGCTGCGCTTCGACGCCCTCGCCGACGGGCTCGCCGAAGCGAACCGGTTGCCCTACGGGCTCTCCGCCTATGCGTTCACGCGCAGCGCGCGCACGGCCATTGATGTCGCAGACGGTCTCGAAGCCGGCATGATCGGCATCAACCAGTACCGCATCGTGTCGACCGAACTGCCGTTTGGCGGCATGAAGGAAAGCGGCCACGGCTCGGAAGGCGGCACCGAGGGCATCGAGTACTACCTCACGCACAAGTTCGTCAGCCAGGCTTGAAGGAGTATCGCCATGTCTCATACGCATTTCGACAGTCCGCGCGAGGCCGCGCGGGCCTTCACGCCGACGCTCGCGGCATTCGTCGACGACACGCTCTATCCGCGCATCTGGAGCGATCCGGCGCTCGCGCCGCGCGACCGCAGCCTCGTGACCGTCGCCGCCCTGATCGCGGGGGGCCATCTCGACGAATTGCCGGCGCACCTGCGGCGCGCGTTGGCGAACGGCGTTACCCGCGAAGCGCTCTCCGCGGCAATCACTCACCTCGCGTTCTATGCCGGGTTTCCCGCGGCAATCTCCGCGTCCGCCGTGGCGCAGGCAACGCTGGGCGCGCAACCCCGGTCCGACGATCTCGCCGGTAATTCAGCTACGACGCAGGAAGGCATGAAATGAAAGCCATCACATTCAAGGAATTCGGCGAGGCCGAAGTTCTCCAGCTGGCCGAAGTCCAGGCACCCGAGGTTCGCCCCGACGATCTGCTGGTACGCGTGCATGCCGCGGGCGTGAATCGCGCGGATCTGACCCATCGGCGAGGCGGATACGGCCAGCCGAATTTCGGCGACTCCACCCTCATGGGGCTCGAAATCGCCGGCGAGGTGATCGAGACCGGAAGCGCCGTGCAGGGCTACAAGGTGGGGGATCGTGTAATGGGCGTCGTGGGCGGCGGGGCCTATGCGGAACTGGCGCGCATCGACTGGAGAATGGCGATGCCCATTCCGGCACAGATCGACTACGTGCACGCGGCTGCCATACCGGAAGTCTTCGTCACCGCACACGAAGCGTTGTTGCATCTGGGCCGCTTGCAGCGCGGCGATTCGGTGCTGATTCACGCGGCGGCGGGCGGGGTCGGTTCCGCAGCGGTCCAGCTCGCCTACGCAACCGGCGCGACGATATTCGCGACCGCCGAAGCCTCGAAACTGGAACGGATCGTTCAACTCGGCGTGGACCATGCGATCGACTACAACGCGCAGGATTTTTCGGAAGTCGTCGCAAGCAGGACAGGCAAACGCGGGGTCGACATCGTTATCGACTTCGTGGGCGCGCCGTATTTTTCGCGGAATGTCGCGTCATTGGCCAACGGCGGCCGGCTGGTGCAGGTCGGCATACTCGGCGGCGGCGGCGACGTGAGCGTTGCGCTCGATCAGATTCTGTACCGCCACCTGCAAATCATCGGCACGGTGATGAAGTCGCGCGACCCGCGCGAGAAACACGCGATGGTTCGGCGATTTCGCGAGCATTGGCTGGAGCGCTTCGCGGGTGGCGCGGGCCTCGAGCCGGTTGTCGACAGCGTGTTTCCGCTCGCAAATGCCGCGGCGGCTCATCGACGGATGGAGTCGGCCGTGAACGTAGGCAAGATCATCCTGACGATGAACGAAAACGCCTGACGCCGTAAAAAACCCCGGCATGCAGACCTGAGCCTGCATGCCGGGGTTTTTCGCTTCACTGCCGGCGAGCGACGCATCGCCCGCCGTGCGCACTCACCGCGCAGCCACGTCAGCCTTGACGGCCCCCGCATCGCCGACCGCCGTCGGCGCCGGGCCCCAACCGCCGCCGAGCGCGCGAATGAGGTTGACGGTCGACACCGCCTGCGCCCCCGTCAACTGGTTCGCCTGCAGTTGCGACTGCAACACCGACCGCTCGCTGTCGATCACGTCGAGATACGCGACCTCGCCTTCCTGATACTGCGTCCGCGACAACGTCGCCGCCCGACGCGACGCGTTGACGGCCGCATCCTGCGCGCGGATCTGGTCATCGAGCAGGCGCAGGTCGGCAAGATTGTCCTCGACCTCGCGGAACGCGACGAGCACCTGCTGCCGGTAGTTCGCGACCTGCTCGTCGTACTGCGCGCGCGCCTGCTGCACACCGGCGGCACGTCGCCCGCCGTCGAACAGCGGCAGCGTCAGCGCGGTGCCGGCGAACGGCCCGAGCAGGAACGTGCGGCTCGACCACAGGAACAGGTTGCCGAGCGTCGACGCTTCATACCCGAACGCCCCGGTGATATCGAGCTTCGGGAAATACGCCGACTTCGCGAGCCCGATCCGTGCGTTCGCGGCCGCCATCGCGCGCTCGGCCGCCGCCACGTCCGGGCGCCGTTCGAGCAGCGCGGACGGCAGGCCCGGCGGAATCTTCACCGCGACCGGCACGATCGGCGTTTCCTTGAACGCGAAATCGGCCGGAGCCTTGCCGAGCAGAATGGCCAGCGCATGCTCGGACGCCGCACGCCGGCGCGCGACGCCGACCGCATCGGCCTGCGCGCTCGCCAGTTCGTTCTTCGCGCGCGACACGTCGAGCTCGCTGATGTCGCCTTCGTTGAAGCGACGCTGCACGAGCTTCAGCGCCTGCTCGCGCAACTCCACCGTGCGGCGGTACAGGTCCTGATCCGAATCGAGCTGGCGCAGTTCGAAGTAGTTCTGCGCGACGTCGGCCTGCAGCGCGAGCTGCACCGAGCGGAACAGCGCTTCGCTCTGCGCCTGGTCGGCACGCGACGCCTCGACGTTGCGGCCGACGCGGCCGAACAGGTCGGCTTCGTACGATACCGTGCCCTGCGCGCGCCACAGCGTCGCGTTGGTCGGGCCGGTGCCCTGCGGCTGGAACTGCGACGCCGACGACAGCCCTTCGCGCGTCGGCCCGAACCCGGCGCCGATCTGCGGGAACCATTGCGAGCGCGCGGAACGGGTCGCCGCACGCGCTTCCTCGACCCGTGCGGCCGCGGCCTTCAGGTTCTGGTTCGCGGCGAGCGCCTGCGTCTCGAGCGAATCGAGCACCGGGTCGCCGAACACCTTCCACCATTCGCCGCGATGTTCGCTGTCCGACGGCTCGGCCGTCTTCCACGTGCCGGCCTGCTCGCCGGCGGCGAGAGTCGGCGCTTCCTTGAACGCGGCCGGCGCCGCCGCGTCCGGACGCTTGTAGTCGGGGCCCACCGCGCACGCGGCGAGCAGCGTCGCGAGCAGGGTGCTCGCGGCCGCCACCTTCGCGAAGCGCATCAAGCCGTTCGTGTTGTGCAAGTTATTCATTTTCTGGTCCTCAAGCATCGGGCGCCGGCACGCCGTACCCCGCCGAATCCTTGCCGGCGACGTGGATCTTGCCGCCCGCGAGCGTACGCAGCACGACGTAGAACACCGGCGTCAGCATCAGCCCGAACAGCGTCACGCCGAGCATCCCGAAGAACACCGCGACACCCATCGCATGGCGCATTTCCGAACCGGCGCCGGTCGACGTGACGAGCGGCACCACACCCATGATGAACGCGATCGACGTCATCAGGATCGGGCGCAGCCGCAGCCGGCTCGCCTCGATCGCGGCCTCGAGCGGCGTCCTGCCGTCGTGTTCGAGCTCGCGCGCGAATTCGACGATCAGGATCGCGTTCTTCGCGGACAGCCCCACCAGCACCATCAGGCCGATCTGCGTGAAGATGTTGTTGTCGCCCTGCGTGAGCCACACGCCCGTCAGCGCCGACAGAATGCTCATCGGCACGATCAGGATCACCGCGAGCGGCAGCGTAAGGCTTTCATACAGCGCGGCGAGCACGAGGAACACGAGCAGCACGCTGATCGGGAACACGTACATCGCGGAATCGCCCGCGAGGATCTGCTGGTACGTGAGGTCCGTCCATTCGAACCGCACGCCGCGCGGCAGCGTTTCGTGCGCGATGCGCTCGACCGCGGCCTGTGCCTGACCCGACGAGAAGCCGGGCGCCGGGCCGCCGTTGATGTCGGCCGCCGTGTAGCCGTTGTAGCGCACGACCATTTCGGGGCCGAACGTCGGCGTCACCGTGACGAGCGACGACAGCGGCACCATCTCGCCCTTGTCGTTGCGCGTCTTCAGTTGCAGGATGTCGTCCGCGCGCTGGCGGAACGGCGCATCGGCCTGCACGCGCACCTGGTACACGCGACCGAAGCGGTTGAAGTCGTTCACGTACAGCGAACCGAGATACACCTGCATCGTGTTGAACACGTCGGTCACCGGCACGCCGAGCTGCTTCGCCTTCACGCGATCGAGATCGACGTTGAGCTGCGGCACGTTGATCTGGTAGCTCGTGAACAACGGGCCGAGTTCAGGCGCCTGCTGCGCGCGCTTGATGAAGTCGTTGGTCGCATCCGACAGCTTCGCGTAACCGACCGCGCCGCGATCCTCGATCTGCATCTTGAACCCGCCGAGCGTACCGAGCCCGAGCACCGGCGGCGGCGGGAACACCGCGACGAACGAATCCTTCATCGCGCTGTATTGCTGGTTCAGCGCACCCGCGATCGCACCGGCCGACAGCGCCTTGCCGTGCCGTTCCGAGAACGGCTTCAGCGTGACGAACACGATGCCCGCGCTCGAGCTGTTCGTGAAGCCGTTCACCGACAGCCCCGGGAACGCGACCGCGCTCTCGACGCCCGGCTGCTTCAGCGCGATCGAACCCATGTCGCGGATCACCTTCTCCGTGCGGTCGAGCGATGCACCGTTCGGCAACTGCGCGAACGCGATCAGGTATTCCTTGTCCTGCGCGGGCACGAAGCCGCCCGGCACGACCTTCGACACGAGCACCGTCGCGCCCACCAGCACGAGGTACACGCCGAGCATCAGCGTCTTGCGCGACAGCACGCCGCGCACGCCGCGGCCGTAGTTCTCCGCGCCGCGATGGAACACCTTGTTGAAGCCGCGGAAGAAGCCGCCGAGCACGCGGTTCATCACGCGCGTGAGCCAGTCTTCCTTGTCGCCATGGCCCTTCAGCAGGATCGCGGACAGCGCCGGCGACAGCGTCAGCGAGTTGAACGCCGAAATCACCGTCGAGATCGCGATGGTCATCGCGAACTGCTTGTAGAACTGGCCGGTCAGGCCCGACATGAACGCGAGCGGCACGAACACGGCGACGAGCGTCAGCGCGATCGCGATGATCGGCCCGCTCACTTCCTGCATCGCCTTGTAGGTCGCCGCCCGCGCGTTCATCCCGCTCTCGATGTTGCGCTCGACGTTCTCGACGACGACGATCGCATCGTCGACCACGATACCGATCGCAAGCACCATCCCGAACAATGACAATGCGTTGATCGAATACCCGAACGCCAGCAGCAGCGAGAACGTGCCGATGATCGACACCGGCACCGCGATCAGCGGAATCAGCGACGCGCGCCAGGTCTGCAGGAACACGATCACGACGATCACGACCAGCGCGATCGCTTCGAGCAGCGTGTGCACGACGGCCTTGATCGACGAGCGCACGAACTGCGTCGGGTCATAGACGATCTTGTAGTCGACGCCCGCCGGCATGTCCTGCTTCAGCTCGGCCATCGTCTTGCGCACTTCGTCCGAGATCTGCAGCGAGTTCGCACCCGGCGACTGGTTGATCGCCATCGCGACGGCCGGCTTGTTGTCGAGCAGCGAGCGCAGACCGTATTCGGACGCGTCGAGCTGGATCCGCGCGATGTCGCGCAGGTGCGTGACGCCGCCGTCCGGCGTCGTCTTCACGACGATGTCGCCGAATTCGTCTTCCGTCTGCAAACGGCCGCGCGCGTTCACCGACAACTGCAGCGGCGTGCCGGGCAGCGACGGCGATGCGCCGATCACGCCGGCCGCGACCTGCACGTTCTGCTCGCGGATCGCCTGCACGACGTCCTCGGCCGACAGCCCGCGCTGCGCGACCTTCTGCGGATCGAGCCACACGCGCATCGCGTAGTCGCCCGAACCCCACAGCTGCACCTGGCCGACGCCCTGGATCCGCGACAGGCGATCCTTCACGTTGATCAGCGCGTAGTTGCGCAGGTAGGTCATGTCGTAACGGTTGTCCGGCGAGATCAGGTGGACCACCATCGTCAGCGTCGGCGAGCTCTTCACCGTCGTGATGCCGAGCCGCTGCACGTCTTCCGGCAGGCGCGGCAACGCCTGGTTCACGCGGTTCTGCACGAGCTGCGTGGCCTTGTCCGGATCGGTGCCGAGCTTGAACGTGACGGTGATCGTCATGTTGCCGTCGCTGTTCGCCTGCGACTGCATGTAGAGCATGTCCTCGACGCCGTTGATCTGCTCTTCCAGCGGCGACGCGACCGTCTCGGCGATCACTTTCGGGTTCGCGCCCGGGTACTGCGCCTTCACGATCACGGAAGGCGGCACGACTTCCGGATACTCCGAAATCGGCAGCAGGAACATCGCGATCACCCCGCCCAGCAGGATGATCACCGATAGGACTCCTGCGAAGATCGGCCGGTCGATAAAGAATTTGGAAATGTTCATGGGTTGCTCTGTCTGGTTGAGCGCGGATGCGAAGCGGCGCGCCGCTTACGAATCCGCCTTCGCCGGTGCGGCCGGCTTCGCGTTATCCGCGAGCGGCGCGGACGGCTCGTCGCCGCCCGTCATCGGGACCATGTGCGGCTTCACCTGCGCGCCGGGGCGCACGCGCTGCGTGCCGTTCACGACCACGCGATCACCAGCGGCAAGGCCGCTCACGATCACGCGCCGGTTGCCGTGCTGCATCCCCGGCTGCACTTCGCGGTACGACACGCGGCCCTGCTGATCGACGACGAACACGAACTTCTTGTCCTGGTCGGTGTTGATCGCCGCGTCGTCGACGAGCAGCGCCTCGTGCGGCGCGCTGCCGCCCACCTTCACGCGTGCGTAGAGGCCCGGGACGAGCGTGCCGTCCGCGTTGTCGAAGCGTGCGCGCACGCGGATCGTGCCGGACGACGTGTCGAGCCGGTTGTCGACCGAATCGATCTCGCCGCTGCGCGAGTAGCCGGTTTCGTTCGCGAGGCCGAGCTCGACCGGCACCTTGCGGCCGCTGCGCGCGCCGTTGATGTATTGCAGGTAGGTCTGCTCGTCCGCGTCGAACGACGCGTAGATCGGCGACACCGACACCAGCGTCGTCAGCGGCGCGGCCGATGCGCCGGCCGACACGACGTTGCCGAGCGTGATTTCCGCGCGCGACACGCGGCCCGATACCGGGGCGGTGATGCGCGTATAGCCAAGGTTGATGCGCGCCGTTTCCAGCGCGGCTTCGGCGGCCTTCAGGTTCGCGTTCGCTTCACGCGCCGCGTTCTGCTTCTCGTCGTAGTCGCGCTTCGCGATCGCGTTGTCGCCGATCAGCCGCTGTGCGCGCTGCCAGTCGGTCTGCGCATAGCCGTTGCGTGCCTGCGCGGCCGCGAGCTGCGCGGCGGCGCGGTCGACTTCAGCCTGGTACGGGCGCGGGTCGATCACGAACAGCACGTCGCCCTTCTTCACGAGCGCGCCGTCCTTGAAATTCACCGCGACGATCGTGCCCGACACCTGCGGGCGCACGTCGACTTTTTCGACCGCTTCGAGGCGGCCCGAATAGCTTTGCCAGTCGGTGACGGTCTGCGGCACGACGGTCGCCACGTCGACTTCGGGCAGCGGCGCCGCCGCTTTCTCGGGGGCGTTCGCGTTCACGCGCATCGCGCCGAACGTGCCGAGGCCGACGACGGCGAGCGTGACGATCGCCGCGGTCGCGATTCGGGAACGGGAGGTGCGTAGGATGGCCATGTGGATCTCCGGTAAGCGTGGATTGGTTCTGGTTATTCGGAACGGTTCGGCTGGCGCGCCTGGAAGCGGCACTGGAAGAAGCGCACGGCTTCCTCGAATGCGGCTTCGTGCGTGGCGAGCGCGGCGTGCGTGATGTCCGGATAGCGGATCACCTGCGTGAGCACGCCCGACGAGATCAGGCAGCCCGCATATTTTTCCGCCTCGACGTGCAGCACGTCGTTCTGCGCGGTGACGACGAGCGTCGGCGGCAACCCCGCGAGGCGCACCGATTCGATCGGCGCCGCGTACGGGTGCATGCGCTGCGCCGCCTGCGGCAGATATGCGCGGTAGCAGGCCGCGCATTCGCGCGCGGTGATGTCGGACGCAAGGCGCTCGGCGTCGCCGATGCGCGTCATGCTCGGGTCGAGCATCGGCCCGAACAGCGCCTGCGCGGCGATCGACACCTCGCCGCGGTCGCGGGCGATGAAGGCCAGGCAGTTCGCGAGCTGGCCGCCCGCGTCGTGCCCCGCCACGCCGATCTTCTTCGGGTTGCCGCCGAACGCGCGGGCGCGCGTCGCGGCCCACACGGCGGCGCGATACGCATCCTCCGGCGCGGCCGGAAAAGGAAAGGCCGGTGCGAGCGAATAATCGACCGACACTACGAGAGCTGGTAAGCGTTCTGCTAAAAAGCGCGCGGCGAAATCAGCGTCTTCGAGCGAACCGCGGACGAAGCCACCGCCGTGGAAATAAAGCACTACTGGCAACCCGGTCTTGTCCGGACGGCGGTAGAGGCGCAGCACGATGTCCTGTGCGTAGCCGGGAATTTCCACTTCGGCAACCGTCAGCGCCGCGCCGGCTATGGCTTGCGCGGGCAGCGCGGCTTTCAGGAATTTGCTGAATTCAGAAGCGTCCATGACGATGCAGCGTCCATTTCGAGATGGAACGAATTCTGAGTCCGGCAGACATTGGGATAAATGCCTATAATCCGGCAACACAATTCAACGCCCCCGAACAATCCGAGGCTGCGTTTACCCACGAGGTAGCGCAGCCTTGTCGTTCAGGAGGCTCATTAGATTGCGGAGGTTGTGATGGACCGGCTTCAGGCCATGCAGGTATTTACTCGCGTCGTCGATACAAGCAGCTTCACCAAGGCAGCAGAAACGCTCGGCTTGCCGCGGGCGTCCGTCACGACGATCATCCAGAATCTCGAAGCCTTCCTCGGCGTGCGGCTGATGCACCGGACCACGCGCCGGCTGTCGCTCACGCCGGACGGCGCCGCGTACTACGAACGATGCGTGCGGATCCTCGCGGACGTCGAGGAAACCGAAGCAAGCTTCCAGGCCAACAACCGGAAGCCGCACGGAAAGTTGCGTATCGACATGCCGGGCTCGATCGGGCGGCTGCTCGTGATTCCGTCGCTGTGCGAATTCCATACGCGCTATCCGGACATCGACCTGCAACTCGGCCTGTCCGACCGGCCGGTCGACCTGCTGCAGGAGGGCGTCGACTGCGTGATCCGCGTCGGCGCGCTGCAGGACTCGTCGCTCGTCGCGCGCCGCGTCGGCCTGTTCGAATGCGTGACGGTCGCGTCGCCCGACTATCTCGAGCACCACGGCGAGCCGCAGACGATCGACGACCTGAGCCAGCACAAGGCCGTCAACTACTTCTCGAGCCGCACGGGCCGCACGATCGACTGGACGTTCCTGATCGAAGGCAAGGAAGTCGAGATGAAGATGGAGGGCATCGTGTCGGTGAACGACGCGGACGCGTACGTGACGTGCGGGATCGAGGGCTTCGGGCTGATCCAGCCGCCGCTGTTCATGGTGCTGCCGCACCTGCGCGAAGGCCGGCTCAAGGAAGTGCTGCCCGGCGTCAAGCCGCTGCCCATGCCGATCTCGGTCGTGTATCCGCACAGCCGCCATCTGTCACCGAAGGTGCGCGTGTTCGTCGACTGGATTGCCGAAGTGTTCGACCGCTGCCCGCTGCTGAGCGGCAAGGGCAGCCTCGACGCGACGTGCAGCAAGCGCACGTTCGAGGAGGCCGAGCGCGCGCCGGTGCTCGATACGCCGGTGATCAACGAGTGGGTTGCGTAATCCTCTGAACAACGCGCGCGGGCCGTGGCGCCCGCGCGTCGTCCCGCCTCGGCGCCGCGCCGGCACGCCCTTCAAGCGCAGCGCCCCCGATCCTTCCTGAAACGGCAGTAAACCTTTGCGTCGCCCGCGGCAATCGGCCACGTGCGTCGTCGCCGCACCCGCGCGAGGCCCATGCCACGGGGCTGCCGGCCGTTTGCGCATAACCCTGTCGACCGTGCGGATGGCGATTGTTCCACTGACACGACAATTCAATTCGCGTCTGCCGCATTTATCGCGACGGAACGGATACCTAGAGTAAACCCTGTCGCGCACCTCGTTGCGCATCGAACAGATCCCGCCTGGCGGGACCGGAGTCAGCGCTCGGCGCCAGCTCCGACATCTCTAGGAGTTACGCCATGAACCGCCGCCATCTTCTCTCGGCCCTCGCGCTCGCACTCGCCGTGTCCGCACCGGCGTTCGCCGATTCGGGCACCCCGCACGCCGGCGACTACGCCAACGCGTCGTGGTACGCGCAACACAATGGCCCGCGTACGCGCGCCGAAGTGAGCGCGGAAGTCGAGCAAGCGCGCAAGGACGGCACGCTCGCGTACCTGCGCAAGGCGACTTCGTATCCGCAGGGGCTCGAACTCGCGCAAGGCCCGTATCGCCCGATCCCGGAAGGCAACCAGCTCGCCGGCGGGGGCCGGTAAACGCGCGACGCCGCGCAGCGGGTTGTCCCGTGCGCGGCGTCTCGAACGATCTTATCGACGATTTGATGAGCCAGTTAGTTGCAGGAGCACATGATGAACGACCAACTTCCTTCGCCGCTCGATCACTGGGACGACACCACGCCGGTGTGGACGCCGTTCCGTTCCGGGCCGCAATCGCATTAAGGTTCGCGTCGACGCGTCGCTGACACCGTCCGGCGGCGATCAGCGGCGCGGCACCCCATCACGCCATTCGCCCCAATGCGTGACGATGTCCTGCACCAGCGGATTGCCCGCACGATACAGGTTTTCGGTCGCCGGCGCGAAGCCGCCTTGATCCGCGTAGTTCAGCAGGTTGTCGGCGCTCGTCTGCCCCGCGTACGGCCGGTCGAAATCGGACCCCGTGCGCAGCACGGCCACGCGCGACAGGTCGACCCGCTTCACGCTCGCCGCGCGCTTGAGCGCTTCGAACGTCGCGTTGTCTTCCTGCGCGGTCATGCAGTAGGTGCCCTTGCCGTCCGTCAGGATCTTGGTCCACTGGCGCGCGCGCTCGCCGATCAGCGTGCCGGAGAACCACGTGTTGCCCGATGACGTATCGCACTGGATCACCGTCGGCGGCCGGTTCGCCGGCGCGTACGTGAACTTCGCGCGCGCGGCCTGCGCCTGTGCGCTATCGGCGAGCACGACGTTGCGCGACAGCGCGTAGGCGGCGTCGGTCAGCTGCGGGTTGAGCTGGAACACTTCGGTGCGATAGTCGAGCGGCGGCTTGTCGTTCGGGCTCTTCGTGTTGATGCCGAGGAAGCCGGTGTTCCACCCGGCCGGAATCTCGCGCGCATCGAGCTCCCACTGCAGGCTGAAATCGACGAGGTATTTCGACCACGCGGCCGATCCGACCGTGCCCTGTGCAGGGTCGACGCCCGCGATGCCCGAGACCAGGAAATACGTGCGGCGCAGATCGAAGCGCTGCGAGAACGTAAGCGCCATGATCGTCGCCGACGCGTTCGCATAGCCCATGCCGGTCGTCACCACGCATACGTCCTGCTTGTTGCAGTGGACGGCCGGATAGTCGGGCGACAGGCCGGGCACGGTGATGTCGCGCCACGGGCCGAGCCGGTCGAGCCACGCCTGGCCTTCCGGGCCGAACATCGTGATGATCATGACCTTGACCGGGCGGCCATGCGAGCCGGTCTCGGCGAATGCGGCGTTGCCCGCATCGTTGCCCTGGTTGTCCTGCGCGATCGACGGCGCAGTCGCACAGGCGGCGAGCGAGAATGCAGCGGCGGAAAGGATGGAGCGAGTCAGCATCGGCGTTCCTTGTTTCGATGATGTTGGGTGAGAACGGCTGTCGGAGACTGCGCGACGAGTATAGAACGGGCGTGCGCGATGCGGAACCCGACTACGAAACGGCTGCCCGTGTTTCGTGCGGACGAATGCGTGTTGCGTGTCCGAAAATCGCGCGTTCGTCGCGGTGTTGCAAACATCAGGAATGCTATTTGGTTCGCCGTCACCCGCGACATCGACCGTTTCTCGCCGCACTACACGCGCATCAACCCCGCGACGCCATAACCGAGCACGACGAGTGCGGCGACCATATGGCTCGCGGCGAGCCACCCCGGCGATTTCACGAAGCGCCCGATCGCACTGCCGCCGAACGCGAACACGAGCTGCCCCGCGAGACTGCCCGCAAACACGCACGCGGCGCCGACCAGCCAGTGTCGGTGCGCCCCGACGGCAGCGGTCGCATAGCCGTAGAACAGCAGGATGGTCAGCGGGTTCGCGAGCGTGACGAAGAACATCGACATGAACGGGCGATCGCCCGGCGGCGTCGGTACGTCGCCGTCGAGCGTGCGGCGCCGGTCACGCAGCGCCTGCCACAGCATCCGCGTGCCCATCGCGAGCAACACGAGCGCACCGACGACGCGGAACAGCGGCAGATGCGACGCGAGCGTGCTCGCGAGCATCGCACCGATCGTAAACGCGACGACCGCATAGCAGCCGTCGGCAGCGGCCACGCCGATCGCCGCGCGCACGCCGATCGCGGTGCCGGCGCGCATGCCGTAGTTCGCGATCATCAGCGCGACGGGCCCGACCGACAGCGCGATCGTCAGTCCGAACAGGAAGTCGTTCATCGATCGTCGATACTTTCAACGGAAGGCATCGATTCTATCGACCGACGGCACGCCAGCGTGAAAAACTGCGTCAGGCGACGTCGACGCGTGCCGGCCCGTCCACCATCTCGCCGATCACGGCCGCGCGGTCGAAACCGTCGGCGCGGAAGCAGGCGAGCACGTCGTCGACCGCTTCCGGCGCACACGCGACCAGCAACCCCCCCGACGTCTGCGGATCGGTCAGCAGCGCCTGCGCGACGGGCGGCAGCCCGTCGGCGAGCCGCACGTCAGTGCCGTACGCAGCCCAGTTGCGGCCCGACGCGCCGGTGAACACGCCGTCGGCAACGAACGTCTCGACGCCCGCAAGCCACGGCAGCGACGCATAGTGCACGCGCGCGGTAAGATTCGCACCGCGCGCCAGTTCGAGCGTATGGCCGAGCAGCCCGAAGCCCGTGACGTCGGTCAGCGCATGGACGCCCGGCAGCGCGGCGAGTTCGGCGCCCGGCCGGTTGAGCTTGGTGGTGGTCGCAACCATCTGCGCGTAACCGTCGGCATCGAGCTGGTTCTTCTTCAGCGCGGCCGACAGCACGCCGACGCCGAGCGGCTTGCCGAGCACGAGCACGTCGCCCGCGCGCGCGGCCGCGTTGCGCTTCACGCGCGACGGATGCACGACGCCGATCGCCGCGAGCCCGTAGATCGGCTCGACCGAATCGATCGAATGGCCGCCCGCGACCGGAATGCCGGCATCCGCGCACACCGACTCGCCGCCGCGCAGCACGGCCGCGATCGTCTCGTGCGGCAGCACGTTGATCGGCATGCCGACCAGCGCGAGCGCGAGGATCGGCTTGCCGCCCATCGCATAGACGTCGGACAACGCATTGGTGGCCGCGATACGGCCGAAGTCGAACGGATCGTCGACGATCGGCATGAAGAAATCGGTGGTGGCGACGATCGCCTGCTCGTCGTTGAGCCGGTAGACGGCCGCGTCGTCGGACGTTTCGGTGCCGACCAGCAGATCGGGGAACAGCGCGGGCGGCGTCGCGCGCTTGAGCAGCTCGGACAGCACGCCCGGCGCGATCTTGCAGCCGCAGCCGCCCCCGTGCGACAGGCTCGTGAGGCGCGGAACGGCAGGCTGGGCTTGGGTGGCTTCGGTCATCGTCGGCATCCGGTGAATAACAACGTTCTATTATCGACAATTCCGCGCGAGCGCGCCCGATACGCAGTCCACGTTGCGCAGAGAATCGCGCTTCGATCGCCTTTGGCGGATTCGCGACGAGTCGATATGGCCATGCGCCCGCGTCAAGCCAGCGCAACGGCCCCGCCGAACGCCCGCTCGTCGATCGCCTCGGCGAGGGTCGCGAACGCGGTCCCGATCTCGTCTTCCGGCACGCACGCATAGCCGAGCAGCAATCCCGATGCGGCGCGCGAGCGATCCGCGTAATACCCGGACAGCGGCCGCACGACGATGTTGCGCTCGAGCGCCGCCTGCGCGACCCCGCGATCGTCGACGCCTGCCGGCAATTGCGTGACCAGATGCAGCCCCGCATCGCTGCCGAGCGCGTGCAGCGTATCGCCGTAGCGGCGCGCGACCGCGTCGAGCAACACCTCGCGGCGCTGCCCGTACAGCGTGCGCATCTTGCGGATATGCGACACGAAATGCCCTTCCGCGATGAATTCGGCGAGCACCGCCTGCTGCAGCAACTGCCCTTCGCGATACAGCTCGGCGCTCGCGGTCGCGAAACTCTCCGCGAGCGGCTCCGGCGCGACGAGGTAACCGACCCGCAGCCCCGGGAACAGCGTCTTGCCGAAACTGCCGACGTAGATCACCTGCCCGGCCGTGTCGAGGCCCTGCAGCGACGCGAGCGGCCGGCTGCCGTAGCGGAATTCGCTGTCGTAGTCGTCCTCGATGATCCAGCAGCCGTGCTGGCGCGCGTATTCGAGCAGCATGCGCCGCCGCGCGAGGCTCATCACCATCCCGAGCGGATACTGGTGCGACGGCGTGACGAGCATCAGCTTCGGCGGCTCGGCCAGATCGGCGGCCGACGGCGCGATCCCTTCGTCGTCGACCGGAATCGGCCGCGTGGTCAGCCCCGACACGTTCAGCACGCTGCGCACGCCCCAGTAGCACGGATCTTCGGTCCAGATCGCGTCGCCCGGGTCGGTCAGCAGGCGCACCGCGAGGTCGATCGACTGGTGGATGCCGGTCGTGATCACGATCTGCTCCGGCGTGCAGCGCACCGAGCGCGACGTGCGCAGGTAGTCGGCCAGCGCCTCGCGCAGCAGCGCGAGCCCGCCGCCGGGCGCGTAGGTCAGCAGGTCCGGGCGCAGGCGCCGCCAGTACTTGTTGTGCAGCCGCGTCCACACCCGCGCCGGAAAGCGCGACACATCGGGCACGCCCGGCATGAACGCACCGCCCTGGCGCTTCGACACGCCGGCCCCTTCGACGAGCCGCGTGCCGCGCGCGGACAGCCGCCGCGCGGACGGCGTCGCGACGGCCGGGCCGGCCGCCGCGTCGGACGGTGCGCCGACGATCTCGTCCGGCGCGCTGTCGGCGACGAACGTGCCGCGGCCCGTGGCCGAGTTCACATAGCCTTCGAGCGCAAGCTGCTCGTAAACCTGCGTGACCGTGTTGCGCGCGATCCCGAGCTCGGCGGCCAGCAGCCGCGACGACGGCACGCGCGTGCCGGCCGGCAGTTCGCGCGACAGGATCGCCTGTTGCAGCAGGCGATGCAGCTGCCGGTAGATCGGCTGCGCGCCGCCGCGCACGAGGCGCTGCGCCAGCCAGTCCGACAACACGCTTGCGCGCATGATTGGCTCCTGAATATTTATTGAAATGGCTCTGATTGCCAGAGCCAAATGTGATTATAGTCGCCTCCATGGGCTGCCAACGCGGCCGATTTCTACCTCACCGGACAGAACATCAAGGAGATGACCGTGAAGAATGCCGACCTGCAGGCCCGCAAGAACGCCGCCACCCCGCGCGGCGTCGGCGTGATGTGCGATTTCTACGCAGCCCGCGCCGAGAACGCGGAGCTGTGGGACGTCGAAGGCCGCCGCTTCATCGATTTCGCCGCCGGCATCGCGGTGCTGAACACAGGCCACCGCCACCCGAAGATCGTCAAGGCGATCGCGGATCAGCTGAACAGCTTCACGCACACCGCCTACCAGATCGTCCCGTACGCGTCGTACGTCGAGCTGGCGGAGAAGATCAACGAGCGCGCGCCGGGCGACTTCCCGAAGAAGACGGCGTTCTTCACGACCGGCGCCGAAGCCGTCGAGAACGCGATCAAGATCGCGCGTGCGGCGACCGGCCGTCCGGGCGTGATCGCGTTCTCCGGCGGTTTCCACGGCCGCACGATGATGGGCATGGCGCTGACCGGCAAGGTCGCGCCGTACAAGCTGAACTTCGGCCCGTTCCCGGGCGACGTGTTCCACGCGCCGTACCCGAACGCCGTGCACGGCGTGACGACGGCCGACTCGATCAAGGCGATCGAGATGCTGTTCAAGGCCGACATCGATCCGAAGCGCGTCGCCGCGATCATCTTCGAACCGGTCCAGGGCGAAGGCGGCTTCAACCCGGCGCCGGCCGAATTCGTGCGCGCGCTGCGCAAGATCTGTAACGAACACGGCATCCTGCTGATCGCCGACGAAGTGCAGACGGGCTTCGCGCGTACCGGCAAGCTGTTCGCGATGCAGCACTACGACGTGCTGGCCGACCTGATCACGATGGCGAAGAGCCTCGCGGGCGGCATGCCGCTGTCGGGCGTCGTCGGCCGTGCGGACGTGATGGACGCGGCCGCGCCCGGCGGCCTCGGCGGCACCTACGCGGGCAACCCGCTGGCCGTCGCATCGGCGCACGCGGTGCTCGAGATCATCGACGAAGAAAAGCTGTGCGAGCGCGCGACGCAGCTCGGCGACGTGCTGAAGGCGAAGCTGAATGCGCTGCAGGCCGACGTGCCGCAGATCGCCGACGTGCGCGGGCCGGGCGCGATGATCGCGGTCGAGTTCCTGAAGCCGGGTTCGGGCGAGCCGGACGCGGAATTCACGAAGCGCGTGCAGGCGCGTGCGCTCGAGCGCGGGCTGCTGCTGCTCGTGTGCGGCGTGTACTCGAACGTCGTGCGCTTCCTGTTCCCGCTGACGATCCCGCAAGCCGTGTTCGACGAAGCGCTCGCGATCCTTGAGGAAGTGCTGAAGGAAACGGTTGGCGTGCCGGCCTGAGTGCCCGTCCGCTTCAACTGAATGCGCCGCCGCCGTCGTCACGACGGCGGCGGCCGTTTTCATCCGTCCTTTTCATAGCAGGCGATTCATATGAGCACCGTTCAGGAAACCCTGGCACTGAAAGATCCGTCGCTGTTCCGCCAGCAGGCGTACATCAACGGCGAATGGCAACGCGCGTCGAACGGCGAGTCGTTCGACGTCCGTAACCCGGCCACCGGCGGCCTGCTCGGCACCGTGCCGGCGATGGGCGCGGCCGAGACCCGTCACGCGATCGAAGCCGCGAACGCCGCCTGGCCGGCGTGGCGCAAGAAGACCGCGAAGGAACGCGCGGCGATCCTGCGCAAGTGGCACGACCTGATGATGGAAAACGCCGACGACCTCGCGCTGATCCTGACGACCGAGCAGGGCAAGTCGCTGGCCGAAGCGAAGGGCGAGATCGGCTACGCGGCGTCGTTCCTCGAGTGGTTCGCGGAAGAAGGCAAGCGCGTGTACGGCGACACGATCCCGACGCCGGCGAGCGACAAGCGCATCGTCGTGACGAAGGAAGCGATCGGCGTGTGCGCGGCGATCACGCCGTGGAACTTCCCGGCGGCGATGATCACCCGCAAGGTCGGCCCGGCGCTCGCGGCAGGCTGCCCGATCGTCGTGAAGCCGGCCGAAGCGACGCCGTTCTCGGCGCTCGCGATGGCCGTGCTGGCCGAGCGCGCGGGTGTGCCGGCCGGCGTGTTCAGCGTCGTCACGGGCGACCCGAAGGCGATCGGCGGCGAACTGACGTCGAACCCGATCGTGCGCAAGCTGTCGTTCACCGGCTCGACGCCGGTCGGCCGCCTGCTGATGTCGCAATGCGCGGCGACGGTCAAGAAGGTGTCGCTGGAGCTCGGCGGCAACGCGCCGTTCATCGTGTTCGACGATGCCGATCTCGATGCGGCCGTGCAGGGCGCGATCGCGTCGAAGTACCGCAACAGCGGGCAGACGTGCGTGTGCACGAACCGCTTCTACGTGCATGAAGCCGTGTACGACCAGTTCGCGCAGAAGCTCGCGGCGGCCGTCGGCCAGTTGAAGGTCGGCCGCGGCACGGAGCCGGGCGTCACGCAGGGCCCGCTGATCAACGAGGCGGCCGTGCTGAAGGTCGAGGCGCACATCGAGGACGCGCTCGCGAAGGGCGCGACCGTCGTGACGGGCGGCAAGCGCCACGCGCTCGGCCACGGCTTCTTCGAGCCGACCGTGCTGACGGGCGTCACGCCGGCGATGAAGGTCGCGAAGGAAGAGACGTTCGGGCCGCTCGCGCCGCTGTTCAAGTTCGGCAGCGACGACGAAGTGATCCGCCTCGCGAACGACACCGAGTTCGGCCTCGCCGCGTACTTCTACAGCCGCGACATCGGCCGCGTGTGGAAGGTGGCCGAAGCGCTCGAATACGGGATGGTCGGCGTGAACACGGGCCTGATCTCGAACGAAGTCGCGCCGTTCGGCGGCGTCAAGCAGTCGGGCCTCGGCCGCGAAGGCTCGCACTACGGCATCGACGACTACGTCGTGATCAAGTACCTCTGCCTCGCCGTCTGACGGTTCGGGGCCTGCCGCCTCGGCGACAGGCCCTGGCCGCCCGGCCGGAACCGGGTGGCCCGACGCGGGCCGGTACCCCTCTCCGTCGCGCCCGCGTCACCTTCCCCCTCCCGCGATCAGCGGAATACGTTCACCGCCTCGACCAACCGCGTCGCCTGCTGCTTCAGGCTTTCCGACGCCGCCGTGCTCTGCTCGACCAACGCCGCGTTCTGCTGCGTGATGTTGTCCAGGTGTACGACCGCCTGGTCGACCTGCGCGACGCCCGTGCTCTGCTCGGCCGTCGACGAGCTGATCTCCGCGATCAGGTCCGATACGCGCTTCACCTGCGTGACGATGTCCTCCATCGTCTTCCCGGCGCCATCGACGATCCGCGCGCCCGATTCGACGCGCTCGACGCTCGCGCCGATCAGCGTCTTGATTTCCTTCGCCGCGTTCGCGCTGCGCTGCGCGAGCGCCCGCACTTCGCCGGCCACCACCGCGAAACCGCGCCCCTGATCGCCCGCGCGCGCCGCCTCGACCGCCGCGTTCAACGCGAGAATGTTGGTCTGGAACGCGATGCCGTCGATCACGCCGATGATGTCGGCGATCTTGCGCGAGCTGTCGGTGATGTCATTCATCGTCGCGACGACTTCGTTCACCGCCTGTCCGCCGCGCTCGGCCGCCTCGCTCGCGGACACCGACAACTGATTCGCCTGCAGCGCCGTCTCCGCGTTGCTCGACACGGTCGCCGTCATCTCGGCCATCGACGCGGCCGTCTGCTGCACGCTCGTCGACGCCTGTTCGGTACGCGCGCTCAGATCGTTGTTGCCTTGTGCGATCTCGTTGCTCGCGCGCTGCACGTTCAGCACCTGCTCGCTGACGTCGTCGACGAGCCAGCGGAACATCAGCCCGAGCTGGTTGATCGTGCGCAGCGTCATGCCGATCTCGTCGACGCGGTTCATCCGCACGCCGCTGCGGCTTTCGCCGGTCGCCACCCGCAACGCCTCGTCGCGCAGTTGCCGGAGCGGCCGCACGATCTGCGCGTCGAGCCACAGCCCGGCCGCCGCCGTCACGCCGACCGCCGCACCGGCAAACGCCGCGAGCCCGCCGCCGGTCAACCCGGCCGCCCAGCCGGCGCCGATGACGGCCGGGGAAAGCACGCACAGCGTCGACACCAGCCGGGCCCGCACCGACATCGTCTGGAACAGCGACGCGACGCGCATCGCGCCCGTGCGGACGATCAGTCCCTTGTGGAACCGGCGGCTGCCGGCCTTGCCTTCGCGGAAATCGCGATACAGCGCCTCGGCGGCCGCGATCTCGTCGCGCGTCGCCTTCGTGCGCACCGACATGTAGCCCTTCGGCTGCCCGTTGCGCATCACCGGAATCGCGTTCGCGCGCACCCAGTAGTGATCGCCGTTCTTGCGGCGGTTCTTCACGAGCGCGGTCCACGGCTCGCCGCCCTTGAGCGTCGCCCACATGTCGGCGAACGCTTCCTTCGGCATGTCCGGATGCCGCACCACGTTGTGCGGCTGGCCTTCGATCTCCTCGGGAGAAAAGCCGCTGACCTGGATGAACGCCGCGTTCGCGTACGTGATGTGGCTGTCGACGTCTGTCGTCGACATCAGCGTCGCATCATCGGCAAATTCGAATTCGCGTTGCGTGACAGGCTGATTGTTGCGCATGGTGTGGAGCTCCGGGTGACGGATCTTGCGTCCGTTCGTCGATTGATTCGAGACTCCACGCATGGCGATCGATTCGCCTGCGTGTGAGTCGACTCCTGCGCTTTCGGCAAATTCGGCGAAAACATGATGCCGTATTCGGGTAAATATGCATTAAAGATGCATGAACGTGTTTTTGCCGAATGATTTATTTATGGATAAACCGGAATGGGTGACCGGACAACGGCCTGACGGCCACTCGCCCGATCGTTCGACGTAATGTGCTCGGTCCGATTTAACGCACAACGATAAAGTCGTAAATACGAATATTTCGCGTTTGGCGTCATTCGATTGAATTCGCCAATCCGGACATGTGCCGTGCGCGACATGCCGGATTCATCGATCGAATCCGCACGTCGCGCACGCTTGCCACCCTTCACCTGAACACGTTCACCGCATCCACGAGCCGCGTCGCCTGCTGCTTCAGGCTTTCCGACGCCGCAGTGCTCTGCTCGACGAGCGCCGCGTTCTGCTGCGTGATGTTGTCCAGGTGTACGACCGCCTGGTCGACCTGCGCGACCCCCGTGCTCTGCTCGGCCGTCGACGAGCTGATCTCCGCGATCAGGTCCGACACGCGCTTCACCTGCGTGACGATGTCCTCCATCGTCTTCCCCGCGCCATCGACGATCCGCGCGCCCGACTCGACCCGCTCGACGCTCGCGCCGATCAGCGTCTTGATCTCCTTCGCCGCGTTCGCGCTGCGCTGCGCGAGCGCGCGCACTTCGCCGGCCACCACTGCGAAACCGCGCCCCTGTTCGCCCGCACGCGCGGCCTCGACCGCCGCGTTCAGCGCGAGGATGTTGGTCTGGAACGCGATGCCGTCGATCACGCCGATGATGTCCGAGATCTTGCGCGAGCTGTCGGTGATGTCGTTCATCGTCGCGACGACTTCGTTCACCGCCTGTCCGCCGCGCTCGGCCGCGCCGCTCGCGGAAACGGACAGCTGATTCGCCTGCAGCGCCTTCTCCGCGTTGCTCGACACGGTCGCCGTCATCTCGGCCATCGACGCGGCCGTCTGCTGCACGCTCGACGCGGCCTGTTCGGTGCGCGCGCTCAGGTCGCTGTTGCCCTGCGCGATCTCGTTGCTCGCGCGCTGCACGTTGTGCACCTGCTCGCTGACGTCGTCCACGAGCCAGCGGAACATCAGCCCGAGCTGGTTGATCGTGCGCAGCGTCATGCCGATCTCGTCGACGCGGTTCATCCGCACGCCGCGCCGGCTCTCGCCGGTCGCGACGTTCAGCGCCTGCTCGTGCAGCCGCTTCAGCGGTTGCACGATCTGCGCGTCGAGCCACAGCCCGGCCGCGGCCGCCACGCCGACCGTCACGCCGGCAAACGCCGCGAGCCCGCCGCCGGTGAGCCCGCAGGCCCACCCCGTGCCGACGACGGCCGGCGCCAGCACGCACAGCGCCGCATGCACGCGCGCGCGCACCGACATCGTCTGCGGCAGCGAAGCGATCCGCAACAGCCCGGTGCGGATCACGAGCCCCTTGTGGAATCGGCGCCGGCCGGCCTTGCCGTCGCGAAACGCGCGATACAGCGCGTCCGCGGCTGTGCTCTCGTCGTGCGGCGCCCTCGTGCGGACCGACATGTAGCCCCGCGGCGCGCCGTCGCGCATTACCGGAATCGCGTTCGCGCGCACCCAGTAGTGGTCGCCGTTCTTGCGGCGGTTCTTCACGAGCGCGGTCCACGGCTCGCCGCGCCGCAGCGTCGCCCACATGTCGGCGAACGCTTCCTTCGGCATGTCCGGATGCCGCACCACGTTGTGCGGCTGGCCGACGAGCTCCTCGTTCGAGAAGCCGCTCACCTGCGCGAACGTCGTGTTGGCGTAGGTGATGATGCTATCGGCATCGGTCGTCGACATCAGCGTGACGTCGTCGGGAAAATCGAATTCCTGTTGGGTAACGGGCTGGTTGTTGCGCATGCAAGGCTCCGAAAGGCGGATCTGTCGTCCGCGCCGCGCTGAAATCGCGCTCAGTAGCCGAAAAACGGTTGTTCGCTTTACGACACTCTCGTCCTTACTGTCGGCAGTTCACCGGTAAACCTTAATTTCGATGCGGATAAAACGGGCAACCCGGCCATTACCATGATTTGGATCAAATAATCCGGCGATAATCACCGCGCACGTTATCTGGCCGTCACGGAGCGCCGCACGGCATTGCCAATGCCGGCGGCCGTTGCGCGCAGCGAAACGATTGGCCTATCCTGCGCCATTCCACTGGAATTCGAATTCGATGAAAAAGGCATTGCATGAGCTGAATCGGCTGTCCCGGAATACCGCGACGGCCGCGCATGAGCGTCGTCAACGCGATCAGGCCGCGTTTTTCCGGAATGGCGGCGCCACGCGGTTTCCGGGACAACGCGAACCGGACGGCTATCGGATGGCGCCGCCTGACGGCATGCCGCGCCTGCCGCTGACGGGTACGATCGCCGCGCACCGGAGGGCCGCATGACGCGCCGCACGGCCGCCGAACGCGACGCGCTGTCGGCCCGCCCGCTTGCGCGCGACGACGTCCCGCTCGTATGGACCATCGACCGGCGCGAAATCATCGAACACCTGTACGTGCTGCGCGACCGCACGCTGCATCTCGTGCCCGAGTTCTACGACGTGGCCGGCTGGCCCGACGGCGAAGCCGACCACTACACGCCGATCCTGCTCGATTGCCACGACCGCGGCGGCTGGTTTCTCGGCAGGTTCGACGGCGCGCGGCTCGTCGCGGCAGCGGTCGTCGACAGCCGGCCGCTCGGCCCGCAACGCGACATGCTGCAACTGAAGTTCCTGCACGTGAGCCACGACTGGCGCGGCTGCGGGCTCGGCGAACAGCTCTACCGCACGGCCCGCGCGCAGGCGCGCGTGATGGGCGCCGAGCGACTGTACGTGTCGGCCACGCCGTCGCAGCGCACGATCGATTTCTATCTGCGGCTCGGCTTCACGGTCAGCGCGTCGCCCGATCCCGAGCTTTACGCGCTCGAGCCCGAGGACATTCATCTGGAAGGGCCGACGGCCTGACGGCCGGCACGCGGATCGAGCGTGGAATTTTCCGCTCCGCCACGGCCGCCACGACACGGAGCACGATATTGAACGACGACCCGCCACCGCCTGCCACGCCGAAGATCCTCGTCAGCATGTGCGTGGCCGGGCATCCGGTCCGTTACAACGGCTCGGCGAAGACCGCCGCGCACACGGCGCTCGAACGGTGGCGGCGCGAAGGGCGTCTCGTGGCGATCTGCCCGGAACTCGCCGGTGGCCTCAGCGTGCCGCGCCCGCCTGCCGAGATCGCCGGCGGCGCATCGGGGCAGCAGGTGCTGGCCGGGCACGCACGCATCGTCGACGTGAGCGGCGTCGACGTGACGGCGCCGTTCATTGCCGGCGCACGGACCGCGCTGGCCGTCGCGCAAGCACACGACTGCCGCTTCGCGATTCTCGCCGACGGCAGCCCGTCGTGCGGCAGCACGTTCATTTACGACGGAAGTTTCGAGAGCCGGCGGCACGCGGGCGCCGGCGTCACGGCCGCGCTGCTGCGCGAGCACGGCATCGAGGTGTTCGCGGACACCGAGATCGACGCGCTCGATGCACGTCTCCGGCAATTGTCGCGGGCCGGTTAACGACGCTGAGCGGCACGAGACATCTCGTGCCGCCCAGCGTGGGGGGAGACGGCGCAACGGTGAAGCGGTGCGTATCCGGCCGCTTCACCGCATCACGCCACTCACACGCGTTCGATCGCGATCGCGATGCCCTGGCCGACGCCGATGCACATCGTGCACAGCGCAAAACGGCCGTTCGTGCGATGCAACTGGTACATCGCGGTGGTCACGAGGCGCGCACCCGATGCGCCGAGCGGGTGGCCGAGCGCGATCGCGCCGCCGTTCGGGTTCACGCGCGGATCGTCGTCGGCGACGCCGAGCATGCGCAGCACCGCGAGGCCCTGCGACGCGAACGCTTCGTTCAGCTCGATCACGTCGAACTGGTCGATCGTCATCCCGAGCCGCGCGAGCAGCTTCTGCGTGGCGGGCGCCGGGCCGATGCCCATCACGCGCGGCGCGACGCCGGCCGTCGCGATCCCCAGCACGCGGGCGCGCGGCGTCAGGCCGAAGCGCTTCGCGGTTGCCTCGTTCGCGAGCAGCAGCGCGGCGGCGCCGTCGTTCACGCCCGACGCGTTGCCGGCCGTGACCGAGCCGTCCGGGCGCACGACGCCCTTCAGCTTCGCGAGCGCCTCGAGCGACGTTTCACGCGGATGCTCGTCGCGCGACACGATCACCGGATCGCCCTTCTTCTGCGCGATCGTGACCGACACGATTTCTTCGGCGAGCGTGCCGTCCTGCTGCGCGCGCGCGGCCTTCTGCTGGCTGCGCAGCGCGAACAGGTCCTGATCCGCGCGGCTGATGTGGTAATCGATCGCGACGTTCTCAGCGGTTTCCGGCATCGAATCGACGCCGTGCAACTGTTTCATCAGCGGATTGACGAAGCGCCAGCCGATCGTCGTGTCGTAGATGTCGGCCTGGCGCGCGAACGCGCTCGCGGCCTTGCCCATCACGAACGGCGCGCGCGTCATGCTCTCGACGCCGCCCGCCACCATCAGCGCGGCTTCGCCCGACTTGATCGCGCGCGCGGCCACGCCGACCGCATCCATCCCCGAACCGCACAGGCGGTTGATCGTCGAACCCGGCACGCTTTCCGGCAAACCCGCGAGCAGCGCCGACATGCGCGCGACGTTGCGGTTGTCCTCGCCGGCCTGGTTCGCGCAGCCGTAGATCACGTCGTCGATCGCCGCCCAGTCGACGTCGCGGTTGCGCTCGACGAGCGCCTTGAGCGGCACCGCGCCCAGATCGTCGGCGCGCACGCCGGACAGTGCACCGCCGTAACGCCCGATCGGCGTACGGATCGCATCACACAGAAAAGCTTCGGTCATCAGTGTCTCCGGTCCCATGGAAGGCTGGGAAATGAACAGGGCGCGCCCCTTGCATTGCCCGCCGGGATGCGCTTAAATGTTCTATATACGAACATAAGATCGTGTATCGAACGTTCAACGCATCATAGGGAGTGCAGGGACGACCTGTCAAGCGCGCGGTCCGCCGCGCGGTTGGCGTGTCGGGCCCCATGCGCTATCTTCTCGGCTGCACGATATTCCAGGCGCTCATGACAACCGACGATATTCAAACGAAACCCGGCGACTCCTATGTGCAGTCGTTCGCGCGCGGCCTCGCGGTGATCCGCGCGTTCGACGCGACGCGCCCGGAGCAGACGCTCACCGAGGTCGCGTCGGCCACCGGCCTCACGCGCGCGGGCGCACGCCGGATCCTGCTCACGCTGCAGACGCTCGGCTACGTCGAGGCCGACGGCCGGCTGTTCCGGCTCACGCCGAAGATCCTCGAGCTCGGCTTCGCGTATCTCACGTCGATGCCGTTCTGGAATCTCGCCGATCCGGTAATGGAGCAGCTGTCCGAGCAGATCCACGAAAGTTGCTCGGCCGCGGTGCTCGACCGCACCGAGATCGTCTACGTGCTGCGCGTGCCGACCCGCAAGATCATGACGATCAACCTGTCGATCGGCAGCCGGCTGCCCGCATACTGCACGTCGATGGGCCGCGTGCTGCTGTCCGCGCTCGACGACGCGGCGCTCGACGAAACGCTCGCGCAGAGCGGCATCCGCGCGCATACGCCACGCACGATCACAGACATCGGCGAGTTGAAGGCGGCGATCGCGCAGGCGCGCCAGCAAGGCTGGGCGGTGGTCGACCAGGAACTGGAAGTGGGGCTGATGTCGCTGTCCGCGCCGATCCGCAACCGGCGCGGGCAGATCATCGCCGCGATGAACATCAGCGGCAACGCGCAGCGGCATACCGCGAAGCAGATGGTGAAGGAGTTTCTCGGGCCGCTGCAGCAGGCCGCGCAGACGGTGTCGGAACTGGTGGCGCGGCGCGGGTGAGCGGTTACTTCGCTCGTGGGATCGGCACGATGGTCATTCGCAGGTCGCGCGGATAAAAAGACGGGCGGCATTCGCCGCCCGCTCAACTCTCTGACTCTGCTTGCAACGTCCTTCTCACGGAACACGGAGCGCGCTCCGCATCACCCAATTTAGGGGCGCGGCAACGCCCGGTCAATTTGACGAGAACGAAATTGAGTGGCGCCGTTCGGACACGCGCCCGTCCCGGCACTCACGCACCCAGCAGCATCCCCTTGCGCACCGGCACCGTGCCCGTCACGCGGCCGAGCGGCGCGCCGGCCGTCACGAAGCGGATCGCGCGGCGCATGTAGAACACGCCGTCGGTCGCGCTCGAGATCGTCGTGACCGCATCCGTCAGCGGATCGACGATGTCGAACAGCGGATCGCCCGCGCGGATCGTCGCGCCGATCGCCGCGCGGTGCACGAGAATCCCGCTGACCGGCGCGTAGAACTGCTCGCTGCCCGCGAGCGGCGTGGCCGGCGCGGCCAGCGGCGGCAGCGGCGCCCGTTCGCCGCGCACCGCGCCGCACCACACGAGATAGTCGACGAGCGCGTCGGCGTCGCGTTGCGCGTATTCGTACGTCACGTCGCGCTGGCCGCGGCACTCGACCGTCACGGCCACGGTGCCGACCGCCATCGGCGTGCCGTCCGGCAAATGCGCGCGCAACCGCGACCACAGCAGGTGATGCGCATCGTCAAACGCGTGCCCGCCCGAATCCTCGGCGAGCAGCGACACCTGCGCACCGAGATACCGCGCGAGCGGTTCGACGTCCGGCCACGCGGTGTCGCTCGTGTACACGTGCATCACCGCTTCGAGCGAGCAATGCAGGTCGATCACGACGTCGGCATCGTGCGACAACTTCAGCAGCGCAAGCTGCAGCGCATCGAATTCGGTGTGCGGCGCGATTTCCGCGAGCGCCGCCCCGACGCATTCGCGCACGATCGCGCGATTGCGTGCGCCGTCGTCGCCCAGCCGGTCGCGCGCACGCGCGGCGATCTCCGCGAGCGGCAGGAAGCCGCGATTGAAGTTGCGGCCGCTCGCGAGGTCGAAACGGCCGATGAACTGCCCGAGCAGATGATGATTGAGGCCGACCGGGTTCGACACCGGCACGAGCACGATCCCGGCCGAGAGCCGGCCTTCCGCGTCGAGCTGCGCGAGGCGCTGCTTCAGCACGACCGCCGCGAGCATCGCGGGCGTCTCGTCCGCGTGCAGCGCGGCCTGCAGGTAGATCTTGCGGCCGCTGTCGGCAGGCCCGAAATGAAAGCTCGTGAGCGTGCGCTGCGTGCCGATCGACGGCGACAGGAGCGGCGTGGTGCGAATCTGCATCGATGATCTCGAACGGATGGAAACGGGGAATCGGAAGAACGGGCCGGCACGGCGCTCAATCGCCGTACGGGTTGAAATCGAAGTACTGCTTCGCGATCCGCTCGTACGTACCGTCCTTCAGCATCGATGCGATCGCGCCGTCGATCGACGCCTTCAGCGCGGCATCCGACTGCCGCATGCCGATACCGACGCCGCGATCGCCCATGTCGAGCGGCGCGCCGACAAACGCGAAACCCTTGCCGCGCGGCTGGCGCAGGAATCCGTAGTCGGCTTCCACGGCGCCGAGCAGCGCCGCGTCGAGGCGGCCGTTCACGAGATCGGCGAACACGTCGTCCTGGCTCTTGTACGGCACCACGCCGACGCCAGCCGGCGCCCAGTGCGCGAGCGCCCACGACTCGAACTGCGTGCCCGACTGCACGCCGACGCGCTTGCCGGCCAGCGACGCCGCCGTGCCGTCGAGCCCGCTGCCGGCCCGCGCGACGAGCCGCGACTTGAAGCGGAACAGCTTCGACGAGAACAGGATCTGCTTCTCGCGCTTCGCGGTGATCGCCATCGACGACAGGATCGCGTCGATCTTGCGCGCCTGCAGCGCGGGGATCATCCCGGAGAATTCGAGCTCGACCCACTGGCAGCGCAACTGCGCGCGGCGGCAGATTTCGTTGCCGAGATCGACGTCGAAGCCCTTCAGGCTGCCGTCGGGCGCTTTCGCATCCATCGGCGGATAAGTCGGATCGATGCCGAGCCGCACCACGTGCGCGTCGAGCGCGTACGCGGACGTGGCCGCCAGGCCAAGGCACAGGGAAACGAGCGGGACGAGGATACGTTTCATGGTCGACGATGGGCAGGAAGCGGGACACACGGCATGAGCCGGACTGCCTGCGATCGTAGAAGCCCGGGGCCAGCGCCGGAACCATCGGCTGACTTATCATGATCGGCATTTCCGATCACCGGCTTCGCTGCTTCCCATGGCGTTCACGCTGTCCCAGCTCCGCATCTTCCAGGCCGTCGTCGAGCACGGCAGCCTGCGCGCGGCCGCACGCGCGCTCGACCTCGCGCAAAGCGGCGTCACGCAGCAACTGCAGGGCCTCGAAGCAACGCTCGGCGCGACGCTGTTCACGCGCACCAATCGCGGGATCGTGCCGACGGCGGTCGGCCAGCGGCTGCTCGCGCGCTCCGGCTCGATCCTCGGCGAATGCGAGCAGGTCGAGCGGGAAATCCGTCAGTTGAGCGGCGCCTACGAAGGCACCGTCACGCTCGGCCTCGTGACCGAGCCGCTGATCGACGCGTTCGCGCCCGTGCTGACCGCGTTTCGCGCGCGCTTCGACAAGGTGGACGTGCACCTGCGCACCGGCACGTCGCGGATGATGATCGGCTGGCTGCGCGAAAGCGCGGTCGATTTCGCGATCGCGCTGGTCGCGAAGCAGACCGACACGACCGATCTCGCGGTCACGCCGCTGCGCACGTCGGCGCCGGTGGTCGTGTGCCGCAACGGGCATCCGGCGATGCATGCGCAATCGCTCGCCGAGCTGGCCGACTATGGATGGGTGTCGACGCGCTCGCCGAACCTGAGCGCCGATCCGGTCGTCAACCGGCTGCTCGCGTACTTCGACGCGCACGGCCAGCCGCCGCCGAGGATTCTCGCGACCGTCGAAGGGATGTTCGAGACGCTGCAGATCGTCACGCAGACCGATTCGCTCGCGCTCGAAACCGAGGCCATCACGCGGCACGGGCCGTTCGCCGGCGCGCTCGCGAAGGTGCCGGTGCGCGAACCGGCCGAAGCACAGGACGTGTGCCTGCTGCAGCGCGCGGCCGTGCCGCTGACGCCGGCCGCGCAGGAACTCGCGACGATGCTCGCGTCGTATCTGAGGGTGGTGCGCGGGCGGTAAGCGCGCAGGGCCGTGCCGCCGCCCGCATCGCGCATCGCGCGCCGGGTCAGTCCAGCGATTCCCGCGCCGTCTCGCGCAGCATCGCGACCGCGATCAGCGACAGCACCACGCACGCGGCCACGTAGCCCGCCGGCGCGAGCTTGCTGCCGGTCGTCTTCACGAGCCAGGTCGCGATCAGCTGCGACGTGCCGCCGAAGATCGTCACCGCGAGCGCATACGCGATCGAGATGCCCGTCGCACGTACGTGGCGCGGCAGCGACTCGCACATCAGCGCCATTTCCGACGCCGAACCGAGCGAATAGAACAGCAGCATCAGCGCGGTCAGCGGCAGGATCACCGACAGCGTCGGATGATGGTTCATCAGCCAGAACGCCGGGAACAGCAGCGCGACCAGCACGCCGCGGCCGACGAAGATCGGCAGGCGGCGACTGCCGAGCCTGTCCGACAGCCAGCCGAACAGCGGGCACGTGATCAACATCACGCAGCCCGACGCGACGCCGACGAACATCGACAGCTTCATCGGCAGGCCGAGCGTATGGATCGCGTAGGTCGGCATGTAGAACGTCAGGATGTAGGTCGACACCGTGCCGCCCATCACCGTGAGCATCAGCAGCACCACCGTGCGCGTGTGCTTCGAGAACAGCTCGTGCAGCACGCCGCGCTCGATGCCGTGATGGCGGTCGCCGGGCGCGTCGTCCGCGAGCCGGCGACGCAAATACATGCCGACCGGCGCGATCAGCACGCCCACGAGGAACGGCAGCCGCCAGCCCCAGCCTTCGAGCGCGTCCTTCGTCATCGTGTTCGACAGCAGCGCCGCGAAGCCCGAGCCCATCAGCGCGGCGCCGCCCTGCGTCGCGAGCTGCCAGCTCGCGCGGAACCCGCGGCGCGACGTGCCGCCCTGCTCCAGCAGCGTCGACGTCGCCGCGCCGAATTCGCCGCCCTGCGAGAAGCCCTGCAGCAGGCGCGCGAGCACGACGAGCAACGGCGCGGCCACGCCTACCTGCGCATAGGTCGGCGCGATCGCGATCAGGCCGGTGCCGAGCGCCATCAGCATGATCGTCAGGTTCAGCGCGGCCTTGCGCCCCTTGCGGTCCGCATAGACGCCGAGCACGACGCTGCCGAGCGGCCGCGTGAAGAAGCCGGCGGCGAACGTCGCGACCGACAGCAGCAGCGACGTGGTCGGGTCGCTCGACGGGAAGAACAGCTTGCCGATCAGCACCGCGAAGAAGCCGTACACGGTGAAGTCGAAGAATTCCAGCCAGTTGCCGATCACGGCCGCCGCGATCGCGCCGCGCCGCGTGACGGCAGGCGCGGCGGGCGCGCCGGCTTCGGCCACGCCCGTCGGCGCGGGGTGCAGCGCGAGATGGTCTTTCTGCATCGCTATCCTCTTCTGTCAATGCGGCCGGAAGCGGCGGCCGCGCGCCGCCGCCGCGATCACTGCCCGAGGTAACGCTCGACGAGGCGCGTCCAGAACGCCGCGCCGATCGGCAGGTTGCGATCGTTGAAGTCGTATTTCGGGTTGTGCACCATGCAGCCGTCCTCGCCTTCGCCGTTGCCGAGCCGCACGAACGAGCCCGGCCGCTGCTGCAGCATGAACGCGAAATCCTCGCTACCCATCAGCAGGTCGGTCTGCTCGACCACGTGCGCATCGCCGACGAGTTCGCGCGCGACCTGCGCGGCGAAATCCGTTTCGGCATCCGTATTGACGACGACCGGATAGCCCTCGATGTACTCGACGTTCGCGCTCGCGCCGTAGCTCGCGGCCTGCGTTTCGGCCAGCTCGGTGATGCGGCGCTTGAGCAGCGCGCGCACTTCGGGGCTGAACGAACGCACGCTGAGTTCGAGGCGCGCGCCGTTCGGAATCACGTTGTTCGCGGTGCCCGCGTGCATCGAGCCGACCGTGACGACCGCCGGCTGCGACGGGTCGACGTTGCGCGCGACGATCGTCTGCAGCGCCATCACGATGCTCGCGGCGACGACGACCGGATCGACCGTCAGGTGCGGCCGCGCCGCGTGGCCGCCGACGCCTTCAATCGTGATGATCGCCTTGTCGCCCGCCGACATGAACGGGCCGCGCCGCGTGAGGAAGACACCGGGCGCCGCGCCCGGATGGTTGTGCATGCCGAACACCGCATCGCACGGGAAGCGCTCGAACAGGCCGTCGTCGATCATCTTCTTCGCGCCGCTGTCGACGCCGTGCTCTTCCGCCGGCTGGAAATACAGGTGGACGGTGCCCGAGAAGTTGCGCGTCTTCGCGAGATGCTGCGCGGCGCCGAGCAGCATCGTCGTGTGGCCGTCGTGGCCGCATGCGTGCATCTTGCCGTGCGTGCCGCTCGCATACGGCAGGCCGGTCGCCTCGACGATCGGCAGCGCGTCCATGTCCGCGCGAATGCCGATGCTGCGCGCGCCGTCGCCCACCCGCAGCGTACCGACCACGCCCGTCTTGCCGACCCCGCGCGTCACCTGCCAGCCCCATTGCTCGAGCTTGTCCGCGACGAGCGCGGCCGTGTCGTGCTCTTCGTACGCGAGTTCGGGGTGGTGATGGATGTGGTGGCGGATCTCGCGCAGCCCGCCGGCGGCGGGCATCAGATCCTCGACTTCGGTGAAGCGGGTATCGGTGGTCATCAAGGGGCTCCTGCGTTTGTCTGCGCGCGCCGGCGGCGTGTGCGGGAAAGCGAGCCACTATAGCCAGCCGATATCGGTTCAATAAGATGCGGAATTTTTCACCGTGATAAGTGTTTTTAATCAGGGTTAGTACCGAGATGTCGGTCGAACCTGCACCGTTTCGCCGCACACGCTCCATATCGATGGCCCACCCGATAGATGCGGCCGATCCCAGCCCGCCGGGCTGCGGTACGCGCGCGATATGGTCGATGACGAGCGGGCAACGCAGCGCCGCGAGATGACGCTCCAGCGCCGGCAGCCGCGTGCCCCGCCCCCGCTCGATATGCGATCCGAGGTTCGCGATACGCGCGGCCGCCGCCATCGCAGACGAATTCAGTTCGTACGGGCCTTCAGTTTCGCCACGAGGACGTCGCCGAATTCAGGCGCCGACATTGGCTGCTGCCCCGTGATCAGTTCGCGATCGACGACCACGTTGCTGTGCCAGTTCGCCACCGTGTCGACGTGAGCGCCGGCTTCGGCCAATGCGTTCACCGGATAGAACTGCACGTTGCCGCCGAGCCCGCTCGGACCTTCGAGCTGCTGCTCCTCGCCCGTCGAGAAGACAGTCATCCGGTAACCGGCATACGGCCAGCCAGCCGCGAGGGAATTCGCGTTGCCGTCGTTGGCGACCATCGATGCAACGAAGGCATTCGGGTCGCGCAGCGTGGACAGCAACACGATCGGCCCGTGACAGATGATCCCGGTGGGACGCCCGCTGTCGTGGAAGCTGACCAGGATCTTGCCGAGATTCCGGTCCTTGAGCAGGTCGGCCATCGGCGCATGGCCGCCGGGGATAAACAGGCCGACATAACCGCCGGTCCCCTCCGAGACGACGGAGGCCAGCGTCTTCGGATGCTTCAGTTGCGCGATACCTTGCGCGTATTTCAGTGCATCCGCGCGCGCTGCATCGTCGCCGCCGAAAAACAGCTTGTTGTTCGAGTTCGCGTCCATCACCGGCATGTCGCCGTTCGGATTGGCGATCACCGGCTCGTAGCCGGCCTCGACAAGCTTGCGGTACGGCACGACGAATTCGTTGAGGTAATAACCCGTCGAGTACTTCTTGCCGTCGCGCAGATCGAGCTCGTGAGCGCTCGACATGACAACCAGCACCTTGCCGCGCGACTGCGCCGACGCGCCCACCGGCAATGCAAACGCGGTGGCCGTTGCGAGTACGGCCGCACCGATCTTGAGAATGTTCATGATCAATACCTTCTGAAAAATTGGGTGGGCCGGTTCAAGCGCCGGTGTTCGCATCCGCCACGTAGCGCGCAGCGGGCTTGGCGTTGGCGAATTTGGGCGTGAGCGCGCGGCGGGCCGCTTCCCATTGCGTCCAACCATCGGCGTCATGGAGCGTCGGAATCGTCACGAGCTCGCCCTGATCGAGGCCCGCAAGCGCGGCATCCACCAGGTCGTCGGCCGTCATCGTGCTGGCGGCCTCCTTCTGCTTCGCATAGCCGGCCACATCCCAGAACTCGGTCGCCGTCGCTGCAGGCAGCACGGTCTGCACGCGCACGCCCTTGTCCGACAGGTCGCGCTGAAGTGCGTGACCGAAGCTCAGCACATACGACTTCGATGCGCTGTACACGCCGTTGAGCAGTTCGACCGCAATACCGACGACCGAGCTGATGTTGATGATGGTGCCCGTGCCCTTGCTGGCGAATACCGGTGCGACGGCGTAAGTCAGGCGCGTGAGCGCGGTGATGTTCAGGTTGATCATCGACTCCATCGTGTCGACGTCGCCGTTGAGAATCGACGCGACCGAGCCGATTCCCGCGTTGTTCACCAGCATCGTGATGTTGCTGTTCTCGCGCAGGATGCGTTCGATCTTCGCGAGCGCCGCCTTGTCGTTCAGATCGGCGGCGACGGTCTCGACCGAGCGGCCGGTTTCGGCCATGAGGCGGCGCGCAAGCGTGTTCAGACGGTCCTGGTTACGCGCCACGAGGATGAGGTCGTAGCCGCGCTTCGCGAGGCGGTCTGCGTAAATGGCGCCGATGCCAGCCGATGCGCCGGTGATCAGCGCGGTGCCTTGCGTGGAAGTGGTCATGATTTTTCCGTTCCGTGAATTGAGCCGACCGGGTGTCGGTTCGTGGAACGAATTCTGGCGTCGACCGAACTCATCCTCAATGTCATATATGCAATGATTCATGCCATCCGCACGCTGACCGGAAACCTTGCAGATTCGTCCTTTGAAACAGGCGCCCGGTTACCCAAAATCGGTGTTGTCGGTGGCTCCGCTCGGCGCATTGCTTCCTGAAGGCGACCGCGCGCCATGCCATCTGATGACACGCCGCCGCCGCCCGTGACGATGTCCGTTTTATGCTAGATTCAATTGATCAGGACACACACATGGCGGACGTCATGCACACCGTCGGGCTCGTTGTTTACCCCCAGTTCCAGTCGCTCGCGCTCGCAGTGGCGAGCGTGTTCGAGTACGCGAATCTGCTGCGCGGCGAAGAGGTGTACCAGTTCCGGATCGCGTCCGAGCACGGCGGCGCGGTCATGTCGTCGCAGGGCTTTTCGGTCAACACCGAACCGCTGGCCGAAGCGGGATATGACACGTTGATCGTCGCCGGCGACAACGAATGCCGGCTGCCGTCGGCGACGCTGGTGGACTTCCTGCATCGCGCGCCCTTCCACTCGCGGCGCATTGCGTCGATATGTACGGGCGCCTTCGTCCTCGCGGCCGCCGGGCTCCTCGACGGGAAACGGGCCACGACGCACTGGTATCACGCGCGGGCCTTCAAGAAGCAATATCCGAACGTGCAACTCGACGAAGATCGCATCTTCGTCGTGGACGGTCAGGTCTGGACTTCGGCCGGCATGAGCGCCGGGGTGGATCTGGCGCTGGCGATCGTCGAAAGCGACTTCGGGCTGGAAACGGCGCGCATGGTCGCGCGCAAGCTCGTGCTGTACCAACGGCGCGGCGGCGGCCAGTCGCAATTCTCGACCTTGCTGGAACTGAACGCGCGATCGGACCGCGTGCAAATGGCGCTGACCTACGCGAGCGAAAACCTGGCGAGCAATCTGTCGGTGGAGCGCCTGGCAGAGGCGGCACGTTTGAGCCCGCGCCAATTCAGCCGCGTGTTCCGGGAGGAAACGGGGCAATCCCCCGCCAAGGCGGTTGAGCGGCTGCGCGTCGAAGCCGCCCGCCTGATGATGGAAACGACGCGCCACCCGATCGAAATCATTGCGAGAGAAACCGGATTCGGCGACCGCGAGCGCATGCGCCAGGCATTTCTGCGCGCGTTTGGGCAACCCCCGCAGACCATCCAGCGAGCCTCCGGGGTGGCGCCGCTCATGAATTAGGACTTGTTGAACCAACAGGCGGACAGGTACCGCGCAGTCTTGCTGGCTCAAACCATGAGCGCTCGCTTCGTCCATCGCGCATGACGAGTGGGGCCCCGTCAACGACGTGCCGAGGCTGCCAGCCGCGCGCTGTCCAGGCGGAAAATCTACTGCTCGCCGGGAGCCCACTCCGGGCTATAGCCGCCAAGCGCCGGGTGGTACATTTCATCGCCGGAATGCTGCGTGAATTCGACATTGAGCCGATCCTCACGCAAGCCGAAAATCTCCACGCAATGCGCACAGAGTGCCTGCGCCACTTCCATGCGCTGTTCGGGCGGGCGCCCCCGTCGGATATCCAGCATCATCACCGCGACCGGGACAGGCGCTTCGCCGGCCTCGGCAATACGCCAGACAGCGCCTTGCCCCAGTTCGCGGATCGCGACGCTGATACGCCGAATATCGACCGACATCATCCGCGCATAGGTCTCGCTCATTTTGGCGGCGAGCGCTTGCTTGGTTTCCACCGAATAGTGGTCGTTCACGTCCAGTTGCAGATAGGGCATGGTATTCAGGATTCCGGGTGATTGATCGAACGCGTGCGGCATCGGCCTGTTCAGATGCCGCCAGCCGATTCTGGCATCCGGCTCGCCGCCCTCACAATGTCGAATAAGCAATGATTCTGGACACCGGTTCAAAAACGACACCTGTTCGCGGAGGAGTCGCGCGACATCCTCCCCGCGCTATGCAAATCCGTACAACTTCGCAGGGTTGCTGACGAATATCCGCTGCTGCCAGTCCGGACGCCCGATCCACCCGGCGATCACGTCCAGCATGCTTGCGTCGTCCGGCTTGTCCGTCTTCTGCGTCGGGTGCGGCCAGTCGGTGCCCCACAGCATGCGTTCCGGTGCCATGTCGATCAGCGCCTTCGCGACCGGCGCGACGTCGTCGTAGGCAGGCGCGCCCGTCTTGCTGTCGACGTACGGCCCCGACAACGTGATCCACGTATGGCCCTTTTCGACGAGGCGTTGCGCGGTGCGAAACGCGGCCGACGACAGCCCGCCGGGCTGCGGCACATGCGCGATATGGTCGATGACGAGCGGACAAGGCAGCACCGCAAGATGACGCTCGAGCTCCGGCAGCCGCGCGCCTTGCACCACCAGTTCGATATGCCAGCCGAGGTCCGCGATACGCGCGGCGAGCGGCGCCAGCATGTCGAGCGTCGTCGCGCCCGGATAGCTCAGGTTGAACCGGATCGCACGGATACCGCCGCGATCGAGCGCCCGAAGTTCGTCGTCGCTCACGGTGCCGTCGACGACGGCCACGCCGCGCGCGTCGTCGCCGAACTGCGCGAGCGCCGCCAGCGTGCAGCGGTTGTCCGTCCCGTACGTCGACGGCGTCACGACCACGTTGCGCTTCACACCGATACGCGTCTGCACGCGCCGATATTGCGCGACGGTCGCATTCGGCGGGCGCAGCGTCGTGCCCGGCGCGACCGGAAACCGGTCGTCGTAGATGTGCATGTGACAGTCGATCGCCCCTTCGGGCAATCGGAACGCCGGCCGCTCGGTGCCGCTCGACCACGTTTCGTCGGCAGCGGCCAGCCTCGGCAATGCAGCCGAAGCCAGTGTCGCGCCGGCGATCCTGAGGAATTCGCGTCTCGCGATGCGCGCCATGATCAGATGGTCCCCGTCTTGCCGACCAGCTTGCCGGCCGAATGATTGCGCGTGAGCAGCAGCAGCGTCGCGACGCTCACGAGCGTGAGGATCGCGAGCGGCATCAACGCCAGCGCGTAGCTGCCCGTCGCCGCCTTCACCCACCCGTACACGTTCACCATCAGCCCGCCGCCGAGCAGGTTCGCGATCGCATTGACCGTCGCGAGCCCGGCCGCCACGGTGCTGTTGGACAGCATGTCGGTCGCGAGCGCCCAGAACGGACCCTTGAACGAATACGCGCCGACCAGCACTGCGCAGAGCATGCAGACCGTCGGCAGCAGCGATCCGCTCAGCGACGTCGCGAACAGGCCCACGCCGATCAGCAGCATCGGCACGACGGTGTGCCAGCGCCGTTCGCCGACACGGTCCGAGCGCCGGCCCCAGTACACCATCAGGACGGAAGCCACTGCGTACGGCACCGAATTCAGCAGGCCGGTCTCCATGACGGTCAGGCCGAACGACTTGAGCAGTTGCGGCTGCCACACGGACAGCGTGCTGCCTGCCGCGGAAGCACACGTGTCGACGAGCGCGAGGCACAGCACGTAGCGGTTGCGGAACAGTTGCGTGAGCGGCAGCGACGGCACCTTCTTGCGCGCCTTGTGGCCGGCAGCCAGCGCGCTCGAGAGCCATGCGCGCTCGTCGTCGTCGAGCCACCTCGCGTCGTCCGGCTTGTTCGTCAGCACGAACAGGCACGCGATGCCGAGCAGCACGGTCGGAATGCCTTCGAGGATGAACAGCCAGTGCCATCCGCGCAGGCCCCAGAGGCCGTCCATCTGCAACAGCAGCGCGGAGATCGGCGAGCCGATGAAGCTCGCGGCCGGAATCGCGACCATGAACGTCGCGACGATCCGCGCACGATACTGCGTAGGAATCCAGTACGACAGATAAAGCAGCACGCCCGGGAAGAAGCCGGCCTCGGCCGCACCCAGCAGGAAACGCAGCACGTAGAACGTCGTCGCGTTGTGCACGAGCGCGGTCGCCGCCGACACGATGCCCCACGTGATCATGATTCGCGCGATCCAGATTCGCGCGCCGTATTTCTGCAGCGCGAGATTGCTCGGCACTTCGCAAAAGAAGTACGAAATGAAGAACAGGCTGCTGCCGAAACCGAAGACCTGCGCCGACATCCCGAGGTCATGGTTCATCTGCAGCGACGCCATCCCCACGTTGCCCCGATCAATGAAGGCAAGCAGGTAGCAGATCATCAAAAAGGGAATGAGTCGCCAGACGACCTTTCGTATGGTCCGGCGCTCGATCGCGGACGCGTCCATGAAACCGGTTTGCATGTTGTCTCCGTTTATTGTGCGCCTACGCGCGTAATGGTGAACCGTTGCCACGCGATGACCGCCACGACGCCGCACGCGAGCACGACGGCCATGGCGGCGAAGGTGTGTCGCACGCCGAGCGCCTCGGATGCGCTGCCCACGAGCAGATAACCGAACGGCATCGTGCCGTTGTAGGCCATGCCGTACATCCCGACGAGGCCGCCGCGCACGTGTTCCGGACACTGCCGCTGAATCGTCGCGTTCGTCGACGTGGCCGCGAACGTGAGGCTGAAGCCGAGCGCATAGAACGCCGGAATCGATCCCGCCGCATCGGTCGTCGCGGCCAGCACGGCCAGCGCGCCGACCGCCGTCCACGGCGCATACGCGATGAACCGGCGCGACGCGCGCGGCCCGAACGCCGACGACAGCAACACCGCCGCGCTCAACGAACCGGCGCCGGCGCACGCGAAGAACACGCCGGTAAAGCGGGCCGCATCGTGAAAGCCCTGGTCCGCGAGCAGCGGCACGAGCGTCTGGTAGCTGCCGGCGAACAGGCCGATGCACGCGAGAATCGGCAGATAGCGGGCCGAGAACGCATCGGACAGCACATAGCCGACCGCGTCGCGCAGGCCGCTTTCCGCGCGCGACGGGCGGTCCATCGACGCAATCCGGATCGAGCGCACGCATGCCGCCATGAAGCACAGCGCGAGCGCATAAATCGCAAAAGATGTCCGGGGGCCGAGCGTCGGATAAACGAATCCCGCGATGGTCGGGCCGACCATGCGCCCGACGTTGTAGACCATCGTGTTCATCGCGACCGCATTGGAGGTGTGCGTCGCATCCTGCAGGCTCGTCAGCAGCAGCACCTGCCGCGCCGGCGTTTCCACCGCGCTCGACACGCCGATCGCCAGCGCATGCGCGAGGATCAGCTTCACGCCGAGCAGCCCGAGCAGCGACAACGTGAAGAGGCTGCCCGTCAGCAGCAGCGACGCGGTCAGCACGCATAGCGTCACGCGGCGCGCGTTGGCCGAGCCGATGCGGGAGCCCGCCACCGGCGCGACGATCAACTGCGGCCCGTACAGCAGGAAATTGAGCAGCGCGAGGATCGCCGCCGAGCCGGACAGGTGATAGATCAGCAGATTGAGCGTGACGTTCTGCGTCCAGCTGCCAAGCACCGACGCGACCTGCCCGCTCAGATAGCGCCGCAGCGATGCCTCGGTCAGCGCGGGAAACAGCCGGCTCACCCACCCCGCTTGCGTGGCGACGTTCATGACAACGTCTTCCCGCGCGTTTCGGGCGCGAACAGCACGACCGCGGCCGCGGCGAGGAACGCGACGATCGTCGTCGCGAGTCCGAGCACGAAGCCGCCCGACGTCGACGCCAGCGCACCGATGATCAACGGCGCGATGAAGCCGCCAAGCCGGCCGCCGTTGTATGCGAGGCCCATGAAGAAGCCGCGCGATGCCGTGTTGCCGATGATCTCCGCGAGGAACGGGCCGGCGCCCGCGAAGATGCCGTTCACGCTGAAGCCGGTCAGAAAGATGGCGGTCATCAGCAGCAACGGATTCGCCGACACGATGTACACGCCGACGGCCAGCGCACCGACCAGCAGGTAGGCCAGGAACATCGGACGCCGGCCGATGCGGTCGACCCATGCCGAGAACAGCAGGAATCCGGCGATCGCGCCGAACTGCAGCGCCAGCACGAATTTCAGGCTATGCACGAAATCGAGGTGCTTCACCGTGATGAGGAACGTCGGCGTCCACGTGAATACGCCCCAGTACAGGTATTGCAAAAAGAAGATGAAGCAGAAAGCGGTAAGCAGGCCGCGCACGTTCAGCTTCTCGTGACTCGCGGTGTCGAGCTTGCGGGCCTGCGACTTCGCGTGCCGGCGTTCGAGCCAGATCGGCGATTCCGGCGTCTTGCGCGCGACCCAGAACAGGATGAAGAACGGCGATGCACCGATCAGGAACAGCAGACGCCAGCTGTCGCCGCCCAGTCCGCCATGCACCGCGCCGACGATGCCCGAGATCACGATCGCGAGGATCGCGCCGATCGGCAAGCCCATCTGCATCAGCGCGCCGCCTTTGCCGCGCCGGCTCGGGTGCCAGGTCTCCGCGATGAGCGCGGCGCCGGCGGTCCAGGTTCCGCCCATGCCGAGCGCGCCGAAAAAGCGCAGCGCGGCAAACGAGTGCGCGTCGGGCGCAAACGCGATCAGGCCGGAGAACAGCGAGTAGATGCCGACGCAGAGCAGCGCGGTACGCACGCGCCCGATCCGGTCCGACACGAAGCCGAACAGAATGCCGCCGATGATCTGTCCGGCCGCCGTGACGCTCGTGAACATGCCGAGCTGCGCCTTGCTCAGCCCGAACTGCAGCGCGAGCGTCGGCAGCAGCAGCGACAGCAGGAACGAGTCGTAGCTCTCGAACGTCCAGCCGAGCCCCGCGAGCGACAGCGAACGCCACTCGATACCGGTCACGTGCGTGAACCCTTTTTCAGCGGCTGCGGACTCCACGTCCTGCGTCGCCACGGTTGCACTCGTCTTCATGGGTTGTCTCCGGGATTCGCGATGCGATACGTCGAGGCGGCCGTCCGGCGGAACAGCGCGGCCTTTTCGTCGGCCGACATCGACGATGCGAGTCGTTTGAAGGCGTTCCACAGCACGCGATAGCCGAACATCCCCTTGTCGACGGGGAAGTTGCTTTCGAACATGCAGCGATCAACGCCAAAGCATTCGACGCAGGTATCGAAATACGGCTGCCACGCCGCCGCCAACGCCTGCGACGACGGCGGCAGGTCGCGCGCGGCGAAGTCGAAGCCGAATACGGTCATGCCCGCGCCGCCGAGCTTCATGCGCGTGTTCGGCAGCGCGGCGAGACGCGCAAGTTGTCGTTTCCATTGCGCATGCACTTCCGCACGCCGGCCGGCATGCGGACCCACGCCGACCGGACCGCCGAAATGGTCGATGACGATGGTGACGCCCTCGCATGCGCGCGCGAGTTCGTACAGGTCGTCGAGTTGCGTGTGATAGACCGAAGCGTCGAGCGACAGCCCGTAGCGAGCGAGCGTCGTCACACCCTGCCGGAAAGCCGGATCCGACATCCGGTCGCGCGGCGGCGTCACCGGGCTCGATCGCACGTCGGGGCTCGCATGCCACGCGAGCGGATTGCGGATCCCGCGCAATCGCCCGCCGGACACCTGGAGCATCGTGTCGAGCACCGCATCGAGTTCGGCGCCGACCGACAGATCGGCGCCGCCGACGATGGCCGCGCAGCACCGCACGGGGCCGTATGCGCCGCTTTCGAACATCGCGGCGATGCCATTCGCGAATTCCACTTCGCCCACCGGCTTGAACGCGTCCGGCCCGCTTGCACGCAACATCGAGCGACACTGCACGTAGACCGTCGACACGACCCGATGTCCGCTGCGCACGTCCGCGCCGAACTCGTCCGCGAGATAGCGGCCGGTCTGGCGGTCCCACAGGTGATGATGGGCGTCGACGATGGCAAGCGCGGGTTCGAGCACCGGCTCGTCGCGCAAGGCGAGCCACTCGGGCCTGACGGGCAGATGGGGCGCGTGAACGGTCTGCATCGCACTCACCGTCAGAACTTCTGGCGCATGCCGATCACCACGCCCGTCTGGTTGTGATCGGGTGCGACCGTGCCATAGCCGTTCACGCCGAGCGCGGAGCCGCCCTTGTTGCGCGCGAAACCCGCCGTCGCGTAGATATCGGTACGCTTCGACAGCAGATAGTCCGCACAGAGCACGGCCAGCCACGGATCGGCACTCGTCGAATGCACGTCCTGGTAATAGGCCGTGGCCGTGACCACGAACGCCGGCGACACCGCGTACTGCGCGCCGGCCCAGTACAAGTTCGCCGCACTGGCTTCGGCGCCATTCGCGACATGGATCGGGTTCGCCGGCAGGAACGCGTTCGACGCATGGAGATAGCGATAACCGGCGAAGCCCTTCACCGGTCCGATCGCATACGACGCGGCGGCCGTCGCGCGACGCTCGGTGCCCGTGTTGGTCGCGACGGTGTTGCTGTTGCGCTGCTCGTACGACACGCTCGCGGCGAGCGGTCCTTGCGCGAAAGTCAGCGCCCCGCTGAAGAAGCGGCCGGTGAGTTGCGCGCCCGGCACTTCGGCGCCGTACCCGGTGTCGTAGCGGGTGCTATACATGGCCTGCGCCGTCAGCGGACCGAACACGCCGGTGTACTTCGCCGAATTGTCGATACGCGCGGCAGCCGCATAGTCGACCGACAGCACCGAGTATCGCGACGACGCGCCCATCGGGTCGAAGGCCACGGCCTGTTCGTAGAAGAGCGAATTCTGGCGGCCAAACGTCAGTTGCTGGCCCCGGTACGCCAGCCCGACCCACGCCTGCCGGCCGAAAATCCGCGACGTCGTGGCGGCATTCGAGCCGAGGCCTTTCGTCGACTGCGCGGTCGTGCCGTCGTTGATGTTGAAGCCGTCTTCCAGCTGGAACATGGCCTTCATGCCGCCGCCGAGATCCTCGACGCCCTTCAGCCCCCAGCGCGAACCGGACAGATTGCCCGACGCTTCGCGCGTCTGCGCGCCGCCGGTACTCGTGTTGTTGATGTGCTCGATACCGACGTCGGCAATGCCGTACAGCGTGACGCTGCCTTGCGCATGCACGGCGCCGCACCACAAGGCCGCGCTCGCGACGGTGACGGCCCCGAGCGCAAGGCGGGGTTTCGGGCGGGTATGCAGGGTGGCCTGATTCGACAACATGGAGTCTCCAAACTGATTTTTGTGGGTGGGTTTTCTGGCGAGAGAAAGTTCACGGCTCGCGGGCGGCAGGCGCTTCGCCGGCGCCCGAGCCCGGATCGCCGAGCCACACGATGGTCAACGCGCCGAGCAACAGCACACCCGACACGGCGATGAGCGGCGCGGTGAAGCCGCCGGAGAATTGCCGGAGCGCGCCGATCAGCGACGGCCCGACGAAGCCGCCGAGATTGCCGACCGACACGATCAGCGCGAGCCCGCCCGCGGCGGCCCGGCCGGTGAGGAATCCCGACGGGATGGCCCAGTAAGTCGCCTGGAACGCGAGGATCCCGCTCACCGTGACGCACAGTGCGATCAGCTTGAAAACCGGCGCATGAATGAAGGCGCTCGCACACAACGCCGCCGCGGCGAGTGCCAGTGCACCGGCGACATACGGGATGCGGTTGGCCGCGCGATTGGCGAGACGCGCCCACCAGAGCATCGCACCGGCGCCGAGCGCATACGGAATGGCCGTCAGCCAGCCGACCACCGCGTGTTCGACGCCGAACTGCTTGATGATCTGCGGCATCCACAAGCCGACGCCGAGCGAGCCGACGATCCCGCAGAAGTTGACGAACGCGAGCACGAACACGCGCCAGTTCGTCATCGCGTCGCGCAGTTTGCTGCCGTGCCTGGCGCCGATGTCGCGCTGCTCGAACGCGAGGCGCTTCGCGAGCGACGCCTTCTCTTCGTCACTGAGCCACGCGGCTTTCTCGGGACGGTCGGCCAGCACGAACAGGCACGCGATGCCGAGCATGACGGCCGGTACGCCTTCGATCAGCAGCAGCCACTGCCAGCTGCGCAGCCCGTGCAGGCCGCCGAGTTCGAGCAGCGCACCGGAAATCGGCGAGCCGATCATGTTCGCGACGGGGATGCCGACGAGGAAGGCGGCCGTCACCTTCGCGCGCCACTTGCCGGGAAACCAGTGCGTGAAATACAGGTAGATGCCGGGCGTGAACCCTGCCTCGGCGAGCCCGAGCAGAAAGCGCGCGGCCGCAAAGCTCTTCGGGCCGACGACGAACGCCGTCGCCATCGAGAACACGCCCCACGTGATCATGATTCTCGCGATCCACACGCGCGCCCCGACCTTCTGCATGATCAGGTTGCTCGGAATCTCGAACAGGAAATAGCCGATGAAGAACAGGCCGGCGCCGAAGCCGAACTGCTCGGCCGTGAGACCGAGATCCATGTTCATCGTGAGCGCGGCAAAACCGACGTTGGTCCTGTCGAGATAGCTGATCACGTAGCAGACGAAGATGAACGGCAGAATGCGCCGGAACGCCTTCGCGAGCGTGCGCTCGCTGGCCGCGTAATCGTCGGCGGCCAGGCGCTCCGCCGATGACGCGTCGGCGCGCGGTACGTCGTCGCCGGCATGCAGCGCGTGCGAAATGGTCATGCTTGTCTCCTTCGTCGCGCGGCTGGCGGCGCGATCTTTCGGCATACGGGCGGGAGGCCGACGTGCGGCTTCCCGGCTCGGCTCGTGGGTCTCAGTCCTGCTTCGCCGCCTGCTTCGGCAGCGGGCCGGCAATGCGCATGTCCGCTTTCAGCACGGAACCGGATGTCGATTCGGTGATGAAGAGCGTCTTCATGTCCGGGCCGCCGAAGCACACGCTCGTGAGCGACGCCCCCTTCGGCCCGGTCAGGATCTCGACGGGCTCCGCGCAGTGGTTGAGCACCCATACGCGGCCGAGCCCCGGATTCGCGACGAACAGGCGGCCTTCGAGATCGACGGTGAGGCCGTCGGGACCGCTCGGTCCGTAGGACGTGAAGAACGGGCTGACCTTGGTGACCGATCCGTCGGTCTGCAGCGGCATGCGCCACACGGCATTGCCGCGCGTCATCGCGACGAACAGCACCTTCTCGTCGCGCGACAGCACGAGCCCGTTCGGGCTCGGGCAGGTGCCGAGCAGCATGTCGAGCTTGCCGTCGGGCGACAGCCGATACACACGGCCCGTCGGATCGTGCAGCCCGGTCTGCCCTTGATCGGTGAAGTAGATATTGCCGGCCGAGTCGAACGTCAGATCGTTCACGCCCTTGAAGCGCTCGGTGTTGCGGCGCTCGAGATAAGGGCGAACTTCACCGCGCTCGATATCGAGCAGCATCAGGCCGTTCCGGTAGTCGGTGATGATCAGGTGCGATGCGTCGAAACGCTTCATCCCGTTGGGCTCGCCGTCGTATTCGACGACGAGATCCCAGTCGCCCGACGGCGAAATGCGGAAGATGCGCCCGTGCGGAATGTCGGTGACGAACAGATAGCCGTCCGGATTCCACACCGGCCCCTCGAGAAAGGAATCCGTGACCATGCCGCCGCGATTCGCGCGCGCCCATTCCGTGCGGACGTCCGGCTTGCGAAACTTCTCCGGCATGCGCGTGAACACGTCGGCTTCGCGCACGTCGGGACTCGTCAGATAAAACATGCGTACCTCGATGTTCGGGGTTCAAGCCGCGCTGTGCGCGCGTTCGTCCAGCACCGCGAGAACGTTGGCGGCCGCACCCTTGCCCATGTTCACGTACGCGGCATCGCTCACGCCGCCGATATGCGGAGACAGAATCACGTTGGGAATCTGCTGGAACGGGTGCGGCGCCGTCATCGGCTCGGCGTCGAAGCTGTCGAGGCCGGCTGCGCTCAACCGGCCGCTTGCCAGTGCCTCGACAAGCGCGGCTTCGTCGATCAGGCCGCCGCGTGCGGTATTGACGAGCATCGCGCCGCGCTTGAAACGCGCGAGCGCGTCTCGGTCGAGCATCCGGCGGTTGTCGGCCGTCAACGGACAATGCAGCGACACGACGTCCGACTCCGCGTACAGCGTGTCGAGCGGTACCAGCGTCACACCGGCCGGCGCTTCCTTCGCGAACGGATCGAACGCGAGCACCTTCATGCCGAACGCCGCGCCGATCGCGGCCACGCGCCGGCCGATCGCGCCGAGTCCGACGAGGCCGAGCGTGCGCCCGTCGAGTTCGACGGACTTGTGCGTCGACTTGTCCCAATGGCCTTCGCGCATGCGCCTATCGAGCTGCGGAACCGACTTCGCACACGCGAGCAGCAGCGCCCATGTGTGCTCGGCGACGGCGGCCGCATTCGCGCCGACCGCGGCGCGCACCGCGATGCCGCGCGCGGCGGCGGCGGCCTGATCGATCACGTCGATCCCGCTGCCGTGCTTCGAAATCACCTGCAGATTTTCGGCCGCATCCATGATGCGGGCGTTGACCTTGCCGTACCGGACGATGATCGCGATCGGCTTGTGCCGGGTGCAGAGCGCCACGATGTCGTCTTCGGTCGGTTGCTTGCCGGCGAACACGACGTCGAACTGCGCAAGCATCTCGAGCGCCTGCGGCGCCAGGTCGGCGGCGGTCACGAGGACCACGGGCTTGTGCGAAGCGGCCTGCATCACAGTGCCTCGCCTTCTGCCAGCATGCCGGCTGCGCGCAACTCCTTCTCGATCCAGCCCGGGCGAAGGTCGCCCTTGTGGATCGCCGCGATACGCGCGGTTTCGAAGTCGAGCTTTTTCTGCGCGAGATCGACGATGCGCGCGACGTCGGCGCGCGCAATGACGACGACGCCGTCGGCGTCGCCGACCACCAGATCGCCCGGATTCACCGTCGTGCCGCCCAGCGAGATCGGCGCATTCACGCGCCCCGCGACGCTCTTGGTCGGGCCGCACGGATTGAGGCCGGCCGCGAAGATCGGATAGTCGCCGTTGGCCAGTTCGTGCGCGTCGCGCACCGCGCCGTCGATGACGATACCGGCGATGCCGGTCGCCTTCGCCTGCGCCGCCATGATTTCACCGAGCAACGCGCACGAGATGTCGCCCTTGCCGTCGACCACGACGACGTCGCCCGGCTTCGCGACGGCGAGCGCCGCATGGATCGCAAGGTTGTCGCCCGGACGGACTTCGACCGTGACCGCGGGGCCGGCGACCTTCATCTTCGGCGACAACGGCCGCACGCGGCCATGCACCGTGCCACGGCGGCCCGCGACGTCGGCCAGGATCGCGGCCTGGTAGCGCGCGGCCGCCTGAACGAGTTCGGGCGACACGCGTTCGATGTCGCGATTGATCGGAGAAGTACTGACGGATGGCTTGCTCATGTTTCGACCTCGGGTTATGCGTTGTACTCTGTACAACACTGGTGTACGCAGTGAAACCACTATAGCCAGAGGACGCGCGTGAAGGCACTGGCGTTTACCCTTTTACGTGGTAAACCATCGTTTTACTCTGTACAATTCCGAATGAATGTCGACGGGAGAGAAGGAATGGGAAACGACGGGGTCGTTGCCGTGGAAAAGGCGCTTTCGCTGCTGGACTGCTTCAAGCCCGGCGCCGAATCGCAGTCGCTCGCGATGCTGTCGCAGGCATCCGGCATGCACAAGACGACGGTCTATCGGCTGATGAATTCGCTGGAGCGAATGGGGTATGTCGTGCGCGCGCAATCCGGCAACTATTCGCTCGGACATCGCGTGCTGTACCTCGGCAAGCTGTACGAGCAGTCCTTCCATCTGTCCACGGTGGTGGAACCGGCGCTGCATGCGCTGGCCGCGTTGACGAAGGAAAGCGCATCGTACTACGTGCACGACCACGGGCAGCGGCTCTGCCTGTTTCGCGTCGAGCCGTCCGAAGGTCTACGTGAAACCCGGCTCGCCGGGACGATGCTGCCGCTCGACGACACGGCCATCAGTCACGTGATCCGCTTCTGGGGGCTCGGCGAGCCGATCTACGACAAGCCGCCTGCACTGCCCCTCTTCACCGCGGGTGCGCGCGACGTGCACACGGCGGCGTTCGCGGTGCCGGTCTTCGGCGCCGGCGACAAGTTCATGGCGGCGCTGACGCTTTCCGGTCCTGCGTCTCGCCTCAGCGTCGCGCACGAGTCGGGCGAGCTGGATCGACCGCAACTGGATGCGGCCGCCGATCTATCGCGGAAGCTGGGCGCGAGTGTCGCGCTCTGCGAGAACGTCTACGGCACCTGATCGCCGCTTCGGCAAAGGCCGGGTTCAACTCGGCGAGCCGTTCTTCGCCCGCATGACGCGGGCGGCGTTACTTACGCATGCGTCGAGCGCGGCCGATCGTTCGTCCGCACAACCGCATGGCCGGCGGACATCGACCGTGACTCGAAGTCCTCGCCGCGCGATTCTCGCGACGCGATCACCGCGACGAACGCTGGGAGCGCCATCAGCATCGCGTAACCCGCGACGAAGATCGCCGAGCCCGTATAGCTGACGAGCAGCGTGCCGACGATCGGGGCGATCGAGCCGCCGAGCACCGATGCGAGCTGATAGCTGGTCGACAATGCGGTAAAGCGCACACGCGTCGGAAACAGTTCGGCCATGTACGCGGCCATCGGTCCGAGAATGATGCCGTGGCAGGCCAGGCACGCGATCAACGCGAGTTGCAGATGCGCATAATCGCTGCCGGGCGACAACGTGAACAACGAGCAACCGGCGACCGCCGCGCCGAGCAAGCCGGCGATCAGAACCGGGCGCCGTCCGACCCGGTCCGACACGTGCGCGGCGATCAGGATGACGACGACCTCGATCGCCGACGCCCACATCAGCGCGGACAGCGCCTGCGGCCGGCTGAAGTGCAGATAGCCGGTCGCGAGTCCGAGCGCGAACGTCGAGAACAGATACAGGAACGTGTTTTCCGCGGCTTTCACGAAGAACGCACGCACCATCTGCCGCCAGTTGCCCGCACACGTTTCGCGCAGCGACGCGCGCTCGACCGTCCGATGCGCGGCGGCCAGCTCGGCGAACGCCGCCGATTCCTCGACGCGCCGACGCGTCCAGAAACCGACGATCACGAGCAGCGCGGAGACGAAGAACGGGATCCGCCACGCCCAGTCGACGAATGCGGCATCGCCGTAGAACCGCTGCACCAGCCCGATCACGAGCGCGGTCAGCACGTTCGCGAGCGGGCCCGCGAACATCGTGAAGCTGGTCCAGAAGCCGCGCTGCGTGGCGGGCATCGATTCGGCGATCATCAGGATCGCACCGGTCGCCTCGCCGCCGACCGCGATCCCCTGCACGATCCGCAGCAGCACGAGCAGCAGCGGCGCCGCGATGCCGATCGACGCATAGGTCGGCAGCAGGCCGACGCAGAACGTGCTGATGCCCATCATCAGCAGACTGACGACGAGCGTCTTGCGGCGGCCGATGCGGTCGCCGATCATCCCGAACACGATGCCGCCGAGCGGCCGCGCGACGAAACCGACCGCGAACGTCGCGAGCGCGAGCAGCGTGGCCGCGAGCGGATTGCCGACGACGAAGAACTGCTTGTCGAACACGAGCACCGCACACGCGGCGAACGCGAAGAAGTCGTACCACTCGAGCGTGGTGCCGACGGTGCAGGCGAACATCAGGTTGGCACGCTTTTTCATCACACATGTCTCCGGTATTTTTTGTGGTTGATAGCGGGGCGAACGGCGCCGCGGCGCCACCACGCGCTCAAAGCTCGAGAACGAGCCGCTCGCCGCCGCACGCGCGCGAACAGCAGGTCATCATCCGGTCGTGCGCGTCGCGCTCCGCGCGCGTGAGCACGCTGTCGCGATGATCGACTCGACCGGCCAGCACGCGGACTTCGCACGATCCGCACAGCCCTTCGCGGCAGTCGCTCTGCACGTCGATGTTCGCGTGCTGCAACGCGTCGAGCACGGTCTGGTTCGCCGAGACCGTCAGCGTGATGCCCGAATCCTTCAGTTCGACTTCGAACGGCCGCTCCTTCGACGGATCGAGCGCCGCCTTCGTCGACACGAAATGCTCGACCCGCAGCGCATCGCGCGGCCAGTGCGCGCAGCTCGCTTCGAGTGCATCGAGCATCCGTGCGGGGCCGCACGCGTAGATGTGCGTGTCGTCGGCCGGCTGCGCGAACAGCGCGCGAAAGTCGTTACGCGAGCCTTCTTCCGACACGTACACGTGCAGACGCTCCCCATGCAGCGCGGCGAGCGTGTCGAGCATCGCCATCGACGCGCGTCGCGAACCGCTGTAGTGGATTTCGTAATCGATGCCGCGCGCCTTCGCTTCGCGCGCCATCGCACTGATCGGCGTGATGCCGATGCCGCCCGCGACGAAGATGGCCTTGTCGGCGTCGGCGGCGAAGCGGAAGTGATTGCGCGCACCGCGAATCTTCAGCCCATCGCCGGCGCGCAGATTCGCATGCACCCATGCCGATCCGCCGCGACTCTGCGCGTCGTGCAATACCGCGATCTCATACGCGTCGCGCTCGGCCGGGTCACCGCACAGCGAATACTGGCGCGTGATGCCGGTATCGCCGCAGATCACGTCGATATGCGCGCCGGGCGTCCAGCGCGGCAGCGGGCGGCCGTCGGCGGACACGAGCCGGATGTGGGCGATGCGATCCGCGCACATCGACACGCGTTCGACCGTGACCGCGCGGCTCACCGCGTGCGACGACGGCTCGCCGATGCGCACCGCCGCGCGCGGGCGCAGCACCGACGGATCGCGGCGCTCGGGATTCAGCGCAGGATCCCATTCGACGTACAGATGCTCGGGGCCGCGGAACGACGTGTTCGGCACATACGTGAAGCGCTGCTCGGCAAGCTTCATGTGCGGCAGGCGGCGCGTGAACTCGTCGAGGAAGACCTGCATCTCCATGCGTGCGAGATTCTTGCCCATGCACTGATGCGATCCATAGCCGAACGTCAGCTGATCGTTCGCGTTCTCGCGGCGGATGTCGAACAGGTCGGCGTCCGCGAAGTGCGCTTCGTCGTGATTCGCGGACGACGTGACGATCAGCAGCTTCGAGCCCGCCGGAATGTCGATGCCGCCGATCGTCACGTCCTTCGTCGCGAGCCGTCGCCATGCGGCGACCGAACCGTTGTGCCGCAGACACTCCTCGACCGCATTCGGGATCAGCGACGGATCCTCGCAGATGTCGCGCCACGCGTCGGGATGCTGCAGCAGCAGCTTCATCGCGTTCGCCGTCGCGTTCGCGGTCGTCTCGTGCGCGGCGACGATGCCCGCCATCATCATCGAATGCAGATACGAATCGGTGATCACGTCCGGCAGTTCCTTCTGCTTGCGGATCCCGTACTGCATCCAGCCGGGCCCGGACGGATTCTCGCGCATCTTGTCGAGCACCTTGCCCGCGAACTGCCAGAACTTGCCGACCGCATGCGCGACCGCGACCTGCTCCTCCGGTTTCGGACGCCCCCACGTGTTGATCGTGTGCGCGATCGAGTATTCGCGCAGCGTGTCCATGTCCTCTTCGGGCACGCCGAGAAAGTGCAGCGCGACCGTGAGCGGCACTTCCCACAGCATCTGGTCGACCAGATCCGCTCGACCGTCGTCGATGAAGCGATCCACGTATTCGCGCGCGAGCCGGCGCACCATCGGTTCGTGATGCTTCAGCGCGTCGGGCGTGAACGGGTCGAGCAGCGCGCGGCGGCGCGGCATGTGCGCGGGCTCGTCCTCGTTGACGAGCGTGCGGTTCAGCGCAAAGCCGTACGACGCGAGCACCGCGTTCGCGTCGGGCCCGGTGGGCGTGATCTTCTCCAACGCGATCGACGGGCTGAACGTGATGTTGTCGCGAAAGATCGCCTTGATGTCGTCGTAGCGCGTGACGACCCAGTAGCCGAGTTTGGGGCTGTAGAACACGGGCTCCTGCTCGCGCGCCCAGCGCACGTACTCGGGCGGATCCTGCTGGTAGCCGTCGTCGAACGGGTCGAACGCGGCTGCGGCGGCGCTCACCGGACAGCCGTTCGGCGCGGTCGCCGCGGCCGGCGCAGGATGAAACGGACATTTCGACGATGACGCGTGGCGCTCCGTGACGGACATGATTCGCTCCCGTGCTATGATTTTGCGTAAATCTAATACGCAATGCGTAATCAAACGACTGGGGTAAACCTTGGCGGCCGGGCGCCGCCGGTCGTCCGGCTAGAATCGGGCTTATGGAAAAAATCGCCAGAACGAAGAAGACCGCGCCGCCCGAGCGCGACCGCAGGCAGCGCGTCCAGTCCGCGTCGACCGGCCTGCTCGTGCTGAAGGAACTCGCCGCGTGCGGCGGCCGCGCCACGCTGACCGCGCTCGCGGCGCGGCTCGACGAGAATCCCGCGAAGGTTCACCGCTATCTGGCGAGCCTGATGGAGGAATCGTTCGTCACGCAGGAGCGCGCCACCCAGCAATACGTGCTCGGGCCCCAGTGCATCTCGATCGGGCTCGCGGCGATCCGGATGGCCGATCCGATACGGCTCGCCGAACCGTCGCTCGTGCGCCTGCGCGAGCGTCTGGAAGTAACGTGCTTCGTCGCGATCATGGGCAACCGCGGGCCGACGATCATGCGCTTCGAAGAGCCCGGCCTGCCGGTCACGGTCAATGTGCGCGCCGGCTCGGTGATGTCGTTGCTATGGTCCGCAACCGGGCGGCTGTTCCTCGCGCTGCTCGACGAGCCGCGTGTGCGACAGCTTGCGGAAGACGAACTCGCGTCGGCGCCGGCCGAGTTGCGCGCCCAGCTCGATCGGCGCGATCCGGTCGGTAAATTGCGGCGCGAGATTCGCGCGGCCGGCCTCGCGACCGTCTGCGACACCAACCTGAAGGGCATCAGCGCCGTGTCGGCACCGCTATTCGATGCGAACGGACATATGTGCGCGGCGATCACCGCGTTGGGCGCGACCGGCGGCTTCGACGCATCGATCGACGGGCCGGTCGCGACGTCACTGCGCCACGAGGCCGGGCTGATCAGCGGCGAACTCGGGTACAGGACCGATCCCGACGGCCGGTAGTGCGTCAGCGTATCGACGCAGACGGCGGCTTCCTGTCCGCGATACATTCGCGGCGAATTGCGCGGTGACGCAGCGTCAGGCGCCAGCGCGATGGTGCAGCAGCAAGTTGCTGCCCCATCGCGCTGGCGTTACCGACATTCGCGGATGCGGATTGCGCCGTTGATCCGCAGGTTCGGTAAAGGCGGCCCCGATCTGCCGCGCCGTTACGCCACGGCCGGAAAATCGAGCGTCGTATCGTTCACGCGATTGACGAGGTTCGTGAACGTGATCGACGCGATGGCGAGATTGATCTCGATGAGCTGGCGTTCCGTATAGCCCGCTGCGCGCACCGCATCGACGACCGCGACGGGGACCGTGCCGTGCGTACCGACGAGCGTACGGACATACGCGACCAGCGCGTCGCGCGCGGCGTCGCCGGTTGCCGCACCCGCCCGCACCTGCTTCATCTGATCGCTCGTCAGGCCTGCCAGCTTGCCCATCAGCGTGTGAGCGGCGACGCAGTAATCACATCCCGCGTATTCGCTGACCGCCAGCTTGATCGCTTCGATATCGGCCTTGCCGAGCGTGCTCGCCGCGACCGCCGCATCGAACGCCAGCGCCGCGCCGAGCGCTTCGGGGCTTTGCGTGCCGATGGTTGCGTATGCGTTGGGCACCTTGCCGACGGCCTTCTTGATCTTCGCGAACACTTCAGCGGTCGCGCCGGTTGCCTCTTCAGGGCGAATGGTGGTGAGACGGGACATGATCGACTCCTTGCTTCATGGTTGAACGGTTAGCCATGTCGTATGGCATGGGAGTCAGTGTAGGGATGCGCGACCGTTTCTTTAATGCCATACTGCCGCAACTCCATGCTCAAACGTCTCATATGGAAATGCTCGACCGATTGCTGTCGATGATGCCGGTCACGGGGCGACTTGACGTGCGGTGCCACTTCGGGTCGCCGTGGCGCATCGACCATCCCGAGTCGAGCGAGTGGGAACTCCCCTATCACATCCTGTTGCGCGGCGAGGCCGTCGTCGAGTGCGAGCCGGACGGAGAAGACGAACCGACGCTCCGGATGAAGGCGGGCGACATCGTGGTGTTTCCGTCCGGCAGCGCCCATCGGCTGCACGACGGCAGCGGCAAGGCGCCGCGCGCGGCGCGCGAGCGGCACAGGAACGGCCTGACCGTTGCGACGAACGGCAGCGCCAATGCGAACACCGATGTGCTGTGCGGGCGCTTCGTGCTGCCTGCCGTCCCGCAGCAGTTGCTGCGCGACCATCTGCCTCGACGTCTGCTCGTGAGCAGCGTAACGGCGGGGGACGAACAGACGCGCGACGCCGCGTTTGCAGCCACGCGGCTCGCGCGGGTCATCGAGTTGATGCGCGAGGAAGCGCTGGAGCAACGCGCCGGCAGTGCCGCGGTCGTGGATCATCTGTCCGGCGCGCTGTTCGCGTTGACCCTGCGCAGTGCGTCCGACGCAGGCCAAGCGCCGCGCGGGCTGCTTGCACTGGCACAACGTCATCGGCTGCAGCCGGCGCTCGCGGCCATGTTCGACGAGCCGGAAAAGCCCTGGACGCTGGCCCGGCTGGCCGAGCGCTGCCACATGTCGCGCGCGACGTTCGCACGCCACTTCGACGAGGCGATCAGCCGCTCGGCAACCGATGTCCTGACTGAAATCCGCATGGCGCTTGCCGGGCGCAAGCTCGCGCAAACGACAATGTCGGTCGCCGAGATCGGCGAATCGGTCGGATATCGATCCGAGGCCGCGTTCCAGCGGGTGTTCAAACGGCAGGTAGGCATGACGCCGGCGAAGTGGCGCATGCGATCGTCGAGAGTCGCGGAGCCGGAAGCGCGTTCATCCTGACGCACGATGCGCGCGAGGCCACGTTCACTTCACCCGGATATCTTTCATACATGGACAGGCTCCAGGCCATGACCACCTTCGTCACGGTGGTCGAGACGGAAGGGTTCGCATCGGCGGCGCGCAAGCTGAACGTATCGCCGTCGGTGATCAGCCGCGTGATGACGGAACTCGAGGAATATCTGGGCGTGCGGCTGTTGACGCGGACGACGCGCGTGGTCCGCATCACCGATGCGGGCGCGTCGTTTTACGAGGACTGCCGGCGCATTCTGGCGGACATCGACGCGGCCGAGCTTTCCGCCACCGGCACCGGCAATACGCCACGCGGCCAGCTCACCGTCACGGCGCCCGTGCTGTTCGGCAAGAGCTACGTGACGCCGATCGCGCTCGAGTATCTGGAGCAGCATCCTTTCGTCAATCTCAACTGCTGGTTTCTGGACCGCGTCGTCAATCTCGTCGATGAAGGCGCCGACGTTGCCGTGCGCATCGGCGAGCTGCCGAACTCGTCGCTGCAGGCGATCGCGGTCGGCAAGGTACGCCGCGTGCTGTGCGCTTCTCCCGCTTATCTCGGCGCGCACGGCACGCCGCAGCATCCGGACGATCTCGCGGCTCACGTCACGATTCAGGCGACGGGAATCACGCCCGCGCCAGAATGGCGCTTCCGCGCGCGGGACAAGACGCTCACCGTCCCCATCCAGCCGCGCCTGCTCACCACGACGAACGATTCCGCGATTGCCGCGGCAACGGCTGGTCTCGGCATCGTGCGCCTGCTGTCCTATCAGGTGGTCGACGAACTCGCGCAAGGCACGCTGTGCGTGCTGCTGGCCGAACACGAACTTGCGCCGCTTCCGGTTCATGTCGTGCATCGCGAGGGCAGGTACGCGAACCGGAAAGCGCGCGCGTTCATCGATCTCTGCGTCGAAAGGCTGAGAGCCCAGGCGCCGATGTGGTCTGCATAGCCGACACCGGCGAGTCGGCACGGCGCAAGCGGCGGAACCGTCCCGACCGGCACGCGTATCGGGCGTCGCGTTCCGTATGCAAGCAGGCCTTACAGACCGAGATCGCTCAGGCCCGGATGATCGTCGGGCCTGCGCCCGAGCGGCCAGAAGAACTTCCGGTCGGCCTCGGCGATCGGCAGATCGTTGATGCACGCATGGCGGTGATGCATGAGGCCATCGTCACCGAATTCCCAGTTCTCGTTGCCGTACGAGCGATACCAGTTCTGCGCGTCGTCATGCCACTCGTAGGCGAAGCGTACGGCAATCCGGTTGCCGCCGTACGCCCACAACGCCTTGATGAGCCGGTAGTCGAGTTCGCGCTGCCACTTGCGTGTGAGCAGCGCAACGATCGCCGGACGGCCTGTCGCGAATTCGGCGCGGTTGCGCCACACGCTGTCGACGCTGTACGCGAGCGAAACCTGCTCCGGATTGCGCGTGTTCCACCCGTCTTCCGCGAGCCGCACTTTCTCGATCGCCGTCTCCAGCGAGAATGGTGGAACCGGCGGGCGAACAACGTTGACGTCTTTCATGATCAAACTCCTTTCGTTGGGAATCGTCGCCGGGCGACGAGGGTTCTGAATCACACGTCGAGCAGCAGACGGTCGCCGCCGCCCGATTCGCGATGCGCGGGCACCGCGCAGCAGATCAGCGCTTCGTCGTCCGGTACCTTGAATTCCGGCGCGACCGGATACGTCACAGCGCCTTCGATAATCCGGGTGCGGCAGGTGCCGCAACTGCCTCCGCGGCACCCGTATTCGGGCGTCAGGCCGCGCGCCTCGGCCAGGTCCAGCAGCGAGCCGCTGCCCGGCTGCCAGCGCGCTTCCTTGCCCGACTTGACGAACGCGACGGGTGTCGGCGTATCCGCTGGCGCACGCAGCGGGGTACTCGCGCCCGAATCGACTCGACGCTTGAGCCCGGAAGGACCGAACGACTCCGCGTGGATTCGGTGGTCCGCCACGTTCAGGTCGCGAAGCCCGTCATAGACCGCTTGCATGAAGCCCGACGGTCCGCACAGATAGAAGTCGTAGTCGTCGAACGGCAGCGTGGCGCGCAGCAGGTTCGCATCGATGCGGCCGACGACGTCGAACTCGTCGCCCTCGCGCGCGCCGGTCGCGTCCGACAGGACGCGCACCACGTTCACCGCGCCGTTCGCCGCCGACGCGAGCTCGCCGATCTCGTCGCCGAACGCGCGCTCCTTCACGGAGCGTGCGGCGTGAAAGAACCAGGTCTTGCGCGTGCCGCGCTTGCGCGCGCCTTCGTAGACGATGTGACGCAGCATCGCCAGCATCGGCGTCACCCCGACACCGGCCGCCAGCAACACGGCAGGACGGCGCTCGAGCGCATCGATCGTGAATTGCCCGGCGGGTGCCCGGACGTCGATGCGGTCACCGACCTGCACCCCGTCATGCAGATGCGACGACACGCGCCCTTCCCGCTTCACGCTGATGCGATACACACCGTCCGACGGCGCGCTCGACACCGTATAGGTGCGGATGAGCGGATCGCCGCCTTCCGACAGATTCACGCGAATCGGCACGTGCTGGCCCGCCAGGTGCGGCACCAATCCGGCGCCGTCCGCAGGCTCGAGCTGGAACGAGCGAATCAGCGTGCTCTCGTCGGTGATTTTCGCGACCCTGAACGGACGCCACGCCCGTGCCAGTTCGGCGGCCCTCAGGCGGCTCGCGGCCTCGTCCCAGCTGCCCGTCATCAGCGAGTTGGGCGACCAGCCTTCCACCCGGAACGTCCAGCGCAACGGCAATGCGCCGGCGCGATAAACGACGCGGCGCGGCTTGAAACGCCACAGTCGCTCCGCGCCCTGAAATGCGGCGATCTCGGGCGAATCGAGGTCGACTTCGGCTTCGCCGGTCATCTGCAACACGTCGCCGGTTTCGAAGTCGGCGAACACGATGCCCGCGCGCGGATTGACCCGAAAATTGCCGAGCGTCGCGAAGAACAGGTTGCCGGCGAAATCCGGGATCGTCAGCACGCCGTCGTCGCCGATACGCACGAACCCGGCCTTGCCGCCGCGATGCGAAACGTCGACCTGACGCTCGGCGCCGTCGCCGACGTAGGATGCAACGAACAGCGTGTCGGCCGCCGCGATGATCGCGCGGGCGCGATCGTCGAGACGATCGCTTTCCTCCGGTGCGATTCCCGAGAACGTATCGGGTTCGCGGACGAACGCGAAATCGCGCAACTGGATGTATTGCGGGCAGTTGCCGAAGCTCTGCACGACGTCGAAATCGAATGCGCGCGTCTCGCCGCGACGGATCATGCCGTTCAGGCGATTGCGACGCCGCGTATGCAGTTCGATGCCGAGCAGGCCGATCGCCGCGCCGTCGTGCGTGCCGCCGGCAGCCGGATCGTTCGGATCGAATACGGTGTCGATGCGCAGGCGTTTGTCGTTCGGCGACTGCATGAAGCCGGGCTGGCCGAATGCGAAGGTCGCCCATACGTCTGCGTCGTCGGCCACCGCGCCGACGACGACGAAAGGCAGCTGCGCGAAGAACGCGCGATGCTGGTCGGGCATGTGATCCCTGACGAAGCGCCGTCCCACGCTGTCCATCTTCTGCATCACGCCCGTCTTTTCCTGCAGCTCGAGTTCGCCCCGATGCCATGGCGAGTTCGCTTCATTCGATACCGTGCTCACGATGTGTCTCCTCGACGGATTCTGCACATGACGCATTCGGCGCGCCTTGACGCGCCGGGCGTCGCTCACGCAGCCGCCGCGAGCCCGACCGGCGTCTTTACGAACTCGACGAAGCCCGGCAACGCTTCGATGCGGCGCAGCCATGCCGCGACGTTCGAATAGCCCGACAGGTCCACGTTGCCTTCGGGGGCGCGCGCGACGTAGCCATACAACGCGACGTCGGCGATGGTGGGCTTCGGCCCGACGATGAAGTCGCGCTCCGCGAGTTCGGCGTCGATGAGCGCGAGGATGCGATGCGCACGGGCAATCACTTCGTCGGCGTTGAACTTCGCACCGAAGACCGTGATGAGCCGCGCGGCGGCCGGGCCGAAGGCGATCTCGCCGGCCGCGACGGACAACCAGCGCTGCACGGCGGCTTCCTGCGCGGGCGATTGCGGGAGGAAGTCGCTGTTGCCCGACGTGCGGGCGAGATACACGAGGATGGCATTCGAATCGGCGATCACGGTGTCCCCGTCGACCAGCACCGGCACCTGACCGAAGCGGTTCAGCGCCAGAAATTCAGGCGACTTGTGCGCGCCGGCGGCCAGGTCGACTTCAATCAGTTCGTGCTCGATGCCGAGCAGCGAGATGAGCAGGCGCGCGCGGTGCGAATGGCCGGAAAGCGGGTGAACGTAGAGCTTCATGACTGTGTCCCTTTGGAAGGTGCGACGAGCAGGTCTCATCGCTTGAGGCAAGTCTAGAAACTCCGCGGTTGCGACAGAATCCCCGCTGAGGAGAATTGATCGTTCTCGTTTCGCGAATGGTCGGGCGAAAGCCGGCGTGGCGATGCGGACCCACGCGGCGTTTTTGCGCGCCGGGCCGCCGGCGAAATCGATCGCGCCGGCACGCGACCCGGCTTGCGCGAGCGACGCCGTCGACGCGCCGCCCGCGACGACGGCCCCCCTTACTCGATCGCCTTGAGCGCCTGCAGCCCGTCCGGCAGCTTCGCGTCCGGAAACTGCGTGGACAGCGTGGCGTCCCGCCACCGCGCCGCCTCTTCCGCGCGCTGCCGTTCCGCCTGCTCGCAGACGAACAGCGCATCGCCGCCGAGCAGCAGGCGCAGCGGCACGTCGTCGCGGCGCGACAGGTCGACGATCAGCGCCGCGATCCGCGCGGGATCGCCGACCTCGTGCCCGCCATACGCACCGAGCAGGTCGAGGATCTTGCCGACCGACGGCTGATAGTCGGGCAGCAGATCGTCGATGCCGCGCTTCGCCCGCGCGGCCCATTCGGTCCGCATCCCGCCCGGTTCGAGCGTGCACACGCGCACGCCGAACGGCGCGACTTCCTTCGCGAGCACGTCGCTGAATCCGCCGACCGCCCACTTCGCGGCCTGATACGCGGACAACCCGGGTGTCGACGTCCGCCCGCCGACCGACGACACCTGGAAGATGCGCCCCGCGCGTTGTGCGCGCATCGTCGGCAGCACCGCGCGCGTCAGATTGATCACGCCGAACAGGTTCGTTTCGATCTGGTCGCGGAACACGTCGGCGCCCATCTGCTCGAACGGCGCCGTATGGCCGTAGCCCGCGTTGTTCACCAGCACGTCGATGCGGCCGAACGCGGCGCATGCCGCCGAGACAGCCTGCTCGGCCGCCGCTTCATCGGTGACGTCGAGCGCGACCGGCAGCAATCGGTCGCCGTACCGTTCGGCCAGATCGGCCAGTTGCGCCGGATCGCGTGCGCCGGCCACCAGTCGGTCGCCCGCCGCCAGCACGGCTTCCGAAATCGCGCGTCCCAGGCCGCGTGCGGCCCCTGTTACCAACCAGACTTTCGACATTTTTCCACTCCTTGATCGTGGTGAAACAATGAAAATGAATGATTACTCACTCATTAATATGGGCGATGAATCGATCCTTCCCGACCCGCATCGCCCTGCCTGAAACGCCCTGCCCGTCGTCGCGGCACGCACCGCCCCGACGGCCATGCCTGACTCATACCGTGTGCAACACGGCCCACAACGCGCGAAACCCGGCTTCCCGGTACGCATCGGCCCGCGCGGGATCGCGTGCGATCGATTCCATCGCGATGTCCGCGATCGACGTAAACACCGCCGAGCAGAACGCATGGGCTTCGTCGCGGTTCAGCGCGCCCGACGCGGCGACCTGTTCGCGCAGCAGCGCGCGAATCGCGCCGAAACCCTCGGCGCCGGCCGCGCGATTCGCGTCGTCGATGCGCCCGCTCACGCCGAGCTGCTGCAGCGCGCGCCGGCCGTCCGGATTCGCGACACCCCACGACACATAGCCGTTCCACGCATGCCGCACCGCCTGCTCGGCCGGCGCATGTTCCGGAAACCCGGTCATCATCGCTTCGCGCATGTCGGCCTTCAGGCTCACGTACAGCGCGTTCAACAACGCATCCTTGGTCTCGAAATACGTGAACACCGTGCCTTCCGCCACGCCGGCCAGCCTTGCAATACGCGCGGTCGTCGCGGTCGCGCCGTCCTCGGCGAGCGCGCGCGCGGCCGCGGCGAGGATGGCTTCGTGCTTGTCGGGACTGCGCGGTCGGGCCACGTTCGACTCCTTTAATGAGTGAGCGCTCAATCATAATCGGACCGTCGTCGGAAATGCAAGCCCTGTTACATCCGGACGAACGCGCACGCAAACCATCAAAACGGTGCACTATTGCGTTTTGCCGTACCGGCGCCCGCGCATCCGGCGCCTCATTGCCCTCGACGTTCGTTTCACGTTCACCGTTTCAAACCGCGAACCTCCCATGACGAATCAGCCTTCCCAAACCGCGGCCGACCGGCCCGTCGACATGATCATCTTCGGCGGCGGCGGCGACCTGGCCGCCCGCAAGCTGTTGCCCGCGCTGTACATGGCGCACCTGCACTGCAATCTTCCGCCCGAGACGCGCATCATCGCCGTCGGCCGCCGCGACTGGGGCATCGACGGCTATCGCAAGTTCATGGACGAGCAGTCGCGCCCGTTCATCGACGAGAAGGCGTTCGACGCCGACGCGTGGAGCCGCTTCCTCGACCTGTTCAAGTACGTGCTGATCGACGTGAACGCGCCGGACGACTACCTGCGGCTCGCCGAAGCGGCGCGTGGCGACGCGATCCGCGTGTTCTACCTGTCGACGTCGCCAGAGCTGTTCACGACGATCTGCGACAACCTGTCGGCCGCGCACCTCGTCGACGCGCACTCGCGCGTCGTCCTCGAAAAGCCGCTGGGGCACGATCTCGCGTCCGCGAAGGCGATCAACGACGCGGTTGGCAAGCACTTCGAGGAATCGCAGATCTACCGGATCGACCACTATCTCGGCAAGGAAACCGTGCAGAACCTGATGGTGCTGCGCTTCGGCAACCCGATCTTCGGGCCGCTGTGGCAGGCGCCGAACATCCGCAGCGTGCAGATCACGGTCGCGGAAACGGTCGGCGTCGGCAGCCGCGCGGGCTTCTACGACCATACCGGCGCGCTGCGCGACATGGTGCAGAACCACCTGCTGCAACTGCTGTGCATCGTCGCGATGGAGCCGCCCGTGTCGCTCGACCCGGACGCGGTGCGCGACGAGAAGCTGAAGGTGCTGCGCTCGCTGCGGCCGATGTCGCTGTCGGACGTCGCGCGCGACACGGTACGCGGCCAGTACACGGCCGGCGCGGTCGACGGCCAGCCGGTCAAGGGCTATCTCGAGGAAGACAACGTGCCGGCGGACAGCCGCGCGGAAACCTTCGTCGCGCTACGCGCGCACATCAACAACTGGCGCTGGGCGAACGTGCCGTTCTTCCTGCGCACCGGCAAGCGGCTGCAGCGCCGCCAGTCGGAAATCGTGATCGAGTTCGCGGACATGCCGTTCTCGATCATCCCGACCGGCCCGCGCAATTACGGCAACCGTCTCGTGATCCAGCTCCAGCCGGAAGAGTCGATCCAGCTGCAGATGCTCGCGAAGGAACCGGGCAGCGGGATGAACATGGTGCCGGTGAGCCTGAACCTCGACCTGCAGCAGGCGATTCCGGAACGGCGCGCGGAAGCGTACGAACGGCTGCTGATCGACGTGATTCGCGGCCGCCTCACGCACTTCATGCGCCGCGACGAACTCGAAGCCGCCTGGTCGTGGGTCGAGCCGATCCTCGACGGCTGGAAACAGCTCGGCGACCGGCCGCGCCTGTACACGGCCGGCACGTTCGGGCCCGCGGCTTCGTCGGCGCTGCTCGCGCGCGACGGGATGTCCTGGGCCGAAGAGGCGTAATCGCCGCATGACGGCGTGCCGCCGCGCGGCACGCCGGATCCCGCAGGGCAGCGCCGCGTCGCTACTGCGACTCCATCCACGCGGCCTTGCGCCGCGCCGGCGCATCGCCGCCGCTGCCGCCGCCCAGCACCTCGATCAGGTAATCGACGAACGACGCGATCCGCGACGAGATCGCGGTATTGCGGTAGTACACCGCGTGAATCGGCTGCCGGACGTCGAGCGTCTGGCGCGCAAGCACCTGCACCAGCCGCCCCGCTTCGCGATCCTGTGCGGTCACGAAATCCGACAGGCAGACGACGCCCGTGCCCGCCAGCGCGAGTTGCCGCAGCGTCTCGCCGCTCGAAGACCAGACGTCGGGCTCGATGCGGCAGGGCTCGCCGTCCGTGCCGAGGATCGGCCATACGTTCAACGATTCGGGCTGCGTGAAGCCGAGCAGCGTGTGCTTCGGCAGATCCTCGACCTTGCGCGGCTGCCCGTGCGCTTCGATGTAGTCGGGGCTGGCCAGGATGCGCACCCGGCTGTTACCGATGCGCCGGCTGTGCAGCGTCGAATCCTTCAGCCGGCCGATCCGGATCGCGACGTCGGTGCGCCGCTCCAGCAGGTCGATGATGCCCTCGTTGCTGTTCAGCTCCAGCTCGACCTTCGGGAAGCGTTCGCGGTAGCCGCGCACGAGCGGCACGATCACGTGCAGCATGAACGGCGTCGCGGCGTCGACGCGCAGGCGCCCGGACGGCATCTCGCGCCGCGCGAGCATCTGCTCTTCCGCGTTCTCGACCGATTCGATGATCGCGCGCGCATCCTGCAGGAACGCGCGCCCTTCCTCCGTCAGTTCGAGCCGGCGCGTGGTCCGGCGCAGCAGCGTGGTCTTCAGTTTTTCCTCGAGCCGCGCGAGCGTGCGGCTCGTCGCCGACACGGTGAGGTCGAGCTGCAGGGCGGCGGCGGTGATCGAACCGGTGTCGACCACGGCGGCAAAGGCCTGGAGTTCATCGAGAGTGATCTTCATTGTTGATTTGAAATCAAAACAATTTGGTTTATAGACCAGTTTTTCCGCAAAAGTAAAGCCGGCACACTGCGATCCATTCCTACTGAAACCCGGATCCTGTCATGCCACTCGCGTTGCTTGCGCTGACCATCAGCGCCTTTGCCATCGGCACCACCGAATTCGTGATCGTCGGGCTGATCCCGACGATCGGCGCCGACCTCGGCGTCAGCCTGCCGTCCGCCGGCCTGCTCGTCAGCCTGTACGCGCTGAGCGTGGCCATCGGCGCGCCGCTCCTCACCGCGCTCACCGGCCGCGTGCCGCGCAAGGCGCTGCTCGCCGGGCTGATGGCGCTCTTCACCGTCGGCAACCTCGTCGCGTGGCAGGCGCCGGGCTACGAATCGCTGATCGTCGCGCGCGTGCTCACCGGCCTCGCGCACGGCGTGTTCTTCTCGGTCGGCTCGATCATCGCGACCACGCTCGTGCCGAAGGACAAGGCCGCCAGCGCGATCGCGACGATGTTCAGCGGGATGACCGTCGCGTTCGTCGCGGGCATTCCGCTCGGCACCTTCATCGGCCAGCACTTCGGCTGGCGCGCGACGTTCCTGATCGTCGCGCTGTTCGGCCTCGTCGCGTTCCTCGGCGCGGTCGCGTTCGTGCCGCGCGGGCTGCCGCAGACGCCGCCCGCTCCGCTCGCCCGCCAACTGCGCGTGCTGGCCCAGCCGCGCCTGCTGCTCGTCTATGCGATGACGGCGGTCGGCTACGGCGGCTCGCTGATCGCGTTCACGTACATGGCGCCGCTGCTCGAACAGATCGCCGGCTTCACGCCGTCGCAGGTCAGCCTCGTGCTCGTCGGCTACGGCGTATCGGTCGCGGTCGGCAACGTATGGGGCGGCAAGCTCGCGGACGCCGTCGGCCCCGTGAAGGCGCTCAAGCGGATCTTCCTGCTGCTCGCGATCGTGCTGCTCGCGCTGACCTTCACGATCCATGTGAAATGGCTCGCGGTGCTGACGATGCTCGCGTGGGGTGCCGTGGCGTTCGGCAACGTGCCGGGGCTGCAGGTGTACGTCGTCAAGCAGGCGCGCCACTTCGCGCCGGACGCCACCGACGTCGCGTCGGGCTTCAACATCGCCGCCTTCAACCTCGGCGTGGCCGGCGGATCGTCGCTCGGCGGCCTGATCGTCGCGAACGTCGGCCTCGGCCACACGCCGTGGATCGCCGCCGTCGTCACGCTCGGCGCGTTTGCCCTCACCGCGCTGAGCGGCCGTCTCGACGGCCGTCAGGGCCTGCCGGAACGCACGGCCGAACCCGTCGAACTCGCGCATTGAACGTCATCTTTTTGCAGGAGCCATCAGCATGAACGCATCGACCCAACGTCCGCCGTTCGCCGGCAAGACTTTCGAAGTCCGTTACGACGGCCTCACCGCGCTCAACGCGTACGACGAAGACGGCCTCCACATGCGCTACGAGATCACCGAAGGCCCGTACGCGGGCGCGCAGGGCGAAGTCGAATACACGTGGCAGCCGATCGCCGGCGACACCTACGCGATCTCGTGGCAGGAAGCCGATCGCGCCACCGTCGTGCATATCGACGATTTCGCCGCGGGCACGTCGCGCTCGTTCTTCACCGCGCCGTCGCTCGATTTCTACCGGCTCGACGGCAGCCTGCGCGCGGTCTGAACGGAGCCCGACCATGTCCACTTCACTCGACACGCTCGTCTCCGGCGGCTTCAGCATCGGCATCGAACTGCCGCTCGACAACGACTGGACGCCGTCCGGCAACGCGAAACGCCGGCATGACGGCCGCCACGCCGGCGTGCCCAGCCTCGAAATCCACGCGGAGCTCGCGCAACTGGCAGACACGCTCGGCTTTCGCGCGCTCTGGGTGCGCGACGTGCCGGTGTACGACCCGTCGTTCGGCGATGCCGCGCAGGTGTTCGAAACGTTCTCGTATCTCGGCTACCTCGCCGGAATCACGCACGACATCCTGCTCGGCACCGCAGCCGTCGTGCTGCCGCTGCGCGAACCGCTGCTGACGCTGAAATCGGCCGCGACGATCCAGGAACTGAGCGGCGGTCGCCTGCTGCTCGGCGTCGCGAGCGGCGACCGGCCGGTCGAATATCCGCTGTTCGGCCGCGACTTCGCCACGCGCGGTGCGAACTTCCGCGACCAGATCGCGCTGCTGCGCGACGGCGCGCGCGGGCACTTGCCGCCCGGCCTGGAAGTGCTGCCCGCCGCCCGTTCGCCGGTGCCGCTGCTCGTCGCGGGTCTCGCGCAGCAAACGCCCGCATGGATCGGCGAGCACATGGACGGCTGCCTCGCGTATCCGGGCACGCCGGCCGATCACCTGCAGCGCGCCGCGAACTGGCACGCGGTGGCCGGCGACAAGCCGTACGTGAGCTTCATCCACCTCGACCTCGCGGAAGATCCGCACGAACCGCTGCAGCGGCACCGCTTCGGCGCCCGCGCGGGGCGCATCGCGCTGACGGAAGAACTCGCGGCAATGCGCGATGCGGGCGTGCAGCACATCGGCCTGCATTTCCGCCGCAACCGGCGGCCGCTCGACGAGACGATGGCCGAAATCGCATCGGACGTGCTGCCCGCATTCCATCCGAACACGACGCCGCAGACGCGCGCCGCATAAGGGCGACCACGGTCCGGACGCCCGCGGCACGACTGATATTTGACTTTAAATCAAATATTTTTGACTTATGAAGGCGTTTATCTCATCAGTCTCACGCGCCAGAATGACGTCCATACCGCAATCGTTCCCCCTCTTTCAGGAGCACATGATGAGCAAGATTCCCGCATTCGGCCTCGGTACGTTCCGCCTGCAAGGCCAGGTCGTCATCGACTCGGTCCGCAACGGCCTCGAAGTCGGCTACCGCGCGATCGACACCGCGCAGATCTACGGCAACGAAGCCGAAGTCGGCGAAGCGATCGCCGCGTCGGGCGTGCGCCGCGAAGACCTGTTCCTCACGACGAAGATCTGGGTCGACAACTACGCGCCGGAAAAACTGGCGGCCAGCCTCGAGGAAAGCCTGCGCAAGCTGCGCACCGACGTCGTCGACCTGACGCTGATCCACTGGCCGGCGCCGGGCAACGGCGTGTCGATCGACGCGTTCATGACCGCGCTGGCGGACGCGAAGGCGAAGGGCCTCACGCGCCAGATCGGCATCTCGAACTTCAACATCGAACTGACGAAGGAAGCGATCGCGGCCGTCGGCAAGGACGCGATCGCGACGAACCAGATCGAACTGAGCCCGTACCTGCAGAACCGCAAGCTGGTCGAATTCCTGAACGCCGAAGGCATTCACGTGACGTCGTACATGACGCTCGCGTACGGCAAGGTGCTCGGCGACCCGGTGATCGGCGCGATCGCGCAGCGCCATCACGCGACGCCGGCGCAAGTCGCGCTCGCATGGGCGCTGCAACTCGGCTACTCGGTGATTCCGTCGTCGACCAAGCGCGAAAACCTCGCGAGCAACCTGCTCGCGCAGACGCTGCGCCTGACCGACGAAGACATCGCGCAGATCGCCGCGCTCGAACGCAACGGCCGCGAAGTCGATCCGGCCGGTCTCGCGCCGAAGTGGGACTGAGCGCCGCTTTCTTGATCGACCGCCCGCGGCCAGCCGGCCGCGGACACTGAAGAGGACACCACCATGACCCAGGACCCGCTTTTCCAACCGCTGCGACTCGGCGCGCTGACGCTGCCGAACCGCATCGTGATGCCGCCGATGACGCGCTCGCGCGCGAGCCAGCCCGGCGACGAAGCCAACGAACTGATGGCCGCGTATTACGCGCAGCGCGCGAGTGCGGGCCTGATCGTCAGCGAAGGCACCTACATCGCGCCGCTCGGCAAGGGCTACGCATGGACACCCGGCATTCACACGCCGTCGCAGGTCGCCGGATGGCGCAAGGTGACGGACGCCGTGCATGCCGCGCACGGCCGCATCTTCGCGCAGCTGTGGCACGTCGGCCGGCTGAGCCACACGAGCCTGCTCGGCGGCGCGCAACCCGTGTCGTCGTCGCCGCTCCAGGCGAAGGGCGTGAACGTGTTCATCGCCGGCGAGGACGGCAGCACGCCGGGCTTCGTGCAGGCGTCCGAGCCGCGCGCGCTGTCGATCGACGAGATCCGCGAGATCGTCGACCAGTACCGCACCGCCGCCCGCCACGCGATCGAAGCCGGCTTCGACGGCGTCGAGCTGCACGGCGCGAACGGCTACCTCGTGAACCAGTTCATCGATTCGAACGCGAACACGCGCACCGACGCCTACGGCGGCTCGCTGGAGAACCGGCTGCGCTTCCTGCGCGAAGTCACGCAGGCGCTGATCGACGGGACCGGCGATGCATCGCGCGTGGGCATCCGCCTCGCGCCGCTGACGACGCTGAACGGCTGCGTCGACGACGATCCGGAAACGACCTACCTCGCCGCCGCGAAGCTGCTCGGCGAACTCGGCGTCGGCTACCTGCACATCGCGGAAGCCGACTGGGACGATGCGCCGCTGATGCCGGTCGCCTTCAAGCAGCAATTGCGCGCCGCGTTCCCGGGCGTGCTGATCTATGCCGGCGCATACACCGCCGAGCGCGCCCGCGAGGCGATCGCCGCCGGCTGGGCCGACCTCGTCGCATTCGGCCGCCCGTTCGTCGCGAACCCCGATCTCCCCGAGCGGCTGCGCACCGGCGCCGCGCTCGCGCCGCACGATCGCAATACGCTGTTCGGCGGCGGCGCCCACGGCCTGACCGACTATCCGACGCTCGCGCAAGCCGCGGCATGACGATCGACAGGAGTCTCGAATGAAAGCGACGCTCGCCCGGCTCGCGCTCGCCGCGATCCTGCCGTTCGCGGCCGCGCAAGCCGCCCACGCCGCGCCGTCCGCGGCGGCGGCCGGCTGGTATCCGTCCGTCTATGGCGCCGATGACGAAATCGGTGCGGCCAACCTGCTGACGCCCGACGTCGTCAAGCAGGCGGTCGGCCTCGTGAAGGCCGGCAAGACTTATCCGCTGGCCGTGCCGGTGGACAAGCACCTGCCGGCGTTCCGCCATCGCAGCTTCCGGCTGTACAACGTGCAGGTCGGCCAGCAGGCCGGCAAGAGCCTCGGCCCCAACAAGTTCACGTTCAACGACGAACTCGTGAACGCATGGACCGGCGTCGGCACGCAGTTGAACGGCATCGGCCACATCGGCATCGACAACGTGTACTACAACGGCAACCGCGCGGCCGATTTCGTGACCGTCGACGGCGTGAAGAAGCTCGGCGTCGAGAAGGTGCCGCCGATCGTCACGCGCGGCGTCGTGCTCGACATGACCGCCCACTACGGCAAGCCGGTCGTGCCGGGCGGCACCGAGTTCACGGTCGCCGATATCCAGGCCGTGCTGAAGAAGCAGGGGCTGACGCTGCGCAAGGGCGACGTCGTGCTGTTCAACACCGGCTGGCTGGAGCTGATCGGCAAGGACGACAGGCAGTTCCTCGACGTCGAGCCCGGCATCGGCATGGAAGCCGCGAAATGGCTGGCCGACCAGGGGATCGTCGCGTTCGGCGGCGACACGTGGGCATCGGAGGTTTATCCGAATCCGCACACGCAGGACGAATTCCCGGTCAACCAGTACATGCTCGCGAAACGCGGCATCTACAACCTGGAGCTGATCGACAGCCGTGCGCTGGTGCGCGACCATGCGTGGGAATTCCTGTTCGTGCTCGGCCAGCCGCTGTACGTCGGCTCCACGCAGGTCAACATCAACCCGGTCGCGATCCGCTGATCGCGCATTCGCCCTTCGGCAATCGCGGCGACTATCGCCGCGATTGTCATTTCCGGGTTGCGGCCCACGCAATCGGCGTCTAGTGTTGACAGGGTCGACTCCACGCGACCGTCACCCGACCTGAAAGGACGCCCCGCCATGCCAAGCCGCTCCCCGACACGCGACATGCTGCTGACCCTTGCGGCCGGTCTTTCCCTCGCGGCATGCATCGCGCCCGCGCATGCCGACGACGCTGCCGGCCTCGCGCCGCCCGAGCCGGCCACGCCGGTGCTGTCGACCACCGCGAGCGGCTTGCAGGTCTACACGTGCGAATACGATGCCGAACACCGGCTCGCGTGGACATTCCAGCACCCCGAAGCGCTGCTGTTCGATGCCCGTGGCACACTCGTCGTCCGACACGGTACGGGGCCGTCGTGGGAAGCGCTCGACGGCAGCCGCATTACCGGCAAGAAGCTCGCGGAAGCGCCGAGCGCAAGCGCGGCCAGCGTTCCACAACTGCTGCTCGCGGCAACGCCGGCCGCAACCGGCACGCTCGCCGGCGTGCGCTTCGTGCAGCGGCTCGATACGGCGGGCGGCACGCCGCCAGCCGCGACGTGCACGACCGAGCATGCAGTCGGCCGCTTCCCGTACTTCGCGCGCTATGTGTTCCTGAAGTGACGCGCACGGCGTCGCAAGCGACGGGCGTCATCCCGTCGCCTCTCGCCACGCTTCCATTTAATCAGTGCTCCTATATTCTATGCGGGGGAGCGTGAAATCGTCGACACCCTCGTTCCGTCTCGTCAGCGCAGCCGCATCGACAATTCGACGTCGCCGCCGAACGGCACCGACAGATAGCCGTGTTCAGGCGCGCGCACGTAAGCAAGATAGTCGGGGCTGTATTCCGCGTTGTCGGCCACGACGAACGCGCCCGCCCTGAGCCGCGGCTCGACCAGCGCGAGAATCTCCGGATACAACGCCTTCGCCCCGTCGAGCAGCAGCAGGTCGACCGACTCCGGAAGCTCGGCGGCCAGCGTGCGCAGCGCATCGCCTTCGCGAATCTCGACGAGATCGGCCAATCCGGCCGCTGCGAGGTTGGCCTGCGCGCGCACGACCTTCGACGGCTCGAACTCGCTCGTGATCAGCCGGCCGCCGCCGTTGTCGCGCAGCGCGGCCGCGAGATGCAGCGTCGAAATGCCGAACGACGTGCCGAATTCGACGATTGCCTTCGCGCCGCCGCTGCGCGCGAGCATGTACAGCAGCGTGCCCGTCTCGCGCGACACGGGAAGCGGGTAGTCCTTCAGACGCGCATACAGATCGGCGTAGTCCGTCTTGCTGCGCATCAGCCGCGCTTGCTCGTCGCGCGACACGTTCGCGAAGGCCGGGCTCGTCGCGGGCGACGACGCGTCGGCTTCGTCGAACAGGCGCGCCAGCAGCGAAGCCAGCGGGTCGAGCATCAGGGTGGTCATGCGAATCTCCGGTATCGGGTTGAGTGCGTCAGTGCACCCGACTAGAATATGACGAACTATTCAGGTTTTACTATTCGCATTGGCAAACCGCTCATGACCGACCGCCGAAACGCCCCGATCGCCACGCGCAAGCAGCCTCGGCAGGCACGCTCGACCCGTCTCGTCGAGGACGTCCTGCAGGCGGCTATTCAGGTTTTGGCGACCGAAGGCGCGCAGCGCTTCACGATGGCGCGCGTTGCCGAGCGGGCCGGCGTGAGCGTCGGCTCGCTGTACCAGTACTTCCCGAACAAGGCGTCCGTGCTGTTCCGGCTCCAGCACGACGAGTGGCGGCAGACGCACGACATGCTGTGCGGGATGCTGCAGGACACGAAAAAGACGCCGCCCGAGCGGCTGCGCACCGCCGTTCACGCGTTCATCCGCTCGGAATGCGACGAGGCGCCGATGCGCATCGCCCTTGACGACGCCGCCCCGCTCTATCGCGACGCGCCCGAGGCGCAGGAAGTGAAGGCCGAGGGCAACCGGGCGTTCCACGCGTTCATCCGCGAAGCGCTGCCCGACGTGCCCGACGCCACCCGTGCGCTCGCGTGCGAGCTGATCCTGACGACGCTCACGACGGGCGGCAAGGCATTCTCCGAAACCGTGCGCACGCCCGCGGAAATCGACGCGTACTCGGACGCGATGGCCGACATGTTCTGCGCGTATCTCGCGCATCTCGCACACGATTGAGCGCCGTGCCGTGCCGGGACGAACGCCGCGCATGCGCGCCGGCCTGCCGGGCCACGCTGAAAGTCATTCGTAATATCGAGTGCCCCGCCCGCTTGCACCCCCGCCCGCCGACCCTGCATTCAAATAGTCGTCTTAACGGATTCGAACTAGGCGTATACACGCGTGTCGCCGCGACGGAGCCCCGTTGCACGCCGATATAAGCGCTGCGACATGCGCTGCATGCTCTTCCCCCGATGGGACGTGATGGGCCGCTCGCCTAACCTTCGCTACGGCAAAACACACGTGACGGGGTCGACCACACCACGCGTCGTCCGACGCGACACCCTCGCGATCGTTTCGATTCGCCCGTAACGACACGCACCGCGCGTCATGCGTCCCCACGACGTTGCCGATCAATCCAACCAGATACGAGACACCCTGACGACGGTTCGCCGCGAGCCGTTTCAGCATGCTGATAAAGGAGCAAGCTCATGAGTGATACCCCGGTGCAGCCGACGGTCGGCGTCGGCGCGGAAGAAACCGGCTTTGGCGCCAACGGCGCCATCGACCGGTACTTCGGCATTTCGGCGCGCGGCAGCACGCAGCGCCGCGAGATCATTGCCGGCGCGACCACCTTCCTCGCGATGGTCTATTCCGTGTTCGTCGTGCCCGGCATGTTCGGCAAGGCCGGCTTCGACACGAGCGCCGTGTTCGTCGCGGTGTGTCTCACCACCGCGTTCGGCTCGCTGCTGATGGGCCTGTGGGCGAAGCTGCCGATCGCGATCGGCTGCGCGATCTCGCTGACCGCGTTCACCGCGTTCGGGCTCGTGCTCGGCAAGGGGCTGCCTCCGACGGTCGCGCTCGGCGCCGTGTTCCTGATGGGCCTCGTGTTCACCGGCATTTCGATCACCGGCGTGCGTTCATGGATCCTGCGCAACCTGCCCGCGGGCGTCGCGCACGGCACGGGGATCGGCATCGGCCTGTTCCTGCTGCTGATCGCGTCGAACGACGTCGGCCTCGTGATCAAGAACCCGGGCGCCGGCCTGCCGGTGTCGCTCGGTCAGATCACCGCGTTCCCGGTCATCATGTCGGTCGTCGGGCTCGCCGCGATCTTCGGCCTCGAAAAGCGTCGCGTGCCGGGCGGCATCCTGCTCGTCGTGATCGCGATCTCGGTATTCGGCCTGATCTTCGATCCGGGCGTGAAATACCGCGGCATCTTCGCGCTGCCGTCGCTGAGCGCACCGGGCCACGCATCGCTGATCGGCGCGATGGACATCAAGGGCGCGCTGTCGATGGCCGTGCTGCCGAGCGTGCTCGCGCTGGTGATGACCGCCGTGTTCGACGCGACCGGCACGATCCGCGCGGTCGCCGGCCAAGCCGGCCAGCTCGACGAGAACGGCCGCATCATCAACGGCGGCCGCGCGCTGACCGCCGATTCGATCAGCTCGATCTTCTCCGGCTTCCTCGGCGGTGCGCCGGCGGCGGCCTACATCGAGTCGAGCGTCGGCGTGGCCGCCGGCGCGAAGACGGGCCTCGCGGCCGCCGTGGTCGGCCTGCTGTTTCTCGTCGTGATGTTCTTCTCGCCGCTCGCGGGCCTCGTGCCGTCGTATGCGACCGCGCCCGCGCTGATGTACGTCGGCCTGCTGATGCTCGGCAGCGTGAGCAAGCTGCACATGGACGACATGGTCGACGCGATGTCGGGCCTCGTATGCGCGGTGTTCATCGTGCTGACCGCGAACATCGTGACCGGCATCATGCTCGGCTTCTCGACCCTCGTGATCGGCCGCGTCGCCAGCGGCGAATTCCGCAAGCTCAACGTCGGCACCGTGCTGATCGCGGCCGTGCTCGTCACGTTCTATCTCGGCGGCTGGGCCATCTGAGCGCGACACATGCGCGACGTCGCCTGCAGAAGGGCGGCGCGCATCGGGACGGCACCGTCTCCTCCACCATCGTCGTTGATGGCCTCAAGCCCGGGAACGCGAGTTTCCAGGCTTTTTTTATCGGTGCGGCGCAACGCGATGCGCTGCGCGAAAACGGCGCGACACCCATTCGCGCACGGTGCTACGATGCCGTTTTGCCCCTTCAGGAGTCGCGATGAACCCACTTGGCATCGTCTCCGAATCGATCACCCGGGCCTCGGCGCGCAAGCCGCCGTTCATTCCGTCGTTCGGCTTCCACGAAGTGCACGAATCCCAGCCGATCGACGCGCCGCCCGCATGCATCATCGATGTCGTCGCATCGCTCGACATGCGCGCCGACCCCGTCATCGACACGCTGCTGACGGTGCGCGAATTCCCGGCAGCCGTCGCCGGCGCGCTGCGCCACGCGCCGGGCCGCCCCGAACGCGCGCGCTTCGGCTTCGACACGTTCACGCCGCTGCATCGCGACGACACGTCGCTGTCGCTCGGCCTCATCGGACGTTTCTGGCGCCCGACACCCGACGTGCGCCCCGTCGCCGATGCCGACGCGTTCGTCCGGCACGACGACCCGCGCGATGCGAAGCTGGTGCTCCGGTTCGAGGTCGTCGGGCTCGCGTCGGGCGCGCACATCCTGCGCACCGAAACCTTCGTCCATTGCCCGAGCGCGCGCACGCGCTGGCTGTTCACGCCGTACTGGCTCGCGATCCGGCTGGGCAGCGGCTGGATCCGGCGTCGCACGCTGGCGGCGATCGAGATGGCGCTCGCCTGAACGCGCCGCGTCAGAACGGCTTGATCACGGCCAGCCCGACGACGAGCGCCATCGCGACGATCGCCGCGCCCGCCGCGTGCCCGAGCCACGGCGCCGGCACGACGACGAGATCGTCGCGCTCCATGCGCCGCAGCGTGCCGGCCAGGATCCCGTGCAGCACCGACAGCGCGACGACCACCGCAAGCTTCACCGACAGCCACGCGGCGCCGAACCAGTGACCGCTCAGCGCGAGCGCGATGCCGGCGATCCAGACGATCGCAAGCGCGGGCGCCGTCACCGTACGATCCCAGCGCCGCACCGCGCGATGCACGGCGAGGTTCGCGATCCGCACCGCGACGGACGACAACAACAACCCGCCGACGAACGTGACGACTGCGGCCACATGCACCGCCTTCAGCACCAGGTAGATCATGGCGCGTGCCGCCTGCGCGCGATCCAGCCGGCGCTCGCCAGCCCCGCGAACGGCACGACGGCCGACAGCACGAGCCGCGCGACCTCGCCCTTGCTCCACAGCCCGCTCGATGCGGTGCCGACCACCGCCCACCCGTACATCGCGAACGCGATGCCGTGAACCGGGCCCATGATCGACACCGCCAACGGATAGCCGGCCAGATGCTTGAGCGGCACGGCCACGCACACCAGCACGACGAGCGTGGTGGCCTCCAGCAGCGACAGGTATTGCAGGTTCCGCAACGCATTGCGATCGTCTTGTTTCATCGGCAGGGCTCCAGATGGTCCGCCGCGATTGTCGCGTGAGGTGCCGGTCCGAGCCATTGGCTAGAATGACATCTTTCAACGGATTCTGGCCACGGCCGCACACACCATGCACACGGTCGCCGTTCTTGCGTTGCCCGATGTCGTCCCGTTCGATCTGGGCGTCGCCTGCGACACGTTCGTGCGCGTGCGCGCGCCCCATGTCGAACACGCCTACCGCGTACGCGTGTGCAGCGAGCAGCCGCGCGTCGGCGGCGACCTGTTCGAGTTGCGCCCGCCGTTTCGCCTCGATGCGCTGGCCGACGCCGATACGATCATGGTCCCCGGCACGTCGGTGCCGCTCGCGCCCACGTCGCGCCGCGTGCTCGACGCGCTGCGCGCGGCGGCCGCGCGCGGATGCCGGATCGCGTCGATCTGCAGCGGCGCGTTCGTGCTCGCGGAAGCCGGGCTGCTCGACGGCCTGCGCGCGACGACGCACTGGCTCGCGGCCGCCGAACTCGCGCGCCGCTATCCGACCGTCGACGTCGACCCGAACGTGCTGTTCGTCGACAACGGTCAGATCCTGACCTCGGCCGGCGCGGCGGCGGGCCTCGATCTGTGCCTGCACATGATCCAGGCCGACTACGGCGCGGCGGTCGCCGTCGACGCCGCCCGCAACGCGGTGGCGCCGCGCGTACGCGAAGGCGGGCAGGCGCAGTTCATCGCGCCCGAATGGCCGGCGGGCGGCGACGGGCTGCACGACCTGATGGACTGGCTGCACGCGAACCTGCGCCAGCCGCTGACGCTCGACGCGATCGCGCGCAAGGCGTCGACGAGCGTGCGCACGCTGACGCGGCGCTTCCAGGAGCAGACGGGTACGTCGCCGGGGCAATGGCTGCAGACCGCGCGCGTCCGGCATGCGCAGCAGTTGCTGGAAGTGACCGAGCTGTCGATCGAACATGTGGCGACGGAAGCCGGGTTCGGCTCGGTCACCGCGTTTCGCGAGCGCTTCGCGCGCATCGTCGGCACGTCGCCGCAGCGCTATCGGCAGGCGTTCCGCGCACGCGCCGATGCGTGACCTTCATCGGGCTCGCCAACCGAACCCGCCGCCCCCTTTCGCGCCAACCGGACCCGACCGATGACCCGCATCCGCAACCCCCTGAACATCGCGCAGCTCCAGGCGTTCGTCTCCGCCGCGCACCTGAAGAGCCTGCGCGCCGCCGCGCGCGAGCTCGGCGTCACGCAGCCGGCGATCACGCACACGATCCGCGAGCTCGAAACGGCGCTCAACGCGGAGCTGCTCGTGCGCAGCGTGCGCGGCGTCGAGCTGACCCCCTGCGGCGAAGCGCTGCTGCCGCGCGCCGAGCAGTTGCTCGGCGACGTCCGCCGCACGGTCGAGGCCGTCGAGCAGGTGAAAGGCGAGATGTCGGGCCGCGTCGCGGTCGGCACGATGCCGTCGATCGCGCTGACCGCGTTGCCGCACGCGGTGACGGCGTTCCGCCGGTCGATGCCGAACGTCAGCCTGCATCTGGAGGAAGTGACGGTGCCGGACGCGCTCGCGCAGTTGCGCAACGGCACGCTCGACATCGCTGCGATGCACCATGTGCCCGCGCTCGACCGCGATTTCACGCAATTGCCGCTGCTGTCGACCGAATTCACGATCGTGATGCGCGACGGTCATCCGCTCGCGCAGGCGCGCCGGTTAGAGGAACTACTCGACGCCGAATGGATCGTCACCGTCGGCGCCGAGCAGTTTCCGCACAGCGTGATGGTCGGGATGTTCGAGGCGCACGGGCTGCCGCTGCCGAAACGTTTGCTGCGCTCCCCGATGTCGTTCGCGGTGACGCTGGGGCTCGTCGCGCGCTCGGACGTGATCGGCTGCTTCACGCGCCCGCTCGCCGCGATGGTCGCGCCGCTCGGCATCCGCACGGCCGAACTCGACGAAAGCATGCCGCGCTTCGACCTGTCGATCATCGCGCGGCGCGACCTGCTGCCCACGCCCGCCGTGTCGCACTTCGCCACGTGCCTGCAGCGCGCGGTCAACGAAACGCTCGGCTGAATCGTTCCTGTGTGTGAAACGGTGGTGCGTCCGACGCGCCGCCGCCGGGCCCGGTATCGGGGCTTGTCCTAGGCGCCCCGCCGGTATTTTGTCTTGATAATCTTCCGCACGTCGCGCGCCCCCATCGGGCGGGCGAAACGGACTGTCCGACGCGAAGCCGCGGCGGGCCGAAGGCTTACGGCGCGGCACAACCGCGCACCCATCGAACAAAACGAGGAGTCACCGAGTGAAAAAGATTCTTGCGGCTGTGACCGTGGCCCTGCTCGCCGTATCGGCCGGCAGCGCATACGCGAAGGACTGGTCGACCGTGCGGTTCGGCGTCGACGCAAGCTACCCGCCTTTCGAATCGAAAGGCGCCGACGGCAAGGTCGTCGGCTTCGACGTGGATCTCGGCAACGAGATCTGCCGCCGCATCAACGCAAAGTGCGTGTGGATCGAAAACGACTTCGACGGGATGATCCCGGCGCTGAAGGCCCGCAAGTTCGACGGCGTGCTGTCGTCGATGTCGATGACGCCGGCGCGTGCCGAGCAGATCGCGTTCTCGTCGAAGCTGTTCAACACGCCGACGCGCCTCGTCACGAAGAAGGGCGCGAACCTGCAGCCGACCGCCGAATCGCTGAAGGGCAAGTCGGTCGGCGTCGAGCAGGGCACGATCCAGGAAACCTACGCGAAGACGTACTGGGCGTCGAAGGGCGTGAACGTCGTGCCTTACCAGAACCAGGACCAGGTCTACGCCGACCTGATCTCCGGCCGTCTGGACGGCGCGCTGCAGGACGCGGTGCAAGCCGAGATCGGCTTCCTGAAGACGCCGCGCGGCGCGAACTTCGACTTCGCCGGCAAGGACCTCGACGATCCGAAGACGCTCGGCAACGGCGCCGGTATCGGCCTGCGCAAGGAAGACACCGACCTGAAGGCGAAGATCGACGGCGCGATCGCCGGCATGCGCAAGGACGGCACGTACGACAAGATCGCGAAGAAGTACTTCGATTTCGACGTCTACGGCAAGTAATCCGGCTGAACGACGCGCGATCCGGCGCGACGGGAACGGGCTCCGCGAGGAGCCCGTTTTTTTTGCACGCGGCGCGGACGACGTTATTTTTTCCGCGCCAACCCGATGATTCTCAACGTAAAACCGAACGCTCCGGCACCGGTTTGATGGCGGCGAGGAAGGCAACGTACAATCGATCTTCCACGCACACGGATCATTCGCGGCTGCGCCGCACTCCCCCCATCATGCAAACGCAGACCCATCCGCTGATTTCCCCCGCCGTCGGCACCGAACGCCAGATCACCAGCTTCCACTACGGCCCGCGCGGCGGCAAGAAGGTCTACATCCAGTCGTCGCTGCACGCGGACGAACTGCCCGGCATGCTGGTCGCCACGCTGCTGCGCCGCAAGATCGCCGCGCTCGAGACGGCCGGCAAGCTGCAAGGCGAAGTCGTCATCGTGCCCGTGCCCAATCCGATCGGCCTGTCGCAACACGTGTTCGGCGATCACCTCGGCCGCTTCGAGCTCGGCTCGATGCAGAACTTCAACCGCAATTTCTACGATCTCGCCGCGCTCGTGCTGCCGCGTGTCGAAGACCGCCTCACGAACGACGCGCAGCGCAATCTCGCCGTCGTACGCACCGCGATGCGCGAAGCGCTCGACGAACAGAAGCCGCGCACCGAACTCGACTCGCAGCGTCTTGCGCTGCAGAAGCTGTCGTTCGATGCCGATATCGTGCTCGACCTGCACTGCGACAGCGATGCGGTGATGCACCTCTACACGAATCCCGATCTGTGGCCGGACGTCGAGCCGCTGGCGCGCTATCTCGATGCCAAGGCGTCGCTGCTCGCGCTGAATTCGGTCGGCAACCCGTTCGACGAAATCCACAGCTTCTGCTGGTCGGATCTGCGCAACCGCTTCGGCGACCGCTTCCCGATCCCGAACGGCGCGATTTCCGTCACGGTGGAACTGCGCAGCGAACGCGACGTGTCGTACGAGTTCGCGGAAAAGGACGCGCAGGCGATCGTCGAATACCTGATCGAGCGCGGCATCGTCGAAGGCACGCCGGCGCCGCTGCCGCCGCTCGCGCATCCGGCCACGCCGCTCGCGGGCACCGATCCGCTCGTCGCGCCCGTGTCGGGTGTAATCGTGTTCCGCACGCCGGTCGGCGTGATGATCGAGGCCGGCCAGGCCGTGGCCGACATCGTCGATCCGCTGACCGATCGCGTCGTCACGCTGAAGAGCAGCGTGTCGGGCGTGCTGTACGCGCGCCAGATCGTGCGCTTCGCGACGGCCGGCATGGAAGTCGCGCGCATCGCCGGCGCGACCGCGATCCGTACCGGCTCGCTGCTGTCGGCCTGAGCCTGCGCGCGCGGCCCGCGCGCCGGGCCGCGGCGCGCATCGCACGCCATCGGCCGCATCAAACGAAATCGCCCGCTTGCGCGGGCGATTTGCTTTCCGGAGCGTGCGTCGGCAGCCGATACCGCGCCGCCGGCCGCTGCGCGCAAAGGAAGTTCAGAACGCCGGCACGATCGCGCCGCCGAACTTCTGGTTGATGAACTTGCGCACGTCGTCCGATTCATAGGCCGCGACGAGCTTCTTCACCCACGGCTTGTCCTTGTCCTGCGCGCGCACCGCGATCAGGTTCGCGTACGGCCCGCGCAGATCCTCGATCGCGATCGCATCCTTCACCGGCGTGAGCCCGGCCTTGACCGCGTAGTCGGTGTTGATCGACGCGGCGTCGAGATCGGGCAGCGCGCGCGGCAACTGCGCGGAATCAAGCTCGACGATCTTGATCTTCTTCGGGTTCTCGGCGATGTCGAGCGGCGTCGCGTTCACGCCGTTCGCGCCGACACCCGGCTTCAGCTTGATCACGCCGTATTTCTGCAGCAGCAGCAGCGCGCGGTTGCCGTTCGACGGATCGTTCTGGATCCCGACCTTCGCGCCGACCGGCAAATCCTTCAGCGACTTGAGCTTCTTCGAATAGAAGCCCATCGGCGCGGTGTAGGTGAGCCCGACGTTGACGATCTTGTAGCCGCGCTGCTTGATCTGGCTGTCGAGGAACGGCTGGTGCTGGAAGCCGTTCGCATCGAGATCGCCGGAATCGAGCGCCGCGTTCGGCTGCACGTAGTCGTTGAATTCGATGACCTTGATCGCGAGGCCTTCGCGCGCGGCGACCTTCGTCACCTCGGTCCAGATCTGCGCGTCGGGGCCGCTCATCGTGCCGATCTTCAGCGTTTGGGAGTCGGCGTGCGCGCCGGGCGCGGCGAATGCCAGCGCGGCGGCGAGTGCGCCGAGGCCGGTCAGAATCGAACGTCGCATGGGGTGTCCTCTTGTCCCGTGTCGTTTGTTGGAGGACGGATCGTGGCACGCGGCGCGGACGCCGCAAACCAAGCTTATTTCATGTGCATATTCCGGTTCGGAATCGAACGACAGGCGAATTCGGTATAACCGCCGACGGTGCAACCGGGCAGAATTTAGGGCCTGCTTGCATAGGGAACGTGCATGCGAATGCCTGAAATCGCTCGCAGGGCAAGGAGTGAGGAGCGCCGTTTGGCCGCGCCAAACAAGCGACGAACGACGCCGCCATGCGGGCGATTTCAGGCATTCCCGTGGATCGAATTTTTAGTTTGGGGTTGCCACGAGAACGGCCGCTCGCCACGTTGCGCTCCTTGCGAATACGCGAGTATTCGCGGCGTCGCGCGCCTCGCGCGCGGCCGTTCTCGTGGCAACGCATGCACGTTCCCTATGCAAGCAGGCCCTAATGTCGCATCGGCACCACACATTCGTCATATGACAGTCGCTGTCATATTCATTACGTGGCCCGCCGATAAAGTTGCGCCGGTCCGTGAAAGCGCTCCATAGAGAGCGCCGGAACCGCAACTGGACACGCCATTTATTCGCTCGGAGAATCCTTTGAACAAGAAACTGTTGACCATCGCCGCCCTGGCAGCAACGGCCGGCACGGCGCACGCACAAAGCAGCGTGACCCTGTACGGCGTCATCGATGCCGGTATCAGCTACGTGAACCACAGCAAGACCGCCAACGGCGGCAGCAGCAAGCTGTTCAAGTACGACGACGGCGTGGCCCAGGGCAGCCGTTGGGGCCTGCGCGGCACCGAAGACCTCGGTGGCGGCCTGAAGGCGATCTTCGTGCTCGAAAACGGCTTCAACAGCGGCAACGGCACGATCGGCCAAGGCGGCGCGATCTTCGGTCGCCAAGCTTACGTCGGCCTGAGCCAGGCGCAATACGGCACGGTCACGTTCGGCCGCCAGTACTCGTTCTCGACCGACATCCTCGGCTCGAACTACTCGACCGGCGGCAACACGGTCGCGGGTAACTATGCTTACCACGTGAACGACATCGACCAGCTGACGTCGAGCCGCATCAACAACGCGGTGAAGTTCCAGAGCGCGAACTACGCCGGCTTCACGTTCGGCGCGTTGTACGGCTTCTCGAACTCGACCGACTTCGCCGGCGCACCGTCGACGACGACGGGCACCACGACGACGCCCGGTTCGTCGCGTGCATACAGCTTCGGCCTGAACTACGCGAACGGCCCGTTCGCCCTCGGCGCCGCATACACGGACATCCGCTTCCCGAGCCAGTCGACGCCGGCCTTCTCGACGTCGATCGCGAACCTCGCGCTGACGAACATCCGCGACCTGCGCACGTATGGCGTCGGCGGCCGCTATGTGTTCGGCCCGGCAACGGCATGGCTGCTGTGGACGCGCACGCAGTTCACCCCGATCGCGGCCGGCGCGTCGGGCACGTTCTACAACGCATACGAAGCAGGCGTGAAGTATGCGTTCACGCCGGCGCTGTCGGCGGCAGCGGGCTACACGTACACGAACGCGACGCAAAGCGGCAGCTCGGCGCACTGGAACCAGGGCAACGTGGGCCTCGACTACGCACTGAGCAAGCGTACGGACGTGTACGGCCTCGTCATCTACCAGAAGGCATCGGGCAACAACGTGCAGGCGCAGATCGGTTCGAGCACGAGCTACTTCAACACGTCGGGCAACGGTTCGTCGAACCAGCTGGCGGCTCGCGTCGGTATCCGTCACAAGTTCTAAAGCATTCGCTTAACTGTCCGCTTCTCACGCGGATCAGGACGGCACGCAGCGCCCCGCTCCACGCGGGGCGCTTTTTTATGCGCTTTTAAGTTTCGCTTAATTCTGGGCTGAGACGATGCTCTCACCCCCCCTGTTGGCCGCCTGAGCATCGGCGGCTTTTTTTTTGAGACCCCTACGGCACCGCCATCAACTGCTCACAAAACAGGATCGGAGGCCACGATGATCGAAGATACCGTTTTCAGCCATCTGCACGCGATTCTGACGTGCCAACACTCGCTGCCGGTCCAGAGCTGCCGCGTCTCGGTGGAAATGCAGCGCCCCTGGGGCCGTCCGTATCGTCTCGTCGAGTGGACGATGCATCTCGATGCACCCGCGCGACGCCAGATCGTGCCGGCCGAATCGACCGACGAAGAGATCGCCGAGGTCGTCGCGTCGCACGTGCCGGGCCGGCTTTACGGCGACGGCCGGCTGCAGTTCTGAACGCGTTTATGCTCCCCCCGCTTCCCGTCCGCCGGCCGCGCCGCACGCATCGTGCGGCAGTCGGTCTCGTTTGACGCGGCAACGAAACCTGCTACGCTGCGCGTTTTCGTCCACGTCACACACGATGGAAAACGCATTCAACGAACGTGGCGTCATGGTCACGCGCAACGGCCTGTCGGCCGCCGGACAGGTATTCGCACTGCGTGACATCCGCCAGGTCGATGTCGTCAAGATTCCAAAGAACCGTCTCGTGCCGTCGCTGATCTCGCTGATCGGCGCGGCCATCGCCGTCGCGGGCGGCATCGGCGCATCGAGCGCCGCGCTGGTGGTCGGCGTGATGCTCGTCGTCGTCGGCTATCTCGCGTGGGCCACCCAGGACATCACGTATCGGCTGATGGTCGAGATGCCCGACGGCAAGCGCGAAGCGCTGTCGAGCGTCGACGCCGCGTTCGTCGAACGCGTCGCGCAGGTCGTGCGCGACGCACAGTCCGCCACCGCCGCCGGCTGATTCCATTCGCATTCGTGCACGCTTCGATTCGCGCTTGCCGCCCGCCCGCGGCGAGCGTCGGTGCGCGCGGCCTTCCCGTCGAATCGCGTGCTCTGCGCCGCGACACGCGCACCTCGCCTCCACGGCGGACGCCGACCGCCTAGTATGGAAAGAGCGGCTCGCCGCCGCATCGTCCGAGGAGGCCAGCATGAACGCTCAATCGCTGTCCGGCATGCTCCGCGCGCAGGAATTGCTGATCGTGTCGATGATCCGCGCACTTCCCCCTGACACACGCCGCGCGCTCGTCGAGCTCTACACCGAACAGATCGCGTTCGCCGAACAGGCCGGCATCGAAAGCCACAGCGATCGCGCCACGCACGACGCGTTCATCGCGCATGCGCGCAACCTGCTGATTCGCATCGAAGCGCTGGCTTAGCGCCTGTTTCTCTCAAATTTGCGCCGCGGCTCACCCGAGCCGTGCATGCAAGTGCTCACTCGCATGAGCCGCTTTGCGTTCTTGTATTGATAATAATTCTCATTTACACTGACAAGGTTGTCAGTTGCCTTTCAAATCGCCGTTTGCCGCCTGCCGCGCGCAAACGGGCCAGCCAGGTGAACGCGTCGCCCAGCCAGCCTTCGGGCTTGTTATCGTCAATGGGAGACCACCTGTGCATTGCTATACGCTGGCGCGGCGGCCGATCTGTGCCGCGCTGTTCGGCGCGTTCGGCCTGTCCGCTGCCCCGGCTCACGCCGATTCGTCGCCGCAAGGCGCCACCCCGCCTTCCGCCGTCCTGACCACCGCCGCCGTGTCCACGCGCGGCGATGCGGCGCTGCTCGACCCCGTCACCGTCACGGCCACCCGCACCGCCACCGCGGCGAGCCGCACGGCGGCGTCCGTGTCGGTGATCACCGACGAGGATCTCGAAGAACAGCAAGCCACCAACATCAAGGACGCGCTGCGCTACGAGCCGGGCATCACGGTGCGCCGCACCGCGTACCGGCCCGGCAGCGCCGCGCTCGGCGGCGGCCGCGACGGGGATTCGAGCATCAACATCCGCGGCCTCGAAGGCAATCGCGTGCTGCTGATGGAAGACGGCATCCGCCTGCCGAACGCGTTTTCGTTCGGTCCGCTCGAAGCGGGACGCGGCGACTACGCCGATCTCGACACGCTCAAGCGCATCGAGATCCTGCGCGGGCCGGCGTCGGCGCTCTACGGCAGCGACGGCCTGACCGGCGCGGTGAACTTCATCACGAAGGACCCGCGCGACCTGCTGTCGATCTACGGAAAGCCCTACTACTTCTCGTTCCGGCCGAGCTACGATTCGACCGATCGCAGCATCGGCGCGACCGTGTCGGCCGCGGGCGGCAACGATCGCATCCAGGGGATGATCATCGCCGACGGCCGGCGCGGCCACGAGGTCGACACGCGCGGCAGCAACAACTCGGCGAGCACGCTGCGCACGACGTCGAACCCGCAGGACGTCTATTCGGAATCGCTGCTCGGCAAGCTCGTGCTGACGCCCACCGCGCGCGACACGATCAAGTTCACCGCCGAAACGGTGCAGCGGCGCGTGAGCACCGACGTGCTGTCGGCGATCAACGCGCCGGCCACGCTCGGCCTCACGACGAACGACCGGCTCGAGCGCAACCGCTTCAGCGTCGACTACGACTTCCGCGACGACGCGTTCCGCTGGTTCCAGACCGCGCACGTGCAGTTCTACTACCAGGACGCGAAGCAGGACCAGTACGCGTTCGAGACGCGCGGCAGGCAGCCCTCGCGTTCGCGCGACAACCAGTACAAGGAACGCACGTTCGGCGGCGCCGCGTTCGCCGAAAGCGGCTTCGCGACCGGCCCGCTCGCGCACAAGCTGCTCTACGGCGTGGACGGCAGCCTGTCGCGCGTGACGAACATGCGCGACGGCACTGTGCCGGGCGTCGGCGAAGCGTTCCCGAACAAGGCGTTCCCCGACACCGACTACACGCTGTTCGGCGCGTTCGTGCAGGACCAGATCGGCTACGGCCGCCTGCTCGTCACGCCGGGCCTGCGCTTCGATACGTACCGGCTGAGCCCGACCGAAAACGATCCGCTGTTCACCGGCAAGGCCGTGTCGACGAGCGCGAACGAGCTGTCGCCGCGCGTCGCCGTGCTCTACGAGATCACGCCCGCCGTCATTCCGTACGTGCAGTACGCGCATGGCTTCCGCGCGCCGACACCCGACCAAGTGAACAGCAGCTTCTCGAACCCGGTGTACGGCTACACGTCGATCGGCAATCCGAACCTGAAGCCCGAAACCAGCGATACGTTCGAGGCCGGCCTGCGCGGCAAGGCCGGCACCGGCTACGGCGTCGTGCGCTACAGCGCGGCCGCGTTCACCGGCCGCTACCGCAACTTCATCTCGCGCACGACGATCGCCGGCAGCGGCCGGCCGGTCGACCCGTTCGTGTTCCAGTACGTGAACTTCGCCGACGCGCGCATCCACGGCCTCGAAGGCCGCGCCGAATGGGTGATGCCGAACGGCATCACGCTGAAGACGGCGATGGCGTTCACGAAGGGCTCGACGCGAAACGACGGCGCGGCCAGCCAGCCGCTGAACACCGTCAACCCGTTCTCGGCCGTGTTCGGCGTGCGGTATGAACCGGGCGAACGCTGGTTCGTGCAGACCGACTTGCTGTTCCAGGCCGCCAAACGCGGCAAGGACGTCGACAAGTCGGACTGTTCGAACAAGGCGTGCTTCACGCCGCCGTCGTCGTTCGTCGTCGACCTGCGCGGCGGTTACCGCTTCAACAAGCACGTGAGCGCCACCATCGGCATCCGCAACCTGTTCGACCGCAAGTACTGGAACTGGTCGGACGTGCGCGGCATCGCGGCCGATTCGCAGGTGCTCGACGCGTATTCGTCGCCCGGTCGCACGGTCGCCGTCAGCATGAAAGTGGATTTCTGATGCGCGTTGCCAGCGCGCCCACCCCAACCGTTACTCGAAGGAGTCCGACATGATGCAATCCGCCCTTCCCGGTCAATCGGCCACGCCGGCCCGCGCGGCCGCCGCGCTGCGCGACGCGTTCGTCAAGCTCAAGACCGAGCGCCAGCTACGCAACCGCGACGTCGCACAGGCGCTCGGCGTCAGCGAAGGCGAGGCGCTCGCCGCGTTCGTCGGCGAGCACGTCGTGCGGCTCGACGCGCGCTTTCCGGCGATGTTCGAGGAGATGCCGCGCCTCGGCCGCGTGATGGCGCTGACGCGCAACGACACGGCCGTCCACGAAAAGGACGGCGAATATGCGCAAATGAGCCATGACGGGCCTGTCGGCCTCGCGCTCGGCGACATCGACCTGCGCATCTTCTATCGTCACTGGGTGTCGGCGTTCGCGGTGCGCGACGAGACCGCGCACGGCCCGCTGAAGAGCCTGCAGTTCTTCGATGCGCAGGGCCATGCGATCCACAAGGTCTACCTGCGCGCGCACAGCGATCACGCCGCGTACGACGCGTTCGTCGCACGCTGGCGCGCGCCGTCGCAAGAGCCGGGCCTCGAGGTTGCGCCCGCTACGCCGAAAACGCCCGAGCGCGCCGATAGCGAGATCGACGTCGCGGGCTTTCGCGCCGCATGGGAAGCGATGACCGACACGCACCAGTTCTTCGGCATCACGCAGCGCTTCGGCGTGAGCCGCATGCAGGCGCTGCGCCTCGCCGATCCGCCATACGCGTATCCGGTCGAAACCGCGCATGCGTTGCGCCACGTGCTCGAACACGCCGCGAAAAGCGGCCAGCCGATCATGGTGTTCGTCGGCAACGCGGGCATGATCCAGATCCATACGGGCCCCGTCGCGAACGTGCGCGAGGTCGGCGCGTGGATCAACGTGCTCGATCCAGGCTTCAACCTGCATGTACGCGAGGACCTGATCGCCGCCGCATGGGTCGTGAAGAAGCCGACGAGCGACGGCATCGTCACGTCGCTCGAGCTGTTCGACCGGCAGGGCGACCACGTCGCGCTGCTGTTCGGCGAGCGCAAGCCCGGCAAGGTCGAGCGCGACGACTGGCGCTCGCTCGTCGCGTCGCTGCCGGCGGCCGCACGCGGGGCCGCGCGGTGAGCGCGCGGCCGTTCGATCCGCGCCGCCGGTCGCTGCTGGCCGGCGCGGCGGCCGGTGCGCTCGCGGGCACGCTGCCCGGCGGCGTGCTCGCCCAGGTCGCGGCCGCCGCGCCGAAACGCGTGATCGTGATCGGCGGCGCGCTGGCGGAAACCGCGTTCGCGCTCGGCGGCGCCGAGACGCCGCGTTACCGGCTCGTCGGCGCCGACACGACCTGCACCTATCCCGACGCCGCGAAGCGCCTGCCGAAGGTCGGCTACCAGCGTGCGCTGTCGGCAGAAGGGCTGCTGTCGCTGCGGCCCGATCTCGTGCTGGCCTCCGCGGAAGCCGGCCCGCCGACGGCAATCGCGCAGGTGAAAGGCGCCGGCGTCACGGTGACGACGTTCGACGAGCGCCACGACGTCGAATCGGTGCGCGCGAAGATCACCGGCGTCGCACAGGCGCTCGACGTGCGCGAGGCCGGCGCCGCGCTGCTGCAACGCTTCGATCGCGACTGGCAGGCCGCGCGCGACACGGTCGCCGCGCGCGTGCCCGGCGGCGCGCAGCGGCCGCGCGTGCTGTTCGTGCTGAACCATACCGGCGCCCAGGCGCTCGTCGCCGGCCAGCACACGGCCGCCGACGCGATGATCCGCTACGCGGGCGCGCGCAACGCGATGCAGGGCTTCGAGCACTACAAGCCGCTGACGACCGAGGCGCTCGCGGCGGCCGCGCCCGACGTCGTGCTGATCTCCGACGAAGGGCTGGCGGCCGTCGGCGGTCACGCCGCGCTGCTCGCGACGCCCGGCTTCGGCGCGACGCCGGCCGGCCGCGCGCGGCGCGTCGTGTCGCTCGACGCGCTGTTCCTGCTCGGCTTCGGCCCACGCCTGCCGCTCGCCGTCACGACCCTGCATCGACGCCTGTCGGATGCGCTCGCCTGATTCCGGATCGATCCGATGCCCGCTCACGCTTCGCCCTTCAACGCACCGTCGCCCGCCTCGCGCGCCGGCGCCGCACGCCTCGGCACGTCGCGCCGCTTCGCGCCGTTCGTCCTCGCCGCGCTCGCCGTTCTGGTGGGCGCGGTGTCCGTCGTCGCGCTGTGCGTCGGCGCGTACCGCATTCCGCTGGCGGAAGCCTGGGCCGCGCTGAGCGGCGACGCGGCCGCTCAACAGGCGCGCGCGGTGCTGCTCGACATCCGCGCGCCGCGCGTCGTGCTCGCGCTGCTGGTCGGCGGCGGCTTCGGCGCGACCGGCGCCGCGATGCAGGCGCTGTTCCGCAATCCGCTCGCCGATCCGGGGCTCGTCGGCGTGTCGAGCGGCGCCGCGCTCGGCGCGACCACGCTGATCGTGCTCGGTCCGGCGCTCTTCGCCGCCCATGCGAGCGCGGCCGCGCTGCCGGTCGCCGCGTTCGCGGGCGGCCTCGCGGTCGCGGCGCTCGTCTACCGGCTGGCCGCGTCGCGCGGCCGGCTCGCGCTGCCGCTGCTGCTGCTCGCCGGCATCGCGATCAATGCACTGGTCGGCGCGGCGATCGGGCTGCTCACGTTCGTCGCCGACGACGCGCAGTTGCGCTCGCTGACCTTCTGGAGCCTCGGCAGCCTCGGCGGCGCGCAATGGTCGACGCTCGCGGCCGTCGCGCCGTGCGTGGCGCTCGGCTGCGTGCTGCTCGCGCGCGAACGCGATGCGCTGAACGCGCTGCAACTCGGCGAAACCGAAGCGCTGCATCTCGGCGTGCCCGTGCAGCAACTGAAGCGGCGCGTGCTCGTCGCGGTCGCGCTCGCGGTCGGCGCGCTCGTGTCGTGCGCGGGCATCATCGGCTTCATCGGGCTCGTCGCGCCGCATTGCGTACGCCTTGCGTGCGGCCCCGACCAGCGCATCGTACTGCCCGGCGCCGCGTTGCTCGGCGCGTTGCTGACGCTCGCGGCCGATCTCGCCGCGCGCACGGTCGCCGCGCCCGCCGACATTCCGCTCGGCGTGCTGACCGCGCTGCTCGGCGCGCCGTTCTTCCTCGCGCTGCTGTGGAAGAACCGCGGCGCGCTCGGCGGCTAATCCTTCTTCACGACGACCATGCTGACTGCCCATCACCTCGACGTCGCCCGCCGGCACGACACGATCCTGCGCGACCTGTCGCTGTCGATCGAACCCGGCCGCGTGACCGCGCTGCTCGGCCGCAACGGCGCGGGCAAGAGCACGCTGCTGAAAACCTTCGCCGGCGAGCTGACCGGCGGCGGCGCGCCGAACGGCGTGCGCGTGACGGGCGACGTCACGCTGAACGGCGAACCGCTCGCGCGCATCGACGCGCCGCGGCTCGCATGCCTGCGCGCGGTGCTGCCGCAGGCCGCACAGCCGGCGTTCCCGTTCAGCGTCGACGAAATCGTGCTGCTCGGCCGCTATCCGCATGCGCGGCGCAGCGGCGCCCGCCACGTCATTGCGCACCGCGATCGCGACATCGCGTGGCGCGCGCTCGAACGCGCGGGCGCCGACGCGCTCGTCGGCCGCGACGTCACGACGCTGTCGGGCGGCGAGCTCGCGCGCGTGCAGTTCGCCCGCGTCCTCGCGCAGCTGTGGCCGGACCACGACGCGCCGGAAACCGGCCCGCGCTATCTGCTGCTCGACGAACCGACCGCCGCGCTCGATCTCGCGCACCAGCACCGGCTGCTCGATACCGTGCGCGCCGTCGCGCGCGAATGGCAACTCGGCGTGCTTGCGATCGTCCACGATCCGAACCTCGCCGCGCGACATGCGGATACGATCGCGATGCTCGCCGACGGCACGATCGTCGCGCGGGGCGCACCGCGCGACGTGATGACGCCCGCCCATATCGCGCGGTGCTATGGGTTCGCGGTGAAGATGGTGGAAACCGGCGACGGGACGCCGCCGGTGATGGTGCCCGCGTAGGAAGGGAACGTCTTCCAGGTGATGCAGCCGGATTGAATGCCGGCGCGGCACGCATGGGTACGCGCGCTCAATGCTCGACGTCCGCCGCGCCGAAGGTCCGCATCTTCCAGCCGAGCCGCACCGCGAGCATCCGCATCGAGAAGCCGGCCGCGAGTGCGACGAGCGTCGCGAACCCCCCATCGATGCCGACATGCTGCATCCCAACATACAGCCCGCCCGTGACGAACGCGACGCTCGCATACAGCTCCTCGCGCAGGATCAGCGGCATCTCGTTGCACAGCAGGTCGCGCAGCATCCCGCCGCACACGCCCGTGATCGCGCCGGCCAGCACGACGATGATCGGCGCCGAGCCGGTCGATGCACCGATGTCGCAGCCGATGATCGTGAACGCCGCGAGGCCGATCGCGTCGACGGTCACGAACAGCGTCTTCATCCTTGAGACGTGCCGTGCCGCCCACGACGCGACGGTCGCCGCGACGAGCGTGATCACCAGGTATTCGGGATGCGCGATCCAGCCGAGCGGATAGTGTCCGAGCAGCACGTCGCGCACGGTGCCGCCGCCGAGCGCCGTCACCGCGCCGACGAGCGCGAGCCCGAAGCGGTCCATCCCGCAGCGCATGCCCATCAGCGCCCCCGACATCGCTTCCGCGACGATCGCAATCAGATAGAGCGTATGCATCGCGCGCGTCAGTCGTCGGTCCGGAACAGGTCGAGCACGCGCTCGCGCTCGGCCGCATCGACGGCGGCAGGCATCGGTTCGTCGCGCTGGCCGCCGCCGGCCGGTGCATCAGATGCATCCGGCGCATCGATGGCCGCCGCGCCGCCGCACGCAAAGCGGCTGCGGATATACGCCGGCACGTCGGCCGTGCACGTGCCGCGCGTGTATTCGGCGTAGACGAAGTCGCCGTCGACGAGCGCGACGTCCTGCGGCGGCGTCGCATCGACCGGCGTGCGCCCGTCGACGGCCGTCTTCATGTAGTCGAGCCAGACCGGCAGCGCGAGCGTCGCGCCGGTCGCGCGCCCCATCGGGCGCGGCGTGTCGTAGCCGAGCCACGCGACCGCGACGACGCCCGACGAATAGCCGGCAAACCAGACGTCCTTCGACCCGTTCGACGTGCCCGTCTTGCCGGCCGCGTCGTCACGCCGCAACACAAGCGCGCCGCGCGCGGTGCCGGCGCGCACGACGTCGCGCAGCATGCTGTCCATCACGAACGCATTGCGCGCCGACACGACCCGCTCGCCTGCCGGGACGGTCGCCTCGTACATCGCGCCGCCGTGACGCTGCTTCACCGACAGGATCAGGCGCGGCTCCATCCGCGTGCCGCCGTTCGCGAACGCGCTGTATGCGCTCGCGAGTTCGAGCGGCGTCACGGCGCCCGCGCCGAGCGCGAGCGGCAGCGACGCCGGATTGCGCTGCGCGTCGAAACCGAAACGCACCGCGTGCTGCTGTACGTAGCGCGCGTCGGTGGCCTGCATCAGGCTGACCGCGACCAGGTTCTTCGAGCGCACGAGCCCGCGCCGCACCGGGATGAAGCCTTCGTAGCGATTGCCGAAATTGCGCGGACGCCACGGCCGCGCCCCGGTTTCCGCGTGCGTGAGCGTGCGCTGCGTATCGTCGACGAGCACGCCGGGAAAGTAGCCTTTCTCCAGCGCCGCCGAATAGACGAAGGGCTTGAAGGCCGACCCCGGCTGCCGATACGCCTGCAGCGCATGGTCGAACACGTTGCGATTGAAATCCGCGCCGCCGACCAGCGCGAGCATGTCGCCGGTGGCCGCGTCGAGCGACACGAGCGCGCCTTCGAGGCCGTTGCGCGCATCGCGCGTCGTGCGCGACTGGCGGCTCAGCGTGCGCTCGAGCGCGGCCTCGGCCGCGCGCTGGTCGCGCATCGAGATCGTCGTCGTCACGTCGAGGCCGAGCGTGTACGCATCGTCATGGAACCGCTCGACCATCATCCGGCGCGCCCGCTCGGCGACGTACGGCGCCGCGATGATGCCGGGTGGCGGCGTGGTTGCCAATGCGATCGGCGCGTCGACGGCCGAGCGATACGCTGCATCGTCGAGCTGGCCGAGCGCATGCATCCGGCCGAGCACGTAGTTGCGCCGCGCGGTCGCGCGCGCCGGGTTGACGACCGGGTTGAACGCGGACGGCGCCTTCGGCAGCCCGGCGAGCACGGCCGCCTCGCCCGCGCTCAGCGCATCGAGCGGCTTGCCGAAGTACACGTGCGCCGCGGCCGCGAAGCCGTATGCGCGCTCGCCCAGATAGATCTCGTTCATGTACAGCTCGAGCAGCTTGTTCTTGCTGTATGCGCGTTCAAGCTTGGCCGCCATCAGGATCTCGGCGAGCTTGCGGCTCAGCACCTTGTCGCGCGTCAGGTAGAAGTTGCGCGCGACCTGCATCGTGATCGTGCTGCCGCCCTGCCCCGGCTGGCCGGTCACGACGTTCGCGAACGTCGCGCGCGCGAGGCCGCCGACATCGACCGGGCCATGCTCGTAGAACTTCGCGTCCTCGGCCGCGAGCAGCGCGTGCCGCATCAGCGGCGGAATGCGTTCGAGCGGCACGAACTCGCGCCGCTCGACGCCATATTCGGCCAGCAGGTCGCCGTCGCGCGAGAAGATCCGCAGCGGCAGCGCGGGACGATAGACGGCCAGGTGCTCGACGGACGGTAACTGCGTCCAGATGCGATCGATCGTCCAGGCGCCGATGCCGGCGCACGCGAGCGTCAGGCCGAGCAGCGCGCCCGCCAGCGTGCGCCATACGCGACGGCGGCGCGGCGGTGCGGATGGCGGCGCGGGCGGCGGCGGGCTGGCGGTGGGGTCGGTCATGTCGGGCTCCTTCTTCAGTGCCGCGACGGCCGGCGCGAGACACGCGCCGATCAGTCACGAAAGGCGCGCATTGTCGAAGGGATGGCGCGAAACCGGAACATTCTTTAGCCAAAGTTTGGCTGGCTAAATTTTATTTAGGAAAGCGCTTTGGAGCCCGCTCGTACGGTGTGTGCGGGTCCGCGGCATGTCGTCGCGACCGAGCGCGCCGGGCGCGTGAACCGGTTCGCTTGTACCATCGTCGGATGTTCGACCGATACCTCGACCTGTGGGGCCTCGTCCCCGACGGCGGCCCGATCCTGACCGCAAGCGGCGGCTTGCTGCCGGTCGTCTGGCATGCGCGGCCCGCGATGCTGAAAGTCGCCACTTGCGACGAAGAGCGGCGCGGCAATGCGCTGATGAGCTGGTGGAACGGGCAAGGCGCCGCGCAGGTGTGGCAGCACGACGGCGACGCGATCCTGCTCGAACGCGCGCAGCCGGCGCCGACACTGGCCGCGTTGTCCGCAGCGGGCCACGATGACGACACGATGCGCATCGCGTGCGACGTCGTCGCGCGGCTGCACGCGCATCGTGCGCCGCAGGTGCCTGCAGTCGTGCCGCTGCACGACTGGTTCTATGCGTTGCTGTCGAACGATGCCGACAATGATGCGCTGCGCCGTTCGGCGGCGGTCGCTCGTCAGTTGCTGGCGGAGCCTTCGGTCGACGAAGTCGTGCTGCATGGCGACATTCACCACGACAACATTCTTCATTTCGGCGATCGCGGCTGGCGCGCGATCGACCCGAAAGGACTGCGCGGCGAGCGCACGTTCGATTACGCGAACCTGTTCTGTAATCCTGCGCATGACATCGCGGTCGATCCGGTGCGTTTCGAGCGGCGTGTCGGGGTCGTGGCCGATGCGGCGCGGCTCGACCGGCGTCGGTTGCTGCAGTGGATCGTTGCGTGGTCGGGGCTGTCGGCGGTGTGGTTGATGGAGGACGAGCAGCCGGCCGATACGCGGTTGGAGGTTGCGCAACTCGCGGCGGGTGCGCTCGGGCTGTAGCGATACGCATCGACCGTGAAAACATCCCACCGCGGATTTCTGCCGGAACGCTGCGAAGACCACGGGTATTCGGTCAGCTTCAGACGGTCGACCATACGGACTGGATCACCGACAATCTTCAGTACCGGCTTGCCTGTGGTCAATATCGATGAAAGTTTCGAGAGATTTCGGAATCGTTGTCCGGCGGGCTGCGCTAGCAGCCAAGAATGTCGACCTATCCACGGTCATGGTCGAATTCAATTTTCGGGAATATTTTGACGAATCCGATAGCCTCTTGTCGCTTGGCCCGTTCTTCGGAGGCGACGCGGCCGATGCGTGCACGAAGTCATTGGAACGGCTTGGGCTGACATACATCGACGACTTTTTCGTCTTCGAGCAGTTTGTGCCTGACTGGTGTTCGTTCGAAGCATTTTGACGTGAGCGCCGATATCGAGTTTCCACGGTCGGCTATCGGCCCGCAGTTTTCGTTCGCGGGTGAGACTGCACGATCAAAAGTTCTCTACCCAAGGCCGCACCTCGATTTCCCACGACCAGGCACTCCTGTGTTGGCGCAAGAGATCGATATAGCATCGCGCGATGGCGTCTGGATCCAGTGTGCCGTCTGATGGATCCGTGCGGCCGCTTGCTCGCACACTGCCGTCCACGATGACATGAGCGACGTGGATGCCTTGAGGCGCAAGCTCACGGGCAGCACTCTGGGCCAGCCCCCGCAACGCGAACTTACCCATCGCAAAAGGAGCAGAACGTGCAAATCCTTTGATGCCGGCGGTCGCGCCGGTCAACAGGACAGCGCCTCTTCCAGCAGGAATCATGTGTCTAGCGGCTTGCTGTATTGCGTGAAATGCACCCAATGCGGTGATGGACACTGCGTGTTCGACCTGAACCGGATCGAGTTCGGCGATGGGGCCGCGGACCGCGCCGCTGGCGTTATAGATGACAATCTCGGGCGTCCCGATTCGCTCCGCGGTTTCTTTGAAGAGGCGCGCCACCTGGCCTGCTTCGGAGGCATCGACCTGCAGCGCAACGGCGCCCGTCTCGCTCACCAGCGGTGCCAATCTATCGGGATTTCGCGAGGCGATGACGACAGGAAGACCTGCGGAGCGCAGCGCACGCGTAAGGGCAGCGCTGATGCCGAAACCCGCCCCGATGAGCAGCGCATTGCCGTAGGGAATATCGTTCATGGCTTCACCGTTGGTTGAGTGTTGGCGACGAAATCCGGCTCGGGTCTTTCATGGACGGCGAGCAGATGCCGGTTGCGGATGTCGAGCACTTCCCCCATCCAGACCGGATGGTCGAGGTGGTCGGCGAGTGGACGGCCGGTATTGGGATGAACGAGTACAGTCAGTCCACGACGATTTACCATGAGCCAAGGCAGGAAGCTGCCGACTTCATGTCGGGAAAAGGCGACCTGATACATCGGCTTTGCATGAGGGCCAATCGGTTGATCGTGCCAGCGACCGAGAACGACCGGAAAGCGTTGCGCGATGTGTTCCCGCAAGACTTCGGCGACCCGTCGTTGCTCCGGGCCGTCAAAGTAAATATGCGCGTGATAGCTGCGTATCGTTTCGAGCGGCTGTACTTTCGAGTGTTCCTGCGAGTCCGCCGGCGTCACTGAATCGGCTTCAAGCATTGGCATCTCCTTCGTTTGCACTCCCGCGCCGCGTTGGCCGCGTCGAGCAGCGTGTGAGGCACCGCTCGCGCGGCTCGCGCCGCAGTATTTGCATCAGTTCGGGTAGCTGAATTGCGGCAAAAAAACCTGTACATGGCGTCTCGTGGACGCCATGCTTGCGACCTGCTATTGAAACAATGCCTCAGGCGACTGGCACTGCAGGCGAATCGAACTCGTCGGCCTTGCCGCCCGTATAGCCCTGGCGGGTTTGGGGTGCGTCGATCACCGTGTACGGAAAGATGGGAGGAATCGCGCTCGCGATGTCGAGGCGGCCGATCTGCTCTGCCGAAAGGGTGACCCGGATGGCGGCCAGATTGCTCTGGAGCTGCGCCAACGTGCGCGGCCCGATGATAGGCTGCACGCCTTTTCCGGCAACCCACGCGATGGCGATTTCTCCGGGAGTCACGCCCGCTTCGTCTGCAACGGCAATCAACGCGTCGAGGATCGCCGTACGTTGCGGGGTATTTTCGGGCTGGAACACGTTGCCGCCAAAACCTTCCCGCCTCCCGGTTTCACCATTGCGGTACTTCCCTGTGAGCATGCCGCCGCCTAACGGTGACCAGCCGACGACCCCCAGCCCCAATGCCTTGCCGGCCGGAAGAAGCTCATGCTCGCTGCTACGTTCCACAAGGCTGTATTCCAACTGAAGACCCGCGACAGGCACCGTACCGCGCAACTCGGCGATGGTTGCCGCGCGAGCCACCCGCCAGGCGGGGAAATCGGACAGGCCCGCGTACAGGATCTTGCCGGCACGTACGAGATCGTCGAATCCTCGCATGAGTTCTTCAAGCGGCGTCACACCATCGGACATGTGCGCCCACAAAAGGTCGATACGGTCGGTCTTGAGTCGCTTCAAGCTGGCCTCCACGGACGCCACCATGGCTTTGCGGCTGTTGCCCGTCGTGAGAATGCCGTCCTGAGGCGTGGCGCGATAAGTGAATTTCGACGCCAGCACAAATTCGTCCCGGTGACCATCGAGCAGTTCGCCGAGAATTTCCTCGGACTCGCCGAACTGATATCCGTTGGCCGTATCGATGAAATTGCCTCCAGCCTCCGCATAGGCTTCAAAGATGCGACGCGCCTCCGCCGGCTCGGCACCATGGCCCCAACGCGTTCCGAAATTCCCCGCACCAAGTACCAGTTCGGAGACCCTCAGGCCCGTATGTTGTCCAAACAGTTTGTATCGCATGAACGTTGCTCCTGAATGATGCTGAAATGCCGAAGTCGACACTGCCGGGAAATCGGGGCAAACCGGGCTTCGGCGACGTTTCCGCAACTGAACTAGATCTGGCTGGCGCCGCCGTCCACGGGTAAGTCGACGCCATTGATGTACGCGGCTTCGTCGGAGGCCAGAAACAAGGCGGCAGCGGCAACATCATCGGGATGCGCGATACGGCCCAGGGGATTTTGCGATGCCACATGCGCCTTCATTCCGGAAGCCGCGTTCGGATCGCCCACCAGGCCGTCGATGGCGGGCGTATCGACCATGCCGGGGCTGATGACGTTGACGCGGATCTTCCGAGCCTTCAGATCCAGCAGCCAACCGCGCGCCAGTTGCCGGACCGCCGCCTTCGTCGCGCTGTACACGCTGAATGCTTCCATCCCCCTATAGCCGGCTGTCGACGAAGTGAGAATGATCGAGGCGCCTTCGGAAAGCAGAGGAACCGCGTACTTGACGGTGAACACGACGCCCTTCAGGTTCGTATCGACGATGCTGTCGTAATGCGCTTCAGTGATCGCCGAGAGCGGCACAAACGCAGCAATGCCGGCATTCGCGAACAACACGTCCAGCTTGCCGCTCGTGTCACGAATCGTGGCGTAGACCCGCTCGAGATCGGCAGCGACGCTGGAGTCGGCCCGGATAGCCGTGACCTTGCCGGCTATTGAGCCAACGGCCGCGTCAAGCGCCTCCTGTTTGCGTCCGGTGATGTAGACGGTTGCGCCTTCCGCAGCGAAACGGGTTGCCGCGGCGAGGCCGATACCCGAACTGCCGCCCGTCACCAAGGCCACCTTTCCATTCAAACGACTTGTCATTTCACTCTCTCTAAACGTTAGGTTTGCGTTTACTTTTGTACCGCTCGGTAAGTATCTGCGGATGGACAGCGCTCCGTCAAGGACTTAATATACCGATCGGTAAAAATATTGACTGGTGCACGGATGGCAATCGGCAGGCCACGGGCGTTCGACCCGGACAAGGCGTTGGACCAAGCCCTGACTCTCTTCTGGGAGAAGGGCTATGAGGGGACGTCGCTGACGGATCTGACTGAGGCGATCGGCGTCAATAAGCCGAGTCTCTATGCTGCTTTTGGAGGAAAGGAACAGCTTTTCTTCAAGGCCCTCGCCCGCTACCAGGAGCGGCTCGGCGCCTTCGCGGCGCCATCGTTGGCGCTGCCATCGGCGCGTAGCGGAATAGAGGCGTTCTTGCGTGCCCTGGCAACATTTCAGAGTGCAAAAGGCACACCTCGGGGCTGCTTGTTGGTGCAGGGCGCGCTTACCGGAAGCGACGACTCGCGACGGGTGGCTCAGGTGCTGTGTGAAGTCCGGGAGTCGGGCGTCGAGATGATCCGCAAGTGTCTGGAGGACGCCCGTAAGCGTGGGGAGTTGCCTCCGAATACCGACATCGGAGCATTGGCGCGATTCTTCGGCACTGTTTCACAAGGCATCTCCGTTCAGGCCGCGAGCGGTGTGCCGACCAACGAGTTACATAAGACGATCAGCATTGCGATGCGGAGTTGGCCCGAGACTCCGCCGCCCAAGGCCAAAGGAACTCGGTAAGCAATTGGTTTTCAATTCGGGGAAACGTTCAGCCAGGGCGCAGGTGCTGGTTAGCTCAAGAGCGCGCGTCGCCATGTGTGACCGCAGATGATTGAACAACGGTGGTTCGCTGTCCGCTGATGATTGGCTGTTCAAGGTCGATGCCAGCCGTCGACCTCCCGCGCAAGCGCATCGTTCGATGCGCGTCACGGACGGTGCCGGACCGATAGACGCAAGCGTTAATCCCGGCCTCGCTCGAAACAGCGCCCGTCCGATCGTGGAGTAGTATTCCCCGATATCCAGGTGATTGCCCGGCGTCTACGGCGCACAGCCGACCACACCTACGTGTGGTGGCGACGGCATTGACGGAAACGCATCATGTCAACCGAGTGGAAGCACCGCGTCCGACTGTTTGTCCAGCGCTTCTGGCAGCCGACCAGCGCGTGCATGACCTGCATGCCCGGGAGCTGGGGAAACGTCATGAGCGTTACCCATTGGACTATCGCCTTTCATACGGGTCTGCTGACCGGGCTCCTGGCGGTACTTCTGACTTTCACGCCCGTCTCGAAACTCTACGCGCATCGATACGGCAATGCGGTGGTCGTAGGTGTCCTGACAACGTTGGGCGATGCCTACTCGCACACGAGCCATTACCGCATCCCCTATGTCGAGCACATCGTGACGGGGGCGATTTCGGGCCTCTTGGCGCTTGCGGCCTCATATCTCTTCGAAGACCGCGCGCGACGCCTTCGGGCGGTGTGGGCTCGGCTTGTCGGACAGCCTATCCGCTGACTTTCTGAACCTACGCCGAACCCGAAAAAAACCCGCCGGCTTACACCGGCGGGTTTTCACATCCGACCTGCACCGCGCTTCAGCGCGCCGGGTTCAGCGTCAGATTCATGTGACGGTTCACATCCTTGTACAGCAGATAACGGAACCGCCCAGGCCCGCCCGAATAGCACGCCTGCGGGCAGAACGCGCGCAACCACATGAAGTCGCCGGCTTCGACCTCGACCCAGTCCTGGTTCAGCCGATAAACGGCCTTGCCTTCCAGCACGTACAGGCCATGCTCCATCACGTGCGTTTCGGCGAACGGAATCACGCCGCCCGGCTCGAACGTCACGATGTTCACGTGCATGTCGTGACACATGTCGCTCATGTCGACGAAGCGCGTCGTCACCCATGCGCCGTTGGTGCCCGGCATCGGGATCGGCTCGACGTCCTGCTCGTTGGTCACGAACGCTTCCGGCAGCGGAATACCGTCGACGGCCTGGTAATGCTTGCGGATCCAGTGGAAACGCACCGCGGCATCGCTGACGTTGTGCAGCGTCCAGTCGGCGCCCGGCGGAATGAACGCATAGCCGCCCGGCTTCAGCGTGTGCTGCTTGCCCTGCAGCGTCAGCTCGGCCTCACCTTCGACGACGAACAGCACGGCTTCGGCGTGCTTGTCCTGCTCGGGCTTGTCGCTGCCGCCGCCCGGATTCACTTCGACGATGTACTGCGAGAAGGTTTCCGCGAAACCCGACAGCGGGCGGGCGATCACCCACAGGCGCGTGTGGGTCCAGAACGGCAGCCAGCTCGTGACGATGTCGCGCATCACACCCTTCGGGATCACCGCGTACGCCTCGGTGAACATCGCGCGATCGGTCAGCAGATCCGTCTGCGGCGGGTGGCCGCCGTGCGGCGCGTAATACGTTGTCTTAGACATATTGCATCCAGGCAATGGGTTGGTCCGGCCCCGGGCGCAAACGGCATCGAGCGGTTCGCCTGCGCGGGAAACGCACATGCGACGGCGGGACGTCGTTGCCGGGGTGGCTTGAAAGCGCATGCGCCTTCGGTCGGTCGGCCAGGCTTCGCGTCGGGTCCGTCCGTCGAGCGAACGCGGCGGCCCGGGTGGTCGGGCCGGCGGTCGGGCCGCGGCCCTCGCGATCATGCAGCGAGGCGCGGATGGCGGCACGGCTCGACTCGGTACGCGAGCATCGCCGACGATAGCGAAGTCGATCTCGATCGACCAATTAAATGTTGCGATGGTATCCATTCGATTTCCCACTACCAACCGGCGCCCGCGATACGCGGTCGGGGAGGCGCTGCGGGGCGCGCGCTGGCTATCGGGGAAATCCTGACGGTTGCGAGTGCTCTCGCGATGGGTCCGTGCACGACAACGCAGCGTACAAGCGCCCGTCCCGATGCATCCCGTTACGAGAACCGAAGGCAGCCGATACGTGCGCGGCAGTTGACCGCTGCGGCATGGTCGCGGGATACGGTCAGGTCAGAACGAGCCGACGTGTCGAAGGAAAAGCGGATGGCATTCGGCCGCCCCTGTCCCGGGTACATTCGGACGCGGCAACTGATGTCGTCGAGAAACGGAGAAAACAGCGGAAGGAGAATGACCGGCCCGTCGATCGGGCACATGGCAGCGGCTGATGAAGCCGGGGGAGAATCGCCGGTCTGGCCGGCGAAGCGGCCCGGCAGCGTGCCGGGCTGAATCTCGCGTCGGGATGCCGACGCCGTCGGCGCGCCGGTGCGCGGGTCGCGCACCGGGTCGCGCCAGCGGCGATCAGTCCCAGTCGCGGTGGTGACGATGCTTGCGGCGATGGTAGCCGCGGTCGCCGTGATCGCGATCGTACGAGCTGCGCGACATGTTGCCGCCGAGCGCCGCGCCGGCGCCGCCGCCGACGGCCGCGCCCAGCAGGCCGCCCGTGCGGCCGCCCATCGCGTTGCCTGCGGCGGTACCTGCGCCGCCGCCGAGGGCGCCGCCGATGATCGCGCCGGTGCGCTCGCGACGGTTCGACGTCACCGCGCCGCCGGCGCCGCCGCCGATCGCGCCGCCGATGACGGAGCCCGTGCTGCCGCCAACCGCGCCGCCGACCGCTGCGCCGGCAACCCCGCCGAGCGCGCCGCCGAGCGCGTTGTTCAAGTCACCGGCCATTGCCGGCAGTGCAGTCGCGCCGGTCAACGCGGCGACGACGAGAGCGGGGGCGATTTTCTTCCACATTCCCGTATTCTTCCTTGTTCGCAATTCTGGTTATCGAGGTCCGCCCGGTACGACGATCTGAATCGATCGACATCGGGCCAGGCATTGTGCCGAACCGCGGACCAATTCATTTCAACGAGCTTGCGGCGAAGAATAGCACCGGTCCCGCATTCCTGCCGTGGACATTGTGGTAACAAGTTGTTTACGAATAACAGACGATGAACGAGCGCGCCGGATCCGGCTGAAACCCTTGCCGGTATTGGCTTTGGCAAGGGTCCGACCCTGCCTCGCGACAAGCCGGTCATGCAGGCGGCCGTACATTCGAGACACACGTGGCAACACATCTGCACATGTCGCGAGCGGGTCTCCGAACGATGGTCCGGGGGGAAGATGCCGAGGGTCAGTACACGCCGGGCAGCAACCGCCACGTCCGCGCGCAGTACGCGTCGTACTCGGCGCCGAATTGCGAACGCAACAATGCCTCCTCCGAGCGAATTCGCGCGACGAGCGGCACCAGCGTCAGCACGACCAGCAGCACGCCGACGCCCGAACGGAACGCCAGCGCCCAGCCGAACGAATTGACGACCAGGCCCAGATAGCTCGGATTGCGGATACGGCTGTAGATACCGCCGGTCACGAGCGTATGGCCCGGCTGGATCGCGACGAGCCCGCTGAAGCGCTTGCCGAGCACGAACACGGGCCACATCCGCAGCACGCCGCCCGCGAGGTACAGCACGACGCCGATCCAGCGCACCGTGTCGCCGCCGGACGTCCAGACGTCGAGCCGGTCGGTCAGCGCGGGCAGGTACGCGAGCAGGAAGCCGCTCACCGCGAACGCCGCGAGCACCCAGCGGTTGTCGCGACTCTCGCGCTCTCCGCTGCTCAGGTTGCCTTCGGTGAACAGCGCGGTGACGGCCATCGCGAGCGTCGCGAGCGCGACGACGGTCAGCTGTGGATGCGAGAAGAATGCAGCGAACCCGCCGATGCCGAGCACGGCGAGCCCGAGATAGACGAGCGTGGACAGGCTCGACAGAACGATGACCTTGGGGGTGGCTGTCATGACGGCCTCGCGGGGATACGCATTCCTGTGAAGTATAGGAACTGCGCACCCCAAGTGCCGTGCAGCACCGTCATGCGGCGCGCGAACGCGCGTGCCTCGTCCTGCCGACGGCAGCCGACCGGGCCGGTATGGCCGCGGCCGGCGTGCTGCGACAGCTCAGCGGATGTGGAAGTGGCCGCCGATGCCGACGGTGACGGGTGGCGCGTAATACGCGGGCGCATACCCGTAGTAGGCCGGCGCGGGCGCGTAGCCGTACGGCGGCGCGACGTAGCAGCCGGACAGGCCGCCGATCAGGGCAAGCGTGATGAGAAGTCTGGACATGGCTCGGTTCCCGGCGCGAAAGACGAATGGCATCTCGCGAAGGCCGCGCCGCCGCGTGTCGCCGCACCACGCGACAGCCGGCACGAAGAGGCGATCCGCCCCTCCTGTCGCTCGATGAAACAATGCGCGGAGTCTAGCGCCGGGCCCGCCCGGCCGAGTTTCCCGGGCGGTTACACGTGTTACCTGGTGTGACCGCAGAAACAGGTTCTGGCGGCGCAGCGGCCGGCCGGTGGGCGGCCGCTGCGCCGGGGGCGGACGGGGTTGTTACACGAAGCGGGCACGAATGCGCTGCGCGAGCGCTTCGAGCGTCGCGGCGTCGGCGATGTCGCGCGCGTGCATCCGCAGCTCCGCGCCTTCCCAGCGCGGAATCACGTGGAAATGCACATGCGGGACCGTCTGGCCGGCTGCCGCGCCGTTGAACTGGCCGATGAACACACCGTCCGGCTCGAGCGCCGCGCGCACCGCCGCCGCGACACGCTGCGTCATGCGGATGCCGGCCGCGGCCGCATCGCCGGACAGCTCGAAAATCTGCGCGGCCGGCTCCTTCGGGATCACGAGCACGTGACCGTCGGCCTGCGGCATCAGATCCATGATCGCGAGCGTCGCGTCGTCTTCGGCGACCTTCACGCACGGCAGTTCGCCGCGCAGGATTTTGGCGAACGGGTTGTTGTTGTCGTAGGACATGGCGTTTTCCGATCTCGATTGGACAGTGGGACTGGGACAGCAATGCCGGACGATTATCGGCCGACGGCCCGCCCGATATCAACACGCGCGTCGCGCGACGCGTGCCGGATTGTGGAGCGGGCGGCAACGCGCCTGCATGCGGCCGTCGTCACGCGTCACGCAACCGCGATTGCAACGCATCGCCCGAACCTGCGACACTGCCGCATCGTTGCCGGCCGGCACGCCACCGAGGACGCTCGCGCATGACGATCCCCCTCAAGAAGCTGATTCTGCGCGGTATCGCGCTCGCGCTCGTGGCCGCGATCGGCTATACGGGCATCATGCTGTCGCGGCTCGCGCCGATCGCGACCGGCTATGCGGCCAAGGCGCTGTGTTCGGGCGTGTTCGTGTCGGGCCGCCCGGCCGCGTCCGTGATCGACGTCGACATCATGGCCGGCGTCCATCCGCTGCTGAAACTGGTACGCCCGTCGCTCGATCCCGACCATCATCGCGCGGTGGCGACGTTCGCCGGCTTCGCCGAACGCGAAGCCGACTTCCGGCCCGGGCTCGGCTGCACGCTCGCACTCGGGGCCCCGACCGGTGCGGCGGCGGCCACCTTGCCGGCCGCGTTGCCGCCCCTCCCCGATCCGCCGGTCGTGCCGCCCGACCCACCCGCACCGGCCACGCCGCCCGCCGGCATCGACGCACGCAAGCTGCAGACCGCGCTCGACCGCGCATTCGACGAACCCGATCCGGCGCGGCCGCGGCGCACGCGCGCGGTCGTCGTGATGTGGCGCGGCCAGGTGATCGCCGAACGCTATGCGCCCGGCTTCACGGCCGACACGCCGCTGCCCGGCTGGTCGATGACGAAGACCGTGACCGCCGCGCTGGTCGGCACGCTGGTCGCACGGCACAAGCTGTCGCCGAACGCGTCGGCGCTGCTGCCCGAATGGCGCGGCAGTGGCGATCCGCGCGCGGCCATCACGCTCGATGAGCTGCTGCGTATGACGAGCGGCCTGCAATTCAACGAGGACTACGACGACCCGCTGTCCGACGTCGCGGTGATGCTGTTCACGCAGCCCGATACCGCACGGTTCGCGTCGGCGAAACCGCTTGCCGCGACGCCCGGCGCGCAGTGGTCGTACTCGAGCGGCACGAGCGCGATCGTCGCGCGCGTGATGCGCGAAGCGCTGGGCGGCAGCGACGGCGACTATCTCGCATTTCCGCGCCGCGCGCTGTTCGCGCCGCTCGGGATGCGCAGCGCGGTGTTCGAGCCCGATGCGTCCGGCACGCTCGTCAGCGCGTCGTACCTGTATGCGAGCGCGCGCGACTGGGCGCGCTTCGGGCAGCTTCTGCTGCAGGACGGCGTGTGGAACGGGCAGCGGCTGCTGCCGGAAGGCTGGGTGCGTTACCTGACGCGCGCGACGCCGCAGTCGTCGCGACAGGAATTCGGCGCGCAGCTGTGGGTGAAGGTGCCGGAGCCGTTCAACGATCGCGATCCGCATGCACGCGCGATGCCGGCCGACGGGTTTCATGCGGTCGGCCATGAAGGCCAGTTCGTGAGCGTGGTGCCGAGCCGCGAACTGGTGGTCGTGCGGCTCGGCCTGTCGAGGCCGGAAGCCGCGTGGAATCACGAGGCGTTTCTCGCGCGCGTGCTCGACGCGGTGCCGGCGCCCGGTGCGTGACGACGCGCGCTTGCCCGCCGTACGCGCTACGGCGGCGGTCATGGCGACGCCGCCGCTTCAGCGCTATCCGCGCTGCATTACGGATTCGCGCTGCCGCCGTACTGCTTGAACCCTTCGCGCGTCGCGAGGCGTTCGATGTAGCGCGACACCGCCGGCAGGTCCGGATGCTCGAACGGCGTGCCGAACCAGCGGTTCACCGACAAACCGATCGGGATATCCGCGAGCGTGAACGTGTTTCCGGCCACGTACGCGCCGGTCTTTTCGAGCTGTGCGTTCAGCACGCGCATGTGCGCCGTCCAGCCCGCGATCGACCGCGCGATGCCGTCCGGATCCTGGTGGTCGGGCGACTTGCGCACGAGGCCGAGGAATGCGCCGACCCACGCGCGATTCAGGTCCGAGCCCTGCCAGTCGATCCACTGGTCGACGCGCGCACGCGCCTGCGGCTCGGCCGGATACAGCGCATCGCCGCCGTAGCGATTCGCGAGGTAGCGGATGATCGTGTTCGATTCCCACAGCACGAAATCGTCATCCTTGATGACGGGCACGAGCGCGTTCGGATTCAGCGCGAGATAGGCCGGATCGTGGGTCGTGCGGAAGCCCGCGCCCCAGTCTTCCTGTTCGAACGGCAGGTTCAGCTCGGTGCACAGCCACAGCACCTTGCGAACGTTGATGGACGGAATCTTGCCGAGGACGTGCAGCATGCAGTCTCCTTGAGAGGTCGGGTGCGGAGCGTTGGGCGCGCACGGCACGCGCCCAACGCGTTCACGCCGAATTTATACACGACCTCGCGGAAAACGGCAGACCGCGGGCGCGAAATCGGTGTGCGGCCGATTCGTCAGGTCGCGCAGCGCGTGCTCGGCCGTCGGGAAGCGGAACATGAATCCGTCCTGATGCAGCCGTGCCGGCACCACGCGCTGCCCGTCCAGCAGCAGCTCGGCCATCTCGCCCATCGCGGCGCGCAACGGCGCGGCCGGCACGTGCAGGAACGCCGGGCGGCGCAGCACCTTCGTCACGACCTGCACGAACGCGCGCTGGGTCAGCGGCACCGGCGCGACCGCGTTGTAGACGCCGCGCATGCCCGTGTTGGACATCGCTCGCGCGACGATCCGCAACACGTCGTCGCGGTGAATCCAGCTCATCACCTGCGCGCCGTCGCCGAATCGTCCGCCCAGCCCGACGTAATGCGGCAGCAGCATCGGCCGCAACGCGCCGCCCGGGCCGAACACGATGCCCAGCCGCAGCACCACCGCGCGCACGCCGTGGCGCTCGAGCGGTTGCACGGACTGCTCCCACTGCCGGCACAGCTCGGACATGAAGCCGGTGCCGGTACTGCTGCCTTCGTCGAGCCGTTCGTCGCCCGGCCGTACGCCGTAGTAGCCGATCGCCGACGCCTGGATCCACGTGCGCGGCTTGACCTCGGCGGTCTCGACCCAGCGCGTCAGCGCCTGCGTGACGCCGGCGCGGCTGGCGAGCAGCAGCGCCCGCCGGCGTTTGCTCCAGCGTGCGCCCAGCACCGGCGCGCCGGCGAGATTGACGACCGTGTCGAAGCGCTCGTGCGGCTGCAACTGGTCGACCGACGTCACGCTGCGCACGCGGCCTTGAAACAGGTAAGCCGCGCGCAACGGATCGCGCGCCAGCAACGTGACCGTATGCCCTGCATCGAGCAACTGGTTCACGAGCGCTTCGCCGATGAAGCCGGTCCCGCCGGTAACGAGTACGTTGCCCGGCCGCTGCCCGGCGAACGGGTTGGCGGCCGGCGCGCGTGGCGCGATGCGGCACGCGGCGATCCCGTCGCGCACGCCCGACAGCGTCACGCCGACGGCGAACAGGGAGAGCAACCAGCCGCGCCAGCCGAGGTCGATCGGCTGCAGCGCGGTCGGCGCATGCGCCCATACGGCGAGTTGCATCGCGATCATCCCGAACAACGCGCCGCCGTTGACGGCCAGCAGCGTATGCAGCACGCGCTCGGTCGCCGGCAGCTTGCGGCTCTGGTCCTCGACGACGAAATCCCATAACGTCAGCACCACTTCGACGAACACGACCGCCGCGAGCGCCGCGACCCACGCGCCGTGAAACGCGACGTTCGCGATCGACGCGAACACGAGGCCGTACAGCACGGACCGTACCGCGTGAATCGCCAGTTCGAGCCGCGCGCGGGGGCGGTGCGGCAGGTCCTGCGTGAGTTCGTGGTGGTAAAGCGTATCGAATGCGCCCATCGCGCCCTGCACGATCAGCAGGTTGAGCGCCCAGTCGAAAGCCGGCAACGTGTTCATGCGGTATCCCTCCTCCACAACCAGACCAGCGGCGGCACCATCGTGACGAGGGCGGCAACGTCGATCGCCACGTGCCCCCACACCTGCGCCTGCCACGACAACAGCATGTCCTGCGGCGCCCAGATCGACAGGCCGGCCAGCAGCCAGCCCCACACTTGCCGTTTCCGCAGCCGGTTGCCGAGATGGACGAGCGCGAACATCCAGACCGCGGCGCACTGCACCGTCGCGCCGAGCAGCGACATCCACCATATCTGCTGGGCGCGCGCGGCTTCGGGCGCCGCTGTCGACCAGAAATGCCGCTCGATGTCGCGGTGGTACGCGTCGAGCCAGGATGCGCCGGCGATCCACGGAATGGCCGCGCCGACCAGCAGGTGCGCGATAGCCGCTGTGTACATCGCGCTCACAGCGACGCGGCGCAGGGAGTCGCGCGGCGGGCGATTCGCCGCCGCGCTTTCGGCGTTCCTGCCGATGCTGCACGCGCCGCCTTCGCAGCAGGCTTGCGCGCGATACCCGAGCCAGCGCGATACGGCATATCGGTTGCGTGCCAGGCGGCGATACAGCGGCGCGAACACGGCACGCATCGCCGGCACGCGAAGCAGCCAGGCGAACCCGCGACGCCCGACCAGCGCATGGGCGGCGGCGATGCCGTCGATGCCGGTCAGCATGCGTCCGTCGGGCAGACGCGCATGCAGTTCGCGATTCAGCGCGGGCAGGTCGACACCCAGCGGCGCCGGATCGAAACCCGGTTCGGCGATGTCGACGAACGCCAGCCGATGTCGCGCGTCGCGGGCGTCGAGACGCCGGATTTCCGCGACGCATAACGAACATCGCCCATCGAAGTAGAGAACCAATTCACATGCGTCCACGCTTCGCACTCCTTGTTGTTATCGCAAGCATCATGAACCGATCGATCGACTGCTTTCACGCGTGCGCCGCCGCTCCCGCGCGGCGGCGGCAGGCTCACATCGGCTTGACGACCATCAGGAAGTAGACGGTCAGCATCGCGAAGAACGCCGGATAGCCGAGCAGTTCCCAGCGCTTCGCATAGCGCCAGTAGCGCTCGGGCAACGCGGCGTCGCCGTTCGCGTGCGCGAGCTTCGCCATCGATGCAAGTTCGAGCTGCAGCCACACGACCGGCAGCCAGCACGCACCGGCGACCGCATACAGCACGATCGACGCGAGCAGCCACGGCGTATGCCACGGCCAGCCGGCCGTGTGCGCGAGCCACAGCCCGGACGCCGGCTGGAAGATCACGGCCGGCGTCGTGAACCACCAGTCCGCGCGCACGACGAGCCGCGACACGGCCGCGATCGCGGGTATCGACCGCGTGCGGTTCGCGAAGAACAGATAGAACGCGGTGCCGAACCCCGTGCCGACCAGCAGCACCGAAGACAGGATGTGAAGCGCCTTGATGACGAGATAGGTATTCATGCGTGTTCTTCTTCTGAATAGAGGATCAACAGGATGGCGAGCATCGGCACGTTCTTGAGCACGGGGCCGAACGGCTCGGCCAGCAGGCCCGGCATCGTGACCGCGATGACCGCCGAGTACGCGACGATCAGCGCCGCCTGCGCGGCCCACAGGCGCCGCGACGGCGCGACGACGGTCGCGATGCCGAACGCGAAATCCAGCGCGCTGGCCGCGTAAAGCGCGATCAGCGCGGGGAGGCCCGTCAGGTGCGCAGGCGCCAGCAGCGCAAGGCTCGCGTGCAGCGGATGGATGAAGGCGCTCGCGATCGCCGTCCAGATCCACACGATCGCGAGCGCGCCCAGCAGCAACGGGCGCCGCCACATCGCGAGCGCGTCGCGGCGCAGCGCGGCGGCTTCCGCGCCGATGAAGCTGCCGAGACCGCGCGGCGGGCGGCCGAGCACAGCCGCGGTGGCCGCCGGGTCGCCCGTGTTGCCGCCGCGCAGCATCGTCCACGTGTCGCGCGTCAGCATCGCCCCCGGCAGCGTGCCGAGCAGTGCGGCCGCCGCGCCGACCAGCGGGCCCGGCAGCGTCACGCGGGCCGCCGGCGGAAATCCGAGCGCGGCACGGTAGCCGGCCAGCATCTCGCGGTATTCGACTTCGTCGCTGCCGACCACGTCGATCACGCGGCTGCCGGCCGCTCGCGAATCGCCCGGCTGTACGACGAGCCGCGCCACGACTTCGGCGAGATCGTCGACATGCACCGGGCGCAGCCGCTGACGGCCGCCCGCCGGCAATACATGTACGGGCAGGCTCGCGAGCATCCGGAAAAACCGCGCGGACGCGCCGGCCGCCCCGTGGACGAGCGCGGGGCGCACGATGCGGGAGTCGATCGGCAGCGTCTGCAGGAAGCGGTCAGCCGCCTGCTTGCTCGCGAAGTACCGCGTATCGCCGCGTTCGACCCCGAGCGCCGAGATCTGGATCACGCGCCGCACGCCGGCCAGGCAGCACGCGGTAAAGAGCGCGCACGGCGCGGCGCGATGCACGGCGTCGAGCGTCGCGCCGCGCCGATCGGCCAGCATGCCGACCGCGTTGATCACCACGTCGACGCCCTTCAGCCGCGCGAGCCACGCTTGCGGATCGACGTCCCGCGCGAAGTCGATCGCGACGTCGTGCGGGCCGGCCGCGCGGCGCACGCCGCGCAGCACGCGATGCCCGCCGGCTTCGAGCCGCGCGCACAGCGCCTGCCCGATGAAGCCGTTCGCACCGCAGACGAGCACGGTCATGCCGCGCGCGCCGGTGCGATCGGGCGGGCAGGTAGACGGCAAGGCTGCGTTCATGTTCATCCTTTATTTACAGTTATTTCTGTACAGACAGAAATAACAACCCCGAAAAAAGCGGGCTGCGTGCCCGCTCTGCCGTTACCGCTTACTTCGATGGCTTGCGCCTGACCGTCTGGCTGATCTTCGCGCCGATGCCGAGCGCCTTCATCAGCGTATCGGGCTTGAGCCGCAGCATTTCGTCGGACCAGGTCGTGAGCGTCTCGACGAACTGCAGCGTGTCGCGGATGCGCTGTTCGGTCTCGCGGCTCTCGTTCGCGATGTCCGGATTCGTCAGGCAATCGCGCAGCACCGTGAGCGTCGGCTCGATCTCGCGCTGACGCCGCCCTTCGACGATCAGCTTGAACAACTCCCAGATGTCGGTCGACGTCTCGAAGTGGTCGCGGCGGTCGCCCAGCACGTGCACGACCTTCGCGAGCCGCCACGCCTGCAATTCCTTCAGGCTCGTGCTGACGTTGGAGCGTGCGACGTTGAGCGTCTCGGCGATCTCGTCGGCCGCAACCGGCCGTCCGGCCAGGTAGAGCAGCGCGTGAATCTGCGCGACAGTACGGTTGACGCCCCACCGCGAGCCCATTTCGCCCCAGTGGAGAATGAATCGTTCGGCAATCGGTGTGAGTTCCATGGTGGGGAATTTAGTTTTTTCAGTTATTTCTGTCAAGAGAGAAACAACCAGGCGATCCAGCGCCTTCCGGCCGTGCCCGCCCGCCATCGGCCGCTTCCTTTACAATGCGCGGGATTTTTCCGATTTCAGGCCGTCCGCGCCTTTCTGACTAGAGGTTCTCCCATGATCATCAAACCGCGCGTGCGTGGCTTCATCTGCGTGACGACTCATCCGGTCGGCTGCGAAGCCAACGTCAAGGAACAGATCGATTACGTGACTTCGCACGGCCCGATCGCCAACGGCCCGAAAAAGGTGCTCGTGATCGGCGCGTCGACCGGCTACGGCCTCGCCGCCCGGATCTCGGCCGCCTTCGGCTCGGGCGCGGACACGCTCGGCGTGTTCTTCGAGCGCGCCGGCAGCGAAACGAAGCCCGGCACGGCCGGCTGGTACAACAGCGCCGCGTTCGAGAAATTCGCCGCCGAAAAGGGGCTGTATGCGCGCAGCATCAACGGCGACGCATTCTCCGACAAGGTCAAGCAGGTCACGATCGACACCATCAAGCAGGATCTGGGCAAGGTCGATCTCGTCGTCTACAGCCTCGCCGCGCCGCGCCGCACGCACCCGAAGACGGGCGAGACCATCAGCTCGACGCTCAAGCCGGTCGGCAAGGCCGTCACGTTCCGCGGCCTCGACACCGACAAGGAAGTGATCCGCGAAGTGTCGCTCGAGCCGGCGACGCAGGAAGAGATCGACGGCACCGTCGCGGTGATGGGCGGCGAGGACTGGCAGATGTGGATCGACGCGCTGGCCGACGCCGGCGTGCTGGCCGACGGCGCGAAGACCACCGCGTTCACGTATCTCGGCGAGCAGATCACGCACGACATCTACTGGAACGGCTCGATCGGCGAAGCGAAGAAGGATCTCGACAAGAAGGTGCTGTCGATCCGCGACAAGCTGGCCGCGCACGGCGGCGATGCGCGCGTGTCGGTGCTGAAGGCTGTCGTCACGCAGGCCAGCTCGGCGATCCCGATGATGCCGCTGTACCTGTCGCTGCTGTTCAAGGTGATGAAGGAAACCGGCACGCACGAAGGCTGCATCGAGCAGGTGTACGGGCTCCTGAAGGACAGCCTGTACGGCGCGACGCCGCACGTCGACGCAGAAGGCCGCCTGCGCGCGGACTACAAGGAGCTCGATCCGCAGGTGCAGGCGAAAGTCGTCGCGATGTGGGACAAGGTGACGAACGAGAACCTGTACGAGATGACCGACTTCGCGGGCTACAAGACCGAGTTCCTGCGCCTGTTCGGCTTCGAGATCGCCGGCGTCGACTACGACGCGGACGTGAACCCGGACGTGAAGATCCCGGGCATCATCGACACGACGGTCTGACGGGCCGATCCGCCGCCGCGCGCACGGCGCGGGCGGCGGGTTCGCCCCGCCGGCGGCGTCAACGCGGCGCCGGTTCTTCCAGATAGACGCCCGACGACAGCGTGGCCTTCACCTGCCGCGTGAATTCGTCGGTCGACACTTCCTCCGCCCCTGCCTCGACGGCGTCGTACGCCTGGCGCACGACGTCGGACGGCGTGGCCTTCGGCACGTCGAGGCCGGCAGTCAGATCGGTATCGATGAAGCCGGCATGCAGCCCGACGACCTGCGTGCGCTGCTCGCGCAGCGAATGGCGCAGCCCGTTGGTCAGCGCCCAGGCAGCCGATTTCGATACGCCGTAGCCCGACAGGATCGGCCGGTTCACCCAGCTCGCGACCGACAGGATGTTCAGGATCGCGCCGCCGCCGTGGGCCGCGAGCGTTCCCGCGAATGCGCGCGACATCGCCAGCATCCCGAACACGTTGGTCTCCAGGTGCGCGCGCAATGCATCGACCGCGCCGTCGTCGGTCAGGCTGCCGAGCCGCGCGATGCCGGCGTTGTTGATCAGCAGCGTGACGTCGCGCGCCGCCTCGGCCGCCGCGGCAACCGCCGCCGGATCGGTCACGTCGAGCTTCACGGGCACCACGCCCGGCAGCGTCACGCTCGCCGGATCGCGTGCGCCCGCATAGACCTTGCGCGCACCGCGCTCGAGCGCCTGCTTCGCGAACTCGAGGCCAAGCCCGCGGTTCGCGCCCGTGATGAAAACGACTGCACCTTCGATCTTCATGCCCCTTCCTTTCGGAGATTGAATCCCGTGCGCGCCGGTTCGCCACGCGCTCGGAATCCGGTGAAAAACCACGCTGCCATCGCGTACCGAACCGTTGCACCGCCGGCCGCCAGCCGGGCCGTCCCGCCGCCCGCGCGTCGCCGCGCCTGGACCCCGACCGACTTCGATCCACGCCGCGCCGGGTTGCTTCGCTTCGTCCGCGAAGTCGGCTACACTTGAATCTCAATGTCGATCACCATCGTCTTTGCGATGCATGGTGCCAGCGCGGGGTCGACACGTCAATGGCGATCGCCATTGTGTTTTTCAATCGACGCAATTGCCGGAAAGAGGGAGGGATCGATGGGCGTCTCGAGACAACAGGCAGCCGACAACCGCAACGCGATCGTCGCGGCCGCCGAGCGGCTGTTCCGGGTGCGCGGCGTCGATGCCGTCGGGCTGACGGAATTGATGAAGGAAGCCGGCTTCACACAGGGCGGCTTCTACAATCATTTCAAGTCGAAGGACGCGCTGGTCGCCGCCGTGGTGGACAAGGCCATGCAGGATCGCGCGGATTCGCCGAGCGCCGGCAGCGTCGCGAAACAGGTGACGGCGTACCTGTCGGGCGCGCATCGCGACAACGTCGAAGCCGGCTGCCCACTGTCGGGCTTCGCGGGCGATGCGCCGCGGCTGACCGACGCGGCGCGTGCCTGCTACACGCGCGGCGTCGCCGCGTATCTCGACCGGCTGGAACGCATGGTCGCCACGGAAGGCCCGGCCGCGGCCGACCCGCGCGGCGACGCGATCGCCGTCCTCAGCCAGATGGTCGGCGCGCTGGTGCTGTCACGGGCGGTTGCCGGCACCGATCCCGCATTCGCCAACGAGATTCTCGATGCGGCGCGCCGCGCGCTCGTGGAGCAGCCGGACGGCCCGGCCGGGCCGGCATAGCGGCGCGGCGCCGTTCGCGCGCGACCGCATCGCCATCGGTCGCTACCGGGCTGCCCGCGCGGCATCCCACAGCGGCTGCGCGCCGCGCGCCGCGTTCCACGCGGCAAACTGCGTGCGCCACGATTCGAACGGTTGCGCGAGCGGATGGCGCGGATCGTCGCTGAGCGAATACGCCATCCCTTCGATCAGCCAGCGCGGCTTCGTCACGACCGCGACGTTGCCGAGCACTTCGGCCTGGCGGTGATGGATCAGTTCATGCGCGAGAAAGTAGGTCTGCCAGCCGCGCGGGGCGACGATCACGCCGAAATCCCCGAGCGTCAGCGCCGCGCGCGAGCCGAGGCCGAACGCGTCGGCGCACGCGCGTGTCGAGCAGAACACGACGCGCGGTGAAGCCCGAAACGCGCCGACGGCCGCCGCCGCGCGCGCGTAGCCGTCGCGATAGAGCTGCCGCGCCTCGTCGAGCTTCGCGGCGTCGTCCGTGCAGATGTCGGCGCTCGGGCACGACACGCCGGGAACCAGCGCGGGCGCGACGACGCGCAGCGGCTTGACGAGCGCATACGCGGCAATCGGCAGCGCGACGAGGAAGCCCGCGAGGGCGAAAGCGAGATGGGAGCGTTTCATCGAGGCGGCGGTTTGACGGATGCCATTATGCGAGCTGCTTGTGGAAAAACGTCGTCGCGCACAGCGCGCCGTCGGGCATCAGCGCAAAGTTCGGCACGATGCCGACGCGCTGCCAGCCGGCCCGTTCGTACAGCCGCTCGGCGTCGCCACCCGTCACCGTGTCGAGCACGAGCACCGTCTTGCCGGCGTCGCGCGCGGCCGCGTCGGCCGCCGCCATCAGGCGCGCCGCGACGCCCTGCCGGCGCGCGTGCCGCGACACGAGCATCTTCGCGATGTCCGCGCGGTGCGGCTGGTTCTCGGGCTGCGCGGTCACGACCTGCACGGTGCCGACGATCCGGCCGGACGCATCCTCGGCGACGAGCAGGATGCGCTCGTCGTTCGCGACGCCTTCGGCCACGCGCGTCCAGAATGAGACGGCGGTCGGCCGCTCGATCGGCAACATGAAGCTGACGGATGCGCCGCCTTCGACGCAATCGATCAGCACGTCGGCCAGCGCGTCGACACAGGCCATCGCTTCGCTCGCGCCGACGCGGCGGACGGTAACAGGTTCGGTCATGCCATCTCCGGTAGTCAGGTGGGCCGCACGCGCGGGTTCGCGGCGGGCTCGGAACGAACGCCGGCCGGGCGTCGAAGCGCGCCACGACGGCAGGTTATCCGACAACGCGGCGCGCGATCGGCGCGTGTTACCGCCCCATCATCGTACGCGACGAAAATTGTCCCTGCAGCGGTGTCGACATCGCCTACACTTAGCCGAATGGATAACCTTCACCCCCGCATCAGCGCAGTGTTCCATGCGCTCGCCGATCCGACGCGCTGCGCGATCGTCAGCGCGCTCGGCCATGGCGAGCGGACCGTCTCCGCGCTGGCCGCGCCGTTCGACATGGCGCTGCCGTCGTTCATGAAGCATGTCGCCGTGCTCGAGCGCAGCGGCCTCGTGGAGACCCGGAAAACCGGCCGCTCGCGCACCTGCGCGCTGGTCGGCAGCCGGCTGACCGAGGCCGAGGCATGGCTCGCCGCGCAGCGCGCGCAGTGGGAAGCGCGATCCGATCGTCTCGTCGAATTCGTCGAACGCCGTCACCAGGAGGAGCAAGATGTCAGCCAGCCACGTCGAACCCGCTGAAGCCCACGACCTCGTCATCACCCGCACGTTGCGCGCGCCGCGCCACGCGCTGTGGCGCGCATGGACCGACCCCGAACTGCTGAAGGAATGGTGGTGCCCGAAGCCGTGGACCACCGAGGTACGCGCATTCGACCTGCGGCCAGGCGGCGCTTTCCATACGTTCATGCGCGGCCCCGACGGCGGCACGAGCGACAACCCCGGCTGTTTCCTCGACATCGTGCCGGAATCGCGCATCGCGTTCACGTCGATGCTCGCGGGCGGCTGGCGGCCGCAGACGCCGTGGCTGGGCTTCACGGCGATCGTCACGATGGCCGACGACGACGCGGGCAGCCGCTACGAGGCGCGCGTGATGCATCCCGACGCGGCGACGCGCGAGCGCCACGAAGCGCTCGGCTTTTTCGAGGGCTGGAACACCTGCATCACGCAACTCGACGCGTTCGCCGCCACCCTGCGCTGAACGCCGCTTCGCGTGCGGTCATTGCATGCCGCCGCGCCCGCGCCTAGCATTCCTGAAGGAAGCATGACGACACGCCGGGCGCCGGCGTGCACCGTCTCGCACGCTTCGCGGGAGGCGACATGTTGCACACGCACACGCATTCGACCCGGGTCAGCCGGCACCTGAACGCCCCGCGCGGGCGCGTCTATCGTGCGCTGCTCGACCCGCACGCGGTCGAGCAATGGAAAGTGCCCGACGGCATGACGTGCCGCGTGCACGCGTACGACACGCGCGAAGGCGGCGCGCTGCGCGTGTCGCTGAGCTACGACGCGCCGTCGGCCGGCGCCGGCAAGACCACCGCGCACACCGACACCTATCACGGCCGCTTCGTCACGCTCGTGCCCGACGAGCGGATCGTCGAGATCGATGTGTTCGAAACCGACGACCCGATGCTGCGCGGCGCGATGACGATCACGATCACGCTGTCCGACGAAGCGGGCGGCACGCGTGTGGACGCGGTGCACGACGGCGTACCGCCCGGCGTGCCGGCCGCCGACAACGAGACCGGCTGGCAGATGGCGCTGGCGCGGCTCGCGGCGCTGGTGGAAGCGGGTTGACGCTCCGCACGCGCGTCAGCTGAGCCGGTAAGCGTGCGTGACCGTGCCGCGGAACAGCGCGTCGCGCTCGTCCGCGCCGGCCTGCGCGGTCAGCCGCTTGAATGCGTTCCAGCCGTTCACGAACGAATACGAGCCCTTGTCGACCGGGAAATTGCTCTCGAACATGCAGCGCCCGGGGCCGAACGCGTCGATGCAGGTCATCATCCACGGCTTCCACGCGTCGGCGAGCTGCACCGACGACGGCGGCTTCGCGCCCTTCTGGAAATCGAACCCGTTGATGCGCATCCCGAGCCCACCGACCTTCACGTACACGTTCGGCAATTGCGCGAGCGTGCGCATCGACGCCGACCAGCGCGCGAACACCTCCGGCCGCTTGTCCGCATAGCTGCCGATCCGCACGACGCCACCGCAATGATTGACGATGATCCGCGTCTCCGGGTTCGCTTTCGCGAGATCGAACAATTCGGGCAACTGCGGGAAGAACAGCCACGCGTCGTACGACAGCCCGAGCGGCGCGAGCTGCGCGACGCCGGCCCGGTACGCGGGATCGAGCAGCAGCCCGCGCGGCACCGCCGACAGCGGATTCGCGAGTGTCGGATCGGCATCCCACGTGCTCAGGTGCCGCACGCCGCGAAACCGTCCGCGCCCGGCTTCGACATGCGCTTCCAGCACGTCGCGCACGCGTTCGCCGAGCCGCAGGTCCGCATGACCGACGATGCCTTTCGCGACGGCCACCGGGCCGTGCTGCAGCGGCTCGGTCACGCCGGCGACATAGGCCGTCTCGCCCACCGGCTTCAGTTCGGCCGGGCCCGAATCGCGATAACGCGTCTGCGCCTGCATGTAGACGGACGCCAGGATGTTGTGGCCCGAGCGCGCGTCCTGCAGATAGTCGTCGAGCATATAGATCCAGCCCGGCCGTTCGTAGAAGTGATGATGCGCATCGACGATCGGCAGGTCAGGCTCGAGTGCGGGTTCGAGCGCCGATGCGAGCCAGTCTGGACGAACCGCGAGATAGTTGCTTTGCGTCATGCGTGGAGCTCCGTCGTTGGCTGCCGTCTCGGCAAGCGCGGGCAGCGCGAACGATGCGGCGGCCGCGCCGATCAACCGGCGCCGTTTGATCGAAAAGGTCATGTCATTCGCTCCGGTCGAAAGCGACCAGCGACAGCGTGAGCAACGTCGTGATCGCCAGGACGATCGCAAGGCCGAGCATCCCGGCCGTGAAGGTGCCGAAGCTGTCCTTCAGGTAGCCGACGAGATAGGGGCCCGCGAAGCCGCCGAGCGCGCCGATCGAATTGATCAGCGCCAGCCCGCCGGCCGCGGCCTGGCCGGACAGGAAGCGCGACGGCAGCGTGTAGAAGATCGTGCGGCCGGCGATCGTGCCGATCAGCGCGAGCGTGATGCCGACGAGCGCCGGCCCGAGCGTCAGGAAATGCGTCGACACGCCGAGCGCCACCGCGCCGATGAACAAGCCGATCGCCAGGTTCGCGATCGGGCCGCCGCGGCGGTCCACCCGCTTCGCCCACCACAGCAGCGCGATCGTGGCGAACAAGTAAGGCACCGCGGAGAGCCAGCCGGTCTGCATCGTCGACATCCCGTGCGCCTTCAGCATTTGCGGCAACCAGATGCCAATGCCGTACGAGCCCATCGTGAAGCCGAACGAGATCAGCGCGAGCACGTACACGCGCACGTCGCGCAGCGCGACGCCGAAGCGCTTCTTGCGCCCGGCCGCCGCGCCTTCGCGCTCGAACGCGCGCTGCAGCGCGGCGCGCTCGTCGCCCGACAGCCACGCGGCATTCGCCGGCGAATCCGACAGCAGCTTCAGCACGAGGAAGCCGAGCGCGCACGCGGGCAGCCCTTCGACGATGAACATCCACTTCCAGCCGGCGAGCCCGAGCGTGCCATCGAGTTGCAGCAGCCACGTCGACAGCGGACCGCCGACCAGCGACGACAGCGGCGTCGACACGGTGAACCACGCGAGCACGCGCGTGCGGTAGCTCGCCGGAAACCACACGGCGAGGAAGAAGATCACGCCGGGAAAGAAACCGGCCTCGCCGACGCCGAGCAGCAGCCGGATCGCGTAGAAGCTGGTCGGCCCGGTCGCGAGCGCGGTCGCGGCCGCCATCAGCCCCCACGTGATCATGATGCGCGCGAGCCAACGGCGCGCACCGAAGCGGTACAGCGCGAGATTGCTCGGTACCTCGAACACGCAATAGCCGGCAAACATGATCCCCGCACCCCAGCCGAACTGCGTCGCCGTCAGCCCGAGATCGCGGTTCATCGTGAGCGCCGCGAAGCCGACGCTCGTGCGATCCAGATAGTTGAAGAAATACGCGAGCGCGAGCAGCGGGATGAAGCGCCACGCGGCCTTGCGCACGGCCCGTTGCTCGATCGACGCGTCGGCCTCGCGATCGGCGGCCAGCGCCGGGGAAGCGGATGTCATGGTTGTCTCCGTGGATGCGGCGATCCTCCCCGCGCGGCGCGCGGCCGGGACGCCTTTGTTCGTTCGATGAATCGCGACTGCGCTACGCGCTCGCCACTTCGTTCGCCGACGGCGCGCCGCCCTGCCCGTCGCCGTGCGCGGCGACGTCCGCGCCGTACCGCCCCGCGACGACGCCCGCATCGATCAGTGCGCGCGCGTCGTCCGGCGTGTAGCCCAGCTCGCCGAGCAGCGCGCACGTGTCCTGGCCGAGCGCGGGCGGCGCCGAGCGCAGCCGCAGGCGTTCGCCCGCGAGCGTCAGCGGCAGCAGCGCGGTGCGCGTGTCGACCGGCCGGCCGGCGCTGCTCGCGTCGGCCGGCAGCGTCACGGCTTCGAGGCCGCCCGTGGCGAGCAGATGCGGATCGTCGAACAGGTCCTGCGGCTTCGTGATCGGCGCGTATGGCAGGCCGGTCGATTCGAAGATCGCGCCGATCTCCGCGGCCGAGTACGGCGCAAGCCGCGAACGCAATTCCGGCAGCAGCCATTCGCGCGCCTGCACGCGCAGGTTGTTGGTCGCGAGCCGCGGATCGTCCTTCAGCGCGACCAGGCCGAACGCATCGCAGAACAGCGCCCACTGCGTGTCCGACACGACCGCCAGAAAAATCTGTTCGTCGTCCTTGACGGAGAACACGTCGTAGACGGCCCACGCGGAAATCCGGCTCGGCATCGGCGACGCGGCCTGCCCCGTCACCGCGAACTGCATCATGTGCTGCGCGACGAGGAACACGTTGTTCTCGAACAGCGAACTCTGCACCTGCTGGCCGCGGCCCGTGCGCTCGCGCTGCGCGAGCGCGGCCATCGCGCCGATCGCGCCGAACATGCCGCCCATGATGTCGTTGACGCTCGCGCCCGCACGCAGCGGCCGCCCTTCCGGCCCCGTCATGTATGCGAGGCCGCCCATCATCTGCACGACCTCGTCGAGCGCGGTGCGATGCTCGTACGGCCCCGGCAGGAAGCCCTTGTGCGACACGTACACGAGACGCGGATTCAGCGCGTCCAGCTGCGGATAACCGAGCCCGAGCCGGTCCATCGTGCCGCTCTTGAAGTTCTCGCTGAAGACGTCGGCCGTCGCGACGAGCCGCTGCACGATCTCCAGCCCGCGCGGATCCTTCACATCGACCGCGACGCTCTTCTTGTTGCGGTTGAACATCCCGAAGAAGCCCGCGCCGGAACCGCGCAGCGCGCGCGTGCTGTCGCCGGCGATCGGCTCGATCTTGATCACCTCCGCGCCGAGATCCGCGAGCAGCATCCCGCACGTCGGGCCCATCACCATGTGCGTCATCTCGATCACGCGCACGCCTGCGTACGGCAGCGTGGCGGCCGGTTGCCGGTCGTTCATCGTGCGACTCCCGCCACGCATCCTTCCGGCTGCGGGGCCGACGGCACGCAGCCATCCGCATAGCGGAAGCCCTTCGGCAACCCGGCGTCGGGCACATGGCCGTACAGCGCGTCGGACGGCAGCGCCGCATGCAGGATCGCGCGCGCGGCGAGCAGCGCGTCGACGTCGACGCCCGTGTCGTATCCCATCGCCTCCAGCAGGAACACGAGATCCTCGGTGACGATGTTGCCGGTGGCGCCCGGCGCATACGGGCAGCCGCCCAGGCCGCCCTGGCTCGCGTCGATCGTCGTCACGCCCGCGTCGAGCGCCGCGACGACGTTCGCGAGCCCCTGCCCGCGCGTGTTGTGGAAATGCGCGCCGCCGGCCTTCTCGCCGACCTCGCGCCGCAGCCGCGTGAACAGCCGGCGCACCTGCGCGGGATTCGCATAACCGCTGGTGTCGGACAGGCCGATCTCGTCGACTCCGCATTCGGCCATCGCGACGGCCATCGCGATCGTCTCGTCGTCGGAGACCGCGCCGGCAATCGTGCAACCGAACGCCACCGACACGCCCGCCTCGATCTGCACCGACGGAAACCGCGCGTCGCGCAGCGCGACGATCGCGCGCACCTCGTCGATCATCTGCGCGGGCGTCTTGCGGATGTTGGCCAGCGAATGCGCTTGCGTCACCGAGACCGGCAGCGTCAGCTTGTGCACGCCCGCGTCGAACGCGGCCCCGGCACCGCGCAGATTGGGCGCCAGCGCGGCGACGTGCAACCCGGGAATCGCGAGCGCGTGCGCGACGACTTCGCGCACGTCGGCCATCTGCGGCAACAGCGTGGCCGGCACGAACGATCCGACCTCGATCTCGCGCAGGCCGGCCGCGGCCAGCGCGGTGATCCAGCGCAGCTTGGCGGCCGTCGGCATCACGGTCTTGATGCTCTGCAACCCGTCGCGCGGGCCGACCTCGCTGACCAGCACCTTCGGATTTTCGGAAACCTTCATTCGAGACCTCATCGTTCTATCTGAAAGAACATAGTTCTGTTTGACAGAACTTTAAGCGTGCGTCGAAAGGGCGATAAGCGGGGTATACCCGTGAAAATGCGATTTTCTGGAACTTGTGTTCTGTCAGATAGAACGATATAGTCCGCCGACCACCCTTCGAAGGAAGCAGGCCGTGCCCAGGAATCCAGCAGATCACGCCGGCGACGCAGCCGATCCGGCGATGGAAGAATCGTCCAGCGGCGTCGCGGTGCTCGATCGCGCGTTCGCGATCCTCCGTGCGTTCGGCCAGACCGACGATCGGTTGTCGCTCGCCGAGTTGTCGCGCCGCACCGGGCTGTACAAAAGCACGATCCTGCGTCTGCTCGCCGCGCTCGAGCATGGCGGATTCATGCGCAAGCTCGACGACGGCCAGTACGCGATCGGGCACGAACCGTTGCGGCTCGCCGCGCTGTACCAGCGTTCGTTCCGCGTCGGCCCGGTGGTCGAGCCGCTTCTCGAGACGCTGAGCCGCGAACTCGGGGAAACGGCATCGTTCTACGTGCGCCAGGGTGACGTGCGTTCCGTGCTGTATCGCGTCGAGCCCGCGCGGGCGGTGCGCGTGTCGATCCGCGTCGGCGAGGAGTTTCCGGTCGGCCAGGGCGCATCCGGGAAGGTGCTGCTCGCCTTCACCGACACGCAGGACGCCCGCTGGAACGACGTGCGCGAACAGCTGTGGGCCGCGTCGTATGGCGAGCGCGACCCGGAAACGGCGTCGGCTTCCGTGCCCGTGTTCGGCGCGGCCGGCGAATGCGTCGGTGCGCTGACGGTATCGGGCCCGAAGTCTCGGCTCGCCGCCGCGCCGGCGATGACGGCGGCGCTCGCGATGCTGCTGCCGCTCGCACAGAAGGCGACCGTCGCACTCGGCGGCGCGGGCGCGCGCTACGACGCGGCGGCCGTACGCGACAGTCTCGCGCGGCTCGCGTCGTCGGCGGACGGCACCGCCCGGTCGTAGGGAGCCGGTTCACGCGGCACGCGATACGACAGCGCGAATGGCGGCCGCATGCGACACTGGCCGCCGATGCGCGCAGCGCGCCGTTCGCAGGCGACGCACCGCGCGTGCAACCGACCACCGGATCCGCCCGAGGAGACACCCGCGATGAACGCCGCGCGCACCGCCAGTTGGTATTTCGATTTCGTTTCGCCGTTCGCCTACCTGCAACAGGAACAGTTCGACCGGTTGCCGCCCACCGCCGCGTTCGAGCCGCGGCCGGTCGTGCTCGGCGCGCTGCTCACGCACTGGGGGCAGAAAGCGCCCGCGGAAATCGCGGCCAAGCGCGTGTTCACCTATCGGCATGCGCAATACCGCGCGGACAAGCTCGGCATTGCGTTCCGGATGCCGCCCGCGCATCCGTTCAATCCGATCAAGCCGCTGCGCCTCGCGATCGCGATGGGCGGCTCGCGCGACGCCATCCGGCGGATCTTCCGGCATATCTGGCGCGACGGCCAGGACGTATCGACGCCGGCAGGCTTCGCCGCGCTGTGCGAAGCGGTCGGCTTTCCGGAGGGCGTGACGGCCGTCGAGGCCCAGCCGGTCAAGGATGCGCTGCGCGCGAACACGGATCGCGCGATCGCCGAGAACGTGTTCGGCGTGCCGACCTTCGCGCTCGACGGCGACTTGTTCTGGGGCGAGGACGCGACGGACATGTTCGTCGACTGCGCGACGTCGCGCGCGTGGCTCGATTCGCCCGAAGTGCGCCGCATCAGCGCGCTGCCCGAAGGGATCCGGCGCGGCTGAGCGCGAGTCGCCGCCACGGCGCCGCCCGCTTCAGCCGTCGCGCCCTTCGACGAGCGCCGGCACAGCCTCGCGCATCATCGCGGCGAACCGCACGAGCCGCGACGGATAGAACTGCGCATGCGGATAAGTCAGGTAGACGGGCAGCGGCGCGGCCTGCCATTCGGGCGCGAGGTGCACGAGATCGCCGCGCGCGAGATCGTCGGCCAGCATCCACGACGATCCGACGCACGCGCCGACGCCCAGCAGCGCCGCGCTGCGCAACGCATACAGGTTCGCGGTCGTGATGCGCGGGCGGATCGCGATGCGCCGCGTGTCGCCGGTGACCGCATGCGTCAGCGCGAGGTCGGTGCGGTAGTACGTGCGCAACGCGAGCCACGGCAGCGCGGCGAGCGCGTCCGGATCGGCCGGCACGTCCGCGCCGTTCAGCACGGACGGCGCGGCGACCACGAAACGCGGCACCTTCGTCAGCCGGATCGCGACCACGCCCGGATCGGTCGGCTCGCCGACCTGGATCGCGCAATCGATGCCGCTGCCGACGAAATCGCGCACCTCGTCCTGCAGCAGCCACTCGACCGACACGCGCGGGTAGTCGCGCAGGAACTGCGCGAGCGGCGCAACGAAACGCTGCTGGCCGAACGCGTGCGGCACCGCGACGCGCAGCAGCCCGGCCGGCTCCTCCTGCGCGCCGCGCAAATCGGCCTCGAACGCCGCCCAGCTCGCCAGCAGCTCCTTCGCCTGCTTGAAGCACCGCTCGCCGTCGACGGTCAGCCGCATCGTATGGGTCGTGCGTTGCAGCAGCCGCATGCCAAGCGAATTTTCCAGTGCCTGCAGCCGCCGGCTGATGGTCGGCTGCGTCGTGTGCAGTTGCACGGCGGCCGCCGACAGGCTGCCGGCCTCGACTATGCGCACGAAGGTTTCCATCAGTTCGAAACGATAGCCGGCGCCGTCCACCGGCACCGCCTGAATCCGCCGAGACCCGCCCGCAGCGGGAGAGGGAGAAGATTTTTCGGTCATTCGTCGAGCGTATAACAAATCTGCGCGAGGCGGCACTACCGTCGCCGGCCGCGTACCGCCACACTCGCGTCCATCCCATTCTTCAACCGAGGATGTACGCGATGTCCACCCCGACCCCTCTCGATGTCGCGCCCCGCGCGGCGCACGCTGCGGCCCGTCCGGCCGCCCATTCGATGCCCGATCGCCGGCTCGTGCTGCTGCTCGCGGCCGCCGCCGGTCTCGGCGTCGCGCCGCTCTACTACGCGCAGCCGATGCTCGGCGCGCTGGCACCCGATCTCGGCGCGTCGGCGCGCGCGATCGGCTTCGTGCCGACGCTCACGCAGCTCGGCTATGCGCTCGGCATCCTGCTGCTCGCGCCGCTCGGCGACCGCTTCGACCGGCGTCGCGTGATCGTGACCAAGGCCTCTGCGCTGGTCGTCGCGCTGCTGCTGGCCGCCGTCGCGCCGTCGCTCGGGCTGCTGCTCGCGGCGAGCTTCGCGATCGGCCTCGCCGCGACGATGGCGCAGGACGTCGTGCCGGCCGCCGCGACGCTCGCGCACGACATGCATCGCGGCCGCATCGTCGGTACGGTGATGACAGGATTGCTGCTCGGCATCCTGCTGTCGCGCGTCGTGGCCGGGTTCGTCGCCGAGACGGCCGGCTGGCGCGCGATGTTCGCGCTCGCGGCCGCCAGCGTCGCCGCGATCGGCGCCGTGGCCGCACGCGGGCTGCCGCGCTTCGAGCCGACCACGCGGCTGCCGTATCGCGCGCTGATCGGCTCGCTCGGCGCGTTGTGGCGCGAGCATTCGGCACTGCGCCGCGCCGCCCTCGCGCAGGGGCTGCTGGCCGTCGGATTCAGCGCGTTCTGGTCGACCCTCGCGGTGATGCTGCACGGCGCGCCGTTCCACCTCGGCAGCGCGGCCGCCGGCGCCTTTGGCCTCGCGGGCGCCGCCGGCGCGCTGGCCGCGCCGATCGCCGGGCGCCTCGCCGACCATCACGGCCCCGAGCGCGTCACGCGGATCGGTATCGGCATCGCGACGGTGTCGTTCGCGTCGATGGCCGCCGCGCCGCTGATGTCGCCGCATGCGCAGCTCGTACTGCTCGCCGCCACGACGATCGGCTTCGATCTCGGCGTGCAGGCCACGCTGATCGCGCACCAGTCGATCGTCTACCGGATCGATCCCGCGTCGCGCAGCCGCCTCAATGCGGTGCTGTTCGTCGGCATGTTCATCGGGATGGCGGCCGGCGCGGCGATCGGCAGTGCGTTGCTCGCGCAACTGGGCTGGAACGCGGTGACCGCGCTGGCCGTCGCGACGTCGCTCGCCGCGCTCGTCGTGCGGGTGTGGCGCAACTGACGTCGGGCATCGCGCAACACCGGCGGGCAAGCCCACGCGGCTTGTCCGTTTTTTTTATTTTTTGATCGGCGCGCATGACGCTGCGCCGCCCGGCAGATTCGCGCCGCGACAGCACGGCAATCGTTCATCCGGCACAAGGTCGGCACCGGTCAGCCGAATTGCCCAGTTCACCCAAATATTTTTCCGACATCCGTGCCCGCGCGCACGCAAACATCGGACGATTTGTCCCTGCCGCACCGCTCGGCGCTTCCCCATCCGTCCCCACCACGCTGCCCCGTTTTATCAGGGGAATTCCGGTATTTTTTCGCATTTTCTTCGAAATAACGGGTGACATACTTGCCCCCCGTTGCGCTCCGTGCGAGTGCGCTTTCCGATCCAGCCGGCCGCCTGTCATGCGCTGCGCGTCCGCCCGGGTCGCACAGGACATGAACAATTTCGACACCACGATCCAGATCTTCCTCACCCACGTGACGTTCGGCCCGTTGATGAATCACGCGATCCGCGTCATTGCGGGCCTCTACACGTTCAAGGGCTTCGTGCTCATTCCCGTGCTGTGCTGGCTGTGGTTCCAACCCGGGCCGAACCGCGAGCGGCAACGCGAGCTGGTGGTCGCCACCGTCGCGAGCGGGCTCGTCGCGCTCGCCGTCGGCCGCGTGCTGGCGCAGGTGCTGCCGTTTCGCGTACGGCCGATCTACAACCCCGACCTGCACCTGCACTTCCCGTCGGCCGGACTGCGCGCGGCGACGCTGCAGACCTGGAGTTCGTTTCCGAGCGATCACGCGATGCTGTGGATGGCGATCGCGACCGGCATCTTCATCATCGCGCGCCGCGCCGGCATCGTCGCGCTGCTGTATTCGGTCGTATTTATCTGCCTGCCGCGCGCGTATCTCGGCTTTCACTATCCGACCGATCTGATCGCGGGCGCCTCGATCGGCATCGCGATCGCGTGGCTGCTGACGCGCGACGCGATCCGCTCGCGCTTCGCGCCGCAGGTGCTGGAAATGATTCGGCGCTTCCCCGCACCCGCCTATACGCTCGCGTTCCTGCTGTGCTTCGAGTTGATCACGCAGTTCGACGAACTGCTGACGCTCGCGCAGTCGGCCACGCGCACGATGTGACGGGCGCACGCGCGATGCTGCCGCTGCTGCTGTCGTTCCGTCGCCCCGGCGCGCGCTGCCGGCCATGCGCGGCCGCGGCACGGCGGGCGACGGTCGCGCCCGTCAATCGCGATCGGGCGCGCCGAGCGGAAAGAACGAGCGGTACGGCCGCGCCTCGTCGACCACGCGCGCAAACGACGGCCGCGCGAGCAGACGCTTGCGGTACGCGATCACGTTCGCGAACGCCGGATCGATCCGGTGCGTCCAGTCCGCATAGAACAGGAACGGCGCCGCGCCGCAATCGGCGAGGCTGAAACGGTCGCCGGCCGCCCATTCGCGATCGGCCATCGTCCTGTCGAGCCACGCATACGACGTGTCGAGCATCGCGCGCGCGTCGGCCACCCCGCGCGCATCGCGCTCGGCTTCCGGCCGCAGCGCATCGAACACGACCTTCTGCTGCGGCGTCGCCACGTAGTTGTCGAAGAAGCGGTCCATCGTCCGCACCTCGAGCGCGGCGCGCGGATCGTCGGGCAGCAGGCGCACGGGGCCCGGATGGTTCAGGCCGAGATACTCGATGATGATCGACGCCTCGATCACCGTGCGGCCCGCATCGACCAGCACCGGGAAGCGCTTCAGCGGCCACAGCCTGGTCAGTTCCTGCATCGGCTTCGGATCGTCGTGCGCGAGCACGCGATACTCGAACGGCGTGCCGTTCTCGTACAGCGCGGTCAGCACCTTCTGGCAGTAGGACGAAAACGGATGGGCGTAAAGCGTCGGCATCATCGTGGAGGCTCCCGGGGTTTCGCGCCGCGTCAGGCGGCGCCATATGATCGGATACCTTGACGACGCGCGGCGCCCGGCTGTTTCGACATCGTCCCGATATTTTTTTCGAGGAACCGCCTCGGTTGCTACGAGCGGCCGTCCATCACGACACGCCCCTCGGCGCGCCAGCGCAGCATCCCGCCGCCGAGATTCGCGACCGCGTCGAAGCCGGCCTTCTTCAGGATCACGGTGGCCTGCGCGGAACGCCCGCCGGCCCGGCACACGGTCACGACCGGCCGGTCGCGCGCGAGTTCGCCGGTGCGCGCGGCGAGTTCGCCGAGCGGAATCGGCGTCGCGCCGGGCAGATGGCCGAGCGGGCCCGCGAATTCGTCCGGTTCGCGCACGTCGACGACCTGCACGGTCGGCAGATGATCCTCGAGCCATTGCGGATCGATTTCCCAGAAGCCGGCGAACGTATAGACGAGCGGCGCCCAGTCGGCGGCCGCCTGCGCGTCGGGCGCGTTCGCGGCGACACCGCACTGCAGGTTCGCCGGCACCGCAACGTCGATCTGGCGCGGATGCGCAAGCCCGAGGTTGCGCATGTAGCCGGCGAAATCGTCTTCGCTGAGATCGCCGCCGAGGCGCGGGTTGAAGCGCCGCTCCTCGCCGACGCTCGTCACCGTGAGCCCGCGATAGTCGTGCGCCGGATACAACAGGCACGTGGCCGGCAGCGTGAAGAGCCGGCCGTGCACCGCGCGATACAGCGCGCGTGGGTCGCCCTGCTGGAAGTCGGTGCGGCCGGTGCCGCGGATCAGCAGGCAATCGCCGGTGAACGCCATCGATTCGTCGTCGAGCACGAGGCTGATGCAGCCGCTCGTGTGGCCGGGCGTCGCGCGCACCGTCAGGTAGCGCGCGCCGAACGCGCAGCGGTCGCCGTCGTTCAGGTAGCGGTCGGCACCTTGCGCGCCGCTCGCCGCCGAGATCGCGATCGCGCTGCCCGTGCGCTGCCTCAACAACCACGCGCCCGTCACGTGATCGGCATGCACGTGCGTGTCGACGGTCGCGACGAGCCGCAGCCCGAGTTCGTCGAGCAGCGCCGCGTCGCGGCGCACCTGCTCGAACACGGGATCGATCAGCAGCGCTTCGCGCGATGCGCGGTCGGCGAGCAGATACGTATACGTCGACGATTGCGGGTCGAAAAGTTGCCGGAAGATCATTGCTCTGTTGCTCCGTCGCGTGTTCTTCGGTGGGGTGTCGTCGGATCGGCGTGCTGCATATCGTCGTCGGGCACCGGCGTCGGCATGACCGCATCGCCGCCGCGCGAGCGGCATCGCGCCCATTCAGACAGCGTAGATCAAAATGCCCGCGCCGCCGCGCCGCGCATCCCCTACGGCAACCGATTCCATCGACGAATCTCGTACCGCGGGACGATTCGCCGCGCCGGAACGGCGGCCCACGCTGCCTTACACTACCGCCTGTTCTCGTCCCCGATCACAGGAATGCCCCCGACATGTCGATGACGATCGATCCGAAGCAAGCCGCCGCGCTGCTGGCCGTCGCCGACACCGGCAGCTTCGAGCAGGCAGCCGTGCGCCTGCACGTGACCGCGTCCGCCGTCACGCAGCGGGTCCGCGCGCTGGAAGCGAGCCTCGGCACGCCGCTCGTGCTGCGCACGCGGCCGTGCCGCCCGACGGTGGCCGGGCAGCGCGTGCTGCAGCACCTGCGCCGCGTCGCGCTGCTGCAGGCCGACCTGCAAAGCACGCTCGCGGCCGAGCGTGAGTCGCCGATCTCGGTCACGATCGCACTCAATTCCGACAGTCTCGGCACGTGGTTCCTGCCGGCACTGACGTCCGTGCTCGCCGGCGAGCGGATCCTGTTCGAGCTGATCGTCGAGGATCAGGATCACACGTTCGCGTTGCTCGAAAGCGGGATGGCGGTCGGCTGCGTGACGACCGAGCCGAAGCCGATGCGCGGCTGCATCGCGACGCCGCTCGGCACGATGCGCTACCGGCTGCTCGCGGCCGCCGCGTTCGCGGTGCGCTGGTTTCCGCGCGGGCTGAACCGCACGAGCGCGCGCCACGCGCCCGTCGTCGCGTATTCGCGGCGCGACACGCTGCAATCGTCATTCCTGAAGGAGAAGTTCGGGTTGCCCGAAGGCGCGTACCCATGCCACTACGTGCCGGGCACCCATTCGCACTTCGCGGCGGTGCGGCACGGGCTCGGCTACGCGATGGTGCCGGAGCCGCTGATCGGCGCCGCGCCGCTCGATGCGCAGGGGCTCGTCGATCTCGCGCCCGCGCATCCGACCGACGTCACGCTGTACTGGCACGCGTGGACCGTGCAGTCGCCGACGATGGCGTCGCTGTCCGCGCGGGTGGTCGAAGCGGCGCGCCGGCTGCTCGCGCCGTTGCCGTGACGCGCCGGCGGGCGCGAACTGGCGCGGGCGATCGACGCTGCGGGCGCGGTACGCACGACGACGAGAAAGTCGGCCACGCCGCCTATACTTCTCGCATCGGCCTCGCGAACGCGCCGCGCGGCCGATCATCCAGGTCCGGCCGTTCCCTTTCATGTGAGGAGAACATCATGTCCCGCCGCTATATCGATTGCCGCGAGTTTCCCAGCGCGATGCATTGCTCGGTCGCGATTTCCGCCGACTCCGACAACGAACTGCTGGAGGCCGCCGTTCAGCATGCGGTGTCGGTCCACCAGCACACCGACAGCGCCGAACTGCGCACGCAACTGAAATCGCTGTTTCACGACGGCACGCCGCCCGCCGACATGCCGCGGCAAGCTTGATCCGCCGTCACTGCAACGATCGACGGACCACGCGCCGGGTCACCCCTTCCTGTGTTGCGTCATGCCGCGCCGGCCCGTCGCCGGCCGGCGCGTTCCGCTTCATGCGCGACGCTGCGCGAAATACGCGCCGACCGCGCCGACGAAGGTATCGATGTCCGCGCGCGACACGTCGCAATGCGTGACGAAGCGCGACGCATACAGCATCTGCGTGAGGATCCCGCGTTCCTTCAGCCACGCCTCGAGCGGCGCGCAATCGGCTTCGGGGAATTGCGCGAACACCATGTTCGTCGCATGCGACAGCACCTTCACCGAATCGATGCGCGCGAGACCGGCCGCGAGATGCGCGGCATTCGCGTGATCGTCCGCGAGCCGCTCGACGTTGTGATCGAGCGCATACAGGCATGCCGCCGCCAGAATGCCCGACTGCCGCATCCCGCCGCCCAGCACCTTGCGCCAGCGCTGCGCGCGCTCGATCAGCGCACGGCTGCCGACCAGCACCGAGCCGACCGGCGCACCGAGCCCTTTCGAGAAGCAGATCGACACGGTGTCGAACGGCGCGCACAGCTCGGCGATCGGGCGATCCGATGCGACGGCCGCGTTGCAGACCCGCGCGCCGTCGAGGTGCGTGGATAGCCCGCGGCTGCGCGCGAGCGCGACCGCTTCGTGCACATAGCCTTCCGGCAATACCTGGCCGCCGATCGTGTTTTCGAGCGCGAGCAGGCGCGTGCGCGCAAAGTGATTGTCGAGCGGCTTGATCGCCGCGGCGATCTTCGCGAGCGGCAGCGTGCCGTCCGGCGCGTTCTCGATCGGTTGCGGCTGGATGCTGCCGAGCACGGCCGCGCCGCCGCCTTCGTACTTGTAGGTGTGCGCGAGCTGGCCGACGATGTACTCGTCGCCGCGCTCGCAGTGCGACATCAGCGCGGCGAGGTTGCTCTGCGTGCCGCTCGGGAAAAACAGGCCGGCCTCCTTGCCGGTCCGCTCGGCCGTCACCGCCTGCAGGCGCAGGACGGTCGGGTCGTCGCCCCACACGTCGTCGCCGGTTTCGGCGGCGGTCATGGCGGCCAGCATCGCCTGGCTCGGACGTGTCACGGTATCGCTGCGTAAATCGATCATCGCTGTGCCCTGGGTAAACGCGAGCCGGAACCGAGGCGCCCGGCCCTGCCGAAACGAGACTGAGAGTGTACGCAATTCGCGCGGCGCGTGCCGGCCGTCGCCGCGCACCGCGATGCCGCACGCGCGGCGTCGTTCCAATGACGCGACGCGCCATATTGACGCACGTGCGGCAGACCGCCACGCCGCGGCCGCAGGCGTCGCGAACGGCCTTCTTGATACGAATCAACGATTTATCCGGAAATCGCGCGCGACGGGCTGGACATCTGCGACGAGTTGGCGCATTTCGCGGTGCAACATCGCAGCCCATACTCCAGCCAACCCCGACGCCTGTCCGCCGGGGTCCGCCGGCACCCGCCGGCGGGTATCGTCAGCCTCGGTCATCTGGTATGGACACCGCACTCTCGGCCCTCGATCTGGCCCGCCTGCAATTCGCGTTCACCGTCTCCTTTCACATCGTCTTTCCGGCGCTGAGCATCGGCCTCGCCAGCTTCATCGCCGTGCTCGAATATCGCTGGCTCAAGACCGGCAAGCAGTACTACAAGACGCTCTGCCTGTTCTGGTCGAAGATCTTCGCGGTCGCGTTCGGGATGGGCGTCGTCTCCGGCGTCGTGATGAGCTATCAGTTCGGCACCAACTGGTCGGGCTTCTCGAGCTTCGCCGGCGCCGTCACCGGCCCGCTGCTGATGTACGAGGTCATGACCGCGTTCTTCCTCGAAGCCGGCTTCCTCGGCATCATGCTGTTCGGCTGGAACCGCGTGAGCCCGCGCGCACACTTCGGCGCGACGCTGATGGTCGCGATCGGCACGCTGATCTCGACGTTCTGGATTCTCGCGTCGAACAGCTGGATGCAGACGCCGCAGGGCTTCGAGATCGTCGACGGCCGCGTCGTGCCGACCGACTGGTTCGCGATCATCTTCAACCCGTCGTTCCCGTACCGCCTGTTCCACATGGCGATCGCCGCGTTCATCGTCGCCGCGCTGGTGGTGGCCGCGACCGGCGCGTGGCACCTGCTGAAGGGCCGCCGCGACAAGGGCGTGAAGAAGATGTTCTCGATGGCGCTGTGGCTGCTGCTCGTACTCGCACCGCTGCAGGCCGTGATCGGCGACCAGCACGGCATCAACACGCTGAAGCACCAGCCCGCGAAGATCGCCGCGATCGAAGGGCTGTGGGAAACCGAAAAGGGCGGCACCGCGCTGAACCTGTTCGGCATTCCGGACATGCAGGCGGAAACGACCCGCTACGCGGTGAAGGTGCCGCACCTCGGCAGCCTGATCCTCACGCACAGCTGGGACGGAGAGATCCGCGGGCTGAAGGACTTCCCGCCGCAAGACCGCCCGAATTCGACGGTCGTGTTCTGGAGCTTCCGGATCATGGTCGGCCTCGGCTTCGCGATGATCGGCCTCGCCGCGCTCGCGTGGCTGCTGCGCCGCCGCGGCCGCCTGTATGAATCGAAGTGGTTCCAGCGCTTCGCGCTCGTGATGGGCCCGACCGGTTTCGTGTCGCTGCTCGCGGGCTGGGTGACGACCGAGGCCGGCCGCCAGCCGTGGGTCGTGTATGGCGTGATGCGCACCGCGCAGGCCGTGTCGCCGCTGTCGGTGCAGCAGGTCAGCCTGTCGATGATGACGTTCGTGATCGTGTACTTCCTCGTGTTCGGCACCGGCGTGTACTACATGCTGAAGCTGATGAAGGCCGGCCCCGCGCTGCCCGACGTCAAGCACGACGATAAACCGGACACGCGCCCCGATCACACCGCGCGCCGCCCGATGTCGGCCGTCGACGAGCTGATCGAGACCGTCTGAGCCCACCCCATTCGCAAACGAGAAAACCTATGGACGTCACCGTAATCTGGGCCGCGATCATCGCATTGGGGCTCTTCATGTACGTCGTGCTCGACGGCTTCGACCTCGGCATCGGCATCGTCTTCCCGTTCTTCCCGGACGAAAAGGAACGCGACCTGATGATGAACACCGTCGCGCCCGTGTGGGACGGCAACGAGACGTGGCTCGTGCTCGGCGGCGCCGGGCTGTTCGCGGTGTTCCCGATCGTCTATTCGACCGTGCTGTCGGCGCTGTACCTGCCGCTGATCTTCATGCTGGTGTGCCTGATCTTCCGCGGCGTGTCGTTCGAGATCCGCGCGAAGGCGCGACGCACGAAGCAGCTGTGGGATCTCGCGTTCATCGGCGGCTCGGCCGGCGCGACGCTGTTCCAGGGCATCGCGCTCGGCGCGTTCCTGCAGGGCATCGACGTGAAGGACGGCGTGTACGCCGGCGGCGCGTTCGACTGGCTCACGCCGTTCAGCCTGCTGACGGGCCTCGGCCTGATCGTGACCTACGCACTGCTCGGCTGCTGCTGGCTCGTCGCGAAGACCGAAGGCGACCTGCAGCGCCGCCTGCATCGCGTCGTGTGGCCGCTGACCGTCGTGCTGCTCGGCTTCATCGCCGTGATCAGCCTGTGGACGCCCCTGCAGGATCCGGCCATCGCGCAGCGCTGGTTCGATTCGGGGCTGTTCTGGCGCCTGCTGCCGGTGCCGTTCCTGGTGGCCGCGTGCGCGGCGTGGATGCGTCGCGCGGTGCGCGACCGGCACGACATGACGCCGTTCGTGCTCGCCCTCGCGCTGGTGCTGCTCGGCTACGTCGGCCTGCTCGTCACGCTGTTCCCGTATGCGATTCCGCAGACGATGACGATCTGGGAAGCGGCGGCGCCGCGTTCGAGCCAGACCTTCACGCTGGTCGGCGCAGCGGTTATCCTCCCGATCATCATCGCCTACACGACGATGGGCTATTGGGTATTCCGAGGCAAGGTGCGTCATGAAGACCAGCATTACTACCACCACTGATTCCACCGCCGGCCAGCCCGGCGCGCCGCGGCCGCGGATGCGCGGCTGGATGTGGTTCGTCGTTCTGTGGGCGGGCGGCGTGATCGGCGCCGTCACGCTCGGCTATGCGTTCAAGATCTTCATGAACCTGACGCTGTTTGCGGTGAAGTAGGCGGAGCGGCCGCCCGGGCCGAACGATCGACCGGGCGGCCGTTTTGTCGTGGATGGCCGATTCCGGCAGGCTCGCAACGACGAATCCCGCCAGTCGGCCGGTGACGCGAGCCGCTCCCCTCCTACCCCCGCCCGCGCAACGCCGCCTCGATCTTGCGATCGGTCTTGTACTGGCTCAACGCATACACCGACCAGATCGCGGCCGGCAGCCACCCGATGATCGTGATTTGCAGGAGCAGACAGATGATCCCGGCGATCGGGCGGCCGATCGTGAAGAACTGGAACCACGGCAACAGCAGGGCAAGCAGCAGGCGCATGAACGATCCTCTCGGCGCGTCGTTGAACGGGAATGCGTGACGAATATGCCGGTGCATGCGCCGGAATTCAAGCCACGCACCGGGCATCGCGGCACGGTCGTCTACCCGGCGCCGCGTTCCTCTTCCGACGCGCCCACGCGATGCCCCGGACACACCGCCGCCCCCGGCGCTGAACGCCCGATACCGAGCCCCGGCAGCAGGCGCGCGTTCTCGGCGACGACCGCCTGCAGCAGGTGCGGGTCTGCGTCGAGCAGCGCGAGGATCGTCGGCGCGACCTCCTTCGTGCCGACGAGATCGTTTACCGTGCGCCGGCCCGTGCGGCCGGATTTTTTTTCGGGTTGGCCCGCGACTATTGGCGTGGCATAAAGGGTTTTCCCTGACCCGGAGCACGAGTATGTCGACCCTGGAAGCCCTCCGGTTCGTGCTGGACGATGCACGTACCCCCGAAATCATTCGCCATCACGTCGTCGACGCGCTGCAGTACGCGTTGCGCAACCACGGACCGGTGTTCACCACGAAGGAAGTCGAATGGCTGACGCAGTGGGACGACGCGCGTCTGCCGCTGGCCGCGAGGAAGGAGCTGGACAAGCGCGAACCGGCCGTCGCCAGCCGCTGAAAAAAAGCCGCCGCGCCCGGCGGGTGCGGGCGCGGCGGCGGATGACGGATGGTGGTAAGGCTTACTGCAGCCCGAAGTCGACGCGGGTCGTCGCGCCCTTGTCCGAGATGCCCTTCGCGTCGAGCTTCGGCGCGACGACGAACATGCGGCTCGAGTCGATCTTGCCGTCGAGATACTGACGCACGGCCTGCGCGCGCTGCTGCGCGAGCGCCCGCAGTGCGTTGTCGTCGGCCGGTGCGTGATCGGCGAGCGCCTGCTTCATGTCCGCGTCGGGCAGCGTCTTCTGCAGGCCCACCAGATTGCGCGGCTTCTTGAAGTCGGCGGCCTTGTACGCGCGCGTCAGGTACTTCGAGTATTCGGCCTTGTCGACCTTCACCGACATCGGATCGACGCTCTCGCCCTGGCCGATCACGTCCTTCAGCTTCTGCTGGCGCACGAGCCGCTCGACGTACGCGTCGCGCAGCCCCGGCGTGTCCTGCGCCGGATCGACGCGGCCGATCAGGTCGAGACGGATCGACGGCTTCTCGGTCAGCATCTTCACGACGGTGTCGAGCTTCTTCTGCTGCGCGTCGGTCAACTGGTACGAGCCCGGCGCGAACTCGACATAGCCGAGATCCTCGCCGCCGCCGCCGCCGAACGCATTCGCGAGCAGCGTGAACGGCGACGTGACGGCCTTCGCGATCAGGTTCAGCACCGCGTGCCAGATCAGGCCGCCGACACTGAATTCCGGATTCGACAGCGAGCCCGACACCGGCAGGTTCACGTCGATCTGGCCGCGCGTGTTCTTCAAGAGCGAGATCGCGAGCTTCACCGGCAGCTTCGTCGCCGTGTCGTTCTCGACGTGATCGCCGAACGTGAGCTGGTCGATGAAGATGTGGTTGTTCGCCGACAGCTGGTCGTTCGCGAGCTGATAGTGCAGGTCGACGTTGAGCTTGCCCTTCGTGATCGGATAGCCCGCGTACTTCGCCGAATACGGCGTCAGGTTGGTCAGCTCGATGTCGTGCGCGGTCGCCGTGAGGTCGAGCGCCGGCTTCTCGATCAGCGGGTTCACCGTGCCCTTGATCGAGATCGGCCCGTTGCCCGCGAGGTTCGCGGCGACGTCGACCGGCGCGGACGTCGTCGAATCGGTGCCGAACGCGCCGACCGTGCCCTTGATCGCGACGAGGTTCGCCGTGTAGTTCGGCTTGATGAAGTTGTCCGTGTACGTGACGCGTCCGTTCTGCAGCAGCAGTTCGCCGAAGTGCATCCGCACCGGGTTCTGCGGCTGCGGCGCGGCCTTCACGACCACCGTCGCCGACGCGGCGGCCGGCACGGACGCCTGCTGCGCGGCCGCGGCCGAGGCGGCCTGCGCGGCGGCCGGCGGCGTCACGCCCGGCGACAGCGGCACCGGCTCGCCCTTGCTCGCGTCTCGCGTGAGCGACTGCGCGGGGCCCGTCTCCTTCGCGACCACGTCCTTCAGGTTCAGCCGGCCCTGCGCGTCGAGCAGCACGCGGCCGTAGAAGTTCGAGAACGTCACGCGCGCGGCGTCGACGTCGGTGCCCTTCTCGTCGTAGCTCGCCTTCAGGTTCGACAGCGCGAGCGAGCGCCAGCCGGCGAACGGGTCGGACGTCGCCTTGTCGAGCATCCGCACGTCGACCAGCGCGACGTCGCCGCGATAGACCGCCCGCGGCGTGTCCTTCACCTGCGCGAACGTCAGGCTGCCCTGCGCGTTGAGCAGCGCGCTCGCGATCGTCGCGTTCAGCGCGCTGCCGAAGTACGGCTCGAACGCGGCCGCGTCGAGACGGTTGCCGTTGATCTTCAGGCCGAGCTTCAGCGGCTGCGCGGTCACGTCGCCCGTCACGTTCAGCGAACCCTTGCGATTCAGCGTCGCCTTCAGCTGCACGGGCAGCGGCTTCGTCAGGTCGTCGCTCACCTTCTGCACCGACAGCTCCAGCGGCTTGATCGCCAGCTTCACCGGGCGCGGCGTCGACATGTCGGTGAAGTTCGCGGACGCGTCCTTCACGTTCAGCGCGTCGATCCGGTAGTGCCACGACGGCGCGGCGGCCTGCGCCTTGCGCGCGACCGTGCGCGGCGGCACCGCCGCCTGCGCGGGTTCGCCCAGCGCCGCGAGGTCGATCTTGCCGTCCTTCAGGCGCTTCACGTCGAGCGCGAGGCCAGTCGCGTCGACGCTCGCGATTTCCGCGGTGCGCGCGGCGACGTCGACCTTCGCGATCTTCGCGTTCGCGTCGGGCAGCACGATCGCGGGCGCCTTGCTGTCCGGCGCGGCGAGCTTCAGCGATTTCAGGCTGACCGTGCTGTCCGCGACTTCCGCGGCGAGCGGTGTCTTGCCCCAGTCGGTCTTCGCGTTGACGGTCGCGCCGAGCGTGCCGTCGAGCACGCGCGCGCGCGTCGCCTCGCCGAGGTACGGCTGCAGCGCCGGCAGCGCGAGCGCGGCGACCGTCAGCTTCGTGTCGGCCTGCTTCGCCGCGAGATTGAACGTCCCTTCGGCGTTCACGTCGCCGCCGCGCGACAGCGACGTCGACAACGTGTATTTCGCCGGCGTCTTGCCCTGCAGCGTGAAGCCGTCGAGCGTCGCGGCGAGCTTCGTCAGCGACAGCGCGGTCGGCGTCGCCGGCACGCGGTCGTCGACGTTGATCGTGCCGCCGTCGATCGCGACGTGACGGATCGTCAGGTCGAGCGGCGGCGCTTCCTTCGCGGCGGCGCCTTCGGCCTTCGCGCCGCTGGCTGCGGCGACGGTCGCGCCGGAAGCCCCGGAAGCCGCGGACGCCCCGGCAACGGCAACGGCGACGGCCGACGCGGCCGGCTTGCCGGCTTCGGCCTTCGGCACGGCGGCCGGTTGCGCGACGAGCTTCTCGACGTTCAGCACGCCCTGCTTGTCGCGCGACAGGTCGACCACCGGCTGGTCGAGCCGGATCTCGTCGAAATGCATCGCGTTGCGCAGCGGTTCCAGTCCGGTCGCCGCGACGTGCACGCCGCGCGCGGCGAACAGCGGCGCCGACGCGCGGTCGGTCACCTTCGCGTCGTTCAGGTCGACTGTGCCCGACACGCGCAACGCGGGCGTCTCGCCGCTCATCACGAAATTGACCGTGAGGTTGCTGCTCAGCAGGCCGCTCGTCACGGCCACCGGCAGCTTCGCCGGCACGTACGAGATCAGCTTCGGCACGTCGAGGCGGTCGAACTTCAGCGCGATCTCCGATTCGCGCGACTGCGCGAACGGCTTGGTCTTGCCGTCGATCGAGATCGGGCTGCCGTCGAAGCGCGCGCGCAGCTTCGGCTCGACGAAGATGTCGGTCTTCGAGGCCAGCGTCGCGATGTACGGAATGCCGAGCGTCCAGTTGTCGACCACGTGCTTTTCGTTCAGCAGGCGATCGTCGAAATCGATCCGGCCGTCGTTGACCTGGATGTTCGACACCGAGAACTGCGTCGGCTTGCTGTCGGGTGTCGGCGACGGCGACGAGAACTTCTCGATCAGGTCGGTGAAGTTGAAGCGCTGCGCGTCGTAGCGGACGACGTGAAAGCGCGGCGAGTCGAGCCGGATTTCGTTGACGATCGGCGCGCCGCGAAACAGCGACGACCACGACGGCCTCACGACGAGCTTGCCGATGTCGATGAAGTCGCCCTGGCCGCCGCGCTCGCCGAGATGAATGCCGTCGGCTTCGAGATTCAGCGTGTACGGGTTCAGCGCGATGCGCTGGATCGTGGCCGGCCGGTCCAGCTGCTTGCTCAACTGCTGTTCGGCGACATGGCGGATCAGCGGCGGCGCCGCGAAGAAGCCGAGCAGTCCGAACAAAACGACGAAGATCAGCAGGCCGATGCCGATACGCCGGGTCCGGCGCGAGCGTGCTACGCCACCGAGGGCATGGAGGGTCGAGGGTAGGGTTTCTTTGTCTGCGCTTGCCATGCTTGAATGCCTCGGGAATGGATGCCGGGCCGCACCGGACAAACCGGGCGGCCGCGCACGCTATCCCGAAAGTATAGGCTCAGGAGGTGACGGTACGGCGGTCGGGCGCCGCCGACGCGCCCGCCGGTCGGACAACGGCGGCGGTCAACCGTTCATTTCCGGACGACGACGGGCGGCATCCACGACCCGTCGCTTGCCTGCGGCTTCGGTGCGTACAGCCGCAACGCAAGCGCGAAATCGGTACGCGGCGCGGGCAGCCAGTTGGCCGCATGCGTGCCGCCCGGCGACGCCGATACGACGATGTCGACCGAGCCGTCGCGGTTGCGGCGCAGTCGATCGCGATCGCCGAGCGAGCGCCGCGCCGACCCGACGTCCGGCAGCGCGCCGTTGGTGGTGTACGGCGTGAGCGTCCAGAACGCGCGCACCGGCGGCAGCGCGCCCGGCGCGAAATGCAGCACGTAGCGGTTCGCGCCGTTCAGCGCGTGACCGTCGCTGTCGACGCGGGTGACCGCGAGCGTCTCGTCGTCGCGCGTTGCGGTGCCGAACTGCGTATAGGCGGCGTACGCGCGCAGCGCGTAGTCCTGGCCGTACTTGCCGGCCGTATCGCCGATCCAGGTCCAGCCGTTCGCGCTCAGCAGGTTCGACGGCGGCGTCGCGAGCCGCGCGCGCGCCTCGGCCACGCCGGCCGTGGCGGCCGTGAGACGGTCGCCCGTCCACAGCACCGGATAGCCGGCCGTCACGCCGATGTCGCCGAGCGATTCCTGTGCGTGCGCGTCGTCGACCGGCGGCGGATTGTCCTGCAGCGCCCGTGCGAAACGCGTGAAGAACGCCTTCGGGTCGAGCGCGGCCACCTGCTCGGCCGGCGTGCCGCCGCCTACCGCTTCGGACGGCGCGCTGCCCGCGTGGACCGCGACCGACGCGCCGCGCTCGGCGCCCGTGTAGACCGACAGCGGCACCACGCGGATCGCGCGCTGCAGTTTCTTCACGTTCGTCAGGTCGCGCCCGCCGCTCGTCTGCAGCCGCACTTCGAGCCACGCATTGGCGGACGGCACGTCGACCCGCACCACGCCCTTCGGCAGCGTGCCCTGCCACTCCTTCGCGGCGAAGGCAATCGTTTGCGATCGCCCGGCGCCACGCGCGCCGCGCGCCGCGACGCTCGACGACGACCACAGCACGTTCGTCCACATGTCGAGTGCACGCGCGTCCCAGTAGCGGCCGCGCGTGTCGGGCAGCGTGACGATCACGGGTTCGGCGGCGACGTCGAGCCAGCCGGTCGAGTCGAGCGTGTCGACGCCCGGCAGCGGCGGATTGACCGCGCCGACGGGCGGCAGCGCCTGCGCATGGCGCAGCGTGTTGAGCGGCGCCTGCCCCGGTTGCGCGCCGTCGCCGCCCGTCGCCGCTTCCTTCGCGACGTCCATCAGCACGAGCGGATACGCATAGATATAGGAGTCGGCGACTTCCGCGCGCATCCAGCCGGTTTTCCGCTGGATCGCATCCGGTTGCGACGCGCATCCTGCAAGCAACGCCGCAATGGCCAGCGACGCGCACGCGCGTCGCAGAGAAACTGATTCTCGCTGGTTTTCAATCATCGATTACTGGCCGAATATCGTTCTTTTCAGTCAACGCCTTGTTCGTCTCGCGAACGGCGAAGCAAGGCACCCCAGCGTGCCCGAATGACCGTTCATGACGTTTCGTAACGGTGGGCGCTGATGTCAGGCCGGTATCATAGCGCCTAAGGGCATCCCCCAATATGCCGAATAACGGGTAAAACGCTAGCCGAACCGTCAAAAAATCTGAAAGAGTTCACGGGATTCACCAAGAATCTGGAACGATGCGCCGCTCCGGAATAGCGATCGGACAAGCACCGGTGGCGAGGAGGGATTAATGGTGTCATTATTGACACCATTAGTGATGGCCGGTGGAATGATCGGGGAAAGTAAAGGCTTGTCAGGTGCGGCAGGGTCCCGACGCGCTCGACCGACCGAAGGAACAAAAATCATGACCCAAGACCACTTTACGTACCGCGTAACGTGGTCCCCGGAGGACGGGGAGCACGTCGGCCTCTGCGCGGAGTTCCCGTCTCTTTCGTGGCTCGATGCAACGCCCGAGGGCGCACTGGCCGGCATTCGCCGGCTCGTCGCCGATGTCGTGGGCGAAATGACGGCGAACGGCGAGAAGGTACCCGAACCGATCGCCGACCGAACCTACAGCGGCGAATTCAAGGTCCGCATCCCGCCGCAGGCGCACCGTGCGCTGGTCATCCAGGCCGCCGAGCAGGGCGTCAGTCTCAATCGCCTCGCGAGCGCGAAGCTCTGCGCCTGAGCGCGCACGCGCCCGTTCTGGCGCCATCGCCTGCCTGTCCGTTCGGAAGCCGGGCAATCGCTTTTCCCGTGTTGTGACACCCTGTGCATTGGCATGCGTCGCATCGTCGCCGACGCTTGACCTTACCATCATGGGAATGTTGATACTGGAACCATTCGCGGTACGAACCGCGCTTTTGGGGAATCCGACATGACTGAACCACTCGCGTCCGCGGCGCTGCAAACGATCGAACTGGGCGTCGACGGCATGCATTGCGGCGGCTGCTCGGGCCGCGTGCAGCGGGCGCTGGCCGCCGTGCCGGGCGTCGTCGATGCGGCGGTCGATCTCGATGCGCATGCGGCGACGGTCACGGCGCAGGAAACCGTCACGGCGGGCCAGCTCGTCGACGCCGTCCGGGAGGCCGGCTATCGCGCGGCGGTGCGCGAGGCGCCGGTCGAAGCCGGCGCGGCCACGCATTCGGCGCACGCGTTGCGCGACGAAACGCCGTCCGTGGCCTCCGCGCTTCCTCCTGCCGCCGCGACGATCGAACTCGATATCGACGGAATGACCTGCGCGTCGTGCGTGTCACGCGTCGAAAAAGCGCTGGCGAAGGTGCCGGGCGTCACGCGCGCATCGGTCAACCTCGCCACCGAGCGCGCGACGGTCGATGCGTCGGCCGGCGTTTCGGCCGGCCAGTTGGCGGACGCCGTGAAACAGGCCGGTTATGGTGCGACGCCGACGGCGTCGGAGATCGTCGTCCCGGCCGCCGCCACTGCATTGCCCGCCGCGCCCGCGCGCGCAAGCATCGAACTCGACATCGACGGAATGACCTGCGCGTCCTGCGTGTCGCGCGTCGAGAAAGCGCTCGCGAAGGTGCCGGGCGTCACGCGCGCATCGGTCAACCTCGCGACCGAACGCGCGACCGTCGACGCGTCGAACGCCGTATCTGCTGCACAGCTTGTCGACGCGGTGAAACAAGCCGGCTACGGCGCGACACCAGCCGCCGTCGCGGCTGCGCCCGCCACTTCCGCTGCCACGCCCGCTTCCACCGACGTCGAACTCGACATCGGCGGCATGACCTGCGCGTCCTGCGCCGGCCGCGTCGAGAAGGCGCTGGCCGCCGTGCCGGGCGTCGCACGCGCGACGGTCAACCTCGCGACCGAACGCGCGTCGGTGCACGGCGCCGGCGCGCTCGACGCCGCCACGCTGATCGCGGCGGTCACCACAGCCGGCTACCAAGCATCGCTTGCCGCCGCATCACCCGCCGGCGCCACGGCCGCCGCCGACTTGCAACCGGCCCGCCCCGCGCAGGACCTCGACGCCCGCAAGCGCCGCGAGGCGATCCGCGAACGCAACCTCGTGATCGGGGCCGCCGTGCTGAGCGCGCCGCTCGTCGCGCCGATGCTCTCCGCGCCGTTCGGCATCGACCTGATGCTGCCCGGCTGGCTCCAGCTCGTGCTCGCGTCGATCGTGCAGTTCGGCTTCGGCGCGCGCTTCTACCGCGCGGCCTGGCATGCGGTGAAGGCGCGCACCGGCAACATGGACCTGCTCGTCGCGCTCGGCACGTCGGCCGCGTACGGGCTGAGCCTGTGGATGCTGCTGCGCGATCCCGCGCATCCCGGCCATCTGTATTTCGAGGCGTCGGCCGTCATCGTCACGCTCGTGCGCTTCGGCAAGTGGCTCGAATCGCGCGCGAAGCGCCAGACCACCGAAGCGATCCGCGCGCTGAACGCGCTGCGCCCCGACCGCGCGCGCGTCGTCGAGCACGGCGTCGAACGCGACGTGCCGCTGTCGCAGGTGCGCGTCGGCACGCACGTTGGCATCCGGCCCGGCGAGCGCGTGCCCGTCGACGGACGGATCGTGTCGGGCCGCTCGCACATCGACGAATCGCTGATCACCGGCGAGAGCCTGCCCGTGCCGAAGGACGACGGCGACGCCGTCACGGCAGGCTCGATCAACGGCGAAGGCGCGCTCGTCGTCGAAACCACCGCGATCGGTGCGGAAACGACGCTCGCACGCATCATCCGCCTCGTCGAATCCGCGCAGGCCGAGAAGGCGCCGATCCAGCGGCTCGTCGATCGCGTCAGCGAGGTGTTCGTGCCGGCGATCCTCGGCATCGCCGTGCTGACGCTGGTCGGCTGGATGATCGCCGGCGCCGGGATGGAAACCGCGATCCTCAACGCGGTCGCGGTGCTCGTGATCGCGTGCCCGTGCGCGCTCGGTCTCGCGACGCCCGCCGCGATCATGGCCGGCACCGGCGTCGCGGCCCGGCACGGCGTGCTGATCAAGGACGCGCAGGCGCTCGAACTCGCGCAGCGTACGACCGTGATCGCATTCGACAAGACCGGCACGCTGACCGAAGGCAAACCGTCCGTGACGGCGTTCGACGCCGTTGGCGTGCCGCGCGCCGAAGCGCTCGCGCTCGCGGCGGCCGTGCAGCGGCAGAGCGACCATCCGCTCGCGCGTGCGGTGGTCGCCGCGCATGACGCGGGCGTGGCCGCACATGGTGGCGCGGCGGAGCCGGTCGTCGCGACGCAGGCGCGTGCGGTGGCGGGGCGCGGCGTCGAAGCGCACGTCCGCGGGCAGCGGCTCGCGCTGGGCAGCACGCGCTGGCGCGACGAACTCGGCATCGCGGTGCCGCCGGCGCTCGACGCCCGCGCGGCGGAACTCGAGCGCGCCGGCAACACGATCTCGTGGCTGATGCGTGCCGATGCGCCGCGCGCGGTGCTCGCGCTGATCGCCTTCGGCGACACCGTGAAGCCAGGCGCCCGCGACGCGATCGCGGCGCTGTCGGCGCGCGGCGTCGCGAGCGCGCTCGTGACGGGCGACAACCGCGGCAGCGCGGCGGCCGTCGCGGCGACGCTCGGCATCGGCGAAGTGCACGCGCAGGTGCTGCCCGACGACAAGGCGCGCGTCGTCGCCGAACTGAAGCGCACGCACGGCGGAATCGTCGCGATGGTCGGCGACGGGATCAACGATGCGCCCGCGCTCGCCGCGGCGGACGTCGGCATCGCGATGGCGACCGGCACCGACGTCGCGATGCACACGGCCGGCATCACGCTGATGCGCGGCGACCCGGCGCTCGTCGCCGACGCGATCGACATCTCCAAACGCACGTACCGCAAGATCCAGCAGAACCTGTTCTGGGCGTTCGTCTACAACCTGGTCGGCGTGCCGCTCGCGGCGCTCGGCTTGCTGAATCCGGTGATCGCGGGCGCGGCGATGGCGTTTTCCAGCGTCAGCGTCGTGACCAACGCGTTGCTGCTGCGGAGATGGAAAGGCCGCGCGCGTTGATGCGGAGGGCGGTGAATGGCGAATGGCCGGACGGGCCGTTCGGCGTTCGACCAACAGGAAGGATCGGAACGCATGCCGGCGTTGGCCCGCTACACGGCGTGCCGAACCGGCAGCATGTGACAACGCCTCGCCGGCTGGCGGATTCAGTCCGACACGACCGGCTTGATCAATGTCGTGGTGATCGGCGCGAAGCCGCACGCGCGATACAGCGCACGCGCCGCCGCGTTGTGATTGAACACCGACAGCCCGATCTCGGTGACGCCGTACCGGCGCGCCTCGGCGTCGAGCGCATCGAGCGCACGTGTGGCCCAGCCCTGGCGGCGCCGTGACGGGACGATGTCGAGGTCGTAGATGAACAGCGTGCGGTTCGGCCCTTCAGGGACGATCGCGTACCAGAGGTCGCCCACCGTGTCGCCGCTGGCGCCGTCGATGAGCGTGACGAGGGTCTGGCCGGCGGTCAGCAGGCCGTCCGGCAGCAGCGTGTCGAAACAGGCGCGCGCACGATCGGCCGCGTCTTCGACAGCATTTTGCCCGGAGGAAACGAGGTCGCGCGCGTAGCCGTCGATGGCTCGCGTGCGGTACGCGTGGAATTCGCCGGCCGTCATCGGCCGCATCTGCAGCATGGCCCGGTCGCCGTGAACGGAATCGGACTTCCAGTGTAGCGGCACAGTCGCACCGGCGCGCGATGCGGCGGCGGAAAACGGGCGGCAGGTGCGGCGGACGCCGCGCCGAATCAGCGAATCAGCGAATCAGCGAATCAGCGAATCAGCGAATCAGCGAATCAGCGAATCAGCGAATCAGCGAATCAGCGACGGTACAGGACGATCGGCACGAGGTGCGCACGGCGCACGCGCTCGGCTTCCGCATGACGCGCAGCGTACGAGTAGTCGGCGTCGAGCGGCAGGTGCGGGGAGACGAAGAGGTCGTCGATTTTTTGCAGCAGGGCGAAGATGAAGCTCATGTGAGACTCCTGACAGACGTGGCTAGGGTTTTCCCTTAGATGACCTTCATTCTAAGGGTTTTCCCTGAACTCCGCCAGCGAGCTGCATCGGTTTGCCGCACGTGCGCAACAGCTGATCGCCGGCGCGGAACGGCGATCCTTGCTCCGTCGGGCTTCCAGGATGGGGTCGAAACGATTAGCGCGCGCGGTGAGTCCGCTTCCCGACGGCCGCCTCGCGGTTCGCGTTGCGCTGAAGCCGGTCGACTTGCGACAGAAGCGCTTCGTGGTGCTCCTCGAGCGTCATCAGCGTGGCCTGCTGCGTCGACAGATCGGCCGCGAGGCGATCGATCCGTTGCTGCTTGGTGGCGACGTCCTGCTTCAGGCCCGCGATCTGGCGCGTTTGCAGCACCAGCGCGACGAGCCCCGCCAGCACGACGACCGCCAGCGCGAGCAACAGGCGGTTGACGCGACGCATTTCGCGATCGGCCGAGCGCGTCAGGCCGTCCACGTCGGTCTGCAGCGTGGCGATCCGGTCGGTCAGCGGGCGCAGGTGCGTGTCCGGATCGAAGGCGGGCGCGGCCGGTTGCGTACGCTCCGACGATGGCTTGGTCACGAACGACGCGGCGGATGCCACCGGCTGCGCGACCGGCGGCGGCGAAGCGTCGGGCTGCCGAGTCGTGTCGCGGGGCTTCGCGGAATGCGGGGCGATCGCCGGTTCGGACGATCGTGCCGGCTGTGCCGGCGTCTGCGGTTCGACCGGTGCAGCGATGACCGGCGGCGGGTTCAAGTCAGCCGCTTCCCGCTTCGAATCGATGCTCGTCGAAACCGGTGCGGCTTGCGCCGCCGTCGCTTCGCTTGCGCCGGCAGCCGCCCGGCGCTTGCCGCCAGACGACGAGCGACGCTCCTTCACCGCATCCCCCGACGATTTCCCTTCGCGGGATTTGACGGCTGCCGCCTCGACGACAGGCTTCGCGACTTCGCTCTCTGCCGCTCGCGATTCCGCCGCCGGCACCGCAGCGCCATCGGCGGCTTGCAGCGTCGCCACCGCGTTCGCGGCGCCGTCGACCACGGACACGTCGCGCTGCGTTGCGACGCCATCGCCCGCAGGCAAACGGGCTGCCTTCGTTGCAAGACCCTCTGCCGATGCGCCGTCGACGTTCGCGGCCACGTCGCGTTCAGGCGTCGAAACAACCTTAGCCGCTACATCCGTCGGCGCCGCGCCTTCAGGTTCCGCATGCGTTGCCACAGCCGCATCCACATCCGCGGGCGGGGTGAACCCGTCCAGCGTGGCCTGTCGCCCGTCGTCGACACCGGCCGCCGCATCGGCTTCCACGCTCGCTTCGTCGCGCGCCGCAACCGGCATGCGCTCGCCCGGCTCCAGCACCGGATCGCCGAACAGGTCGAGCGTCCGTTCGTCGCGCGGCGCGTCGCCGGCCGGTGCGCTGCCGGATCGTGCCGTCGCCCTGGCGGACGTGCTGCCGGCGGCAGCGGCCGAGCGCTGGCGCGAACGGGCCGACGAACGGGTGGAACGGGAGCGGGAGCGCGGCGCGGAAACGGATTCGGTCATGGAAATCGGATAGCGGGGCCCGCAGACGCGAACCCGGATGTCGAACGGAATCGGTGATCGGCCATTGTCGCATGCCCCGCAACCGATTCACGCTATTCGTCGCCTCCCAGCCCGTTCCCGCCGTCGAAACGCGTGACGCCCGGCAGCGCGCGCAGCTTGGCGCAGATCGCCTTGTATTCGAGTTCCGACACGCGCGCCAGCGCGATGCGCACCTCGTCCTGCTCGCCCGTGTCGTCGGCACGCTGCACGATGAACTGCTTCACGCGCGCACTGTCGGGGCCGAGCGCCGCGTGCAGCGAATCGAACGTCAGCGTGCCGCTCGCCACCGTGAACGCGAGCTGACGCCGCTGGCGCACCGTGAAATAGCGCCGCTCCAGCGGCTTGATGCCGGCCAGGATGATCAGGATGATGATCGTGGCCGAAATCGACGCGACATAGAGCCCGCCGCCCACCGCGAGGCCGATCGCGGCGACCGACCACAGGCTCGCGGCCGTCGTCAGCCCGCGCACGATCTCGCCGCGCAGCAGGATCGACCCCGCGCCGAGGAAGCCGATGCCCGACACGACCTGCGCGGCGATCCGCGACGGATCGAGCACGACGTGGTCGCTGGTGCCGAGCACGTCGGCGAAACCGAACGCCGACACGATCATGATCAGCGTCGAGCCGACGCACACCAGCATGTGCGTGCGCAGGCCGGCCGCCCACGACAGGCGCTCGCGCTCGAAGCCGATGACGCTGCCGAGCGCCGCCGCGAGAACGAGCCGCATCACGAGTTCCAGGTTGCTGAGCATCCGATTTATCTCCTTTTTTGGTGCCGGCCGCGCGGAATGTTTTATCCTTGGCCCCGGCCGCGCCGATTCTCCGGGCCGCGCCGACACGTTTCGATCCAAGCGCTCAACCCCGCCATGCCCGTTTCCGACTCCGCTTCCGCCCAGGCCGCCCAGTTGCGCCACCATTTCGCGCACGTCGTCTTGCCGATCTGGCGGGGTTCAGGGTTCGACCCAGCATTGCAGCTGCCGTTCGAGGCCGTCGATCCGGCCACCCATGCGCCGCTGCCCGTGACCCGTTATCGCGCAATGGCGTGCGCCCGGCAACTGTTCGTGTTCGCGCAGGCCGGCGACACCGCGCATGCGGCCACGCTGTTCGACGCGCTGTGCCGGCACTTTCGCGACGCGCGCCACGGCGGCTGGATCTACAGCGTCGACGCGCAGGGCGCGCCGCTCGATACGACCAAGGATCTCTATACGCACGCGTTCATCGTGTTCGCGTGCGCCGCCTGGCATGCGGCGTCGGGCGACGCCGCCGCGCGCACGGTGGCCGAAACCACCGCCGCGCTGATCCAGGACCGCTTCGCGCCGCGCCACGGCGACGCGTTGCTCGATGCCGCGCGCCACGCCGATTTCTCGTCATCCGGCAGCGGCGCGCTGCAGAATCCGCTGATGCATCTGACCGAAGCGTGGCTCGCGGCCGCCGATGCGTTCGGCGACCCGGCGTTCGACGATGCGCTCGCGCACACCGCGCAGGCCGTCGAGCGCACGTTCGTCGACGCGGCGACCGGCTGCGTGGCCGAGTTGCCGCTCGGAGCGGCCGACAACCGTTTCGAGCCCGGCCATCAGTTCGAATGGTTCTATCTGGTCGATGCGGCCGGTGCGCGGCTCGCGCAGACCGGGCTCCCCGCCGCGCTGTCGCGCGCGTTCGCGTTCGCCGAACAATACGGCGTCGATCCGCAGACGGGCGGCGTGTGCGCGGCGCTCGACGCGCAAGGCGCGTGCATCGACGGCACGCAGCGGATCTGGGCGCAGACCGAATACCTGCGCGCGCTCGCGACGCACGGCGGCACGCCGGCCTCCGCGCCGCTCGCACGCCAGATCGAGCGGTTCGCCGCGCGCTTCCTGCATCCGCGCGGCTGGTTCGAGTGCAAGACGGCCGACGGGCAGGTGTCGCGCGCCGACATGCCGTCGACGACGCCCTACCACCTCGCGACCGCCTACGCGGCGCTGCCGGCCGGTTCGTAACCCGTCGCCACGAACGACGGCGCCGCGCGATCGCCGCGCGCGGCGCGTCCGTCGCCCAGTTCGAACACCGACACCGCCTGCATCAGGTGCGCGGTCTGGTCGTTCAGCGACGCGGCCGCCGCCGCGACTTCCTCGACCAGCGCGGCGTTCTGCTGCGTCAGCTGATCCATCTGCGTGACGGCCTGGTTCACCTGCTCGATCCCGACGCTCTGCTCGACCGACGCCGCCGTGATCTCCGACATCGTCTGCACGACGCGCGTGATCGATGCCGACACCGTGCGCATCGCGTCGCCGGCGCGCTCGACGAGCTCCGCGCCGCCGTTGATCTGCGCGACCGAATCCTCGATCAGCGCCTTGATCTCCTTCGCCGACTGCGCGCTGCGCTGCGCGAGCGAACGCACTTCGCCCGCGACCACCGCGAAGCCGCGCCCCTGTTCGCCGGCCCGCGCGGCCTCGACCGCGGCATTCAGCGCGAGGATGTTGGTCTGGAACGCGATGCCGTCGATCACCGAGATGATCTCCGCGATCCGCCCCGAGCTCTGCGCGATGCCGCGCATCCGGTCGATCACGCTGTCGACCACGCCGCCGCCGTGGCTCGTCGCCTCGAGCGCCGCGTCGGCCAGCGCGCTCGCCGCGCGTGCGCTGTCGGTGTTCTGACGGACGGTTGCCGTCAGCTCCTCCATGCTCGCGGCCGTTTCCTCGAGCGACGCGGCCTGCGTGCCGGTGCGTGCCGACAGGTCGGCGTTGCCGCCCGCGATCTCGCCCGCGCCGAGGTGGATCGCGTCGGACGCCTGGCGCACCGTGCGCACGGTGCCCGCGATGCTCGTCTGCATCGTGGCGAGGCCGCGCAGCATCCGGTCGATCTCGAACACGCCGCCCGCCTGCACGGCTTCGTCGAGACGGCCCTGTGCGATCCGCTCGAAATGGCGGCCGGCCTGCTCCAGCGGCGCGACGACCGCGCGCCGCGCGGCCGCGTAGATCGCGACGCTCGCCGCGAGCATCGCCACCAGCAGCACGATGCCGACCGACTTGAACCACAGCATGCCGCCGTCGATGGTGTCGAGCGCCGCGCGGCTCGACGCGCCGCCGTAGTCGGTGAAGCGATGCAGCTCGGCGATGTACGCGTCCTGAAAGCCCTGGGTCGGCTGGTCGAGGAATGCCTGGATGTTGTCGGCGTCGAGGAACTGCACGAGTTCGCCCAGCGCGCCGCGCAGCGCGCGATAACGCTCGGTGAGCGCCGCGACGCGTGTACGGTTGGTATCGTCGACAGGCTGCGCGGCCGTCAGCACCGCGAACGCCTTGTCCGCTTCCGCGAGCGACGCGCCCGCATGGCGGATGATGTCTTCGGGCTTGGGGCCGCCGCGCACCATCCGCGTGCCGGCCCGCGACAGGTTGATGCGCGCGTCGAGCAGTTGCTCGGTCGCGCGGCTGGCCGCGTCGACCTGCGCGATCGCGACGGTCGACAGATCGTCGACGCCGCGGCGCGTCGACGCAAGCGTCCAGAAGCCGAGCGCTTCGATCGCGAACAGGAAGAGGCAGAACACGGTCAACACGCCGAGCAGACCCGACGCGAGCTTGATTTTTCCGAACATGGGGGAATTCCTGAAGAGCGGACGATGAGGCGATGCCCCGGCATTAGCGGCATTTCTTCGTCGGACTTTAGGCGGAATGGCCGGCCACGCGGGTCAATCGCGTGCGTCGCTCGCGCATTCGCGTCGAATCGCCCGCAAACGCGGAGATCTTGCGTATTCGGCGCAATAATCGCGTCGCATCGCGCCGGGATTTTGCACGAAACGCGGACGAATTTCCTTGCTTATCCGGAGCCCCCTTCCTAGAGTTCAGCGCAAGCGGGCACTCATTTCGAAGGAAAGCGATGACCGACATCACGGACCACGCGCGTGGCGCATTGCGCGCGCAGCCGTTCAGCATGCTGCTGGGCACGGAGCTGATGCATATCGGCGACAACGAAGTGTCGCTGTGTCTGCCGGTGCGCGAGGAATTGCGGCAGCAGCACGGTTTCGTGCATGGCGGCGTCATCAGCTATCTCGCGGACAACGCGCTGACGTTCGCCGGCGCGCTCGTGCTCGGCCCGCGCGTGATCACCGCCGAATACAAGATCAACTACCTGCGGCCGGCCGTGAACGGCACGCTCGTCGCCCGCGCGAAGCTCGTCTACGCGGGCCGGCACCAGGCGACCTGCCAGTGCCATGTGTTCGTCATCGACGGCGACCACGAGCGGCTCGTCGCGATCGCGCAAGGCACGATCAACCGCGTCGGCGACGGCAAGATGCCGGATGCGCCGGAGGAAACGGCGTGAGTTGCCGAGCCCGGGCGTCGATGCCGCGACGCCTGTCGCGCTAGCGTTTCATCGCAGCCAGATAAACCGCATCACGCTCGCGGCGGCCGACCGCGACCACCAGCACGGGGCCGTCGACGAACGGAAGCCGCCTCCTGAAAGACAGCCCTAAGCGGCGTCATCCCCCGCCAACGGCAAAAACCGCGGCGCCACCCGCGCCCGCACGTTCCCGTGCTCATCCGTCCGATAGATCCCGCGCGCCGCGTTATGCGGATGCGAGACCGCGTCGGCCACGCTCAGCACCGGCGCGAAACACGCGTCGGTGCCTTCGAGCAGCGCGCGCCAGTGCGCGGACGGCTGCTGCGCGAACACCGCCGCGAAACGCGCCTTCAGCGCAGGCCAGTGCGCGCGGTCGTACTGCGACGCGGGGTCGACGTCGGTCAGCCCGAGCCGTTCGACCAGCAGCGCGTAGAACGGCGGTTCGAGCGCGCCGATCGTCACGCATTCGCCGTCCGCGCAGCGATACACGTCGTAGAACGGCGCATCGTGGAACAGGCTCGGCTGCGCACCGTCGAGCTGCCCGTTCGCGCGCGCCCACAGCGCGAGCGAACCGAGCATCGACACGATGTCGACGATCGCGCCGTCGACCACCCGCCCCGGCCCGCCGCCGCGCACGTCGAGCAACGCGCAGACGATTCCGAACGCGAGCCCGAGCGCGCCGCCCGCATCGCCGACGACGGTCGGCGGCAACCCCGGCCGGCCGTCGCACGGCGCGGACAGCGACAGCAGCCCGGTCAGCGCGACGTAGTTCAGGTCGTGCCCGGCCGCGGCCGCGAGCGGGCCGTGCTGGCCCCAGCCCGTCATGCGCCCGTACACCAGCTTCGGATTGCGACGCGCGCAATCTTCAGGCCCGAGGCCGAGCCGCTCCATCACGCCGGGCCGCAAGCCCTCGATCAGCGCATCGGCCCGCGCGATCAGGTCGAGCGCGGCCTCGCGGCCGGCCGGCGACTTCAGGTCGAGTTCGACGATCGTCTTGCCTTCGCGCAGCAGGTCGCCGTCGCGGGCCTTCAATGCGTCCGGCGCGCTTGTGCGGCCGGCCGGGCGCGCGATCAGCGTGATCCGCGCCCCCATCCCCGCGAGCATCCAGCCCGCGAGCGGGCCGGGGCCGAGACCTTCGAATTCGATGATGCGGATGCCGGAAAGCGGCGCGTTCAATGACATGACAGCCTCGCTGAAATGCAGTCGGGACAAGAGCGGCGAAACCGCCCGATTCTATGCGAATGCCTGCGTGCGCCGGCCTCGGCCGGCTAGCCCGCCGCCGCATCCGTACGCTGCGCGTCCAGCGCCTCCCGCATCGCCCGCACGATCGCGTCGCGACGCGCGCCGATCCGCTCGACGGGCCCGGCCACGCCCATGGCCAGCGGCAGGCCGTTCCAGCCGTCCGCGATCACCATCGAGATCATCGCGGCGCCCTGCGTGACCGTATGCGCCGAATAGGAATAACCGAGCCGGCGCGTCTGTTCGACCTTGTCGAGCACGACGTCCTCGTCGATCGTCCTGCCCGATTTCCCGATCCGGCGAATGCTGCGCGATACGAGCCGGCGGATCGTGCTGTCCGGCTGAAGGCTCAGCAGCGCCCAGCCGAGCCCCGACATGCAGATCTCGCGACGCGTGCCGATCGGCGCGTAGAACTGGATCGGAATCGTATGCGAGCCCTCGACCGCGTCGATGTACTGCACGTACAGGTCGCTCTGCACCGCGATCACGACCGCCTCGTGCGTGCGCAGCGCCAGCCGTTTCGCGACGGCATGCCAGTGCCGCCGGCTGCCGGCCGCGGAATCGACGAGCGCTTCGCCGAGGTTGACGAGCCGTGCGGTCGGCGCATACGCGTGGGTTGCGTCGTCGTACGAAAGATAGCCGAGCGCCTTCATGCTGGTCAGCAGCGCCGCCGCGCTCGACCCCGGATACCCGCAACGCGTGGCGATCTCGCGCACGCTCAGCGGCCGCTGCAATGCGCTGAAGAGTTCCAGCACCTCGAACACGCGCGCCGCGCTCTTGACCACGTTTCCGCTCATCCCGCCCTCTCCGCTGCAACCGGGACGGGCCTTCCACATATGTGGAACGGAATTTCCCGCCGCCAACCGTCGTGACGATACTAGGCTTCGGCCCGCGGCGTGAAGCCCCGCGGCACAGAACACACGGAGACATCATGGCAGCCTTTCTGATCCGTGAACGGCAGGGCCCCATCCTGACCGTCACGATGAACCGTCCCGAAACCCGCAACGCCATTTCGGACACCGATGCGATCGATGCGCTGACCGAATGCTGCGACGACGCGAACCGCGACGAGTCGATCCGCGTGCTGGTCCTGACGGGCGCCGGCACGACGTTCTCGTCGGGCGGCAACGTGAAGGCGATGCGCGCATTCATGGAATCGGAGTCGCACGACCTTGCCGCGATCCGGTCCGGCTACCGCCACGGCATTCAGCGCCTTGCACGGGCGTTCCAGCAACTCGAGGTGCCGGCCATCGCAGCGGTCAACGGCCCGGCGATCGGCGCCGGCACCGACCTCGCGTGCATGTGCGACATCCGCATCGCCGCCGACCGCGCGCGCTTCGCCGAGAGCTTCATCGCCCTCGGCCTCGTGCCGGGCGACGGCGGCGCGTGGTTCCTGCCGCAGATCGTCGGCGCCGCCGTCGCCGCGGAAATGTCGTTCACGGGCGATGCACTGGACGCGCAGGCCGCGCTGCGCTGCGGGCTCGTGTCGCGCGTCGTGCCCGACGGCGACCTCCTCGCGCACGCCCATGAACTGGCCGGCCGCATCGCCCGCCACTCGGGCACCGCGTTGCGCCTGACCAAGCGCCTGCTGCGCGAAAGCCGCCATGCAAGCCTCGACACGGTGCTCGACCTGTCGGCGTCGTACCAGGCGTTCGCGCACGCGACCCCGGAACATCGCGCGGCGGTCGACGCACTCTTCGCCGCACGCGGCTGAACCCCGACGCATCACGGCCGTGCAGCCGGCGCGTGCCGGTCTGCCGGCGCATCGCATCCCCATCGAAGGAGACATCGTCATGACCAGCAGTAACGAAGGCGCGCTCGCGGGCGTGCGTGTGGTGGACCTGAGCCGCGTCTATGCGGGGCCGTTCTGCGCGCAGACGCTCGCCGACCACGGCGCGGACGTCATCAAGATCGAACCGCCGCAGGGCGACGAAACGCGCGACTGGGGGCCCGCGATGCCGAACGGCCTCTCCAGCTACTACTGGGGGCTCAACCGCAACAAGCTCAATCTCGCGCTCGACCTGTCGCATCCCGACGGACGCGACGTGCTGTTCCGCCTGCTCGAGAAAACCGACGTGCTGGTCGACAACTTCAAGCAGGGCACGCTCGAACGCTGGGGCATCGGCTACGAAGACTGCCTGCGCGAGCGCTTTCCGCGCCTCGTCCACTGTTCGATCTCCGGATACGGCACCGACGGCCCGCTCGCGCGGTTCCCGGGCTACGACGCCGTCGCGCAGGGCCTCGCCGGCTTCATGTCGATCAACGGCGAACCGGGCGGCATGCCGCTCAAGGTGCCGTTTCCGGTCGTCGACTTCGCGGCCGGCATGAGCGCCGTATCGAGCGTCCTGCTTGCGCTGGTCGAACGGACGCGCTCCGGCCTCGGCCAGCACGTCGACATCGACCTGTTCAGCACGGCGCTGTCGATGCTGCATCCGGTCAGCACGAGCTGGATGGCGACCGGCGAGGTTCCCGTCGCGACCGGCAACGTGTACGGCGCGATCGCGCCGTACGGCGTCTATCCGTGCAAGGACAAGCCGGTCGCGACCGGCGCCGGCAACAATCGCACGTTTGCGCGGCTCGTCGAAGCGCTCGGCGTGCCGGAGCTGGCGCGCGATCCACGGTTCGCGACCAACGCGCAGCGCGTCGCGCATCGCGATGCGCTCGACACGCTGCTCGGCCAGTTGACCGCCGAGCTGTGTGCCGACGAGGTCGTCGAGCGGCTGATGCACGCGGGCGTCGCGACGGGGCCGGTGAACACCGTCGCCGACGCGTTCGGCCATCCGCAAACCGCTCGCAACGCGATGTTCGTCGACACCGACACGTACACCGGCGCGGGCATCCCCGCCAAGCTTTCCCGTACGCCCGGATCGATACGCCGGCCGCCGCAGCCGTTCGCCGCCGACACCGACGCCGTGCTCGACGCGTTCGGTATCGACGCGGCGCGCCGGGACGCGTTGCGGCAGGCGGGCGTGCTCCACGACACGCGCGCGAATACTGCCGGGAGCGCGTCATGACCACGCCGGGCGCATTTTCCTCGCTGACGGACGACGACGCCCCGTCGATCCTGCGCAACGACGACGACGGCATCGCGTGGCTGACGATCCATCGCCCGCACGTCGCCAACGCGCTGTCCGCCGACGCGATCCGGCGCCTGTGCGACGAACTGGTCACGCTCGACGACAACCCGTCGATCCGCGTCATCGTGATCCGCGGCGCGGGCGAGCGCGCATTCAGCGCGGGAGTCGATCTCGGCGATCCCGAGATTCGCGGGATGCGGCCGATGCGCGGGCTCGCCCGCAACGTGCACGAGCTGATCCTGGAACTGCGCAAGCCGACCATCGCGGCCATCAACGGCTTCGCCGTCGGCGGCGGCTTTGAAATCGCGCTCGCGTGCGACCTGCGGATCGCCGCCGATCACGCGACCTTCGCGCTGCCCGAGGCGCGCGTCGGGATGGGCGCGAACTTCGCGAGCGTGCTGCTGCCGCGCCTGCTGCCGCGCGCGATCGCGATGGAGCTGCTGTTCACGGGCCGCCGCCTCGACGCGGACGAGGCGCAGCGCGTCGGCTTGCTGAACCGCGTCGTCCCCGCCGCCGCGCTCGACGACACCGTGCGCGAACTGGCGCGGACGATCTCCGAAAACGCGCCGCTCACGATCCGTCGCATCAAGGAAACCGCGACACGCAGCCAGGGGCTGCCGGTGGCCGCCGCGCTGCGGCTGGACGTCGGCCCCGACGTCTACGCGAGCGAGGACCGGATCGAGGGCGCCCGCGCGTTTCTCGAGAAACGCAAGCCGGTATTCAAGGGGCGCTGAACCGACGCGGCACGGCGGCACCCCGCGCGCAACCGCTCCCAGAACGCGGGCGCGCCACAACAAGACATGGAACGGAGACACCTTCATGCAACGGAAAGCATTCCTGATCGGCGCGTGCGTGCTGAGCGCCACGTCGGCGCACGCATCGTCGGTCACGCTGTACGGGATCGTCGACAGCTACGTCGAATTCGACCGCGTCGGCAGCCTGTCGAGCCTGCGGCAAAGCGGCGGCGGATCGTCGACGAGCCGCATCGGACTGACGGGCGTCGAGGATCTCGGCGGCGGCACGTCGACGAAGTTCGTGCTGGAAAGCGGCTTCTCGCCGGCCGACGGATCGTTCCAGGGCGGCACGCTGTTCTACCGGCAGGCCTACGTGTCGCTGCAGAACACGCGCTACGGCGACCTTCGGCTCGGCCGCCAATACACGCCCGCGTTCTACATCGTGTACGACGGCGATCCGTTCGGCCTCAACGAACGGCTGTCGCCGCTCGCGCTGCTCGCGACGTCGACGGACACGATCACGAGCAACACGACGCCGCCGATTCCGCGCTTCAACCAGGCGGCGTCGTATCTGAGCCCCGACTGGAAAGGCCTGCGCGTGATGGCCACGTACGGCTTTCCGACGCCCAACGCGCTGTCCACGCAGGCCGGGCGCAACTACGGCGCCGGGCTCCAGTACCGGATCGGCGGGCTCTATCTCGGCGCCGGCTTCCAGGGCGACACGTCGGCCGGCAACCTGGCGCCCGTCGTCTCGCCGTCGACGACGCGCCACTACGTGTTCGCGGCCAACTACGCATTCGCGCGCGTCAAGCTGTACGCCGCGTTCCTGTACGGCGTCGGCACGGCGGCGCACCTGCCAGCGTTCTCGACCGCGAGCGCCGGCGCGTCGATCAACGTCGGCGCGCTCGATCGCGTGCTCGTCTCGGTCGTGCGTCGCGACGTGAAAGGCTCGGCGAACGACGCGACCGCGCTCGGCATCGGCTACGACCATCCGCTGTCGAAGCGCACGTCGCTCTACGCCCGCTATCTGTACGTGAAGAACGGCGGCGACGCCCGCAACACGGTCGTCGTCGGCCTGCAGCCGCAACCGGGCGGCACCGGGCAGGTGTTCGCGCTCGGCATCGCCCACCGCTTCTGACGGAGTGTCCATGACCCCGACCCTTTCCACGCACGCGGCCGCCGCCGGCGATCACGCGACGCAGGCGCTCTACCGCCGGATCTCGCGCCGGCTGCTGCCGTTCCTGATCCTCTGCTACACGCTGTCGTTCATCGACCGGATCAACATCGGTTTCGCGCACGCGCAGATGGCCGCCGAACTGCACTTCTCCGACGCCGTCTACGGGCTCGGGGCTGGCATCTTCTTCATCGGCTACATGGCGTTCGAGATTCCGAGCAACGCGCTGCTGGCGCGGATCGGCGCACGCAAGACGATTGCCCGGATCATGGTGCTGTGGGGGCTCGGCTCGGCCGCGACGATGTTCGTCACGACGCCCGCGCAGTTCTACGCGTGCCGCTTCCTGCTCGGCGTGTTCGAGGCCGGCTTCTTCCCCGGCATCCTGTTCTATCTCGGCGCGTGGTATCCGCCGCGGCAGCGCGCGAAGGCGTTCGCGCTGTTCATGACCGCGCTGTACCTCGCCGGGCTGATCGCCGGCCCCGTGTCGGGCGCCATCCTCTCGTTCTTCGACGGCGCCGCCGGCCTGAGCGGCTGGCAGTGGCTGTTCCTCGTCGAAGGGCTGCCGAGCAGCGTGCTCGGCCTCGTCGCGCTGCGCTTTCTCGACGACCGGCCGGACGACGCGCGCTGGCTGTCGGACGCCGACAAGGCCGCGCTGCGCGCCGCGCACGTGCACGCCGAAGCCGCCACACCGGACGCGAACGCGGCACGGCCGCTGCTTGCCCACCGCGATTTCTGGCTGCTGTGCGCGGCGAATTTCGCGATCGCGGCCGCCGGCTATGCGCTCGTGTTCTGGATGCCCGTGATCCTGCATCGCGGCGGCCTGCATGGCGCGATGCGGATCGGGGTGCTGTCCGCGCTGCCCTACCTGTGCGGCATCGTCGGCATGCTCGCGATGGGCTGGCGCACCGAGCGGCGGCGCGAATGGCGCGGGCACGGCGCGGTCGCGATGCTCGCGTGCGCGGCCGCGCTCGCCGGGCTGGCGAGCACCACCGGCACATCGCACCTGATGATCGCGCTCTGCGTCGCGGTCGCCACGCACGCCGCGGCGCTGCCCGCGTTCTGGGTGCTGCCGGGGCTCGCGCTGCCGAAGCGCTCGATGGCGGTCGCGATCGCGGCGATCACGATGTCCGGCGCGATCGGCGGGTTCGCGAGCCCGTTCCTGATGGGCGTGCTCAACACGGCCACCGGGTCGATGCGCGGCGGCCTCTATTTCAACGCCGCGCTGCTCGCGGCCGGCGCCGTCGCCTTGCTCGGCACGCTGCGCACCCGCGCGGTGTCGCGCACGAACGCCGGCTGACGGCATCGACCTCCCTTTATTCACCCTCATCGACTCCCATGAATTTCGACCTTGAACTCGAACACCGGATGATCCGCGACCTCGTCGCACGTTTCGTGCAGGACGAGCTGATCCCGCTCGAAGCAGCGGTCATGGCCCGCGAGGCCGACGGCCAGCGCTTCGGGCTGCTCGACGAAGAACGCGCCCACCTCGACGAGCGTTCCCGGCAGCTCGGCCTGTGGGGCCTCGACGCGCCGCTCGACGCCGGCGGCTCGGACCTGCCGGCCGTCGCGATGGTCGGCGTCAACGAAGCGATCGGCACGACCGTGACGCCGTACATCCTGCCGCCCGATTCGCCGAACCTGCGGATGCTGTGCGACGTGGCCGACGACGCGCAGCGCGCGCGTTATCTCGAACCGTACGCACGCGGCGTCACGCGTGCCGCGATGGCGATCTCCGAGCCGGGCGCAGGCTCGGACCCGGGCGCGCTGTCGACGACGGCCGTGCGCGACGGTGACGGCTGGGTGCTGAACGGACGGAAGATCTGGATCAGCCACGCGCCCGAAGCCGACTGGACGATCGTGATGGCGCTCACCGATCGAAGCAAGGGCAAGCGCGGCGGCATGTCGGCGTTCATCGTCGACCGCGGCACGCCCGGTTTCATCATCGAACGGCGGATCCCTATGATCGGCGGGCTGTCGACCTACGAAATCGTGCTGGACGACTGCCGCATTCCCGCCGCGCAACTGCTGGGCCAGGAAGGTGCCGGCTTCGCGCCGATGCAGGCACGGCTCGCGAACCGGCGGCTGGAGATGGCCGCATGGTGCATCGGCCGCGCCGAGCGCGCGGTCGCGATGCTGTGCGACCATGCGAAACAGCGCAAGACCTTCGGCGTGCCGCTCGCGGAACGCCAGGCGGTCCAGTGGTGGGTCGCCGACGCGCTCACGCAGATCCACGCGTGCCGCCTCATGACCTACGAAGCGGCCGCGCGCGTGGATGCCGGGCAGGATGCACGCACGCAGATCTCGATGGTCAAGGTGTTCGCCACCGAAATGGCGTCGAGCGTCATCGATCATGCGATGCAGGCGCTCGGCGCGATGGGCATGACGAAGGAAATGCCGTTGCAGCAGATGGCCAGCGAAGCGCGGCTGATGCGCATCTTCGAAGGCCCGACCGAGGTGCACCGCTGGGTCATCGCGCGCAGCGCGCTCTGACCGCGGTGCACCGCCCACCTTCACGATGGAGCCATGCGTTGGACACCCTGCATCTCGTCGACCCCGAAATCCGCCCGCTGCTCGAGACCTGGCCGACCGTCACGCTCGGCATCGACAACCTCGCGCAGTCGCGCGAACGCGTGCTGCCGCTGCCGCCGCCCGACCTGGCCGGCAGCACGCTCGAACACCGCACGGTGCCCGGCCCCGCCGGTGCGCCGGACGTCCCGGTCCTCGTCTACCTGCCTGGCGATCACGCGCGGCCACTTCCGGCGATCGTTCACCTGCATGGCGGCGGCTTCGTGCGCGGCAAGGCGAAGGATCTCGAGGCGGTGCACCGGTCGCTCGTGACGCAGCTCGGCTGCGCGCTGATCTCGATCGACTACCGGCTCGCGCCTGAAACCGTGTTTCCCGGCGCGATCGAGGATTGCTACGCGGCGCTCGCATGGATCTTCCGCCATGCCGATACGCTCGGCATCGATGCGTCGCGGATCGGCGTGGCGGGCGAGAGCGCGGGCGGCGGACTCGCCGCCTCGCTGGCGCTGCTGGCCCGCGACCGCGGCGAATACCGGCTCGCGTTCCAGCATCTGATCTACCCGATGCTCGACGATCGCACCTGCACGCGCACGCCGCACCCGCATGCCGGCGAGTTCGTCTGGCACGCGGCCAACAACCGGTTCGGCTGGACCTCGCTGCTCGGTCACGCGCCGGGCATCGACGGCGTGTCGCCCTACGCGGCCGCCGCGCGCGCCACGCGGCTCGACGGCCTGCCGCCCGCGTACCTGTCGGTCGGCTCGCTCGACCTGTTCCTCGACGAAAACCTCGACTATGCGCGGCGCCTGCTCCGCGCGGGCGTGCCGACCGAACTGCACGTGCTGCCCGGCGGCGTGCACGGTTTCGACATCGTGCCCGGCGCGCGCATCGCCGAAACGGCGCGCCGCCTGAGCCACGACGCGTTGCGCCGCTTCCTGCACGGCTGACGAAAACGACGCGGGCGGCCGAAGCCGCCCGCATCTGCGCCGATACCGCCGGCAACGATCAGAACGCGTCGCCCGGCACTCGCACCCAGCCTTCCATCAGCACGCGCGCGCTGCGGCTCATGATCGCCTTGGTGACGGTCCACTCGCCGTTCTCCTGCTGCTGCGCTTCCGCGCCGACGCGCAACGTGCCCGACGGATGGCCGAAGCGCACCGCGTTGCGTTCGCCGCCGCCCGCCGCCAGGTTGACGAGCGTGCCGGGAATCGCTGCGGCCGTGCCGATCGCGACCGCCGCCGTGCCCATCATCGCGTGGTGCAGCTTGCCCATCGACATCGCGCGCACCAGCAGGTCGACGTCGCCCGCGTTCACGCGCTTGCCGCTCGACGCGACGTAGTCGGCCGGCTTCGCGACGAACGCGATCTTCGGCGTGTGCTGCCGCGTCGCGATTTCGTCGAGCGTGTCGATCAGGCCCATGCGCAGCGCGCCGTGCGCGCGGATCGTCTCGAATTTCTCGAGCGCCTTCGCGTCGCCGTTGATCGCGTCCTGCAGCTCGGTGCCCGTATAGCCGATCGCTTCCGCGTCGACGAAGATCGTCGGGATGCCCGCGTTGATCATCGTCGCCTTCAGCGTGCCGATGCCCGGCACGGCCAGATCGTCGACGAGGTTGCCGGTCGGGAACATCGAGCCGCCCGCGCCTTCTTCCTCGGCGGCCGGGTCCATGAATTCGAGCTGCACTTCGGCGGCCGGGAACGTGACGCCGTCCAGTTCGAAGTCGCCCGTCTCCTGCACCGCGCCGTTCACGATCGGCACGTGCGCCACGATCGTCTTGCCGATGTTCGCCTGCCAGATCCGCACGGTCGCGACGCCGTCCCTCGGCACGCGCGCCGGATCGACGAGCCCGCCGCCGATCGCGAACGGGCCGACCGCCGCCGACAGGTTGCCGCAGTTTCCGGTCCAGTCGACGAACGCCTTGTCGATCGCGACCTGGCCGAACAGGTAGTCGACGTCGTGCCCCGGCCGCGTGCTTTTCGACACGATCACCGTCTTGCTGGTGGACGACGTCGCGCCGCCCATCCCGTCGATCTGCTTGCCGTACGGATCGGGGCTGCCGATCACGCGCAGCAGCAGCGCGTCGCGCGCGGCGCCCGGCGCCTGCGCGGCATCCGGCAGGTCCTGCAGCCGGAAGAACACGCCCTTGCTGGTGCCGCCGCGCATGTACGTGGCGGGAATCCTGATTTGAGGAATGTGAGCCATGTTTGCGTTATCCCTGTTTGAGCCGGTCAGGCTGCCTGCGACGATTCGAGGAAGTCCTGCGCGAAACGCTGCAGCACGCCGCCCGCTTCGTAGATCGACACTTCCTCGGCCGTATCGAGCCGGCACGTCATCGGCACCTCGACGCGCTCGCCGTTCCTGCGGTGAATCACGAGCGTCAGGTCGGCGCGCGGCGTACGCTCGCCGATCACGTCGAAGGTTTCGGTGCCGTCGATGCCGAGCGTCGTCCGGTTCGTGCCCGGCTTGAACTCGAGCGGCAGCACGCCCATCCCGATCAGGTTCGTGCGGTGAATCCGCTCGAAGCCTTCGGCGGCGATCGCCTCGACGCCCGCGAGCCGCACGCCCTTCGCGGCCCAGTCGCGCGACGAGCCCTGGCCGTAGTCGGCGCCGGCCACGACGATCAGCGGCTGCTTGCGATTCATGTACGTCTCGATCGCTTCCCACATCCGCATGACCTTGCCTTCCGGCTCGACGCGCGCAAGCGAGCCCTTCTTCACCGCGCCGTCGACGATCGCCATCTCGTTGATCAGCGTCGGGTTCGCGAAGGTCGCGCGCTGCGCGGTCAGGTGGTCGCCCCGGTGCGTGGCGTACGAGTTGAAGTCTTCTTCGGGCAGGCCCATCTTCGCGAGGTATTCGCCGGCCGCGCTGTTCGGCAGGATCGCGTTCGACGGCGACAGGTGGTCGGTCGTGATGTTGTCGCCGAGCACCGCGAGCGCCCGCATGCCCTTCAGCGTGCGCTCGCCGGCCAGCGCGCCCTCCCAGTACGGCGGGCGGCGGATGTACGTGCTCTGCGCGCGCCAGTCGTACAGCGGCGCCGCGCGCTTGCCGGCGTCGGCGCTGCGCGCGAACATCGGCTCGTAGACCTTGCGGAACTGCTCGGGCTTCACGCTCGACGCGACGATCGCGTCGATCTCCTCGTCGGTCGGCCAGATATCCTTCAGCGTAACGGGCTTGCCGTCCTGATCGTGACCGAGCACGTCCTTCTCGATGTCGAAGCGGATCGTGCCGGCGATCGCGTACGCGACGACAAGCGGCGGCGACGCGAGGAACGCCTGCTTCGCATACGGATGAATGCGGCCGTCGAAGTTGCGGTTTCCCGACAGCACGGCGGTCGCGTACAGGTCGCGATCGACGATCTCCTGCTGGATCTTCGGGTCGAGCGCGCCCGACATCCCGTTGCAGGTCGTGCATGCGAACGCGACGATGCCGAAGCCGAGCTTCTCGAGTTCCGGCAGCAGGTTCGCTTCTTCCAGATACAGCTCGACCGCCTTCGAGCCCGGCGCGAGCGAGCTCTTCACCCACGGCTTGCGCGTCAGGCCCTTCGCATTCGCGTTGCGGGCGAGCAGCGCCGCGGCGATCACGTTGCGTGGGTTGCTCGTGTTCGTACAGCTCGTGATCGCGGCGATGATCACCGCGCCGTCGGGCATCTCGCCCGGCTTCTCTTCCCACTGACCGGCGATCCCGCGTGCGGCGAGATCGGACGTCGGCAGCCGCTTGTGCGGATTCGACGGGCCGGCCATGTTGCGCACGACGCTCGACAGGTCGAACGTCAGCGTGCGCTCATATTGCGCATTGGCGAGCGTATCGGCCCACAGGCCGGCCGCCTTCGCGTAGGTCTCGACGAGCTTCACCTGCTCGTCGCTGCGGCCGGTGAGGCGCAGGTAGTCGGTCGTCTGGCCGTCGATGAAGAACATCGCGGCCGTCGCGCCATACTCGGGCGCCATGTTCGAGATCGTCGCGCGATCGCCGAGCGTGAGGCTCGCCGCGCCTTCGCCGCGGAATTCCAGATACGCGCCGACCACCTTCTCCTTGCGCAGGAATTCGGTCAGCGCGAGCACGACGTCGGTCGCGGTGATGCCGGGCTGGCGCTTGCCGGTCAGCTCGACGCCGACGATGTCGGGCAGGCGCATCCACGACGCGCGGCCGAGCATCACGTTCTCGGCTTCGAGCCCGCCGACGCCGATCGCGATCACGCCGAGCGCATCGACGTGCGGCGTGTGGCTGTCGGTGCCGACGCAGGTGTCCGGATACGCGACGCCGTCCTGCACCTGGATCACCGGCGACATCTTCTCGAGGTTGATCTGGTGCATGATGCCGTTGCCCGGCGGGATCACGTCGACGTTCTCGAACGCCTTCTTCGTCCACTCGATGAAGTGGAAGCGATCCTCGTTGCGGCGATCCTCGATCGCGCGGTTCTTCGCGAACGCGTCCGGGTCGAAGCCGCCGCATTCAACGGCGAGCGAGTGGTCGACGATCAGCTGCACGGGCACGACCGGGTTCACTTTCGCCGGGTCGCCGCCGCCGTCCGCGATCGCGTCGCGCAGGCCCGCGAGATCGACGAGCGCCGTCTGCCCGAGGATGTCGTGGCACACCACGCGCGCCGGGAACCACGGGAAATCGCGTTCGCGCTTGCGCTCGACGATCTGCTTCAGCGAATCGGCGAGGATCGCCGGATCGCAGCGGCGCACGAGGTTTTCGGCGAGCACGCGCGAGGTGTACGGCAGCGTGTCGTACGCGCCGGGTGCGATCGCGTCGACTGCTGCACGCGCGTCGAAGTAGTCCAGCGACGTGCCGGGCAGGGGTTTGCGGTTGGCGGTATTCATGATGTGGGGCGGAATTCGGGGTAAGACGTGCCGCGCGCGCCGACAGCCCCCATCGCGGGGCGCCGGCGTGCGCGGCGGGCGATCAGCGCTTCTCGATCGGCACGAACTGCAGGTCTTCCGGACCGGTGTAGTTCGCGCTCGGGCGGATGATCTTGTTGTCGATGCGCTGCTCGATGATGTGCGCGCTCCAGCCCGACGTGCGCGAAATCACGAACAGCGGCGTGAACATCGCGGTCGGCACGCCCATCATGTGATACGACACCGCGCTGAACCAGTCGAGGTTCGGGAACATCTTCTTCGCGTCCCACATCACCGATTCCAGACGCTCGGCGATGTTGTACAGCTTGGTGTCGCCCGCTTCCTTCGACAGCTTGTGCGCGACGCCCTTGATCACCTTGTTGCGCGGATCGGAGATCGTGTAGACCGGATGGCCGAAGCCGATCACGACTTCCTTGTTCTCGACGCGGCGGCGAATGTCGGCTTCGGCGTCGTCCGGCGAGCTGTAGCGGCTCTGGATTTCGTACGCGACTTCATTCGCGCCGCCGTGCTTCGGCCCGCGCAGCGCGCCGATCGCGCCGGTGATCGCCGAATAGATGTCCGAGCCCGTACCCGCGATCACGCGGCCGGTGAACGTCGACGCGTTGAATTCGTGCTCCGCGTACAGGATCAGCGACGTGTGCATCGCCTCGACCCACGACTTCGACGGCGTCTTGCCGTGCAGCAGGTGCAGGAAGTGGCCGCCGATCGAGTCGTCGTCGGTTTCGGTTTCGATGCGCTTGCCGTTGTGCGAGAAGTGATACCAGTACAACAGCATCGAGCCGAGCGACGCCATCAGGCGGTCGGCGATGTCGCGCGCGCCCGGCAGGTTGTGGTCGTCCTTCTCCGGCAGCACGGTGCCGAGCACCGACACGCCGGTGCGCATCACGTCCATCGGGTGAGCCGACGCCGGGATCTGTTCGAGCGCGGCCTTCAGCGCGCTCGGCAGGCCGCGCAGCGCGCGCAGCTTGGTCTTGTACGCGGCCAGTTCGGTCAGGTTGGGCAGCGTGCCGTGCACGAGCAGGTGCGCGATTTCCTCGAACTCGCACGATTCGGCGACGTCGAGAATGTCGTAGCCGCGGTAGTGCAGGTCGTTGCCGGTCTTGCCGACCGTGCACAGCGCCGTGTTGCCGGCCGTCACGCCCGACAGCGCCACCGACTTCTTGGGCTTGAATGCGCCTGCGGCGGCCGGTGCTGCTGCGTCTTTCGTCTCGCTCATGTTTTCCTTCTCCAATGGGTATCGGGGGGTGCGGGCCGCGTTACTTCTTGCCCTGCGCGAACAGTTCGTCGAGCTTGCGCTCGTATTCGTGATAGCCGAGGAAGTCGTACAGCTCGGCGCGCGTCTGCATCGTCGGCACGGCCGCCTTCTGCGTGCCGTCGCGGCGCAGCGTCTCGTAGAAATTCAGCGCGGCCTTGTTCATCGCGCGATACGCGCCGCAGCAGTACAGCGCGATGTCGACGTTCGCCTCGCGCAGCTCGTCGACCGTGAACAGCGGCGTCGAGCCGAACTCGGTCAGGTTCGCGAGGATCGGCACCTTCACGGCGGCCTTGAAACGGCGGTAGTCGTCGAGCGTCTTCATCGCTTCCGGGAAGATCATGTCCGCGCCGGCTTCGACGTACGCGACCGCGCGCTCGATCGCCGAATCGATCCCTTCCGCGGCGGCTGCGTCGGTGCGCGCCATGATCACGAACTGGTCGTCGGTGCGCGCGTCGACCGCGGCCTTCACGCGATCGACCATTTCGTCGATCGGCACGACTTCCTTGCCCGGACGATGGCCGCAGCGCTTCTGGCCGACCTGGTCCTCGAGGTGCACGGCCGCGACGCCGGCGTTGATGAACGAGCGGACCGTGCGCGCGATATTGAACGCGCCGCCCCAGCCCGTGTCGATGTCGACCAGCAGCGGCAGGTCGGTCGCGTTGGTGATCCGGGTCGCGTCGATCAGCACGTCTTCCATCGTGCTGATGCCGAGGTCGGGGATGCCGAGCGAGTTCGCGGCGACGCCGCCGCCCGACAGGTACACGGCCTTGAAGCCGACGGCCTGCGCCATCTTGGCCGCGTACGCGGTGATCGCGCCGACCACCTGCAGCGGCTGCTCGGCCGCGACTGCCGCGCGGAACTTCGCGCCGGCGCTCTGAAGATGCGTATTGCTCATGAACGGCCTCCTGATGGAATGCTCGATAACAGCAAGGACCGGGCCAGCTTGCGAAACGTCGCTAACCCACTGATTCTTAAGCCACCGCCGTGTGCGTGGCATCGCCCCGCGATTTCAATTTAGCGATTTCATGTTTCAAAAATGAAATCTCGCGCGCATAATCGGCCGTCATGGACCTCTCCTCGACCAAGCCCGTCGGCCCGGCCGACCGCACGGTACGTCCGCGCATCTGGGCAATGGGCATCAGCCGGCTGCGCGAGCTGTTTCGCGAGATCGCCGGCGAATTCGACGAACGCGCGGACGTGCGCATCGTCACGCGCGCCTATGAAGATGCGCTGAGCGCGCTCGCGGAGGCCGGCGCCGCGCGGCCCGACGTGATCGTGGCGGCCGGCTCGAACGGCGGCTTCCTGAAAACGCGGGCGCAGGTGCCGGTGGTGGTCGTGTCGCCGACCGGCTTCGACGTGATGCAGGCGCTCGCGCGCGCGCGGCGCGACGCCGCGCGGATCGCGCTCGTCAGCGCCGGCGAAACGCCGCCCGAAGTGCGCCGCTTCGTCGCCGCGTACGGCCTCGACGTGCAGTTTGCGTCATATCAGTCCGCCCAGGAAGCGGAAGCCTGCGTGCACGACCTGCGCGATCGCGGCATCGAGACGATCGTCGGCCCGGGCCTCGTCACCGATCTCGCGGCCAGCGTCGGCATGGGCGCGGTATTCCTGTATTCGCATGCGTCGGTGCGCAAGGCCGTCGAGACGGCGCTCGAAGTCGCGTATGCGACGCACGCCGAGGCTTTCCGCCGCCAGCGGCTCGACACGCTGCTGCAGCACCTGCGCGACGGCGTGGTCGCGCTCGACGCACACGGCCGCGTCGAGGCGATCAACGAACGGCTCGCGGCGGCGCTCGGGGTCGAACCCGCGGCGGCCGTCGGCCGCGCGCTCGTCGACCTGCGGCCCGAGCTGCGCACGCTGCGCGGCGAGGACGGCGACGCGCTCGCGACCGTGCGCGGGGTGCGCTACGTCGTGCACCGCGGGCCGCTGGTCGATCGCGGCGTCACGTCGGGGAGCGTGCTGACGTTCCAGGAATCGCGCGCGGTCGAACGGCTCGATCGCGCATTGCGTTCGCAGCCCACCACGCAACAGTTCGCCGCACGCTACGCGCTCGACGACGTCATCGGCGCCTCGGCGCCGATGACGCGCGTGCGCGCGCTCGTGCGCCGCTACGCGAAGTCCGACGCGACCGTGCTCGTGCTCGGCGAAAGCGGCACCGGCAAGGAAATGATCGCGCAGAGCCTGCATGGGCTGTCCGCGCGGCGCAGCTATCCGTTCGTCGCGGTCAACTGCGGCGCGTTTCCGGAAGCGTTGCTCGAGAGCGAGCTGTTCGGCTATGAAGAAGGCGCATTCACCGGCGCGCGGCGCGGCGGCAAGACCGGCCTGTTCGAGGCCGCGCACCGCGGCACGCTGTTTCTCGACGAGATCGGCGAAATGCCGCCGTCGCTGCAGAGCCGGCTGCTGCGCGTGCTGCAGGAGCGCGAGGTGATCCGCCTCGGCTCGACCGAGCCGATCCGCATCGACGTGCGCGTGATCGCCGCGACGCACCGGCCGCTGCTTGCGGCCGTCGAAGCCGGCACGTTCCGCGCGGATCTCTATTACCGGCTCAACATCCTGAACATCGGCCTGCCGCCGCTACGCGAGCGCGCGGCCGACATCCCCGCGCTCGCGGCGACGCTGCTCGTGCAGGCCGCGCGGCGCGAGCCCCGCCTCGCCGATCGCGTGCGCGACACCGACGACGCGCTGCGCGTGCTCGGCGCGACGCAAGCGACGCTCGCGCGCTACCGCTGGCCCGGCAACGTGCGCGAACTGCAGAACGTGGTCGAGCGGATCGCGGTGGAGCTGGCCGAGGAAGTCGACGAAAGCGATCCGGCCGCCGCGTGCGCGGCGCTCGCCCCCGGCGCGCTGCAAGTAATCGCGCCCGAGCTGTTCGCCGCGCCGCGCGACGCGGCCGGCGCCGGCGCCGACGATGCACCGACGCTCCAGGCGCGGCGCCGTCGCGCGGAAGCCGACGAGATCCGCGCGGTACTCGACGCGTGCGGCGGCGATCGCGATCGCGCCTGTGAGAGGCTCGGCATCAGCAAGACGACGCTGTGGCGGAAGTTGTCGGCGAAATAGGTGCGGGCCGCGCCGTCATTCGGCTTTGTGATAGTGGCGATACGCCTTCGCGCGATTGCCGCACGACGACATCGAGCACCAGCGGCGGCTGCCGTTCTTGCTGTCGTCGATGAAGAGCCACTGGCATGCATCGTTCGCACAGCGCTTGACCTTCGCGAGCCGCGCGCCGCCGAGCAGGTCGATCGCCGACCACAGCACCGGGCTCAACAGCCCCGCGAGCGTCGCACCCGACGCGTCGATCCGCCACACATAGCGGCCGTCAACGCGCGCCAGCGCAACCCGCGGCGGCGCTTGCGCGAGGAAACCGCCGAGCAGCGCGAGATCCTCGGCCTGCGGCTCGCGCTGCTCCGCCTGGGCGTGAAAGAGCCGGTACAGCGCCTCGCGCAACGCGAGTGCGTGCGCCAGCATCGCCGGCTCGTCGCCGTTCTCTTCCCCTTTCTCCTTGTCGGGCACGCGACATGCGTCGGTCAGGCGGGCCGGCACGCCCGCCTGCTCGCGGCACCACGCGAACAGGTCGTCGATCGTGCCGAAAGTTTCGGTCGGCGGGTCGCTGCCGCGCCAGTACAGCGTGTTCGCGAAATCGAGGCTCAACGTTTCGGCCGGCGCCGGGATCAGGCAGTCCGTCGTGACGGAAGGTTGCGTTTTACTCATGACGCGATCGTATCTAACCACCATGCCGGTTGACAAGCGTCCGAGCGATTTCTAACATAACCGGCATGGTGGTTAAAAACTGGCTTGCTGCACCGACGCCCCTTCACTACAAGGAGACACAGATGATCGATCGCTTTTCGTTCAGCGTTATCCACACCGCCGTCGGCCGCCGGTACGACGACAGCACGCTCGGCGCGCTGCGCTACAAGCGGCTGGCATGGTGCCTGTAAGCAGGTTTGCCGCACTGACGTCCCCCTCAGTTCAAGGAGCCACAGATGATCGACCACCTTTCGTTCGGCGTTGCCCACATCGACCGCAGCCGCACCTTCTACGACAGCGCGCTCGGCGCACTCGGCTACAAGCGCCTGTATAGCGACGACGGCGCCCTCGGCTACGGGACGACCGAGCCCGAGCTGTGGTTGCAGCACGCGGCCCGGCCTGTCGTCGCCGATCCCGATTCGGGGTTGCACCTGTCGTTCAAGGCCGCGTCGCCGGTCGAGGTCGACGCGTTCTACCGCGCCGCGCTCGAGCACGGCGGCAAGGACAACGGCGGGCCCGGCAAGCGCGAGCACTACGGCCCCGGCTATTACGCGGCGTTCGTCGTCGACCCCGACGGCTATCGGCTCGAAGCGCACTGCGAACTCGACAACGTCGTTTGATCGGATTCGCGCGGACACGCACGAGCGACAGGGCCCCGATTCCGCCTCGCGCGGAATCGGGGCCCTGGTTTTTGGCTACATCGTCGTTAGCTGCGCGCGGGTAGCCGCATCCTCCAGCCGGTCCGCGCCGCGCACGCGCTTATTGCGCGTTGCGCGTGCTCTGCAACTGCTCGCCGAGTCCTTCGATCCCGAGGCGCACCACTTGGCCGGCCTTCAGGTATACCGGCGCTGGCTTGATACCCATGCCGACGCCCGGCGGCGTACCGGTCGTGATCACGTCGCCCGGCTGCAGCGTCATGCAGGTCGACAGATAAGCGATCAGCTGCGCGACGGTGAACACCATCGTGCGCGTATTGCCGTTCTGATAACGATGGCCGTCGATTTCGAGCCACAGGTCGAGACGCTGTGGATCGGGCACTTCGTCGCGCGTGACGAGCCACGGGCCGAGCGGGCCGAACGTGTCGAAACCCTTGCCCTTGTCCCACTGGCCGCCGCGCTCGATCTGCCATTCGCGCTCGGATACGTCGTTGACGACGCAGTAGCCCGCGACGTAATCGAGCGCGCGCGCTTCGTCGACATCCTTGCACTTCGCCCCGATCACGACGCCCAGCTCCACTTCCCAGTCGGTCTTGACCGAACCCTTCGGGATGTCGATGCCGTCGTTCGGGCCGCAGATCGAACTCGTCCACTTGCCGAACACGACCGGTTCCTTCGGCACCGGCATGCCGGCTTCGGCCGCGTGGTCGGCATAGTTCAGGCCGATGCCAATGAACTTGCCGACGTGACCGACGCACGCGCCGATGCGCGGCTCGCCGGACACGAGCGGCAGCGCGGCCGGATCGAGCGCGCGCAGCCGCGCGAGACCCGCGTCGGACAGCACATCGCCGGCAAGATCCGCCACATGCGCGGACAAGTCGCGAATCCGGCCGGCCGCATCGAGGATGCCGGGCTTTTCCTGGCCGGACGGGCCATAGCGAAGCAGTTTCATCGTGCTTAACCTCTGTTGTCGAATGGGACAGGATACCCGCCGACGCGGCCTTTCGCGGCCGCGCGCCGGACTGATCGTCGATCGTCGATGGCACGCGTAGGCGCTGCGTGAGGCATGCCGTCGACGCGCGAGCGTCGCGCGGGCGCAGCGATCGTGGCGCCGCACGACAGTACGGCGCGCATCGAACGGGCGCCCGCCGGGCTGCGCAGCGGCGACGACGGGCCGGCCCATGCCGGCCGGCTGCACGCGCGGCCGCGCCGTCGCTGGCCCGCAAGCCTTTGTACCATCGGCCGCGCGCCGTGAAATGACACGCGACGGATACCGACTATTGGTGCGACTGCCCGCGCTGCGGCGCAACACGCGCCGCGCCAGCGTCGAATCGACCGGCCGTCGCTCGCCGGAGCGCCTGCCATCGGGGCATGAATACTGGCTATTCGGGGTGCCCCTGTCATCGAAAACGTTTGCCCATCCGTTCTTGTCGGGTAATGATCGGTAAAAAGACGCTGCATTGCACACTGTATGTTTATTGCTAAGCTCGTACGGATGGCTTTCATTGCCATACGCGGAGCAGAACCGGCCAGCGTGCGTCGCCCACCGATCGACGGTAATCCCCCAACTTCACATCGACAATGCAGACAACCAACGACCCGCTTCCCGGCTGCGACGCACGGGAATCGATGGCCGCTCTTGATCGCTATCGCGCACCCGCGCTCGACAAGGGCCTCGACATTCTCGAACTCCTGTCCGAGCAGAAGGAAGGACTCACCCGCACCGAAATCACGAAGGAGCTCGGCCGCAATGCGAGCGAAATCTACCGGATGCTCGAACGCCTCGTCGCGCGCCGCTACGTGATGCGTTCGACCGGCGGCGATCGCTACACGCTCAGCCTCAAGCTGTTCGCGCTTGCGCACCGGCATCCGCCGATGAACCGGCTGATCGCCGAGGCGCTGCCGCCGATGCAGCGCTTCGCCGATGCCGCCGAGCAGTCGTGCCACCTGTCCGTCTACGATCGCGGCAACCTGCTCGTGATCGCGCAAGTGGACGGGCCCGGCCCGTGGGGCGTGTCGGTCCGGCTCGGCTCGCGCGTCGGCCTCGCCGACACGGCGTCCGGGCGCATGATGCTGGCGTTCCAGAGCGCCGAGCAACGCGCGCACATGCTGGCCGAGCATCGCAAGGTCAAGGGCGAAGCGCCGCTGAACGAGCAGGAGCTCGCGAATGCGTGCCAGTCGATCCGGCAGTCCGGCTATCTGCGCCAGGACAGCCGCCAGGCGTACGGCGTGACCGACCTGACCGTGCCGATCCTCGGGCCGGCCGGCCATGCGATCGCGGTGCTGACGTGCCCGTACATGCGCCGGATCGATGCGCACCTGGCGCCGTCCGTGGACGTGGTCGTCGACGCACTGCGCGACACGGCCGCCCATCTGTCGATGTGCCGCACCGAGACCTGCTGACACGCGGGTTCCCGGCAATGCGCACCGGCCACGGCGCAGCGGCGCCGGCTCCGGTTGCGTGCGACGCCCGTGCGGTGCCCGACGCGCGATGCCGCATCGGGCGCCTGCGGCGCTACGCTAGAATAGCGGCCCTCTCAAAAACTACGGCGGCCGGTTGTCGCGGCCGTCGTGTCCGATGGATGTCATGGCCAAACTTCTGAACGATCAAGAATTCCAGCGTTTCTCCGAACTTCAGCAGAAGCAGGCAAGCTTCACGATCACGCCCGAGGAAGCGGACGAGCTGCGCGATATCGTCGCGCGCGCGCAGAAGAAGCGCGACGATCGTGCCGCCGCGATGCAGGCGATCGAGAACTACATCGAGCAGTTCGACATCACGCCTGACGAACTCTTCTCGCCCGAGCAGATCGGCGACGCAGCGCGCACCTACGGGCTCATCACGGCGACCAAGAAGGAACGCACGCTGCCGCCGTCGATCACGTTCAACGGCAAGCCGTACCAGTGGACGAAGACGCTTCCGGACGACGTGCGCGGCGCACTGTTCGACGCGTTCACGTCCGGCGAGTCGGTCAAGCGCTTCATCGCGATGCCGAAAGACACCGCGCGCTGTGCGCTGACGATCGCCCGCCTCGAGCGCGAAACCGGGGCGGTCTATGCCGATCCGCACCTCGAGGAACTCGCGATTTCGCGCGACCAGGTGAACGACGCGGCGTCGAAACTCGCTGCGTGAATGTGACCACGGGCACGGTTCCTGCGTGCCCGCACCCGCGCGTCACGCCGGCCTTGGCCGGCGCCGCGCCCGTGGGAGCCGTGCTTTCCCACGCTCCCGAAAAAGCTCACCTCGGCATCCTGCAAGCACTCACCGCGGCCTCCCGAAAAGTCTCACCGGAGGCTCCTGGAGACGCTCACCGACGTCTCCCGAACGTCCTCACCGATCGCTCCCGCAAGGGCTCACCGACACGTCCCGGAAAGGCTCACCGGCCTCTCCCGCAGGTGCTCACCGGCCGTTCCCGGGAAGGCTCACCGAACGCTCCCGTATCGGCTCACCACGCTGTCCCGGAAAAGCTCACTCGCCGCTCCCGAAAAGTCTCACCTTGCAGACGGCCTTGAATTGGCGAGACCGGAATACGGCCACGAACGTGTACACGCCCATCGCTTGAAACGGCTGCGGAAGGTAACCATCGCGGCACGCTGCGTGCATCTCCGGACACCGTGCGCGCGTCGCGATATCACCGCGATCGACAGATCCGACACGTTGGCAGACGTTTCACTGCGGAGACCGACCTGGGATTATTTGCATTCCCGATTGAAATGGCGGCATGGCGACACGTTGCAGTATCGATGGCATGCGCCGCCGTCAGCGTCGAACCACGGATCGACGCCTACGGCTGCAACTTCATCCTGAAACCCACGACGCCGGGCTCCTCCGTCGTCGACACCGCAAACCCGCACGATTTCGCGAGCGAGATCATCGCCGAATTCTCGCGCAGCGCCTCGCCGACCATCCACGCGGTGCCGCGCGAGCGTGCGTAGTCGATGATGCGGGTCATCATCAGCCGGCCGAGCCCCTTGCCCTTTTGATCGGGGCGTACCGCGATCGCGAACTCCGCCGTCTCGTTGTCGGGATCGGCGACCGCACGCACCACCGCGAGCGTGTGGTCGCGCCCGGACACATCGGTGAACGACACGATGAACGCCATTTCGCGGTCGTAGTCGATCTGCGTCATGCGCGCCACCTGCGAATGATCGAAGCTGCGCACCGCGCCGAAGAAACGCATCCGCAGATCTTCCGGCGTCATCGCACCGAGCAGCTCGTTGTGTGCGGCCTCGTCCTCCGGACGGATCGGACGGATCGTCACCGTCTCGCCATGCCACTCGAGCGTCTGCTCGAGGTGCCGCGGATACGGCATGATCGCGAGCCGGCTGCGCCCCGAGGCCAGCGTGACGCGCGGCGCGATCACCCATGCGCGGTCGGACAGCACGCGCAGCGTGACCGACATCGCCACGACTTCGCGTACATCGCAGACGACCTGCGACAGGGCCGTCAGCGCGTCGAGCGTCGGCTCGACGCGCGTGCTGCGCGCATACGGCGAGCGCTCCATCACCGCGCGGGCGAGAACCGTGTTCAGTGGCGGCAGGCCGTAGACGACGAACGGCGCCGATACGCCATCCGCCGGTGGCACGGCATAGCGAAACACCGGACCGAAGTTCGAATCGTCGTACATGTCGACCGTGATATCGACGACCTTCTTGCCGGCTGGCTCGTTGGGCTGCTCGCCCTGCAGACCGAAACGGGACAGCCAGTGCAGCGCGGCCTCGCCGGCCAGTTCATGCTGACAGGCTTCGACTAGGCGGCGCGCATCGGCCTGGGCGGACGCCACGCACTCGGCCGGCTGCAGCGGCGTGCCTTCCGGCGTCTGCATCAGCAACTGGCGCCCGAGGTTGTAGTCGACGAGACGCGCATACGCGCGTGCGAGCCGCTGCGGCGTCGTGTGTACCGGAATGCCGTTCGCGTGCAACGCATCGCGCGTCGCCGCGTCGACCGCGCCGAAGAAACACGCGAGGATGCCGCGATGCGCGTACTGCCGCGAATCGATCAGCGTGCGCGCGACCGAATCGGCCGGCGCGCTGTGCGAAGTGGAATGAACGACGAACAGCGTGCCCGTCTGCGGAAACGGGGCAAGCGCCTTGATCGCCGCGGCAAAGTGCTCGGGACGTGCATCGTCGCCCAGCGTGAGCGGATTGCCGGGCGCCGCGAGGTGCGGCAGCGCGGCCGCGACGGCCGATGTTGCCGCGGGCGACCAGTCGGTCAGCACGTCGCGCACGTCGGCCACCGCATCGACCGCCAGTTTCGCCACGCCCGCATCGCTCGTCACGAGCGTCGCCGCGCCCCGCGCGGTGACGCGGCCGACGCCGAGCGTCTCGATTTCGTCGAGCAGATCGTCGAGCGCATCGACGCGCACCATGCCCGCGCGCTGGAACGCCGCCGTGTACAGCGCGTCGCCGGGATCGGCACGGCCGGTGCGCAACGCGAGCACCGGCTTGTTGCGTGCGGCCGCCCGCGCCGCCGACATGAACTTGCGCGCCGCGCGCACGGTATCGAGTTCGAGCAGGATCGCGCGCGTGCCGGGATCGCTTGCCAGATAGTCGAGGACGTCGCCCGCATCGACATCGGATTCACTACCGAGCGCGACGACGTGCGAAAAGCCGAGGCCGCGCGCATCGGCCCAGCCGAGCACCGCGTTCGTCAGCGCATTCGATTGCGACACCCACGCGACGCCGCCCGATCGTGCCGTATAGGCAGGCGCGCCGAAATGCGCATGCCGCGCCGGCGACAACACGCCGAGGCTGCCGGGCCCGACGATACGGAGCACGAACGGCTTCGCCGCCTTCAGCGTGCGATCGACCGCGGCGCGATCGGCATCGGTGCGCGCCTCGCCGACGATCACCGCGACGCGCGTGCCAAGCTCGCCGAGCTTGCGCACGATGCCGGCCCAGGTCGCGGGCGGCGTGCAGATCACGGCAACCGACGGCGGCGTGGGCAGCCGGTCGACATCGGAGACGACCGCATGCCCGTCCAGCTCGCGATATTTCGGATTGACCGGCCACACGGGCCCCTGGAACGCACCGTCGAGCACACGCGACCACACCATCGCGCCGATACTGCCGGCGCGCGACGACGCGCCGACGACCGCAACGGACCTGGGCTGGAACAACGCATCGAGATGGCGAACGGTCACATCGGCTCCCTGCGGTGACGAAAGACGACACGATCGGCATGCGGCCGGGCAGGCCGTACGCCGATCGACGCGAACCCCAAGCATAGGCGAAGCGCTTGCGACTGCCTATATGCCGAACGGCCGACTATTCGACGGGCATCAACGCCCGCACCATGGACCTGCAACACACGCGGGCCGGCATCGCAGCACCGCGTGCACGATGCACGCAACGCGGCACGACGCTGCAGCCGCTTTCTCCAAGGTGAGGATTTACGGGAGCCATGGTGAGTATCTTCGGGAATCGCACGACGCACCGCATCAGCATGCGAAAGGTGATGAAAATCCGCGTCATGCATGCACCGCGAAAACCGCAGGTGCCAATGCGCATGCATTGCACCATTACGCGGTTGTTTACGAGAATTACCGGCAACATGCAGCCGGATCGCGGCGAATTCGCAAAACGGGAGCCGTTAATTGCGCGGCATTGCACTTCAATTCGTGGGGGAAAATCGCGTGACGATTACGCCAAAACAAAACGGTGCGAAAGCCGCATGGCCATTCGCACCGTCAGTCGGCACACGAAAGGTGAGGATTTCCGGGAGTCAGTCCTTGATCAGGAAACGTGCGCGATTCTTGCCGAGCCATGCCGGCGCCCGCCCGCGGCCACTCCACGTTTCGCCCGTCTTCGGGTTCAGGTACTTCGGCGGCAAGGTGCGCTTGGGTTTCGTGGCGGCAGTGGTGCCGGCCGATCCTGCCGGGCGAAAACCGAGTTCTTCCGGCGTAATGTCGTATTCGTCGATTTTCGCGCGGATATGCGCAATCGCGTCGGCAATCGCCTTTTCACGCTCCTTGTCGATCTTTTGCTGAAGCCGTTCGAGCTGCGCGCTCAGTTGCCTGTAGGTCGCCATATGGATGGGACTCCGTGAGTGTTATTCGTGAAAAACAAGTGACTCAAAGCAAACAGAAAAGCGCTTCGCCCGATCGTGGTCTCCTCAGCCGGTCATTTCGGGATCAATAACCGCTTTTCTTCTTGCATGCGAAGAGAAGATTTCGCACGGCGTCATCCATCGATTGCTGGATTACGTCGAAATCCCCGTTGCACATGGCCCGGGCATTGTCCGTGCAATTGCTCCAGTCGCTGCCGGTGCATTGCACCTGAGTGGTCGGGCGCCCGTCCGACGTGAACAGCGGAGCACCGCCGCCGCACCCGCCGACCCCTGCAACCAGAGCCAACATCACGGCCACCCGAGGCCACCGACAGACCGACGCAAGCATGTGTTTCATTATTCTTCCCGTCAACCTCTTTTTGAATGTCGCGAGTATGCCATGGGCTGCCCTTCGGCGGTCAGTCCGGCGCGCGGCCGGGTTGCCCGCGCGCCTTGTACGGCAAGCGCTTGCGCGGATCGTCGGTGATGCGAACGAAAACGTGCTCGACGTCCGGAAGCGCCTCGAATTCGCGTTGCAACGCGTGGCGATCGAGCGTCGTATGCGCGCATCCTTCGACGTAGATGAAACGTCGCTGCACGGTAATCCACAGGCTGGTGCCGCGCAGGCGATCGGAGCCGGCGAAGTGCGCCTTCGCCGCATCGGCGATCGACGCGTCGTACATATACGAGTTCGGCTTCGTGCAGCGATGGGCGAGCCAGCAGGTCGTGCCGCGTTCGGCGCGGTAGTGCGCATCGTCCGTCATCTCGGCGCGCGTCATCCACGGGCCGAGCGGCAACGGGCACTCGGCGACGTCCTGCGACAGCGCGACGAACGGATCGTTGTACCAGTTGCGCCGCGCGTCGGGCGCGTCGGCATCGCCCGACTGCGCGAGCGCCGCGCTCGCCAGCAACATGGTCAACCACCCTGCGAAGCCGATCCGCTTCATCGTGACCTCCTGTTCGATGCGTTACATCGGGCCGCATCGGCGTCGCCGAACGGCCTACCGGCCGATACCGAGCGCGGCCAGTTTCTTGTACAGCGTCGCGCGGCCGATGCCGATGCGCGCGGCCGCTTCAATGACCTTGCCGTCACAGGCCGCCAGCGCATCGGTCAGGAACTGACGCTCCCACGCCGCCAGTGCATCGGCATACGAAGCGGCCGGCGCGCCGGATGCCGTCGACGCATCGTCCGCACACTGCTCGGCCGGCACCGCGGCAACCCGCTGCGCCGGCGCCGCGCCGTCCGGCGAGATGCGCACCGGCCCGAGAAACGGTGCGAGCGCGCGCGCATCGATCACCGAACGATCGGACAGCATCAGCGCGCGTTCGAGCGTATTGCGCAACTCGCGCACGTTGCCGGGCCACGGATATGCGCACAGCATCCGCAGCGCATCGTCGGTCAGCTCGCAGTGCGCGGCGCGCCCGTGCTGCGCGGCCAGTTCCTCGAGCGTCGCGTAGACGAGCGCCGCAATGTCGGATGCGCGTTCGCGCAGCGGCGGCGCATGGATCGTCAGCACGTTCAGCCGGTAATAGAGATCCGCGCGGAAACGCCCGGCCGCCACGAGCGCCGGCAGGTCGGCCGACGTGGCGGCGATGATGCGCACGTCCGCGCGCACGATCCGGTTCGAGCCGACCGGCTCGAACTCCTTGTCCTGCAGCACGCGCAGCAGCTTGCCCTGCAACGGCAGCGGCATGTCGCCGATCTCGTCGAGAAACAGCGTGCCGCGATCGGCCAGCTCGAACTTGCCGACGCGGCCCTTGCGATCGGCGCCGGTGTACGCGCCGGGCGCCGCGCCGAAGAATTCGGTTTCGAGCAGCGTGTCGGGAATCGCGGCGACGTTGACGGTCACGAGCGGCTGGAGCGCGCGTGCCGACGCCGCGTGAATCGCATGGGCGAGCAGTTCCTTGCCGGTGCCCGTCTCGCCGAGCAGCAGCACCGGCGAATCGACCTGCGCCGCGCGGCGCGCCTGGCGCTTGGTCTCCAGGCTCGCGGCACTCGTGCCGACGAAGCTCGCGAACGTGTATTTCGCGCGGCGCGCCTGCGCGAGCGAGCGCTGCGTCGCGATCAGTTGCTGCTGAAGCTGCGCATAGCGGGAAAAAATCGGCGTGAGCGTCTTCAACTGGTCGAACAGCGCGAAGCCGATCGCGCCGACCGTCTCGCCGGCCTCGTTCTTCAACGGCAGGCGCGTGACGACGAGCGGCTCGCGGCCCGTCTCCATGATGTCGAGCAGGATCGGCTGGCCGGTCGATACGACCTCGCGCATCAGGCTGTTCGGGATCACGGCCTCGCAGTCGAGGCCGACGGCCTGCTGCGGATCGGCGAATCCGAAGCGCGCCGCGTAACGGTCGTTCATCCACACGACGCGCGCGTCGCGATCGACGACCACCGTACCCGCACTCGAATCCTCGAAGGTCCGGAACAGCGACTCGGCCGCGCGCCGCAGCACGTCGCCGTAGTTGACGGGCAGGCGAGCCCAGTCGTTCATCATCGTGTCGTCGTCTCCGTCTATCGTCGGCCGGATGTCTCCGGAACGGGACGGATTATCTCACTCTGGAGACACACCGCAACGCGTTGTCCGGGAAAGCCCTGCACGATTTCGAGGGTTGGCCGGACGGCCGAAACGTCTCCGGACGGAGACGTTTTATGTAGAATCGTCAGACTTGGACCGGCGCGGGCCCGCCGGCCACCGGCGGCCCCATGTCCGGCGGCGCAATCCGGCCGATGGCACGAAACCTGCACGAACCTGAGTTGGTCCGCGGCGCATCGCGCGATCGAACAACAACCAAAGCCATTCCAAGCTTTTAGGAGACTCCCTTGTCTTTCGTGATCGTCCTCGCCGCGCTGGCGTTCCTGATGTTCGCCGCGTATCGCGGCTACAGCGTGATCCTGTTCGCACCGATCGCCGCGCTCGGCGCGGTGCTCCTGACCGAACCCGCCGCCGTCGCACCGGTCTTCTCCGGCATCTTCATGGAGAAGATGGTCGGCTTCGTCAAACTGTATTTCCCGGTCTTCATGCTCGGCGCCGTGTTCGGCAAGGTGATCGAACTGTCCGGGTTCTCCGAGTCGATCGTCCATGCGGCGATCCGCTACATCGGCCGCTCGCGCGCGAATGCGGTGATCGTGGCGGTGTGCGCGCTGCTCACCTATGGCGGCGTCTCGCTGTTCGTCGTGGTGTTCGCGGTCTATCCGTTCGCGGCCGAACTCTATCGCCAGAGCAACATCCCGAAACGGCTGATGCCCGGCGCGATCGCGCTCGGCGCGTTCTCGTTCACGATGGATTCGCTGCCCGGCACGCCGCAGATCCAGAACATCATCCCGACCACGTTCTTCAAGACGACTGCCTGGGCCGCGCCCGCGCTCGGCACGATCGGCTCGCTGTTCATCATCGTCGTCGGCCTCACGTATCTCGAATGGCGCCGCCGTTCGGCGATGGCGAAGGGCGAAGGCTACGGCACGTCGCTCGTCAACGAGCCGGAGCGCGTCGAGGCGAAGGCGCTGCCGCATCCCGCGCTGGCGATCCTGCCGCTGATCCTCGTCGGCGTGTCGAACTTCGCGTTCACGAAGCTGATCCCGCAGTGGTACGGCGCCGCGTCGTACACGGTCGCGCCCGAAGTGCTGCCGGGCGTGCACGCGCCGGTCACCACGTCGATCAAGACGGTCGTCGCGATCTGGTCGGTCGAGGCCGCGCTGCTGCTCGGTATCGTGCTGGTCGTGCTGACCGCGTTCAAGCGCGTCAGCGGCCGCTTCGCGGCCGGTTCCAAGGCCGCCGTCGCCGGCGCGCTGCTCGCCGCGATGAACACCGCGTCGGAATACGGCTTCGGCGGCGTGATCGCCGCGCTGCCGGGCTTCCTCGTCGTCAGCGATGCGCTGAAGAGCATCCCGAACCCGCTCGTCAACGCGGCAGTGTCGGTCAGCTCGCTTGCCGGCATCACGGGCTCGGCGTCGGGCGGCATGAGCATCGCGCTCGCCGCGATGTCGGACCTGTTCATCAAGGGCGCGCAGGCGGCCAACATCCCGATGGACGTGCTGCACCGGGTCGTCGCGATGGCGAGCGGCGGCATGGATACGCTGCCGCACAACGGCGCGGTCATCACGCTGCTCGCGGTCACGGGCCTCACGCACCGTGAGTCGTATCGCGACATTTTCGCGGTCACCATCATCAAGACGCTCGCGGTGTTCTTCGTGATCGCCGTGTACTACGCGACGGGGCTCGTGTAAGCGTTCGCATCAGGGCGGCGCTTCGTACGCCGCCCTCCCGTCTTTCAAGATCGGACCGCATGCGCACCGGAATGGATTCCGGAATGCGCATCCGGTCCGATTTCATTTCCTGCCCGTCGGATCAGGCCAAACCATGCCGCAGCGCTTGCACGCGCGTGGCGGCTGCCCGGGCCATTGCACAGCCTCGCCCCTTACGCGCCCATTGTTACCCGCAGCAAAACACTGCGTTGGGCGCGATCGCATTTTTCGCGCGTCCGCCGCGGCCTACACTGGTTTCAATGTCGCGCGGCGCTTCGACGAACGAAGCGTCGCGATTCACCGGAATCGTGGAGGTCCCGATCATGAAACGCCTGATCCAAGCCGTTGCCATCGCCCTGGCCGTCTCGGCCCCGTTCGCCGCACAGGCCCAGTCGAACCAGCCGCTCACGCGCGCGCAGGTCCACGCCGAAGTCAAGGCGCTCAAGCAGGCCGGCTTCCAGTCGAGCGACTGGTTCTATCCGGCGAGCATCGTATCCGCCGAAGCAAAGATCGCGCGTCAGCACGACGCCGCCGGATACGGCAGCGATCGCGGCGCGTCGTCGGAATCGGGCCGGTAACGAATCCCCGGCGCGCTCGACGATGCCCCGGCGCGTCGTTACGCCTTCACGGGCTGGATCAGCTTCGCGCACGCCGCCGCCTGCGGATCGCCGGCAGGCAGCTTCCCGCATACGCCGTCGAACTGCTTGACGACCGTCCTGACCGACGCATCGTGCGCGCCGCTACCGCGCCAGCGGTTAAGCTGCGTGACGACCTTGGTCAGCGCGCGCAGGTTCGCGCCGTAGAACGCGTCCCGGGTCTTGTCGGCCTGCGCGAGCACACTGGCCGCAATCCCTTCGATGCGCGCCGAATCGTCCGGCGCCAGCTCGACCGCATTCGCGAAGTAAGTCGCGCCCCAGCGCAGCTTCGTCGCCGGCCCGCTCGCCGCATCGTACGCCTTGCGATACCAGTCGAGCGCGGCCGCCTTGTCGCCGCGCGCCTTCGCGTTCGCGGCCAGTCCCGACATGAAGTAATACGGCGTGGACGAACGCGGCAGCTCGGCCTTCAGCAATGCATCCGATTCGTCGTACAGCCCAGCGTCGGTCAGCGTGTCCGCGCCTTCGCTGACGAGCGCCTGCCGCTCGTACGCGTTCGCCGCGCCCTGCACCGACGCGGCGATCTGCTTGCGCGCGGTGTCGGCCAGCGCCGTCGCCGCGAGCGGTGCGCCGTTGCGCGCGTCGCCACGCGAGAGCAGCACCCGTCCGTGCAGCGCCATCAGCCGGTCGATCGACGACAGCGTGGTATCGGTCGACAGGCGCGCCAGCGCCGTGTCGTACGCGCCGCGCAACTTCGTGCGCTGCGCGTCGTCGCGGCCGAGATACGCGACCACGCGCGCGGGCGCCGCAACCAGCACGTCCGAATCGGCCCGCGACAGCGCGGCATCGTGCAGCACCGTGCGCAGCGAATCGGCAAGCGCGGCCTTGTCGAGCGCGCCGGCTTGCGTCGGGTCGTTCGACGCGGCAACCACCGCCGACTTCAGCGCGAAGCGCGCCGATTCGGCTTTCGCACCGGCCGCCCGCGCGCGTTGCGCGAGCGACTGCAGCGTCTCGGCGACGCGATCGGCCGGCACCGGGAGCGCGCCGTCGGTATCCCATGAATAGTCGGCCAGCAGGCGCCATTCGTCCGGCGTCAGCGCCGCGCCGTCCTTCAGCGCGGTCGCGAGCGTCTGCCGCACCGGATGCGCGGCCGTCATCCCGAGCGACAGCGCCTGCATGTAGCGGTCGAGATCGGCTTCGCCGGGCAGCCGCGTCACTTCGGTGCCGTCGGGACGGAACAGGATCATCGTCGGATAGCCGTGCACCTTGAAGCGCTCGCCGAGCTTCTGTGCGCTTTCGGTATCGCCGTCGAGATACACGGGCACGAAGAACGACGAACGCGTCTTGAATGCCTGCTGGCTGAAGATCGTCGACTTCACCTGATTGCACGACGGGCACCATACCGCGCCCCAGTACAGCAGCAGCGGCTTGCCCTCGCGCTTCGCGAGCGCGAACGCGGCATCGACGTCGCCGTGTTGCCACGCGATGCCGGGCGGCAGATGCGCACCGTCGGGCGATGCGCTCGCCGCCGGGGCGCCCGCGGGCGTGGCCGCGGCAAGCGCCGCGCTGGCGGCAGCGAACAGGCAGGCGGCGGTGAGATTGCGGAGAACGGTTTTCATCGAAGCGGGTTCCGTTGAAAAAGACGGTTTCAGGGAGATGCCGCACACGCAACGAAGGCCGTGAAACGATGACGATGAGGCCGGCCGACGTGCAGCGCCGCGCATGCATCGATACGGAAAAGCGAAGCCGGCCGCAGCTGCCGGCAAATCGTTCGACGATACGACGGGTACAGCCGAAGGAAAACGAACGAATTCTCGATTGGATATGACGTTCGGCCGCGTGTGCCGTCACATCCGCGACGGCAAGCCCTTCATTGCGGCGCCTTGATCCGCGCCATGTGATACACGGACGCATGCACGCCGTCGCGCAACGCGTAATCCGGCGATTCGCCTTCGATGCGGAAAACCGTGTTTCTCGTAGAGCGAGATCGCCGCGCGATTGTCGGTGAACACGGTCAGCTCGAGACGCGTAACGTTCAGCCAGTGCTCCGCGAGATCGATCGCGGCCGCGAGCAGCCGGCCGCCGATGCCGCGTCCGTGACGGGCCGCATCGACCATCATGCCGAGCGCCGCCGCGTGACGCCGGCGCGGATTCGGCTCGGGATGCAGGCCAAGATGGCCGACCACCGTACCGTCGATTTCGGCGACGAGGCTCACGCCGTGCTCGCGTATGTTGTCGAGCCGCTTCTGCCATTTTTCGAGCGACGGAAACGGCTGCTGCAACGTATTCATGTACACCGCGGGATGCGCGGCGATCTGCCGGATCGCGTCGACGTCGTGCGTCTCGCTGTGCCGGATTCTGATATCGGTCATGGGTGGGCCGGTTCCGAAAAGTCGCGCCGAAAGCGCAGGCTGCACAAGCGCGCAGCAACGCAACGAGCTTAGCCGATTTCACGCATTTGAAACACGGGGTCCCGCCGTCGCACGTCACGTTGCATCCGCAACGAAACGCGGCCGCGCCATCTTCGCGAAACTCGGAAAATTCTGACCGGTCGCACCGGCCGCGATCGGTAATTTCTTACCTTCCTCAGCCCCGCATCGCGCTTGAACGAATCGTTGCATGCACAACGTCACGTGCGCGACATGCAATGTCATTTCTTCATCACGTCGGCGTCATGTCGCCTCCCTAGACTGGGCGCCGCCCGAGCCTGGCATGCGCTTGGCCGGTGCGTGCCGACATCTGCCCCGCGCATCACGAGCGCGCGGCGCACGGGATCGCGACGACGAGGCCACAGCGTCCACGCGACGTCGCGCGTCGGGCGTCGGACGCGATGCCCGCACCGCCGCGACGCGCGGCCGACGCACCGAACGCGCACACATCGGCGATCGCCCCGGGGCGGGGCGACGCCCGGGCACCACCAGACGCACTCACGAACGCTCCCACCCTCACAGGATCCGAACGCCATGACGTCACGCCGCAAATTCCTTCAGCAGACCGCCGGTTCCGGCCTCGCCGCCGCCGCGCTGTCCGCGTTTCCGCCGAGCATCCGCCGCGCGCTTGCCATTCCCGCTTTCCACGAAACGGGAACCATCCAGGACGTCAAGCACGTCGTGCTGCTGATGATGGAGAACCGGGCGTTCGACAGCTACTTCGGCACGTTCAAGGGCGTGCGCGGCTATGGCGACCGCTTCGCGGTGCCGTCGCCGAACGGCCGCGACGTGTTCTATCAGGCGTACACGAAGGGGACGCCCGCCGCGACCGTGACGCCGTATCACCTCGATGCGCGCCAGGGCAACGCGCAGCGCGCGGGCGGCACGCCGCACACGTGGGCCGATTCGCAGGCCGCGTGGGATCACGGCCGGATGAACCGCTGGCCCGACGCGAAGACGCCGCTGTCGATGGGCTATTACGACGCGGCCGAAGTGCCGTTCCAGCGCGCGCTCGCCGATGCGTTCACGCTGTGCGACCACTACCACTGCGGGATGCACACGGGGACGATCGCGAACCGCCTGTTCTACTGGAGCGGCACCAACGGCCCGAACGGCGTCAGCCCGGCCGACGGCAGCCGCGTGAAGATCGCCGCGCTGAACAACCAGTTCAACGGCGGCAACGACATCGGCCCGTCGAGCCAGGGCTGGACCTGGACGACCTATGCCGACCGGCTGCAACAGGCCGGCGTGAACTGGAAGGTCTACCAGAGCCTGATCGACAACTTCGGCTGCAACGAGATGATGAGCTTCCGCCACTGGCGCGCGGCGATCGAGCAGATGCCGGCCGCGCGCCGGCCCGCGTACGTCGCGTCGACCGACATCACGCAGCCGGTGACGGCGGCCGGCGCGTTCTACGACCCGGCGATCGACGATCCGCTGAGCCCGCTCGCGAAGGGCTTCGGCAACACGATGCCGTACGGCTTTCTCGAAACGTTTCGCGACGACGTCCGCAACGGCAAGCTGCCGGAAGTGTCGTGGATCATCCCGCCGTCCGCGTATAGCGAACACCCGGGGCCGTCGAGCCCCGCGCAGGGCGGCTGGTACGTGCAGGCCGTGCTCGACGCGCTGACGGCGAACCCGGAGGTCTGGAGCAAGACCGTGCTGCTGGTCAACTACGACGAGAACGACGGCTTCTTCGACCACATGCCGTCGCCGGCCGTGCCGTCGCGCAACGCCGACGGCACGCTCGCGGGCGGCCATACACTGTCGGCCGCCGACGTCGCGGTCGAGTACCACGACTTCGCGCCGGCCACGGCGAGCCAGCCGGCGGCCGACGGCCGTCCGTACGGCCCGGGCCCGCGCGTGCCGATGTGGATCGTGTCGCCGTGGAGCCGCGGCGGCTGGGTCAATTCGCAGGTGTTCGACCATACGTCGACGCTGCGCTTCCTCGAGACGCGCTTCGGCGTCGCGGAGCCGCAGATCAGCGCGTACCGCCGCGCTGTGTGCGGCGACCTGACGAGCGCGTTCAACTTCCGCACGCCGAACAACGAGCCGCTGCCGACGCTCGCGGGCCGCACGACGAAAAGCCAGGTCGACGCGCTGAGCGCCGCGCAGCAAGCCGCGCCGAAGATCGTGCCGCCCGCCTCGCCCGCGCTGCCCGCGCAGGCCACCGGCGTGCGCCCGTCGCGCGCGCTGCCGTACGAGCTGCATGCGAGCGCACGCACCGATGCCGGCGCCGGCACGGTCACGCTCAAGTTCGCGAACACCGGCCGCGCCGCCGCCGTGTTTCACGTCTATGACAAGCTGCACCTCGACCGGCTGCCGCGGCGCTACGTCGTCGAGCCGGGCAAGAAGCTGCACGGCGACTGGGCCGCACGCGCCGACAATGGCGGTAAATATGACCTGTGGGTGCTCGGCCCGAACGGCTTTCACCGCCGCTTCACCGGCGACCTGAGCCGCGTGGCCGGCGCTCGCGCGCCGCAGCCGGAAGTGCGCGTCGGCTATGCGGGCGCAAGCGGCAACCTCCACCTGCGGCTGCGCAACGACGGCGGCGGCACGGTACGCTTCACGGTGAAGTCGAACGAGGTTTACGGGCCGCTGTCCGGGCGCGGCGCAAACACCGACCACGGTCATGGCCACGGCAACGAAAACAGCAACGGCGCCGGCACCATGTGGACCGTCACGGTACACGCCGGCGACCAGTCCGAACTGCACTGGAAGCTCGACTCGACCGGCCATTGGTACGACTTCATCGTCACCGCCGACAGCGACGCGAGCTTCTCGCGCCGCGTGGCCGGCCGCGTGGAAACCGGCCGCCACTCGGTCAGCGACCCGGCGATGGGGTTCGCCGACCGCTTCTGACGCCGCCGCGGCGACGCGCGGCGCAGCGCGTGTCGCCGCCCGCGCCGGCGTGGCCGCGAACGCCGTTCGGGTACCGGTTCCGGCCGGCCCCCGATGCGGCGCAGACGCCCGCCCGGCGCGGCTCAAACATCAGAAGGATCGGTGGTATCGCCCTCTTTTCATCCCCACGAAAATGCTCCGTGTCGCGGCCCGTTCGCGTTAAACTGCGTCAAGCTGTATTCAACAAAGACATCTTTTGCCGCTACGGCATCCACGACACGAGGATAGGTTCGATGCGCACTACCGGCTCATCCGGGGCAATGACCCTGCTCACCGAACACGACGCGGCCGACGGCCGCGAACTGCGCTCGCTCCGGCTCGAAGCAACGGCCGACGGCAAGAGCGTGCTGCTGATCGAGGTCGACGAACGCAAGCCGGGCATCCACCGCGAGGTCCGCTACGAGATCACGCCGGCCGAACTGATCGCGGCGATCCGCTCGCACGGCGCCGAGCTGCCCGGCGAAAACCACGGCGCCGCATCGCTCGCCCGTACGCCATCCTGATTCCGAACGGTGAGCCGCGTGCAATGCGTCGGCTCACCCACATCCCCCTGCCGCCGTCAGGCGCTTTGCATCATTCCCGCCGCTGCGTTGAAAAAGGCCGATAATCGGTCCATCTGCGTTTCCCGCCCACGCGTTTCCTTTTCGGCCTGCCGTCATGCTCCGTGACCTCGTCGCCCAGTACGGGCCGCTTCTCGTGTTCGCCAACGTCCTCGCGGCGGCCATCGGCCTGCCGGTGCCGGCGATGCCGACGCTCGTGCTGTTCGGCGCGATGTCCGCGATGCATCCGGCGATGATCGGCTCGCAGCTCGTGACGGTCGTGGCGATGTCCGTGCTCGGCGCGCTGATCGGTGACACGGTCTGGTACGTCGCCGGGCGGCGTTACGGCGGCACGACGCTGAAGACGATCTGCCGGCTGTCGCTGTCGCGCGATACCTGCGTGAAAAAGACCGAACGCTTCTTCGGCCGCTACGGCGTGCGCGTGCTCGCGGTCGCGCGCTTCATTCCGGGCTTGTCGCTGGTGTCGGTGCCGATGGCCGGTGCGCTCGGCACGCGCTATCGCACGTTCGCCGGCTACGATGCGCTCGGCGCCGCGCTGTGGACGATCGTCGGGCTGGGCGCCGGCCTCGTGTTCTACCGGCAGATCGACTGGCTGTTCGCCGGCGCGAGCCGCCTCGGCCGCGCGGTGCTGCTGGTCATCGTCGCGCTGCTCGCGATCTATGCGGCCGTGCGGTGGATGCGCCGCCGTGCGCTGATCCGTCAACTCGCGAACGCGCGGATCGGCGTCGACGAGCTCGACATGCTGCTGCGCGACACCGCCGCCCCGGTGGTGCTCGACGTCCGCTCGCCCGAGCATCGCAAGCTCGACCCGTTCACGATTCCCGGTGCGCAGTTCGCCGACGAGCGCCAGATCGGCGACATCGTCGCGCGCTATCCGCTCACGCAGAAATTCGTCGTGTATTGCTCGTGCCCGAACGAAGTGACGGCCGCGCTGATGGCGAAGCGCCTGCTCGATGCAGGCTTCACCGATGCGCTCGCGCTGCGCGGCGGCCTCGATGCATGGCGCGATACGGGCCGCCAGCTCACGTCGCTCGTCGAAGAGATGCCCGCCGCGAACGATTCCGTGGCGGGCTGGCACAAGCCGGCCTGATCGCACCGATCATAGGCCGGCCCATACGACACAGGGGACGTGCGTCCCCGTTCCATCAGAACGCGTGCAGCGGCAGGTTCACGACCAGACGGTACTCGGTGTTCGTCGCGTCCGAGTAATGTGCCGAGCCGTTGTGCCACATCGCGATGAACGTGACCTTCGTGTTCTTCAGCTTGCCGCTCTGGAACGTGTACGACGGGATGAAGCCGAACTCGTGGTGACGGCCCTGCACCGGCGCGCCGTTGCTCCAGTAGATGCTCGACTTGCTCGGGTCGTTGGCCGCGCCCGAGCTGCCGTCCGCCCCCCAGCCCGTCACGCCCCACACCATCGCCTTGAAGCCCGGCAGGCCCGCTTCCTTGCCGTAGAACGTGTAACGCAGCTGCAGCGATTTTTCGTGCGGCGCGTTGTAGTCGACGTCCATCGAGTTGGTCAGGAAGATGCCGTTCGTTTCGTTCAGGTAGTCGAAGAACTGGTCGCCGAGCACGTGCTGGAAGCCGAGCAGCAGTTCATGCGGGCCGTGCTGCGCGGCGAGCGACAGGCTGTACGCGTTGTTGTTGATCTTGCCCTGCAGCGCATCGCCCGTGTCGTGCGTCGAGTAGACGTTGCCGAAGCCGGTCCACTTGATCGTCTGCGGGCTGCCGATGCTGTGCTTCACCGACGCGTAGTACTGGTGCCACACGTCGTCGGCCTGGTTCGCGTACAGCGCGACCTCGCCGTTCGGCGAGTAGTCCCACGTGCCGCCGACGTACGACAGGCGATTGATGCGCGTGCCGCCGTACTGCGTCGTCAGGTTGGTGAGCGTCGTATGGCCGCGCGCGTCGGTCTTCGTGAAGCTGCCGGCCTCGAGCATCACGTTCTTGAATTCATTGCTGACGAGCGTCGCGCCGAGGAACGTCGGCGGCAACGCGCGGTTGTCGTGCTGCTCCATGAACGGGTTGTCGACGGCCTGCAGACCATACTTGACCACCGTGTTCGAGATGCGCGCCTTGATGTCGTAGATGCCCGGGTAGGCCCATGCGAGCTGGTTGCCGCCGCCGCCGCCCTTCGCGATGTGCACCATGCTGCCGGCGCCCTGGCCGCCGTCGAGCTTCAGCGCCGCATACAACGACGCGTCGAAGCCGATCCCGATCAGGCCGGTCGTGTAGCCCGACTCGAAGTTCGCCATCGCGCCCTGGACCCACGCATGACGATGCGGCCCGCCCTTGCTGTCGAGCACGTCCGCATAGTTGCGGAACAGGAAGTCGAGATGGCTGTCGGCGATGAAGCCGTTCGATTTCGACTGCGCCGACGGCTCGTCGGGCGGCGTGACGGCCTGGGTCGCCTCTGCGTTGATCACGGCGTTCGGGGTCGTTGCCTGCGCAACCGAAGTGCCCGACCCGGCGGCCGGCGCGGCCTGCGCGACCGTCAGCGGCGCGGGCGCCGCGTCGTCGGCGTGCGCGACGCCCGTCAGCGAGACGCCGGCAAGCGCCGGCAGTCCCCAGGCAAGCAGCATCTTCGATGCCGTCCCGATCTTTTTCTGCTTTTTCATCGTCATTCTCGTCTTGTGTTGATATCGTCCACGCCGGTTGCGATCCGCTTCCAGCCCCCCGGCGAGCCCGGCTAAGGACGCGCCTGTACCTGCGGCGCGAAGATCGTTCGCGCCGCACCTACCCCTGTTGACCTGCCTTGGTTATGTTTTCTGCGTTACTTCACATCACACCGCGCCCGCGCGGATGCACGCGACGCGCGCCGCCGACCCCTGCCGTACTTCCGGCAGCGGCACGTCCTGCGCGCATGCGTCGATCGCGACCGGGCAGCGCGTGCGGAACGCGCAGCCGGACGGCGGGTTGAGCGGCGAGGGCATCTCGCCCGCCAGCAGCATCGGACGGCGAGCACGCTCGCGCGCCGGCTCCGGCGTCGGCGCCGCATCGAGCAGCGCCTTCGTGTACGGGTGCTGGGGCACGCCGTACACGTCATGCCGCGTGCCGAACTCCATCACGCGGCCGAGATACATCACGAGCACGCGCTGGCTGATGGCCTTCACCACCGCCAGGTCATGCGCGACGAACAGATAGGACAACGACAGTTCGCGCTGCAGATCGCGCAGCAGGTTCACGATCTGCGCCTGGATCGACACGTCGAGCGCCGAGACGGGTTCGTCGCAGATCACGAGTTTCGGCTCGCTGATCAGCGCGCGCGCAATGCCGACGCGCTGGCACTGCCCGCCGGAAAACTCATGCGGATAACGCAGCAGGTGATGCGCGTTCAGGCCGACGCGTTCGAGCATCGAGATCACGCGGCGGCGCACTTCGGTACGGCCGAGGCCTGGCTGGTGCGTGACGAGCGGCTCCGCGACGACCTGCTCGATCGTCATGCGCGGATCGAGCGAGGCGAGCGGATCCTGGAAGATCATCTGCACTTCTCGCCGCATCGCGGTGCCGCGCAGGTGATCGGGCGCCACGGCCTGGCCGCGCCATTTCACGGTGCCGGCCGTCATCGGCACGAGGCCGATCAATGCGCGTGCGAGCGTCGATTTCCCGCAGCCCGATTCGCCGACGAGCCCGACCGTCTCGCCGCGCTTGACGTCGAACGACACGCCGTCGACCGCGCGCAGCACGCCCTTCGGCGACCACGGATAGCCGCCGAGCGGCACGCGGAAATGCACTTTCAGATTCTCGACGGACAGCAGCGTGTCGTCCGTCGCGCCGGCTTGGCGGCGTTCATCGACGCTCATCGCAGACCTCCCGTCAAATCGGCCAGGGGCCGGTGGCACGCGCGCACCGCGCCCGCGGCGCCATAGGTTTCGAGCGCCGGGCGCTCGGCGCCGCAGCGTTCTTCCGCATACGTGCAGCGCTTCGCGAACGCGCAGCCGGCCGGCGCGGTGCCGGGCATCGGCGGGTTGCCGGGAATCGCGACGAGCGGCGCGTCGTCCGCGTCGGTCAGGCGCGGCAACGCGTTGAGCAGCCCGATCGTGTACGGATGCGACGGCGCCGCGAAGATCGATTCGGCCGGCGCGTATTCGACGGTGCGGCCCGCGTACATGACCATCACGTCGTCGGCGAGGCCGGCAACCACGCCCATGTCGTGCGTGATCAGCACGATCGCGGTGCCGCGCTCGCGGTTCAGCTCGCGCAGCAGGTCGATGATCTGCGCCTGCACGGTCACGTCGAGCGCGGTGGTCGGCTCGTCGGCGATCAGGATTTCCGGCTCGGACAAGAGCGCCATCGCGATCATCACGCGCTGACGCATGCCGCCCGAGAACTCGTGCGGATACATGCGGATGCGGCGCGCCGCATCGGGAATGCGCACCGATTCGAGCGCCTCGATCGCGCGCTTGATCGCTTCCTTGCGCGACAGCTTGCGATGCAGCTGCAGCGTCTCGGTCATCTGCCGCTCGATCGTCAGGAACGGATTGAGCGACGTCATCGGATCCTGGAAGATCATCGCGATGCGATCGCCGCGCACCGCGTTCAGCGCGCGCGTATCCATGTCGAGCAGGTTGTCGCCGCGGTAGCGCGCGGCGCCGGTCGTCGTGCCGTTGCCGGCCAGCAGGCCCAGCAGCGCCATCACGGTCTGGCTCTTGCCCGAGCCCGATTCGCCGACGATGCCGAGCGTCTTGCCGGCTTCGAGCGAGAACGACACGCCGTTGACGGCGTCGATCGGCGGTGCATCCTTGCGCGTGAAGCGCACGCCGAGGTTTTCAACTTCCAGTAGAGCGGCCATCTTCAGCGATCCTTCGGGTCGAGCGCGTCACGCAGGCCGTCGCCGACGAAGTTCACGCAGTAGAGCGTCACGCACAGCATGACGGCCGGGGCCAGCAGCAGCCACGGCATCGATTCCAGTTTCTGCGCGCCGTCCTGGATCAGCACGCCCCAGCTCGTCATCGGCTCCTGGACGCCCAGGCCGAGGAACGACAGCACCGATTCGGTCAGCACGATGTTCGGCACCGAGACCGTCGCGTACACGACGACCACGCCGAGCAGGTTCGGCACGACGTGGCGCAGCACGATCGACGCCGGCGACACGCCGATCGCGCGCGCCGCGTCGACGAACTCGCGATTGCGCAGCGACAGCGTCTGGCCGCGCACGACGCGCGCCATGTCGATCCACGAGAACGCGCTGATGGTCAGCACGACCAGCATGAACGAGCGGCCGAACAGGGTCATCATCAGGATCGCGATCAGCAGGTACGGGATCGCGTACATCATGTCGACGACGCGCATCATCACGGAATCGACGCGGCCGCCCGCGAAGCCCGCGGTCGCGCCCCACGCGACGCCGAACAGGCCCGACACGAGCGTGCCGAGCAGGCCGACCTCGATCGATACGCGGCCGCCGATCAGCGTGCGCACGAGCAGGTCGCGGCCGAGCTCGTCGGTGCCGAACCAGTGCTGGTTCGCCCAGGTCGGCGGCAGGCTGATCGAGGCCCAATCGCTCGCGGCGGGGTCGGCTGCGAGCAGCCACGGGCCGACGAAACAGGCGAGCGTGATCAGCACGAGCAGCGCGAGGCTCAGCAGCGCCGCGCGGTTGTGAAGGAAGCGCGCGAACGCCAGTTCGAGTGGCGAGCGCGAATGCGGCGGCGAATCGGTCTGCACGGGCAGGCCAACGACGGGAGTGGTCGGAGTCATCGCTGTGCCTCGCTCAATAACGGATGCGCGGATCGAGCCACGCGTACGCGAGGTCGACCAGCAGGTTGAACAGCACCGCGAAGACGGTCGTCATCACGACGAGGCCGAGCACCAGCGTGTAGTCGCGGTTGATCGCGCCGTTCACGACGAGCTGCCCGACGCCCGGCAGCGCGAACACCGATTCGGTGACGACGGCCGCCGTGATCGACGTGATGCAGACCGTGCCGAACAGCGACACGACCGGCATCAGCGCGGGCTTGAGCGCATGGCGCAGCACGATCGTCGAGCCGGGCAGGCCCTTCGCACGCGCGGTGCGGATGTAGTTGCTCGACAGCGTCTCGATCATCGAGCCGCGCATCACGCGCGCGAGCAGCGACACGTTGATGAGGGTCAGCAGCGCGATCGGCAGCAGCCGGTACTGCCAGCCGCCGTCGCCCCAGCCGCCGGCCGGCAGCCAGCCGTTGCCGGCCGACGTCTTCAGCAGGATCGCGAAGATCCACACCATGACGGGGCCGAGCACGAACGGCGGCACGACGTTGCCGAAGTTGCCGATCAGCATCACGAAGCGGTCGATCACGCTGTCGCGGCGCACGGCCGCGACGGTGCCGAGCAGCACGCCGAGCACGATCGAGATCGGGATCGACACACCGCCCACGCCGAGGCTCACGGGCAGCGCCTTCTTCACGAGATCGTTCACCGACCAGTCGACGTAGCGGAACGACGGGCCGAGATCGCCGTGCAGCAGCGAGCCGAGATACAGCAGGTACTGCTTCCACAGCGGCTCGTCGAGGTGGTACTTCGCGTTCAGGTTCGCGAGCGTCGCGGCGGACAGCTGCTTCTCCGTATCGAACGGGCCGCCGGGCGTGAAATGCAGCAGCAGGTAGCAGACGGTGATGACCGCGAGGATCGTCGGCACCGCCCACAACGTGCGCCTCAATGCGTAGGCCAGCATGATCGCTCCGTCAGTGCTTGATCAGGTACATGTCCTGCGAAGCACGCATGTCGATCACGTTCTTCAGCGAATAGCCGCCCACGTAGGACTTCACGAGACGGTCGGCCGAGTACTGGAACAGCGGCACCATCGGCGTGTCCTTCATCGCCAGGTCGTGCGCCTGCGTGAGCAGCGCGGTGCGCGCGTTGTCGTCGAGCTTCTGGTTGCCTTCCTCGACGAGCGCGTCGACCTGCTTGTTGCAGTAGCCGACGGTGTTCTGCGAGCTGCCGCAGCGGATCAGGTCGAAGAAGGTCATCGCGTCGTTGTAGTCGGCGAACCAGCCGTCGCGCGCGATCTGCACCTTGCCGTCATGCCGCTGCTTCATCAGCACCTTGAACTCGACGTTCTCGAGCTTCGTGGTGATGCCGAGCTTCGTGCGCCATTCCGAGGCGGTGAACAGCGCGACCTTCTTGTGCAGGTCGTTGGTGTTGTACGTGAGCGTGAACGACAGCGGCTTCGCGTCCGAATAGCCGGCCTGCTTCAGCAAGTCCTTCGCGGTCGCGATGCGCTTGGCCATCGGCCACGACGCCCATTCCGGCGTGAACGGCTGCACGCCCTTCGTGCCGTTCGGCATCAGCCCGTACATCGGCTTCTCGCCGGCCTGCGTGAGCTTCGACGTCAGCACGTCGCGATCGATCACCATCGACAGCGCCTGGCGCACGCGCTTGTCCTTCAGCGCCGCGTCGCTGTTGTTCAGGTAGTAGTAATAGGTCGCGAGCTGCAGGCCGGGGCGCAGCTCGGCGCCGAACTGCTTGCTGACCTGCTGGAAGATGCCCGACGGAATCGAGTAGCTGTAGTCGATCTGCCCGGCCTGGTACATGCGCATCGCGGTTTCGTCGCTTTCGATCGGCAGGTACGTGACCTTGTTGATCACGACCTTCGACGCGTTCCAGTACTTCGCGTCCTTGGTCGCCACGATGCGGTTGTTCGGCTGCCAGTCGACGAGCTGGTACGCGCCGTTGCTGACGAGGTTGCCCGGGCGCGTCCATGCGTCGCCGAACTTCGCGACCACGTCCTTGTTCACCGGCGCGAGCGGCGCCATCGCGGTCAGTTCGGGGAAGAACGCGACCGGCACGTCGGTCGTCACCTCGAGCGTGTACGGATCGACGGCGCGCACGCCGAGCGTCGTCGGTGCGGCCTTGCCGGCGATGATGTCCTTCGAGTTCTTGATGAACTCGACGAGGATCGTGTATTTCGAGCCCGTCTTCGGATCGACGAGGCGCTGCCACGAATAGACGAAATCGGCGGCCGTCACCGGCTGGCCGTTGCTCCACTTCGCGTCGTGGCGAAGCTTGAAGATCCACGTCTGCGGCGTCTTGCGTTCCCACGACAGCGCGACGCCCGGCACGACCTGGCCGGCCGCATCGATGCGCGCGAGCCCTTCGAACAGGTCGAGGCCGATCGTGTTGCCGGTCCACGATTCGATGTGCGCCGGGTCGAGCGACTCGACTTCGGCCGGCACCTGTCGCGTCAGGTCCTGTTGCGGAGCGAGCGCGACGTTCGACGGAACGGTTACGGCGTGGGCGACGGGCGTCAGGGCGAGCGCGGCCAGCACGGCCGACATGGCATGCAAGGATTTCATCGTGGCAGTCTTGAGAAGGTGGTTCGGTGGGCGTCGCGCGGCGGATGCCGCGGCTTACGCGTGAGACGCTGACGGGGGCAGCGATTGAGGAGGCCCGTGATTCTCGTATTGCATGTTAGTATTCCTTACATTTCTTTCGACAGGCATTCCGTCGAAGAAACGAAGGAATACCCGTGCGTTAGAACAGTCGCGGCGTACCGACCCAGACCACCACCGACTCGATCTTCGCGGTGTTGACCCAGCTGTGCGGGACCGTCGACTGATAGTGCGAACTGTCGCCGGCCTGCAGGACGAACGTCTTGCCTTCCAGCGTCAGCGACACTTCCCCTTCAATCACGTACAGGAACTCCTCTCCTGCATGTGTCGTCACCTCGGACCGCTTCTGCCCCGGCGGCATCCTCACGAGGATCGCCTCCAGCTGGCGCCCTTCGGACACGTTCGTCAGTCGCGCGAACAGATTCGCCGAATCGGCAAACCCGAAGAAACGCAGCTGATCGCCTCGGCAAACCGAGCGTTCCTCGCTCGGCGTATCCACGAAGTACTGCACCGTCACGCCGAGCGCGTGGGCGATACCGGCCAGCGACGTCAGTGACGGCGACGCGAGCCCGCGCTCGACTTGAGACAGAAACGGTTTCGAAATCCCCGCGGCGGTAGCGGTGTCGTCGAGCGTGCGCTTCAGACGTTGGCGCAACGCGCGAATCTTGCTGCCCAGTGCGACAGCGTCTGCCGATCGCGAGTTTTCAGTGGGGGGAACCATAGCAGGCCGAAAAGTGGTCGTCAAAAAATGTTTGATGGAAAGTAACTAAGTTAATTGGAGATAGCTTAATCTTCGGGTTCGTACACGCCTTCGGCGTTGAGCCCGGTGCACTAAACAGGGCCCGAAGCGAGCGAAACGACGCGCTATCTTGCCAGACTCGAAGGCTTCACAGGCAAGCTGCAAGCGGCTCTCCGGGAATTTGCGGAGAACCGGCGTCAAGCTTACAAGTAGATGATGAGACAAATGTTCCTGAAAGCTGCTGCCATATCGGGAGTTTCCCTAAGTGGCGCGGACCCGACGCACCGGACCGGCAAACGTTACCATTCGCGCGCCGGTCGGGGCCGCGCTCCGCCTTCTCGGGTGGAATCCGACCCCGGCCCGAGCTAACCGCTCGACTGCTCCATCGCCGACGCAAGCCTACCCGGCCACAATGCTCCGGCGCCAGTTCGACCTCAAGGCGACGCGCGATCCGCGCCGTCCGTTTCAAACGAGATTGATGATGCACGCACCTGTTTCACAGACCCGATCGTTTACGACGGTCTTCCTCATCGAAATGTGGGAGCGCTTCGGCTACTACGGCATGGCCGCGCTCCTGGTCCTCTTCATGGTCGACCGGCTCGGCTTCACCGACAGCCACGCGAACCTGACCTGGGGAGCATTCACCGCGCTCGTCTACGCCGCGCCGTCGATCGGCGGCTGGATCGGCGACAAGGTGCTCGGCGCCCGCCGCACGATGATCATCGGCGCGGCCGTGCTGTGCGCCGGCTACCTGATGCTCGCGGTGCCGAACGATCACCTGACGTACATGTACGCGTCGCTCGGCGTGATCGTGGTCGGCAACGGCCTGTTCAAGGCCAACGCGGCGAACCTCGTGCGCCGTATCTACGAAGGCGACGACGCGCGCATCGACAGCGCGTTCACGATCTACTACATGGCGGTCAACATCGGCTCGACGGTATCGATGCTCGCGACGCCGTGGATCAAGGATCACTGGGGCTGGCACGCCGCGTTCGCGGTCTGCTGCGGCGGCATGCTGCTCGCGATCCTGAACTTCATGCTGATGCACCGCACGCTCGCGCACGTCGGCTCGCAGCCGGACGACGCGCCGATCCGCTGGAAGCGCCTCGGCGCGGTCGCCGCCGGCGGCGTCGCGCTCGCGCTGATCACGCTGTACGTGCTGCAGCACAAGCAGCTCGCGGTCGCGAGCGTGTGGACGGCCGCGTTCGCGATCCTCGCGATCTTCGCGTACATGATCGCGAAGTCGGAGCGCTCGGAGCGCGCGGGCCTGATCGCGGCGCTCGTGCTGATCGGCCAGGTGATCCTGTTCTTCATCTTCTACGTGCAGATGTCGACGTCGCTGACGCTGTTCGCGCTGCGCAACGTCGACCCGCGCTTCATGCTGTTCGGCACGACGCTGTTCACGTGGAGCGCCGCGCAGTTCCAGGCGCTGAACCCGATCTGGATCATGCTGCTGAGCCCGGTGCTGGTGTGGGTCTACAACCTCGTCGCGAAGAGCGGCCGCGACCTGCCGGTCGCCGCGAAGTACGCGCTCGGCTTCGGCGCGGTCGCCGCGGGCTACCTGGTATTCACGGTCAGCGGCCGCTACGCGGTCGACGGCCGCGTGTCGTCGTGGTTCATGGTGTGGGGCTACGGGCTGTACTCGCTCGGCGAGCTGCTGGTGAGCGGCCTCGGCCTCGCGATGATCGCCCGCTACGTGCCGGCGCGCATGAGCGGCTTCATGATGGGCGCGTATTTCGTCGCGACGGGCGTGTCGCAGTATCTGGGCAGCGTCGTCGCGAACTTCGCGCAGATGCCGTCGCACGAACTGCCGGCCACCGAATCGCTGCCGCTCTACCTGTCGCTGTTCGAGAAGCTCGGCTGGCTCGCCGCGATCGGCATGCTGCTCGCGCTGCTGCTGCTGCCGCTGATGAACCGCCTGTCGCGCCAGCATCAGCGCTGCACGGACGAGCGCCGCGAAGAAGCGCTGCAGGCGCAGGCCGCCGCCGTCGCCGCGCAGTAAGTACTATCCCTCGGCGTGCGGCGTGCACGCCACATTCTCCCGCCGGAAACGCGAACGCGTCCTACACTGGTTGCAGACAACGCATCCGCTTCGCGAGATGCGCACTGGCGGGAGAACCCGATGAAAAGCAAGACGACGCGGCTTTTGAGAATTCTGTCGGACATTCGGCACGCGCAGCGCTGCACCGCGATGCGCGCCGCGCGGGCCGCGGCCGAAGCCGACGCGGTGCTCGCGGAGCGCGACGATCCGGCGCAGGACGAACGCGACGACGCCGAATCCGACGACGGCACCGCCACACCCCGCTCCCGTATCGGCTCACCTCACTGACGCCGCGCGGCGCCTGCCGCGCCGCACGCGCCCGCCTACGCCGCCGCGCCGCGCCATCGCGCGATCCACGTTCCCGAACCGGCCACCGCCATCATCAGCCCGACCGCGCACGCGTCGGCCACGAGGCCCACGCCGACATGCCGCAGATCGGCGCTGCCCGCGACCGGATGCAGCAGCGAATCGATCACGAGCGAGATCGCCGCACCCGCGACGAAGCAGATCAGCCCGCGCTGGCCGACCGCCACGACGGGCCGCACGCCCTGCGCGATCCGCGCGATCCAGCCGAAGCGCACGCAATCGGCCATCAGCCACGCGATGGCCGCGAAACTCACGACACGCGGCAGCGCGAGATCGCGCTTGAGCACGCCTTCGGGCACCGGCAGCCCCGAGAACAGCTTGTAGCTCGCGCAACCGAGCACGATCGCGCACGCGAGCCCGGTCGCCGCCGCGCCCCAGCGGCCGAGCGCGACGCGCCGGTAGAACGGCTGGCAGCGCGCGAGCACGCCGGCGACGAACATCAGTTGCCACGCGAACGGGTTGAAGCTCCAGCGGAAGCCGTCGGTGTCGAGCAGTTCGGGGCCGAGCCAGCCCGCCGCGAGCCACGACGCAATGCTGAGCGCGACGAGCGGCCACGGATGGCGCCGCGCGAACGGCACCAGCACCGGCGACGCGAGCGCGAACAGCACGTACATCGGCAGCACCGACGCGAGATACGGCTGGCGCTGGAACGTCAGCAGCTCGGCCGCCCCCGTGAGCGGCGACGCGAGCATCACGCTGACGTCGTCGAGCGCGAGGTTCGGCGCATCGATACCGAAGTGGTCGAGCACCGCCGACACGACGAGCATCAGCGTCGACGTCGCGAGAAACGCGCGGTAGATCTGCGTCGCGCGCCGCACGAACCGCTGCTGCGCGGCGCGCGCGCCGTGCCGCTCGGCGATCGCGCCGTACGCGCTCGCGGTCGCGAAGCCGCCGAGGAACACGAACACCTCGGCCGCATCGCACAGCGCGAACGCATGCAGCGTCACGCGCGACAGCACGCTCGCGCCAATGTGATCGACGACGATCATCAACAGCACGAGCCCGCGGAAGAAATCGATTTCGATCAGGCGGCCGCCGCGCGACGGCTGCACCGAGGCGGAATGCGGCGGGTTCAACGACATGCGCGCACCCGCACGGCGGCGGTGCGACGTGCACCGGGGAAGGGATCGGGAGAGAGACGGCGAGCGCGATCGGCGGCGAGACGCGTATGCCCGTATCGCGCCAACCCGTCCGGCTCGGCACGGCGGTGACCGTTCATCGAAAAGCTGCATACGAAGGGAAGTCGATCGGATCAGTCTAATGGCCGATCAGGGGCGACCCTAAGTAACAAAATGCAACCGAATCTTCTCTTCGATTACAAGCGCGAGCGTGGCGCAGCGAAGCAGGCAGCGTCGCCAGATTCGCGTCAGCGCGATGTCAGTGGATGGTCAGTATCGACGGATTCGGCGGGACTCGGCAGCGGAGCGAGCAAGGTTCGACGGCCGGATGATGCGCGCTGCGCGGCCCGTTGCGCCCGGCCGGCGCATCGCGACGATACGGTTATCCGCGCGCGGGCAAGCGGCGCATCAGCATCGCGCTGTGCCATGCGGTGAGCGCGACGGCGACCCAGATCGGCGCGTACGTCGCGAGCTGCGCGACGCTGAGCGTCTCGCCGAGCAGCAGCAGCGACACCACGACGAGCAGCACCGGCTCGACGTAGCCGAGAATCCCGAACAGCGCCATCGGCAGCATCCGGCTCGCCTTCAGGTAGCTCGCGAGCGCGAGCGTGCTGAGCAGGCCGAGCCCCGGCAGCAGCGCGGCCCACAGCAGCGGCTGGCCGCCGACCCGCGTCGCGCTCGTCGCGACCATCGCGAACGCGACCGGGCACAGCAGCACGATCTCGATCGCGAAGGCGGCCAGCGAATCCGCGTTGATCCGCCGGCGCAGCACGAAATACGGCGGATAGCCGAGCGCGACGACGAGCGTCGGCCACGCGAACGCGCGGGTCGCCCATACCTCGTGCGCGACGCCGAGCGCCGCGCATGCGACCGCCGCCCATTGCAGCGGGTCGAGCCGTTCGTGATAGTAGAAGCGGCCGACGAGCACCATCGTCAGCGGCAGCAGGAAATAGCCGAGCGACACTTCGAGCATGCGGCCGTGCAGCGGCGCCCACAGGAACAGCCACAGCTGCACGCCGAGCAACGCCGCGCTCACCGGCAGCGCGACCAGCAGGCGCCAGTCGCGCGCACTGCGCCGCGCCAGCTCGACGAGCGCCGGCCAGCGGCCACGCAGCGCGATCAGCGCGAGCGCGCCCGGGGCGGTCCACACGATACGCCACGCGAAGATGTCGAGCCCCGTGAGCGGGGCGAGCAGTTTCGCGTAAGCCGACATCAGCGCGAACAGCGTCGACGCCATCACCGACAGCATGAGGCCGCGCCCGGCTTCCGGATACCCCGTCATGTCGTTGTGCGTCGCTTACTGCTGCTGGAAGCGTTCGAAGCGCTTCTCGGTCCGGCGTTCCTCGAACGTCACCTCGGTCACGCGCGCGGCGGGCGGCCCGTGACGCAGCCACGCGAGCATCCGGTCGATCTGCGCGCCGGGGCCCTGGATCATCGCCTCGACGGTGCCGTCCTCGAGATTCGCGACCCAGCCGCGCAGCTTCAGCGCATGCGCTTCGCGCACCGTCGCGTGACGAAAGCCGACGCCCTGCACGACGCCGCGCACCCGCACGTAGTAGGTCTCGATCCGTTCGTCCAGTTCATTGCGGCTCATCGCGTCGCCCTCCCGTTGCATTCAAGCCCGGCATTGTAGTCGCGTCGGCCGCTTCGCACACGCGCCGGCCGGGCGTCGCCGCGCCCGCCGACCACGTACAATCTCGCCGATGCCCAACCGCCGCGCCGTGCGCGCGGCCCTGAAGGAAACGCATGACTGATACCTCCCGCGATCTCGTTCTCGTCACCGGCGCGTCCGGTTTCGTCGGCTCGGCCGTCGCGCGCATTGCGCAGCAGAAAGGCTATGCGGTGCGCGTGCTCGTGCGCCCGACCAGCCCGCGCACGAACGTCGCGGATCTCGACGCCGAGATCGTCACCGGCGACATGCGCGACGAGGCGTCGATGCGCGCCGCGCTGCGCGGCGTGCGCTACCTGCTGCACGTCGCGGCCGACTACCGGCTGTGGGCGCCCGACCCCGACGAAATCGAGCGCGCGAACCTCGAAGGCGCGGTCGCGACGATGCGCGCGGCCCGCGCGGAAGGCGTCGAGCGAATCGTCTACACGAGCAGCGTCGCGACGCTGAAGGTGACGAGCGCCGGCGACCCGTCCGACGAGAACCGGCCGCTCACGGCCGAGCAGGCGATCGGCGTCTACAAGCGCAGTAAGGTGCTCGCGGAGCGCGCGGTCGAACGGATGATCGCCGACGAAGGGCTGCCCGCCGTGATCGTCAACCCGTCGACGCCGATCGGCCCGCGCGACGTGAAGCCGACGCCGACCGGCCGCATCATCGTCGAGGCCGCGCTCGGCAAGATTCCGGCGTTCGTCGACACGGGGCTGAACCTCGTGCACGTCGACGACGTCGCGCACGGCCACTTCCTCGCGCTCGAGCGCGGCCGGATCGGCGAGCGCTACATCCTCGGCGGCGAGAACCTGCCGCTGCAGCAGATGCTCGCGGACATCGCGCAGATGACGGGCCGCAAGGCGCCGACGATCGCGCTGCCGCGCTGGCCGCTGTACCCGCTCGCGGTCGGCGCCGAAGCGGTCGCGAAGTTCACGAAGAAGGAGCCGTTCGTCACCGTCGACGGGTTGCGGATGTCGAAGAACAAGATGTATTTCACGTCCGCGAAGGCCGAGCGCGAACTCGGCTACCGTGCGCGCCCGTATCGCGAAGGGCTGCGCGATGCGCTCGACTGGTTCGGCTCGGCGGGCTACCTGAAGTAACACAAAGCGGCGCACGTCGCGCCGCTTTGCGCACTTTGTTACACGTCGCGCACGGACCGGCATCGGCGCAGCGGTTAAAATCGCGGGTCTTACGCAGAGAAGACACGCATGAACCTGAACGATCAGATCGCTTCGCTCGCCACGGGCGTCGATCAGCTCCTCCACGATCACCACGCCGCCCAGCAGGCGGCACGCAGCGCGGAAGCCTTCGCGCGCGCCGCGGCAGCGGAAGCCCGCGCCGCGGCCGAGCGTCACGCGGCGGCGGAAGCCGAAGCGCAGGCGGCCGCGCAGCGCCACACGGCCGCTGCCGCCGATGCCGAAGCCGCGCAGCGGCGCCATGCCGATGCCACCGCCGCCGCCGAAGCGGCCGCCCAACGTCATACGGATGCCGCCACGCAAGCCGAAGCCGCGTCGCAGCGCCATGCGGAAGCCACCGCGCTGACCGAAGCGCTCGCGCAACGTCACGCGGATGCCGAAGCCGCGTCGCAACGCCATGCGGCGGCGATCGCCGAAGCCGAGGCGGCCGCGCAGCGTCATCACGCCGCGGCGACCGAAGCCGAAGCGGCCGCGCAACGTCATGCCGCGGCGACCGCCGAAGCCGAAGCGGCCGCGCAACGCCACGCGGAAGCGACCGCCGAAGCCGAAGCGGCCGCGCAGCGCCACATGGCCGCGATCGCCGAGGCCGAGGCACTCGCCCAGCGTCATACGCAAGCGCTCGCCGACACGCAGGCCGCCGCCCAGCGTCATGCCGACGCAACCGCCGAGGCCGAAGCCATCACGCGGCGTCACGCCGAAGCGATCGCCCAGGCCGAAGCGGCCGCGAAGCGCCACGCGGAGGCAACGGCCGAAGCCGAAGCCGTCACGCAGCGCCACACCGAAGCGATCGCCCAGGCCGAAGCGGCCGCGCAGCACCACGCGAAGGCCATCGCCGACGCCGAAGCGCTGGTCGAGGCCGTCGTCAAGGAAGCCGCGACGAGCGCGGTTGCCGCGACGGCCGCGACGGTCGATGTCGTCGAGCCGTCCGTGGCGGCGGAAGCGTCGGTGAACGCGACCGCGCTGGCGGCGGCGGAAACGGTCGAAACGATCGATGTGGTCGAAACCGCCGAGGCCCCGGCCAATACCGAGACCGCATTGGTCCCGACGGCACAAGCCGAAACCGCGGTTGAAACCGGCACCGCTGCCGCGCCGGCCGACAAGGCGACGCTGCACGTCGCGCGCCCGTCCCAGAACGAACTCACGCTGACCATCAACGGCCAGTCGATCACGCTGCATCCGGAGCAACTGGGTCAGCTGATCGAGGAACTCGCGCACGCACGCGCGTCGATGCAGCCGGAGCCGCCGCCCGGCATTCCGGCCGGCTGGCGCTTCGTGACGACGAAGAACCCGATGATGGCCGTGCAGAAGCAGGCGAACGGCGACCGCCTGCTGGTCGCCCGCCATACCGGCTACGGCTGGGTGCCGTTCACGTTCTCGCCGGACGTCGTGATCCAGATGTACATGATGCTGACGCAGCGGTAAGCGCGCATCGGCCGAAAAGCGGCCCAAAAGCACACAGCCCGGATCGGCTTGAGCCGATTCGGGCTGTGTGCTTCTGGGCGTTCCGGTTTAGCGGGACGGCCGGCATCCGCCGGCGCGGGTCAACGCTCCACCGGCGCCTGCACGCGCGCCTTCCACTGGCCGCCCTTGCCGCGCCAGTAACGCCATGCGGACGCGAAGGTCGCGCCCACATAGAACAGTGCGACGAGCGGCAGCGCCGGCGCCCACAGCGGCGAGCGCCGGTAGTAGCGCAGCATCGGCGCATACGCGGCGCACATCGACGCCCACGCGAGCCACGCCGGCCATGCGCGCGCGCCGTACGCGAGCGCGACGACGGGCGGCACCAGATAGATGATCGTCATCCCGAGCAGCGTGCCGGCCAGCAGCAGCGGCGAATAGTGCAGCTGCGTGAACGCGGTGCGCGCGATCATGTTCCAGATATCGCGCCAGCTGTCGTACGGGCGCAACGACACGCTGCGATCGGCGAGATCGAGCCGGATCGGATGGTGGCCGCCGCCGCGATGCTTGATCTGCGCGGCGAGGCTGCAGTCGTCGATCAGCGCGCCGCGAATCGATTCGATGCCGCCCGCTTCCTCGAGCGCCGTGCGCTTCACGAGCATGCAGCCGCCGGCGGCGCCGGCCGTCCGGTTGCGCGGGTTGTTGATCCACGAGAACGGGTACAGCTTCGCGAAGAAGAACACGAACGCCGGGATCAGCGCCTTTTCCCAGAACGAGTCGCAGCGCAGCCGCACCATCAGCGACACGAGATCGCGCTGCTCGGCCTGGGCGCGCGTGACGAGCTGCGCGACGGCGTCGGGCGGATGGCCGATGTCGGCATCCGTCAGCAGCAGGTAGTCGGCCGGCAGGCCGAGCGTCCGGACGGCCGCGATCCCCTGCGACTGCGCCCACACCTTGCCCGACCAGCCGGCCGGCAGCGGCTTCGCGCTCAGCACCGTCAGCCGGTCGGCGCGGTTGATCGCGAGCGCGGCCGCGCGGGCCGCGTCGGCGGTGCCGTCGTCGCTGTGGTCGTCGACGATGATCAGATGGAAGTCGCCCGGATAGTCCTGCTCGAGCAGCGAAGTCGCCGCACGGGCGATCACGTCGGCTTCGTTGCGCGCCGGCACGACCGCCACGACCGCCGGCCAGCCGGCGTCGGCTGCCGCGCCGCGCGCGTCGGGCGGCAGCGGCCGCGCGGGCTGCGCGCGCCAGAAGCCGCCGCGCGCGACGAGCAGCACGATCCAGATCACCAGCGACAGGCCGGACACCAGGAAAGCGATCGCGAGCATCATCGGCCTGCCTCCTGCCGCACGCCGGCTGGTTCGGTATTAATAAGGGTCTGGAACAAAACATCCGACGCCGTACGGGCGGACGGGCAATATGCGTGAGAATCGACGGTCATCGAATGGCCTTGAAATGAGCGCGATGGCGGGCAGCCGGAACGGCCGCCCGCGAAACCGCGCAGTTTACCGGGTTCCGCGCGCGCCAGCGCCGACGCGGCTCTCCCGCAATTGCAACGGTGCCGACACGGCACCGAAGCAAGGACGGCCCGATAGGGTTAAAATGCGCGATTAATTCGGGGTTCCGGGGCCTGGCCGGCCGGTTCGTTCCTGCCTTCATAACATCAAGCCGGGGCGAGCAAGCGCGTGCCAAGCGCCTCGAACCCCGGCGTCTGTCGTCGGAGTTCGCTCACTTATGCGAGTCATCCTTGCCCAGCCCCGCGGCTTCTGTGCGGGGGTTGTCCGTGCGATCGAGATCGTCGATCGCGCGCTGCAACAGCACGGTGCGCCGGTCTATGTGCGTCATGAGATCGTGCACAACCGGCATGTCGTCGAAAATCTGCGTAATAAAGGGGCACGATTCGTTGAGGAACTCGACGAGGTGCCGCACGGCGCTGTCGCGATCTTCAGCGCGCACGGTGTCGCCCAGACGGTCGAGCGCGACGCGCAAACGCGCGGGCTCGACGTGCTCGACGCGACCTGCCCGCTCGTCACGAAAGTGCACGTGCAGGGCCGCCAGTACGTCGCGGCGGGCCGCCGGCTGATCCTGATCGGTCACGCGGGCCACCCGGAAGTCGAGGGCACGATCGGCCAGATTCCGGCCGAGGTGATCCTCGTGCAGAGCGAAGCCGAAGTCGATACGCTGACGCTGCCCGTCGATACGCCGGTCGCGTACATCACGCAGACCACGCTGTCGGTCGACGACACGCGCGGCATTATCGAAGCACTGCAGCGCCGGTTCACCGACCTGGTCGGCCCGGACACGCGCGACATCTGCTATGCGACGCAGAATCGCCAGGCCGCCGTGCGCGAACTGAGCGAACAGGTTGACGTGCTGCTCGTCGTCGGTGCGACGAACAGCTCGAACTCGAACCGCCTGCGCGAGATCGGCACCGAAAGCGGTGTGCCGAGCTATCTCGTCGCCGACGGCTCGGAAGTGAAGGCCGAATGGTTCGCGGGCGTGCAGACGGTCGGCCTGACCGCCGGCGCGTCGGCGCCCGAAGAAATGGTCGAGGATGTAATCGGCGCGCTGCGCGCGCTGGGGCCCGTCGATGTCGCGACGATGGCGGGCCGTGAAGAAAAAGTCGAATTCAAGTTGCCGGCGAAGCTCACGCAAGCTGTCGCCCGCGAAGTTTAAGGAGGACATCCCTTGTCTATTCCGCTGCTCCAGCAAGTCCGTGTCGGCGCCTACATCGTGCGCCAGCACCTGTCCGGCAACAAACGCTATCCGCTCGCGCTGATGCTCGAGCCGCTGTTCCGCTGCAACCTCGCGTGCAACGGCTGCGGCAAGATCGATTATCCGGATCCGATCCTGAACCAGCGCCTGTCCGTCGAGGAATGCCTGCAGGCGGTCGACGAATGCGGCGCCCCCGTCGTGTCGATCGCAGGCGGCGAGCCGCTGCTCCACAAGGAGATGCCGGAAATCGTCAAGGGCATCATGAAGCGCAAGAAGTTCGTGTACCTGTGCACGAACGCGCTCCTGATGGAAAAGAAGATGGACGACTACCAGCCGAGCCCGTATTTCGTGTGGTCGGTCCACCTCGACGGCGACAAGGACATGCACGACCATTCCGTGTCGCAGGAAGGCGTGTACGACAAGGCGGTCGCGGCGATCAAGGAAGCGAAGCGCCGCGGCTTCCGCGTGAACATCAACTGCACGCTGTTCAACGATGCGATCCCCGAGCGCGTCGCGAAGTTCTTCGACACGCTGGGTCCGATCGGCGTCGACGGCATCACCGTATCGCCGGGCTATGCATACGAGCGCGCGCCGGATCAGCAGCACTTCCTGAACCGCGACAAGACGAAGAACCTGTTCCGCGAAATCCTGAAGCGCGGCGAAGGCGGCAAGCGCTGGTCGTTCAGCCAGTCGTCGCTGTTCCTCGACTTCCTGGCCGGCAACCAGACCTACAAGTGCACGCCGTGGGGCAACCCGGCGCGTACGGTGTTCGGCTGGCAGAAGCCGTGCTACCTGGTCGGCGAAGGTTACGTGAAGACCTTCAAGGAACTAATGGAAACGACGGAGTGGGACAACTACGGCGTCGGCAACTACGAGAAGTGCGCGGACTGCATGGTCCACTGCGGCTTCGAGGCCACGGCCGTGATGGACACGATCTCGAACCCGCTGAAGGCGCTGCGCGTGAGCCGCAAGGGCATCAAGACCGACGGCCCGTTCGCACCGGACATCTCGATCGCGAAGCAGCGTCCGGCCGAGTACGTGTTCTCGCGCCACGTCGAGATCAAGCTCGAGGAAATCCAGCGCGCCGGCAAGGGCAAGCTGCAGAAGCCGGCGAAGTCGGCAACGGCCGCTTAAGCAGCGCGTCGTGCCGCGCGAAGGTTCGCGCCTTCGCGCCGGCCACGCATCGAAGAAGCGCCACGGAGTTCGCTCCGTGGCGCTTTTTGTTTCGACGGACCCGCGTGACGCGTTGCGCTTGCGCGCGTGCGCGCAGCGGCGAACGTCGGTTGCCTAGCTGCGCGATTCCGCCGCGGCGATCAGTTGCCACGCGGTCGGCCCCGGATCGAGCAGCGGGTCGGACGGCGGATCGAGGTCATGCCGATGCGCGTCCTCGGACGGCAGCATCTGCCATTTCGCAATACCGATTTCGTCGCCGCACACGGTGCATCGATAAATGCCCGCCACCGTCACCTTGCTGCCCGGCGGCAGGTTCTCGCTGAATGCGCGGCCACTTCCGCACGTGAAGTAGCCGCCGCTCCTGTATAGCGCCATCGCTCCTCCTGACCGAAACGAATGCGTTCGCGTCGACACGCACGATCGCCGCAAACGCGAGGATGAATCCTCGTCGCCCGGCCTCGCCGGGTTCCAGTCCTGTCATTAGACGGCGCGCGTCCACGCGATGGAATCGGACGGGTATGAAACACGGCCCGCGGCCAGCGATTCAATGCAGAACGGCCGGCGCCCGCATCTTCGCCGCGGCCTGCGCGACCATTCCCGGCTGTTCGGCGGAAGCGAACGTGCAGACATGGCGCCACAGCTCCGCCAGCCGATGCCGCGTGAGCGTCGCGATGCATGCGTCGTTCGCGGCGAGCACGCGTTCGAGCACCGCGGATTCCGCGGCGTGCAGCGTCCACGCACCGCTTTGCGCGGCGCGCGCCACGCTTGCGTCCAGCACGCGCTCCGCGTCGACGCACAGGTCGATGGTCGCGTCGGGAGAAACCGCATCGTCGAGCGCGAGGAACACCAGATACACGCTCGTGCGCAGCCGCATCAGCAACGTTGCGCTACCGTGCTCGCCGCGCAGCGCGACCAGCGCCATGTGGCATTTCAGCGAGATGTCGCGGGCATGCGCGGGCGGCAGCGGCAGCAGCCATTCGCGCGTCAACGGCGGATGGCGCCGCCCTTTTCGGGCAGCCTTCATGATTCGCCCTCGCTCGCGCACGTGCCGTCCGGCACCGACCCAGACCGCGCACAGCCGCATGCGAGCTCGCACCGGCCCGCGTCACGCAGGCCATCCGCTCGGTGGCGCGTGCCGCGCACGTCGGCGTGCCGTCGCGCCGTGCCCGCCCGCGGCAGCCTGCGTATCGCCGACGCACGCCACACGCCGAGCCGTCGGTCAGCGCATGCCATGTTCGTCTCCTGCGTCAAAACGTGTTCTCGCCCTTCAGGTAGTACGCGGTTTTCACGAAGAACGCCTTGACCGGATGGCCGCTCTGCACGTCGCGGGCCGCCCGCGCTTCCATCGCGGCCTTTTCGTCGCGCCACCGGTCAGGCACCGGGTTGTACACACGTTCGAGCGCCCGCTGCATCGCGAGCGGATAGTTCTGGTTGCCGGCCGTCGTCGCGCGATAGCCGGCACGCGTCATCTGCATCAGCTGGACATCGGTTTCGGCGCGCGCCGCCGACCAGGTCAACGGCGCGGCGTGCGAAGTGTCGGCGGCGCCGATCGACTGCGCGAAGCTGACGGCCGGCAGCGCAGCGAGTGCGCAGGAAAGAACGGCAACGGGAACGAGGGATCGCATAATGGCCTCCAGATGGTTGTCCCCGCATCGATCCATCATCGATGCGTTGAAATCATCGTATGTCGGGACGCATCCCGCTTGAATAGCCGAATCCGCAATTGTTATTTTCAGCCGTGCATTCGGCGTGCAAGCTGCGTCGTTCACGTATCCCGTCGAAATGGAATTTCTTTATTTCATTCAACGATCTGATCGGATTTTTACCGGCGATACGGTGGGTACTCGCCCGCTCTTTCAATTTCCGAAATGACGTGTTGTCGGTGCGATTCCGGCGGGCGCGCCCGGGCATAAGGCTTCCGGCGTGATATCGCGCATGCGGATACCATCGAAGCGATTTCGTCGGATCAGCCGATTCTTCTGATGCAGGACAAATCATCCGCATCGCGCTCCCGAATTGAGACACGACGCAAACGGCAAGGACGCGCGATAATCACGTATCGGCCGTTTCGCACGGCATCTCAGGCATTTTCATTTTTTAATCGAGCCTCTCCATGGTCGCCCTCGACAGTACCGCCATCGACAGCTGGCACGCGCACGTCTATTTCGATGCGGCGAGCCGCGACGCGGCCTGGGCGTTTCGCCAGGTTGTCAACGCGCGGTTCGGCGCGGTCATCGAACTCGGCCGCTTTCACGAACGCCTCGTCGGCCCGCATCCGGCGTGGTCGTATCAGGTCGCGTTCGATGCCGCGCGATTCGACGACATCGTGCCGTGGCTCGTGCTGAACCACGGCGCGCTCGACATCTTCCTGCATCCGAATACGCACGACGAACTGCGCGACCACCGCGATTGCGCGGTGTGGATCGGCAAATCGTATGCGCTGAATCTCGACGCGCTGGCCGGCTAAGGGCAGCCCTCCGAGCGAGCACCGCGCGGCCCGGCATCCATGTTTCGGGTCGACGTGAAACGTCTCGCGGCGACCCACCCCTACAGTGGTTTCCGTGATCGACTTCCGGAAACCCGCGATGACACGCGCAAACATCGACGCCGACGCCCGGCGCATTCATGAAGACTGGCACGCCGCCGTCGTCGCCCGCGACCTCGACGCGCTGATGTCGCTATATGCCGACGACGCAGTGCTCGAAACGCCGCTCGTCGTCGCCACGCTGCCCGAACACGGCTCGGGCATGCTGCAAGGCAAGGCCGCGATCGGTGCGTTCTTCGCGGCCGGCCTGCGCAATCCGGACAACTCGCTCGGACGCTGGTACCGGACCGGACTGTTCTTCTCGAATGGTCGCCAGCTCGTCTGGGAATACCCGCGCGCAACGCCGGACGGCGATCAGGTGGATCTCGTCGAGGTGATGGATCTGCGCGACGGGTTGATCGCGCATCATCGCGTGTACTGGGGGTGGGTGGGCTTCGGCGCGCTGCGGAAGGCCTCGCGCCGGTAGCGCATTCTCCGGCCGACTCGCCACGCACAGCGCATCACACGCTCAATGCCCGATGCGATGCTGCTCATGCGACATACATCGCGACACTGACGAACTGGCACAGGCTGCCGGCCAGCACGAACAGATGCCAGATGCCGTGCCCGTGGCGGATGCGTTCGTCGTTGATGAAGAAGTAGATCCCCGCGCTGTAGATCACGCCGCCGGCCACGAGCCACGCGGTGCCGATCGGCGGCAGCGCATGGATCAGCGGACGCACGGCGACGAGCGCGAGCCAGCCCATCAGCACGTACAGGATCATCGACAGCAGGCGCGTGCGGCGCCCGAGCGTGAGCTCCTGCACGATGCCGAACACGGCGAGCCCCCAACTCACGCCGAACAACGACCAGCCCCACGGGCCGCGCAGCGTGACGAGCGTGAACGGCGTGTAGCTGCCGGCGATCAGCAGGTAGATCGCCGCATGGTCGCATTTCTGCAGGATCGCCTTCAGGCGCGGGTTGCGCACGCTGTGATACGCCGTCGAGATCGCGTAGAGCAGGATCAGCATCGCGCCGTACACGCTGAAGCTCACCACCTTGTACGGGTCGCCTTCGAGCGCGCCCATCGTCACGAGCGCGACGAGGCCCGCCACCGACAGCACCGCGCCGACGAGATGGGAAATGCTGTTGAAACGCTCACCAACATGCACGACGTGTTCTCCTGCGATCCATCGGGAAAAAGAAAGTGCCCTCATGATACCGGCGGCCGGACGCCGCCGCGCTGCGCCCGGGCAAACGACATACAAGCGCCGCGCGATGCGTGCCGCCGGGCGGCGAAAAAAAAAGCGCCGCGACATCCGTCGCGGCGCCTTCGTTTCGATACCGGGCTGATTCGTCAGGTCATTGCAACGGCCCGGTTCAGCAACACTTCCCCGCCCCCGACCCGTACCGCGCATTCTGACGTTCACGGAAGAATTCCTCGTACGTCATCGGCTCACGGTCCGGATGGGTGTCGCGCATGTGCGCGACGTAGGTATCGTAGTCGGGCAGGCCGACCATCAGCCGCAACGCCTGCCCAAGGTAACGACCCGCGCTGCGCAGGTCGCCGCCAAGATCGCTGAACATCGCGGCCTCCCCTTAACGTCCGCTGCCGAGCGCCTGCGCGGCCGGCATCGCTTCGTACGGCGTCTCGCGCACGGTCGGCTTCGACTCGCGGCGCGCGCGCAGCACGGCGAGCAGGCCGTATACCGCGATCGCCACGACGACGAAGATGAACAGCCCGGCCAGCGCCGCATCGATGTAGTCGTTGAAGATGATGCGTTTCATCTGCGCGATCGACTTCGCCGGCGCGAGCACCTTGCCTTCATCCACCGCGGCCTGCAGCTTCGCGGCGTGCGCGAGGAAGCTGACCTTCGGGTTCGCGTCGAAAATCTTTTGCCAGCCGGCCGTCAGCGTGCAGATCAGCAGCCACGCGGTCGGCACGATCGTCACCCACGCATAGCGCTCGCGCTTCATCTTGAACAGCACGACGGTGCCGAGCACCAGCGCGATCGCGGCGAGCATCTGGTTCGAGATGCCGAACAGCGGCCACAGCGTGTTGATGCCGCCGAGCGGATCGACCACGCCCTGGTACAGGAAGTAGCCCCACGCGGCCACGCACAGCGCGGTGGCGACGAGGTTCGCGGGCAGCGACTCGGTGCGCTTGAGCGCCGGGTGGAACGTGCCGAGCAGATCCTGCAGCATGAAGCGGCCCGCACGCGTGCCCGCGTCGACGGCCGTCAGGATGAACAGCGCCTCGAACAGGATCGCGAAGTGATACCAGAACGCCATCATCGCTTCGCCGCCGATTACCTGGTGCAGGATGTGCGCCATGCCGACGGCCAGCGTCGGCGCGCCGCCCGCGCGCGCGATGATCGTGGTTTCGCCGACGGCCTTGGCCGTCTGCGTCAGCATGTCGGGCGTCAGCACGAAGCCCCATTGCGTGACGGTATTCGCGACCGCTTCCGGCGTCGAGCCGAGCACGGCGGCCGGCGCGTTCATCGCGAAGTAGATGCCCGGCTCGATCACGCACGCGGCGACCAGCGCCATGATCGCGACGAACGATTCCATCAGCATCGCGCCGTAACCGATGAAGCGCGCGTTGGTTTCGTTGTCGATCAGCTTCGGCGTCGTGCCCGACGAGATCAGCGCGTGGAAACCCGATACGGCGCCGCACGCGATCGTGATGAACAGGAATGGGAACAGGTTGCCCGCCCACACCGGGCCCGTGCCATCGACGAACTTCGTCAGCGCGGGCATCTTCAGCTCCGGTGCGACGACCAGGATGCCGATCGCGAGGCCGAGGATCGTGCCGATCTTCAGGAACGTCGACAGGTAGTCGCGCGGCGCGAGCAGCAGCCACACCGGCAGCACCGATGCGACGAAGCCGTAGCCGATCAGGATCCACGTGAGCTGCGTGCCGCTGAACGTGAACCACGCGGCGATCGCCGGCGAGGCGGCCACGTTCTGACCGAACGCGATCGCCGCCATCAGCCCGATGAAGCCGATGATCGACACTTCGCCGATGCGGCCCGGGCGGATGTAGCGCGTATAGACGCCCATGAACAGCGCGATCGGAATTGTCGCGGCGACGGTGAACGTGCCCCACGGAGAATTGGTCAGCGCCTTCACGACGATCAGCGCGAGCACCGCGAGGATGATCACCATGATCAGGAACGCGCCGAACAGCGCGATCACGCCGGGCACCGTGCCGAGCTCCATCTTGACGAGGTCGCCGAGCGAACGGCCGTCGCGGCGCGTCGAGATGAACAGCACGATGAAATCCTGCACCGCGCCGGCGAACACGACGCCGGCCAGGATCCACAGCATGCCGGGCGTGTAGCCCATCTGCGCGGCGAGCACGGGGCCGACCAGCGGCCCGGCGCCGGCGATCGCGGCGAAGTGATGGCCGAACAGCACGTACTTGTTGGTCGGCACGTAGTCGAGGCCGTCGTTGTACTTGACCGCCGGCGTCATCCGCAGCCCGTCGAGCTGCATGACCTTGCTGGCGATGAAACGACTGTAGAAGCGATACGCGATCAGATACACGCAGACTGCGGCGATCACGATCCAGAGGGCACTGACGCGTTCGCCGTGCGCGAGTGCGATCGTGCCGAATGCGAACGCGCCGAGCAGCGCGACCGCGATCCATAGCAGGGTACTGGAAGCCCGATTCATGGCGTCTCCTGGTCTCCAATGTGTTTTTGAGTGGATGCGGCGAGGGGCCGAACCCGCGTGACGTCGATGCGTCGTGCCGCGGCCTCGCAGAGACCGCGGCGATGGGCCGTAGTATTCCGCGCGACGGGGGATGCTTACAAGCGGATAACTACGTATGACGATCTACGTAGAATTACGTAGACGCGTGCCGTCCGCCCGTCGTCAGGCCACGATTGCCCGCGATCGGCGAGCCACGTACAGTATTTGCCTGCCTCCATTCCGGAACCGCCATGCCGATCGGATTTCAGAAGATGAACGCGAATGGCGATGACTTCGCCATCGTCGACCTGCGCGGTCAGGAACACGATCCCGCGCAGCACATCGATCGCGACCTCGTGCGGCGCATGGGCGACCGGCATCGCGGCATCGGCTTCAACCAGCTCGCGGTGATCTCGGACGGCGACGACGCGGCCGCGTGCGTCGCGTTCTGGAACCGCGACGGCTCGGCGCTCGATACCTGCGGCAGCGCGACGCGCGGCGTCGCGTGGAAGCTGATGCGGGAAACCGGCGCGGCGTCGGTCGTGCTGCGCACGAATCGCGGGCGTCTGCATTGTTCTCGGGATGCGGACGGGCTGATCCAGGTCGAAATGGGCGCGCCGCGGCTCGGCTGGCAGGACGTGCCGCTCTCGCAGGCCGTCGACACGCTCGCCCTGCCGCTGCCCGGCACGCCGGCCGCATGCAGCATGGGCAATCCGCACTGCACGTTCTTCGTCGACGATGTCGCCGCAGTCGATATCGAAGCGCTCGGCCCGGCGATCGAAACACATCCGCTGTTTCCGCAGAAAACCAACGTGCATGCCGTTCAGGTCATCGATCGCGCGCACATTCGTCTGCGCATCTGGGAACGCGGCGGCGGCGTGCCGCTCGGCTCGGGCTCGTGTTCGTGCGGCGCGGCGGTCAACGGCATCCGGCGCGGGCTGCTCGACGACACCGTGCGGGTGACATGCGACGGCGGCGACGTCACCGTTCGATGGGACGGCGCCGGCAGCGTGTTCCTGAGCGGGCCGGTTGCGTTCGGGTTCAGCGGGGTGTGGCTGTGATGACCGACGACGCACAAACCTTCCACGCGCTGCGCCCGCGCCTGCAGAAGATCGCATACCGGATGCTCGGCTCCGTCGCGGATGCCGAGGACATCGTGCAGGACGTGTGGCTGCGCTGGCACGACGCGGCGCGCGACAGTATCGAGAACGCCGAGGCGTGGCTCGTCGCGGTCACGACGCGGACCTCGATCGATCGCCTGCGCGCGGCGAAGCTCCGGCGCGAGCACTACACGGGTATCTGGCTGCCGGAACCGGAACTCGGCGAATCGCCGGCGACGCCCGAGGAAATGACGGAGCGCGCGAACGACGTATCGGTCGCGTACCTGCTGTTGCTCGAACGGCTGACGCCGGAAGCGCGCGCGGCGTTCCTGCTGCATGAAATCTTCGAATTCGACTACGACCGAATCGCCGACGCGATCGGCAAGACCGAAGCCGCGTGCCGACAGCTGGTCAGCCGGGCCCGGGCGCGGCTGCGCGACGATACGCAGCCGCGGCATGCGGTGCCGCACGACACGCATCGCCGGCTGCTGCAGACGTTCACGCATGCGCTCGCGCACGGCGACTTCCCGTCGATCCAGGCGCTGCTCGCCGAAGACGCGATGCTGATCGGCGACGGCGGCGGCCACGTCCAGAGCTTCCCGAAACCGATGGTCGGCGGCCGGCGGATCGCTCAACTGTTCTATGCGACGTGGTTGCGCTGCGGCAGCGGTGTCGAGATGCGGCCGGTCGTGCTGAACGGCCAGTGGGCGATGCTGCGTTTCATCGATGGCCAACTCGAAGCGGCGATGTCGTTCGAGACCGACGGCACGCGCATCGGCCGGATTCTCGTGCAGCGCAACCCCGACAAGCTCGCGCGGATCGCTGCCGCCTGCGCCGCCGGCTGACGCGTGGAGCGCGCGCCGGCCGCGCCCGCCGTCGCGCGCGGATTGGTGCAGCGCGCGCAACACGATGCGTCCCTGTGCGTGGCTACCGCGTACCGGCGCACACTCCTAAGATGATTTCGCGCGGCGCCCCGCCGCCCACGACACCCGCTTATCGCGGGCCAGCCTCTTCGTCGCCAGGAGAAATCATGACGCAGCGTCTCAACTACATGCATCAATCGCCCGAGCTGTTCAGGCAATTCCTCGAACTCAGCAACCTGCTGCGCAGCAGCGCGATCGAGGAATCGATCCGCGATCTCGTGTCCGCCCGGGCGTCGCAAATCAATGGCTGCGCGTTCTGTCTCGACATGCACGTGAAGGAAGCGCGCCTTCACGGCGAGCGCGAGCTGCGACTCCACCATCTGGCGACGTGGCGCGAATCGACGCTGTTCTCGCCGCGCGAGCGGGCCGCGCTCGCGTGGACCGAAGTGCTGACGACCCTGCCCGAGCACGGCGTGCCGGACGACCTCTACGATCGCGTGCGCGGGCAGTTCTCCGAAAAGGAATTGTCGGACCTGACGTTCGAAGTAATGGCCATCAACGGCTGGAACCGCGCGAATGTCGCGTTCCGGACCGTACCGGGCTCAGCCGACAAGGCATACGGCCTCGACAAGGCGAATCTCGCCTGACCTGCGGGCGCGACCGACTGTCGGCCCCCTCTCTCGCTGCCGGCCGTCGGCCGGCGGCCCACCGGAAGCCACCACCATGATTCGCACGAAACACGTGATCGCGTCCGCGCTCGTCATCGCGGGCGCCGCGACCGGCGCCGTTCGCGCGGCGCCGTCGGCCATCGTCACGCCGCTGATGACGAAGCCGCTCGACGCATACCCGGGCAAGGAAGCGCAGATGATCTCGGTCGAGTATCCGCCCGGCGCGGTCGACCCCGTCCACCGCCACCACGCCGAGGCCTTCGTCTATGTCGTCGAAGGATCGATCGTGATGCAGGTGAAGGGCGGGGAGCCCGTCACGCTGAAGCCGGGCCAGACCTTCTACGAGGGCCCGAACGACCTGCACACGGTCGGACGCAACGCGAGCCGGACCCGGCCCGCGAAGTTCATCGTGCTGCTATTGAAGGACCAGGGCGCGCCCGTGCTCGTGCCGGAAAAATAACCGGGTCGCACGCCGCCGCGCCCTTTCTGAAAAAATGCGGCGGGCGGTGTCACAGGCGGCAACGCTGAAACGTCTAGTCGCATACGGACACCACGATTCCAGCGCCTCCATGCCTGACACCTCCATCCGCCGCCCCGATGCCGACGATCCGTTCGCGCGCAGTTTCTCGACCTGCTATGCCGGCGTGGTCACGTTCCTCGCCGTCGTCACGGAAGGCAGCTTCGCGCGCGCCGCCGATCGCCTCGGCGTCGGCCGCTCGTCGGTCAGCCGCCATGTGCAACGCCTCGAGGACCGGCTCGACGCACGTCTGTTCCAGCGCACCACCCGCAGCATGTCGCTGACGCGCGAAGGCGAGCTGTTCTACGAAAACTGCCGGCCCGGCATCGAGCATCTGGCGCAGGCGCTCGAGGACATGCGCGAACTGCGCAGCGGGCCGCCGAGCGGACACCTGCGCGTCGGCTCGACGCCGGGCTTCGGCCGCAAGGTCATCGCGCCGCTGCTGCGCGATTTCCATGCGCGGTATCCGGACATCACGCTCGACCTGCTGTTGAACGACCGCCCGGCCGATTTCTCCGCCGACCGCATCGACGTCGCGTTTCGCGACGGCCGCATGGAAGACAGCGCGATCGTCGCGCGCCGGCTGATTCCGATGCAGATGATCGTGTGCGCGTCGCCGTCGTACGCGCACCGGCACGGCTTGCCGCGCCACGTCGACGAACTGGCGCGGCATCGCTGCATCAACCTGTGCACCGCGTCGGGCCGCGTGACGGAATGGGAATTCAGGATCGACGGGGTGACGCAGCGGCGCCAGCTCGCCGCGCATCACACGTTCAACGACATCGACCTCGTCGTGCGCGCGGCGCTCGACGGGCTCGGCATCGCGCAGTTACCCGCGTACCAGGTGTGCGACCTGCTCGCCGACGGCCAACTGCTGAGCTGTCTCGGCCAGCACGCACCGGACGACGGCGGCCACTATCTCTGCTACCTGAGCCGCAAGCATCTGCCCACGCGCATCCGCGTGTTCATCGACTACATGATCGAACAGACGCGGGCGCGCGACCTGCAGTGCCTGACGACGATGACGACGCTGGCGCCGCTGGAGACGATCGATTGATGCATTTCCGGCAACATCGTGAGGGCTTGCCGGCCTCTACCGGATCGCGCGGCGCATGCCTACGATGCGGGCTGTTCGACAGGCACGCGAATACGGCGCTGCGCCGTTCGGCAACCTGCCGGCTCGATCGCACGAACGCGATGGGCACCGGTTTCGGCAGATTCAAGCGGCGCGCCTGTCGCGCGCCCATTCAAGGAGAGCAATCGTGAAAATCGTCGTGATTGGCGGTACCGGCCTCATCGGCAGCAAGGTCGTCAGGAACCTGATCGCGCGCGGCCACGACGCGGTGGCGGCCGCGCCGTCGACGGGCGTCGATACGATCACGGGCGCGGGACTGGACGCCGCGCTCGCCGGCGCGGAGGTCGTCGTCGATCTCGCGAATTCGCCGTCGTTCGAGGAAGCGGCCGTGAAGGCGTTCTTCGAGGCGTCGGGGCACAACCTGTTCGCCGCGGAGCGCGCGGCCGGCGTGCGCCATCACGTCGCGTTGTCGGTGGTCGGCACCGACCGGCTGCAGCAGAGCGCGTATTTCCGCGGCAAGATCATCCAGGAGAACCTGATCCGCGAAGCCGGCGTGCCGTACACGATCGTGCGCTCGACGCAGTTCTTCGAATTCGTCGGCGCGATCGCGCAGGCTGGCGCGCAACGCGACACGGTCCGCTTGACCACCGCGCACTTCCAGCCGATCGCTTCGGACGACGTCGCGGCCGCCGTGACCGACTTCGCGCTCGACGCGCCGCGCAACGGCATCGTCGAAATCGGCGGCCCCGAGCGGGTGCGGATCGCCGACCTGGTCGAGCGTTTCCTGTCGGCCACGCACGACGTACGCACGGTGACCCGGGATGCGGGCGCCGACTACTTCGGCGCGGTGCTGCAGGACGACACGCTCGTGCCGGCGCCCGGTGCGCGCCTCGGCGCGACGACCTTCGACGCATGGTTCCGGCAGAACGCGCTCGCGCGCTGACCGCCACCGCCGGATCACGCTCGCCATGACGCCGCTGCGCCCGCCGCCGCTATCGCTGCTCGACCGGTATCGCGGGCGGGAACCGCAGACGCTGTACTCGACGACGGTGACCGTCACGGGCGGCGCGGCGGAGCACGGCCGCGCATCGGGCGTCGCGCGTTCCGACGACGGGCGCCTCGATGTCGAGCTGCGCCTGCCGTCCGCGCTCGGCGGCCCCGGCGACGGCCCGAACCCGGAGCAACTGTTCGCCGCGAGCTATGCGGCGTGCTTTCACGGCGCGCTGAGCCTGCTGGCCGCACGGGCGGGCGTGTCGATCGCCGGCGCATCGGTATCCGCATCGATCGACTTCTGCCGCGATCCGGTGGACGGGCTGTTCATGCTGAACGCGAACATTCACGTGCGGCTGCCGGGCGTCGAACGCGCGGTGGCGGAAGAGCTCGTCCGCAATACGGAGCGCTTCAGCCCGTATACGAAGATGGCGCACGAAGGGATCAGCCATGTCGTGGCGCTCGCGCCGGCGGACGACGTGCCCGAACGCTAGACGGCACGAACGTTCCACCCATCATCTTTACGAGGAAGTCATGCAGTCATTCGACAACAAGGTGGTCCTTATTACCGGCGGCGGTGCCGGCATCGGGCTGGCGGCGGCCGTCGCGTTCGCACGCGAAGGCGCGCGCGTCGTCATCACGGGCCGCCGCGAAGATGCGCTTTCCGCCGCCGCGCGCCGCGCGCCGCGCATCGATTACGTGGTCGCGGATGCCGGCAATCCGGCCGACGCCACGCGCACGATCGACGCAACGGTCGCACTGGCGGGGCGGCTCGACGTGCTGGTCAACAATGCGGGCGCCGGGGCAATCCTGCCGCTCGAGTCGGCGACCTTCGATGCGATCAGCGCGATCTTCTCCGTCAATACGCTCGGACCGTCGATGCTCGCGACCGCCGCGCTGCCGCATCTGAAAGCGACGCGCGGCAGCATCGTCAACGTGTCGAGCACGTTCGGACACAAGGCCGCGGCGCTGTTGTCGCACTATGCGGCGAGCAAGGCCGCGCTCGAGCATCTGACGCGCTGCTGGGCGCTCGAGCTCGCATCGGCGGGCGTACGCGTGAACGCCGTTGCGGCGGGCCCGACGGAAACGGACTTCCTGTCGGAACGGATGAGGCTGTCGGAAAGCGACATCGAAGCGATCAAGGCGCAGGAACGCGCGCGCATTCCGCTTGGCCGGCGCGGCGAGCCCGCGGATGTCGCAAACTGGATCGTGTCGCTCGCGTCGCCGCAGGCGGCATGGATGACGGGGCAGGTGATCACGGTCGACGGCGGACTCGACGCAACCTGACCGCCGCGAGGACACGCGCCCCCGTCGCGACGGGCGACGGGTGCGCGCGAGATAGCGGATCAGTGCTTTTCGTCGACCTTCTTCGGCTTCGGCGCCGACGGCACCTTCGCGTACTGGAACGCCGGCGTGGCCTTCAGCGCTTCCTTGGTCGCACCCGGCAGGTAGATGTTGCCGTTGCGCACGTCGAGCGACGCGATCGGCACCGCGACGTCATGCGCGGCCACGCCGAGGAAGCCGCCTGCCGACACGATCGCGGCGGACACCGAGCCGTCCGGCGCGACGATCAGGTCGCGCACCTTGCCGACTTTCTGGTTCTCGTCGTTGTACACGGTCTTGCCGAGCACGCTCTTCTTCACGCTCCAGCCTTCGAGCAGCGCCTGCGATTGCTCGACGGTCACGCTGATCGGCTGCGCGCCCGCGATCTGCGCATGCGCGCTGACGCTCGAAGCGAGGATGGTTGCTGCGAGGAGGGTCTTGTAGAACTTCATGTGTATTGCACTCCGGTTCGGTTGTTGTTGATTCCGGGGGCGAAGCGAGGCAGGCGCAATGGCTGATCGGTGAGCGCCCCGCGGACGGCCGCCCCACGGATGGCCGCCCCGCGCTTCGTCGGTCGCATGGCGGCCGGCCGCGCCGCCACTGCGTGTGTGCGTGGCCGGACTGCAGCGAGCAACACGTCTTCATGGTAGCGGGATTCGCCGGATCGTGCGTTGAGCGTGCAACGCGGCAGCGGGGTGAGCCGGATCAGGATCAAGGATCGTGCAAACAGATGGGGCGCGGCGCGGAAAATGGCGCCGTGGCCGGTCGATCAGGGCAATCTCACGGACGAGCGCCCGATCTTCGCGGCGTATTGAACACATCGAACCACGCGGCGGGCGCCGCGCCGCCGCGCGGCATCACGCATTCCGCGAATACACCCGGCGATGCCGCACCGCTTCCGCCAGCACGTCGAGCACCGGCTCCGTCTGCGTCCAGCTCAAACACGCATCGGTGATCGACACGCCGTACTGCAGCGGCACGCCCGGCTTCAGGTCCTGCCTGCCGGCTTCGAGATGGCTCTCCACCATCACGCCGACGATCCGGTGCTCGCCCTGCCCCAACTGCCGCGCGAGATCCTGTGCGACCTCGATTTGCCGCTCATGCGACTTGTTCGAGTTCGCATGCGAGCAGTCGACCATCACCTGCTCGCGCAAGCCGGCCTTGCGCAGCACCGCGCAGCTCGCTTCGACGTGCCCGGCATCGTAGTTCGGCCCGTTCTTGCCGCCGCGCAGGATCACGTGCGCATCGTCGTTGCCGCGCGTCTCGAAGATCGCGGCCATCCCCATCTTCGTCATCCCCATGAACGCATGGCTCGCGGCCGCGGCGACGATCGCGTCCGACGCGACCTGCACGCCGCCGTCGGTGCCGTTCTTGAAGCCGATCGGGCAGCTCAGGCCCGACGCGAGCTGGCGATGGCTCTGGCTTTCAGTCGTACGCGCGCCGATCGCGCCCCACGCGATCAGGTCGGCGATGTACTGCGGGCTCAGCAGGTCGAGGAATTCGGTCGATGCCGGCAGGCCCAGCGCGTTGATGTCGAGCAGCAGTTGCCGCGCGGCACGCAGCCCTTCGTTGATGCGGAAGCTGCCGTCGAGGCGCGGATCGTTGATGTACCCCTTCCAGCCGACCGTCGTGCGCGGCTTCTCGAAGTACACGCGCATCGTGATCAGCAGGTCGTCCTTCAGCGTGTCGGCGGCGGCCTTCAGACGGCGCGCGTAATCGAGCGCCTGGTCGTGATCGTGGATCGAACACGGGCCGACGACGAGCAGCAGCCGGTCGTCGCGGCCGTGCAGGATATCCCCGATCGCGCGGCGCGTATCCTCGACGAGCGTCTGCGTCGCGGCCGGCACCGGCAGCTCGTCGAGCAGCAGCGCGGGCGAAATCAGCGGACGCACCGCGCCGATGCGGACGTCGTCGATGCGCGTGGTGTCCTGCGTCGCGTCGGCGCTGCCTACCTCGCGATCGTGGGAAGGATTGTCGAGGTTCTGCATGGTGATTCTCCGGGGGACGTCTGTCTGGAATGATGGGCAGGCTCGATTATGGCACCCGCGCGCAACGATGGCGGGTTGCGGGGAAGTCGACCGGAATCGGCACGACGGTCGTGAAGTGACGGCGATCGGGGTCCGCCGGCCATTCGGCCGAGTGGTCGGGTGTCACCGCGGTGCCGTACGATCGTGGCTGTCCGCTGCCGATGCGGCCCCCCGTTCGGCGCAGGCGGCACGATGCACCGCTTGCCTGCGATCGATCGCTCACCCCTTGCCCGACACGCCACGATGACCGTATCCGACCTGCTCAGCGCCATCCGCCAACCCTACGCCGACCTGCTCGCGCAAGCGGCCGCGCAACCGGCGGCCGTCGTCGAACCGGCCTACCGGAAAGCCGACGGCACGCTCGCCACCGAAGGCCCGCTCGCGCTGCCATGCCGGGCCGACACCATTCACGGCGAAGGCGAATCGGCCGGCCAGCCGGCGATGGTCGATTCGACCACGCAACTGGATTTCGAGCCGTTCGCGTTCGAGCTCGAAACGGCAGCCGTATCGATCCATCCGTTCGTGTGGGACTGGGCGACAATCGAAGCCGACGGTCTCGACGAAGCCGCGGCCGCCGATGTGTTCAAGACCTGGTTCTTCGCGTGGTTCGACGCCGACGACGAAAGCATGCCGGCCGAAGACGGCCTGCACGGCATCGTTCACTATCTGTCGGAACCGGCGAACACGGAGCACGGATGGCGCGTCAACGCGGATCTCGGCTCGGCGCCGGGCGCGGCCGTCGAGGATCTGCTGTTCCGGCTCGTCGATGCGGGCGCCACGCGAATCAGTGTCGGTTGAAACGCTTTTTCCATTACGGACGGACGCACATGAAAAAAACATTCGCTGCGTTGCTGCTGCTGTGCATCGCATTGCCCGCGTCGGCGGAAGTCAGTACGGAAGTGCTGTGTTTTCAGACGAGCGGCGACAAACCCGTGCGCTTCGAATTACGCACGTACTACGACGACGCGGCCAAGTGGCGAGGCGGTATCGTCCGGTATGCGAAGTCGAAGACGGCGATCCCGCTGCTGTTCAAGCACGAGGATCACGAAGAACTGGCGGAGGGCCGGCCGTACCAGTTCACGACCACGTGGTGGGAAATGGTCGACGGCAAGATCAACGGCGAGTACGAGATGACGAGCCAGGGCGCGATCGTCTATTCGATGACGTACCGCAACGCACGCACCGGCAAGCAAACGGATTTCGCGTGGGCGCAGGACGTCGATGCATCCGCGAAGGCGGGGTGCCGCTGGTAATGCGGCTTCGGGCAGGGTGGCGCAGCGCGTTCGTCACCCGGCGCGCGCGTGAGCGTGTGCGCCGGTGTCACTCCGTTTCAGGTGCCTCGCGTGTCGGTCAGCCCGCGTCGCCCGGCGCGTCGACGTCGATACCGAGTTCGCTCGCCATCCGCTGGACCAGCGCATTCAGGCGCGCCACTTCGTCCGCGAGGCGCTTCTGCTCGGCCTTCAGTGCCTCGAATTCGGAAGGCGGCACCGAATCCGCGCCACCGCCGGCCTCCGCGCTCGCGAAGTCCGCCATGTTCACTTCACCGCACATCAGGTGCATCCAGCGGTTCTCGCGCGCACCCGGGGCACGCGGCAGCCGGACGACGAGCGGCTGCGCACGCGCCGCGAGTTCGTCGAGGAACGCCTCGACCGACGAGATATCCGCGAAGCCGTGCAGGCGCGCGCTGTTCAGCCGCAGCTCGGCGGCCGTCTGCGGGCCGCGCAGCAACAGGATCGTCAGCAGCGCGATCGCCTGGCTCGGGATGCCGAGCACGCGGTTCATGTTGTGCTCGAAACGCGGCACGCGGCTGCTGCTGCCTTCCATCACGAGGCTCAGATGCTTCAGCCCGTCGAGTGCGGTCGTGACTTCGTCCTCGCTGACGTTCATCACCGGCGCGCGCGCGGTTTTCTGGTTGCAGCCCGCGGTCAGCGCGTTCAGCGACAGCGGGTAGGTATCCGGCACCGTGTGCTGTTTCTCGACGAGCACGCCGAGAATGCGGGCCTCGAGGGGCGTGAGTTCGCGCAGGGCGCGGGGCGTGGGCGTATCCGGCGTGGTGTTCATGAGTAGCGTCGCGGCGTGCAGCAGGTGAAGGGAAACGATCGCGGCCCGCGCGGCATCGCGCACGGGCGAGCCATATGATAGCTCGCGACGCCCGGCCCGGCGCCGCTCACCGCACCAGCGCGCGCACGTGCCGCAGCGGGCTTTCGTCCGACGTAGCGGCGCACCCGATCGCACGCGGTGCAACGTGACGATGCATGGGCCGCGGCGCCGCGGATTCCGCCTTCACGCACGCCCCGGCGTTTGCGCGATGCACATGCCGGCGCTACGATAGGCGTTCATCCCCACATCAGCGGCGCCGCGCGCGACCGTCTTCGCACGTCGATACCACGCATCACCCGCCCCGAATGCGCTGCCGCCGTGCGTGCGCGCCGCTCGTCAAACCCGCTCACCCCCTCACCAGTTCACCACCATGACTGCATCTTCTCCCGCACACGTGCGCGCCATCGTCACCGGACACACCCGCGGCGTCGGCGCTGCGCTCGCCGAACAACTGCTGCAGGAAGGCATCGCCGTGCTCGGCGTGTCGCGCAGCCGCCATCCGTCGCTCGCGTCGCAGGCCGGCGAGCGCTTCGCCGAAGTCGAACTCGACCTGTCGGATTCCACGGCCGTCGCCGCCTGGCTGGCCGGCGACACGCTGCGCCGCTTCGTGGACGGCGCGTCGCTCGTGCTGCTGTTCAACAACGCAGGCATCGTCGATCCGATCGGCCCGCTCGCCGCGCAGGACCCGACGATCGTCGCCCGCGCGGTCGGCCTGAACGTCGCCGCGCCGCTGATGCTGTCGGCCGCGCTCGTGCAAGCCGCATCGGCCGCGACCGAATGCCGGATCGCGCACCTGTCGAGCGGCGCGGCGCGCAACGCGTATGCGGGCTGGAGCATCTATTGCGCGACCAAGGCCGCGCTCGATCACCATGCGCGCGCCGTCGCGCTCGACGCGAACGACGCGCTGCGCATCTGCAGCGTCGCGCCGGGCGTCGTCGATACGGGCATGCAGGCCACGATCCGCGCGACCGACGAAAAGCATTTCCCGATGCGCGAGAAATTCGACCAGTTGAAGTCGAGCGGCGCGCTCGCCACGCCCGAGGCGACCGCCCGACAACTGATCGGCTATGTGCTGAGCGACGCATTCGGCACCGAGCCGACGGCCGACGTGCGCAACCTGCCGACGAAGTAAGCATCGGACGCGGCCCGTCATCCCTCGAGCCGCTTCGTCCAGTCCTCGACCTGCCGCTCCGTGCGGCGCTTTTCGAGCATCTTGCGCCAGCCGGGCGGCAGCAGCGGCACGTCGCACAGCGCCTCGAGCGCGGCCATGTCGAGCGTGCGTCGATACAGCACGTCGAGCACCGCCGACAGCGGCCATTGCGGGTAGCGGCGCGCATGCAGCGCCAGCACGTCGCCCGCAGCCACCCAGCCTTCCTGCAGCACGCGGTAGTACCAGCCGGTCCGGCCGCTTTGCTGCACGAGCGCCGCCATGCGCGGGTGATCGAAACGCGCGTTGAGCTTCCAGCACGGCTGCCGCGACTGCGACACCTGGAGCACCGCGCCGCCCAGCGTGAATACGTCGCCGAGACACACGTCGCGCTCGGTGATGCCGCGCGTCGACAGGTTCTCGCCGAACGCGCCCGGCCGGGCGAGCACGTCGCGCGCGCCGATCTGCCCGGACCACCATGCATAGTGATCGTGCGCGTAGTGATGAACGGCCTTGTCGGGGCCGCCGTGATGCCGCGCATCGGCCTGCTCGTCGCCGGCAAAGCCGAGCGCGCCCAGCCACAGGCGCGCATCGACCGGCTGCTTGTCGATCGCGCTCGCGTGCGGCGTGCCGGCGAGCGGCCGGCTCGCGCCGATCCGCACCGCGTCGATGACGACCGCGATCGCCGGCCGCGCGCCGTCGCTCATGCCGCCGCACCATCCGGCAGCGCCGCGAGCAGGCGCTCGAGTTCGCGCGTGCGTGCGTCGCCGAGCGGCAGCAGCGGCCGCCTCGGTTCGCCGGCATCGAAACCGCGCAGCCTCAGCCCGGCCTTGACGGTCACCGGCAACCCGCCGTTGACGATGAACTGCAGCAACGGCAACTGCGCGTGAAAAACCGACCTGGCGCGCGCGAGGTTGCCCGTGCGCATCGCGTCGAACAACGCAAGCGGCAACACGGCATTCAGGTTCGGCGCGGCCGTGCACCATCCGGACGCGCCCGCGGCCAGCGCGGCGAGCGCCATCGGATTGCTGCCGTTGTAGAACGGGATCGTCCCGTCGCTCAACTGCGCGAGCCGGTGCATCCGGCCGATGTCGCCGGTGCTTTCCTTGACCATCGTCACGTTGGCGACGGCCCTGCAGATCGTCGCGATCAGGTCGGGCGACATGTCGACGCCGCTCGTCGCCGGGTTGTTGTACAGCATGATCGGGATGCCGATCGCGTCGCCGATCGCGCGGTAGTGCGCGACGATCTCGTCGTTGCCGAGTTTCCAGTACGACACCGGCAGCACCATCACCGCATCGGCGCCGGCCTGTTCGGCGAAGCGGGCGCGGCGCACCGCGCCCGCCGTGGTGAGATCGGAAATCCCGACGACGGTCGGCACGCGCCGGCGCACCGCGCGAATCGACGCGGTGGCGACGGCCTCCCATTCGGCATCGGACAGGTACGCGCTTTCGCCGGTACTCCCCAGCGGCGCGATCGCGTGAACGCCGTCGGCGATCAGGCGTTCGATCAGCGCATCGAGCGCTTTCAGGTCGACGTCGCCGCCGGCGGAAAACGGCGTGACCGGATAGGCGATGATGCCTTTCAGCAGGATGGACACGATTTGTATTCCTCAATGATTGTCTGACGAGATTGAAACGGCGCGCGCTTAAGCGACGCAATCCTGATGCGTACGCAACGCGCGGCGTGCGTAGTAGTCGAACGTCACCGCATCGCGCTTCGGCTTCGAGATCCAGTCGTGCGCTTCGCGCGCCAGCGCCGGCGGCACCGGTTTGATCTCGCCTGCCGACATCGCGAGCAGTTGCAGCTTCGCCGCGCGTTCGATCAGCAGCGCGAGGATGCACGCCTCCTCGATCGTCTTGCCGACCACCAGCTGGCCGTGATGCGACAGCAGGATCGCGCGCTTGCTGCCCAGCGCCTTCGAGATGATCTCGCCCTCCTCGTTGCCGACCGGCACGCCCGGCCAGTCCTTCAGGAACGCGCAATCGTCGTACAGCGGGCAGGTGTCCATGTGCGACACGACCAGCGGCTGTTCGAGCATCGACAGTGCCGCGACATGCACCGGATGCGTATGGATGATGCAGTTCACGTCCGGGCGCTCGCGATAGATCCACGTATGGAACCGATTGGCCGGGTTCGGAATGCCTTCGCCCTCGACGACGTCGAGATCCTCGTTGACGCGCAGCAGGTTCGCGGCCGAAATTTCGTCGAAACCGAGCCCGAGCCGCTGCGTGTAGTACGTGCCGGCCGCATCCGCCCGGCAGGTGATCTGCCCGGCCAGGCCCGAGTCGTGGCCGGCGTCGAACAAAATCCGGCACGTCAGCGCGAGCTTTTGCCGCGCGGACCAGCCGCTGTCGCCCACTTCGTTTTCAAGCCGTCGCTCCGCCAGCGCGACCAGCGCTTCCTTCGTCAACTTCAGCGTTTCCGCCATGTTCGCCTCCTGAATGGACCGGGTTTGCCGCGCCGTCCGCAGCTGTTTCCCCGGGCATAGGTGACACACAATACACCGAATGACACTTTGTGTCATGCGTTACAATCGGTTTTTCGAAGGACACCTGGCGCCCCATGACGATTCGCCTGAAGCTGCTCAGAAAACAGAAAGGCTGGACGCTCGACGTGCTGGCCGACGAGACCGGCCTGACCAAGAGTTATCTGTCGAAGGTCGAGCGCGGCCTGAGCGTGCCGTCGATCGCGGTCGCGCTGAAGCTGTCGAAGGCACTGAACGTCGACGTCGAGCAACTGTTCTCGGAAAGCAGTAACCGCGAGCTGATCACGGTCACGCGCGCCGGCGAGCGCACCGCGATGGGCGCGGCGGCCGACAGCCATGCGCACCGCTTCGAGAGCATCGCGGCCGGCGTCGCGCCGAAGAAGATGCTGCCGTTCGTCGTGCATCCGCCGCACGAATTCGTCGCGTCGACGTTCCGCGAGCACGAAGGCGAGGAATTCCTGTTCGTGCACAAGGGGCGCGTCGAAATCGAGTTTCCGAACGAGACGGTGCAACTCAGGACCGGCGATTCAGTCTATTTCAACGCACTCATCCCGCACCGCACGCGCAGCCTCGGCGCCGCGCAGGCGGAGATCCTGGTCATCGTCAGCCACGACGACTAGCCTCGACACCTCTTCGCGCAAGGATCTTCCGATGGTCACCAAGGCCACCGCACCGTTCCAGCAGATCAAGACGCTCGTTCGCCAGCACGTCGAGTCCGGCGACTGGCGCCCCGGCGACCGCATTCCGTCCGAGCTCGATCTCGCCGCGCAGTTCGGCGTCGCGCGCATGACGGTCAACCGCGCGCTGCGCGAGCTGACCGAGGAAGGCGTGCTCAAGCGCATCGCGGGCGTCGGCACGTTCGTCGCCGAGGCGAAGCCGCAGTCGAACCTGCTGATGATCGCGCATATCCGCGACGAGATCCGCGCGCGCGGGCACGAATACCGCTGCCGCGTGCTGAGCCAGTCGAGCGAGCCCGCGTCGTTCGACGTCGCGGCCGCGTTCGGCCTGCCGGTCAACACGCCGGTCTTTCACGTGGTGTGTGTGCACGAGGAAAACGGCCGCCCGATCCAGCTCGAGGACCGCTACGTGAACCCGGCCGCCGCGCCCGGCTTCATCGATCACGATTTCGAGACCGAGCCGCCGTCCGAATACCTGTACAACAACGTGTCGCACCACGAACTGGAAATCGAGCACGTCGTCGACGCGTCGCTGCCGACCGGCGAACAGGCGCGGCTGCTCGACATGCGCGCCGACGAGCCGTGCCTGACGCTCACGCGCCGCACGTGGACGGACGGGCTGCCCGTCACGTTCGTGCACTTCCTGCACCCGGGCAACCGCTACCGGCTCGGCTCGCGCTTCAAGCCGGGGGCGGGACGCCACCCGACCTGATCCGTCGTCGCGCGCACCAGGAACGCCAGGCGGCCGTTTCGTCGTGAAACGGCCACCGGGTTCGTTACCTGCGCTGCTTAGATCGCGCCAACCTGCCCCGCAGCGCGCGACCACACGACCGGAAACAGCGGGTGATCGAGCGGTGCGCCGTCCGGCAGTTGTTCCGCGAGCCCGGGGAAATCGGGCGACGTTTTCCAGCGGCGCGGCGCGTGACGGATGTCGTCGCCGACGAAGCGGATCGAAAACGCGCGCCGACGGTTCTGCGTGCCGCCCGACGCATGCAGCGTGAGCATCCGGAAGCACACCATGTCGCCGGGTTCGAGCGCCCAGCGGCGAATCGGGAAGGCCGCACGGTCGGCTTCGATGTCGGGCAGATCGGCGAGGCTGCCTTCCGGAAACCACTTCGCCTCCTTGTCCATGAACGTGCGCGGCATCAGCCACGGCCCGCGATGCGAGCCCGCGACGAATTCCAGCGTCGATTCGAGCGGCACCGGATCGACCGGAATCCACATGCTGACGTTGTCGTCGCCTTCAATGTCGTAGTACGGCTGGTCCTGGTGCCACGGCGTGCGCTGCCGCGTGCCGGGCTCCTTCACGAGCAGGTGGTCGTGATGCAGCCGCACGTGGTCCGTGCCCATCAGCGCAGCGGCGACCGACGGCGCCGGCGAGCGCACGATGAAGTCGCGATACGCGTCGTTGTGCTGCCAGTTGCAGAAATCCTCGAAGAACCAGCCCGGATCGTCGGGCCGGCTCGCGACTTTCGCGCGCTCGCTCGGCTGCGCGAGGTTCGCGTCGATGCCGGCCCGCAGCGCGGCCACTTCGTCCGGCGAAAAGATGCCCTTGATGCAGACCGCGCCTTCCTCGCGGAACGCGGCGATCAGTTCGGGCGTCACGGCTTGCGCGACGCGATCCTGGATACTCGTCATGGTGTGCCTGTCGATCGTGAGTCACGGGGTCACGGCGCCGAAGTCAGTTGCTTTGCGCCATAGATGTCGAAGTCGAAGTATTTCGCGGCGATCTTCTGGTATGTGCCGTTCGCGCGGATCGCGACGATCGCGTCGTTCAGCCGCTTCTTCATGTCGGCGTCGCCCTTGCGTATGCCCATCGCGACGCCGTAGCCGGTGATCCGCGCGTCGGTCACGTCCGGGCCTGCGAACGCGTAGCCCTTGCCGCGCGGCGTCTTCAGGAACGAGTAGCCGGCCTGCGTCTTGTCCTGGAACGTCGCGTCGAGGCGGCCGTTGACGAGATCCTGATACACCTGGTCCTGATTCTGGTACGACACGATCGTCACGCCCTTGGTCGCCCATTCGGCCTTCGCGTACGCCTCCTGTGTCGTGCCCTGGTCGATCCCGACGCGCTTGCCGGCGAGCGAGGCGGCGGTCGGCAGCAGCTTCGAGCCGACCGGCGCGACCAGCGCGCCCGGCGACGCATACAGCTTGTTCGAGAAGTCGATCTGCTTGAGCCGCTCGTCGGTGGCCGTCATCGCGGACATGATCACGTCGAACTTGCGTGCACGCAGCGCCGGGATCATCCCGTCGAAACTTTGCTCGACCCACACGCACTTCGCATGCAGCTGCTCGCAGATCGCATTGCGCAGGTCGATGTCGAAGCCGGCGAGCGAACCGTCGGGTTGCTTCGCCTCGAACGGCGGATACGTGGGGTCGATACCCCAGCGGATCGTGGACGCGTCCTGCGCGAACGATACGAGCGGGGCGAACGCCAGCGCGGTGACGAGGAGCTTTGCGGTGCGGTGCATGGCATGTCCTTGAAAGTCTCGACGCGGCGGGCGACGCCGGCGTCCGGTTGGGGGCGACGCGGCGGGACGCCGGCGCGGGGCGCGAAAGACGGGATTTCGATGAAATCGAGATGCAGTCTAGACCGCTCAATTCTTGAGCGCAAGCGGGAAGAACCGGGTGCGAAGCGAACCGAGGGCCAGCAGGGACCGGAGTGGTAGGACGGAGCTCGATCTACAGCGCTAACGCGGGGAGTTCCGGGTGTTTACCCTGTTCAACGCGCGCGCGCCGCCGAGGGCGTCCTTTTCGGATATCCGTGGCGCGACGATGTCTATACGAATGGTCGGCGCGAGGGTGTGTCCAGGGGGAATTGACGTTGCGCCCTATACCGCCCGGCAGGCGGCTCGGCGCTGTCGCCGCGTGTTGCGCCTTTTCGGCGCGCGCGACGACTACTTGATCAACTGCATTCCAGCGACCTTCGAGGCAAAAGCGCCGCGAAACGCCGCGCCGGGTCCGGCGAAACCGCGATTGCTCGCGGCATCCCGCCATGTTAAAAGTCGTCGCACGTATTTGAAAATGAAATGCCCGAATCCCTGGAAGTGCATAAATGAATAGGCCCCTGTTCGACATCGACCTGCTCCGCGCGCTGGTGATGGTCGCCGACTGCGGCAGCTTCACGACGGCGTCCGCGCGCCTGCATTCGACGCAGTCGACGGTCAGCCAGAAGGTGCGCCGGCTCGAGGAAATCGCCGGCCACCGCCTGCTCGACCGCGGCGCGCGCGACGTGCGGCCGACCGACGCGGGCGTGACGGTGCTCAGTTATGCGCGACGCATGCTCGCGCTGAACGACGAGATGCTGGAGGCGCTGTCGGGCGCGACGGTCGCGCTGACGATCCGGCTCGGCGTGCCCGACGATTTCGCGGCGGGCCGCACGACGCACGCGCTCGCGGCGTTCAAGCGCGAGCATCCGCAGGTGAAGCTCGAAGTGACGTGCGGGCTGAGCCGCGACATCAGCGCCGCGTACGATCGCGGCGAACTCGATCTCGTGCTGATCAAGCAGCGGCGCGACAGCCGCGAGGCCGTCGTGCGCTGGCCGGAGAAGCTGCGCTGGATCGACAGCGCGAAGCATCCGTCGATCGATCTCGACCCGGTGCCGATCGTCGTGTTCCCGCCGCGCGGGCTCTACCGCGACGACATGATCAAGGCGATCGAGGAGCGCGGCCGCCGCTGGCGGATCAGCTTCACGACATCGAGCCTGAGCGGCATCCAGGCGGCCGTCGCGGACGGGCTCGGCATCAGCGTGCTGCCCGCGCGCGTGGTGACGGACGAGCATGTGGTGCTGACCGCGAAACAGGGCTTCGCGCCGATCGAGCATATGGACATCGCGATCCTGCACCGGCCGACCGCCGACCCGATGGTCAGCGCGCTGACGAAGACGCTCGCGGCGATGCTGGAGCTCGAAGGGCGGTAGGCGAAGCGGAATTCAAAACGGGGGCGGCACATGGGGCGCCGCGCGCCACACGCGTCAGAACATCGTGTTGCCGTTCGCGGCCTGCTCGGGCACCGGCTGATTGACGTCCCAGTGTTCGACGATCTTGCCGTGCTCGAGCCGGAAGATGTCCATGATCGCGCTGCCGCGCGTGCCCGGTTCGCGCACCGCGTGCACGTGCAGGATCACGTAGTCGCCGTCGACGAACGAGCGCTTGATCTCGCTGTGCGACTGCGGATATGTGTCGCGCAGAAACGCGACGAACTTGCGGAAGCCGTCACGTCCGTCGGCCGCGTTCGGGTTGTGCTGCACGTAGCGATCGCCGACATACGCGAGCGCGGCGTCCGCATCCTTCTCGTTCAAGCCTTTCTCGTAGAACGCGAGCACCGTGCGCCGGTTGGCTTCCTGCTGCGCGTCGTCGGCCGAGCCGGTCGCCACCGCCTGCGCGGCGCTCACGGCGAACAGGGCCGCCGCCATCCATCGTGCGGCCCGTGCCGCGGTCGTGCGTCGCATCGTCGTCTCCCGACATCCGGCTGAAAACCGGATCATACCGGGACGACGCGGCGCTCAGACCAGCGCGCCATTGCGCGCGACGATCCTTCCGGACGATACGACGACGCGCCGCGCCGGCCGCGCGACGACGGCCTCCGCGCACGTCAGCGCATCGACGAGCACGACGTCCGCGCGGCTGCCCGGCTGCAGTCCGTACTCCGCGAAACCGCAGCCGCGCGCCGCGCCGTACGTCACGCAGTCGAGCGCGACTTCGAGCGCGTCGTCGCGGCGGAAATCGTTGCGCATGCCGATCAGCATCGCGCGTTCGAGCATGTCGGGCGAACCGTACGGCGTCCACGTGTCGCGCACGCCGTCGTTGCCGCCGATCACGGTCACGCCCGCCGCGCGGCATGCGGCCACGGGCGGCACCGGCACCGCGGCCGGCGCGGTCGTGACGATTCCCACGCCGAGCTCGGCCATCCGCGCGAGCAGCGCATCGCGCTCGTATTCGGCGAGATCGCCGAGACAAAAGCCATGGCTGATCGTGACCTTCCCCTGCATGCCGTGCGCCGCCGTGCGCTGCAGGATCAGGTCGAGCGAGTACGCGCCCATCGACCCGCGCTCGTGCAGATGGATGTCGAGCCCGCGGCCGTGGCGTTCGGCGATCGCGAACAGCAGGTCCACCGCTTCGACCGGATCGCCTTCGATCGCGCACGGATCGAGCCCCCCGAGCAGGTCGGCGCCGGCATCGAGCGCGTCGGACAGCAGCCCGTCGGTGCCCGGCCGCCCGAGCACGCCCGATTGCGGAAACGCGACGATCTGGATCTCGACCTGCCCGCGCAGCGTCTCGCGCGTCGCCAGCACGCCGTGCAGATGGCGCAGCCCGGCGTCGGTATCGACGTCGACGTGCGTGCGGATACGCGTCGTGCCGGCCGCGAGGAACGCGCGCGCCAGCCCGAGCGACGCGGCGCCCGCGTCATGGCCGCTCGTCGCGCGATAGAGGCGTTCGTTTTCGATACGGTCGACGAGACGCTGCCCGACCTCGTTGCGATACCACGGCATCCCCCAGTGGGTCTTGTCGAGGTGCGTGTGGCCTTCGACGAGGCCGGGCAGCGCCAACGCGCCCGCGCCGTCCTCGATCGCGCAGCCGGCCGGCGCGTCGAGCGACGGGCCGACCCGCGCGATGCGATCGCCTTCGATCAGGATGTCGAGCGCGGCGTCGGCGTTCGTGCGGACGTTGCGGATCAGCAGGTTCGTCATGTCGGTTCCGGTCGGGGTCGGTCAGCGCGTGAAGCGCAGCGACGGCGCGAACGGTGCGCCCGTATCGCTTTCGCCGCGGCGGAATACCCAGCGTTCGGCCGGCACGCCCGCGACGGCCGCCGCCGCATTCGGCGCACGCACCGCGACGAAGCTCGCGTCGCAGCCGACCGCGATCCCGTAGTTCTCCTTGCCGATTGCGCGCGCACCGGCGTGCGTCGCCATGTCGAGTGCGATGCCGAGCGCGTCGTCGGTGTAGAAGCCCGACCGGTAGCCGACCATCATCGCGCGCTGCAACATGTCGCCGTTGCCGTACGGCCACCACGCGTCGCGGATGTTGTCGTTGCCCGCGAACACGTGCACGCCCGCGTCCCGCAGCCGTTGCACCGGCGGGAACGCGCAGTCGCCGGGCGCATTCGTCAGGATCGATACGCCGGCGTCGGCCAGCGCCGCGGCGGTGCGCTCCACGTCGTCGTCGCTCACCTGGCCCAGCGCGTACGCATGGCTCACGTTCACGCGCCCGCCGAGCCCGGCCGCACGCGTGCGCGCCGCGATCCGCCGCAATTGCGCGATGCCCGTTTCGCCCGGCTCGTGCAGGTGGATGTCGATTTTCGCGCCGCGCTTCTCGGCGATGCCGAATACGATGTCGAGCTGGCCGTCCGCGTCGCCGTCGAGCGTCGTCGGATCGATCCCGCCGACCACGTCCGCGCCTTCGCGCACGGCTGCATCGAGGATCTCGGCGGTGCCCGGGCACGTGATCACGCCGGCCTGCGGGAACGCGACCAGTTCGATGTCGACGATCCCGCGCCACTGTTCGCGCGCGGCCATCACGGCGTGCAGGTTCGACAGCCCCGTCGTCGCATCGACGTCGACGTGGCTGCGCATCGCGATCGTGCCGAACGCGGCGGCCTGCGCGATCAGCGCGTTCGCGCGCTCGACGATCGGCGGCGCGGCCGCGAGCTGGCGCTTCTCGACCGCGAGCCGCTCGCGCAGCGAGTCGACCGGTTCGTGTGGCACCCAGCGATCGCCGACGAAGCTCTTGTCGAGATGGATGTGGCCGTCGACGAAACCGGGCAGCACGACGCGGCCGTCGAGGTCGATCGTCTGCGCGCCGGGCGCGGCCGGGCGGTCGGCGCCGATCGCGGCAAAGCGGCCGTCGCGGACGACGAGATTGACGGGTTGGCCACCGGCGTCGCGGGCGTTGATGAAGAATCGTTCGGTCATGGCTTCGAATGGGAGCGATCGCAGCGCGACACCGGCGCGGCCTGGGGGTAAGGAACCGCGGCCGGCGCGGCCGTTGGCAGGGAATGCGGCCACGATATCGGACGCCGCTGCGCGAGGCCAATTAAATGTCGCGATGCTGCGCATTCGATTTCGCGATGTGTGGCGCGCAGGGCCGCCAGGCCGGCGCGCAGACGGGTGTCGCCGGCCGGGGAAACGGCTGGAATGTCGGCGGCCGCGCGCGAGCCGCAGTGCCCGGCACGCGTGCGTCGGGGCACCGTGTCGCGCCATTGCCGGCGGCAGCTTCGACGCCCCGCCCCACCGGCGATTTACGCGGCAACAGACTTTACACGTTGTTACCCGGCCGCACCGGACGCGCATCCGGCCATTCCTTATACTCACGCCGAGTTCGCCACCCCCGACGGGAATCCATCGGCGGACACGTTGCCGATGCAGGAATCATCATGATGCGCATGCCTTCCACGAAGACCGTTCTGTTCGCCTCGCTCGTCGCCGTGGCGGCGCTTCCACTCACCGCCTGCGTCGCGCCGGGCTACTACGGCGCGCAGCCGGGTTATCCGCAGCAGCAATACGCGACGCCCGGCTATGCGCAGCCCGCGTATTCGCAGCCGGGCTACGTGCAGCAGCAGCCGGCGTATCCGAACCAGGCGCCGCAACCATACGATCAATACGGTAATCCGTCGCAATACGGCTCGCAGCCGTATGACCAGTACGGCAACCCGCAACAGCAATACGCGACTCCGTACGGCACGCAGTACGGCACCGTGTCGAACATCCAGCCGGTCAACGGCTCGGTCGGCCCGTCGGGCGTGGCCGGCACCGTCGTCGGTGCGCTGGTCGGCGGCCTGGTGGGCAACCAGTTCGGCCGCGGTCATGGCCGCGATGCGGCAACCGTGATCGGCGCGCTCGGCGGTGCGGTGGCCGGCAACCAGATCGGTCAGCAGATGGGCGCCGCGCAAGGCCCGAGCAGCTATCGGATCGACGTGCAGGTCAGCGACGGCTCGATGCGCTCGTTCGACGTGCAGTCGCCGGGCAACCTGCGTCCGGGCGACCGCGTGCAGATCAACGGCAATCAGCTGTCGCGCTATTGATTCCCGTTGCGTGCGCGTGAGTCGATCTCGCGCACGTCGTCTGCTTGGTGTCGTGCGCCAGACCCACGCGACCGCGCATGCGCTTGACGCGCTCCCGCCTTGATGGCGGTACGACGCACCGCCATCACTGTCTTCTCCGTTCACGATCGTGCGCGCCGCGCGTGCGACGCGCCGCGCATCGCCACGCGGCATCCGGATTCCTATTAGGATAAGGACGATGCATCCCGCGACCGCGGCAGCGGCGCCGGCATGCCCCCCTCAACCGGAATGCCGCCGATGACGATGACGACAACGATCCGCCTGCTCGACGCCGCCGACGCGGCGCAGTTCCAGACCGTCCGCCTGCGTGCGGTCCACACCGCGCCCACGTCCTTCCTGCCGACGCTCGACGAAGAGTCGCAGGTGCCGGTCGACGAATTCGCGAAGCGCCTCACGCCGACGCAGGCACAAGCCGTGTTCGGCGCGTTCGACGGCGACACGCTCGTCGGCATCACCGGGGTACGCCGCGATGCGCGCACGAAGATCGCGCACAAGGCGACGATCTGGGGCGTGTACGTCGACGCCGCGTATCGCGGGCAACGCATCGCGCAGGCGTTGCTCGACAGCGCGACAGCGCATGCGGCGAACGCGTGAGGATGCAGCCAGCTGATGCTGTGCGTGAACGAAGTCAACCACGCCGCGGAGCGGCTGTATGCGTCGCAGGGGTTCGTGCGGTTCGGCACGGAGCCGCGCTCGATGTTCGTCGATGGCCGCTTCTACGACGAGCACTACATGGTGAAGACGCTGGCGTAGCGTATTCGCGTTCGCGTGCAAGTACCAGCCGGCCGCACGCGAGCGTCGTGGCGTGTCGCCTCATCTCATCGCTTGTCGGCGATCGTCGTGTTGACGACCTGCCCGGCAATCGTCACGTTCGTCGGCGTCATCGCGCTCACGTGGAATGCCTAGATCGGCCCGGCGACGTTACCGTCACGTTCTGCACGACCGGTGCTCGCGTGCACATCGTATCGTTCGCGAGTGGGTCGTCGCAGCCGAGCGTGACGATGAAGGTGCGGCGCGTTACCCGCTTCGATGCGGGTGATCGGGGGAGGGAAAGATGAACGACGACGATGGGCGCCATGGGCGCCCCTTCCGGTAAGGGTATCGATACGTCGGGCGACGGATCGTATTTATACGTCGTCATACCATACCGCGCGGTCCGAGCATGCGTGGCACGGAGCACGCATCCGTCGCTTACCAGGCTTTTACGCATCCAATTCTCTGTATGTGTGCACACACTCACATTTCCCCGCCTACGCCCGGAGATATGTTGTCGTATGTTTATGCGCAAAAACTTCGATTAAATCGCTTCGGCGGACCGTGTCCGCCAAGGCGATTTGCCTGCTCGCCGGCCGCCGTCGGCTCGCCTCGGTGATTCCGCCTCTGTTCAGCTCCCCGCTGCCCGCGCTATCGTTTCCCCTCTCCCCACAACCGAGGAGCTGCCTTTGCCTACCCGCCACGGAGTCGACCTCATCCGCGCCCGCGCGCTGTTCGATCGCGAGCGCCACGCATTCACCGAAGCCATGCCGGTCTCTCGCGCACTTTCCGCGGAAGCGTCCGAGCACTTGCTGTTCGGCGTGCCGTTGCACTGGATGCAGGACTGGTCGACCCCGTTCTCGCTATACGTGAAGGAAGCCCGTGGCGCGACGTTCACCGACGTCGACGGTCATCGCTACGTCGATTTCTGCCTCGGCGATACGGGCGCGATGTTCGGCCATGCGCCCGAACCGGTCGCCCGCGCGCTCGTCGAGCAGGCCACGCGCGGCTACACGACGATGCTGCCGAGCGAGGACGCCGCGTGGGTGTCGCGCGAACTCGCGCGCCGCTTCAGGCTGCCGGTCTGGCAATTCGCGCTGAGCGCGAGCGACGCGAACCGCTTCGTGCTGCGCTGGGCGCGCGCGGCCACCGGCCGCAACACGATCGTCGTGTTCAACGGCTGCTATCACGGCACCGTCGACGACGTGTTCGTCGATCTCGTCAACGGCCGCCCGGTGCAGCGCGACAGTCTGCTCGGACAGTCGTACGACCTGCTCGCGAACACGCGCGTCGTCGAATTCAACGATCTGGACGCGCTCGAAGCGGCGCTGAAGGACGGCGACGTCGCGTGCGTGCTCGCCGAGCCCGCGATGACGAACATCGGGATGGTGCTGCCCGCCCCAGGCTTCTGGGAGGCCGCGCGCGAACTGACGCGTCGCCACGGCACGCTGCTGGTGATCGACGAGACGCACACGATCAGCAGCGGCCCCGGCGGCTACGCGGTCGCGCACGGTCTCGAACCGGACATGCTGGTGGTCGGCAAGCCGATCGCGGGCGGCGTGCCGTGCGCGGTGTACGGCTTCAGCGCCGAATTCGCGGCACGCGCGAAAGCGGCGAAGCTGAACGCGCCGCCCGGCCATTCGGGTATCGGCACGACGCTCACCGCGAACATGCTCGCGATGCATGCGATGCGCGCGACGCTCGCCGAAGTCGCGACCGACGCCGCATACGCGCACATGTTCGAACTCGCCGCGCGGCTCGCGACTGGGCTCGAACACGCGATCGCAAAACACCGGCTGCCGTGGTGCGTGACGCGCATCGGCGCGCGCACCGAGTTTCAGTTCGCGCCCGTGCCGCCGCGCAACGGCACGATCGCGGGCGAACAACTCGACAGCGAACTCGAGCACATCGTGCACCTGTACCTGCTGAATCGCGGCGTGCTGATCACGCCGTTCCACAACATGATGCTCGCGTGCCCGCAAACGACGGCCGGCGATGTCGACCGGCTCGTCGCGCAGTTCGATGCGTGCTTGGGTGAACTGGCCGGTTGAGCGAATGCGACGACGGATCATCCTCGACGCGCCGGCAACCCGGTGCGGTCGAGCATCGATGCGTCGTCAATGACGAAGGTTCGCCGCGCGCGCGGCGAACCGAATACGCAGCGATGCGCCCCCCTACACCGCCTTCAACACGCGCCGCGCCACTTCCGCGAAATACCGCGCGCCGATCGGCAAAATCTCGTCGTTGAAATCGTACGTCGCGTTGTGCAGCGGCACGCCGCCCTGCCCGGCCGCTTCGCCGTTGCCGATGAACACGAAGTTGCCCGGCACCGCCTGCAGGAACGCGCCGAAATCCTCCGAAATCATCATCGGCTGCACGTCGGCGTTTACCGCGTCGGCACCCGCGACGTGCGCGGCGGCCTGCACGGCGGTGTCGACCCATTCCGGCGAATTTACCGTCGGCGCGAACGCGTGCGTGTACTCGAACGTGCAGGTCGCACCGTGCGTGGAGCAGATCCCTTCGCTGATCTCGCGCATCCGCGTTGCCAGCAGCGCCTGCACGTCACGCGAATAGCTGCGCGTGTCACCCTTGATCGTCGTCGTCGACGGCAGCACGTTGCGCAGCCCGTCGGTGATGAATTCCGTGCACGAGATGACGGCCTGCTGGCCGGGGTCGAGATTGCGCGACACGATCGTCTGCAGCGCGAGCACGATCTGCGCGCCGATCACGATCGGATCGATGCCCATGTGCGGCCGCGCCGCATGCGTGCCGCGCCCGTCGATCCGGATCACGAAATTGTCTTCGCTCGCCATGATGCCGCACGCACGCGTCGCGAACGTGCCCGCTCGCATGCCCGGCATGTTGTGCGCGCCGAAGATCGCATCGACCGGAAAGCGCTCGAAGAGCCCGTCGGCCATCATCGCCTTCGCGCCGCGGCCGTGCTCTTCCGCCGGCTGGAAAATGAAGCGCACCGTACCGTCGAAATCCTTGCGCTCGGCCAGCAGTTGCGCGGCGCCGAGCACCATCGACATGTGGCCGTCGTGCCCGCACGCATGCATCTTGCCGGGCGTGCGGGACACGTGTTCGCGGCCCGGCGCGTGCTCGGCGATGTTCAGCGCATCCATGTCCGCGCGAATGCCGATCGCGCGCCGGCCGGTGCCGGCCGTCAGGTTCGCGACGAGCCCGGTGCCGCCGATGCCGCGATGCACGTCGAGCCCGAGCGTCGTCAGGATCCGCGCGACGTAGTCCGACGTGTTCACTTCTTCGAAACCCGTCTCCGGATACTGGTGCAGATGGCGGCGCCAGATCTTCAGTCGCCCCTGCAGCGTGCCCTCTTCAGTTGCGTCGATGGCATCCATTGCGTTCGCCTCGTCGGTCGTCATGTCGGTCGTCCTGTCGTTCAGACCACCACCGCCGCGCGGCTCAGCCAGTCGCGCTGGCGCGCGAGCACCGCGTCGGCCGTCTCGCCGACGCAGTGCCGGTACACGGACGGCGCGGTCGCCCCTTCCGTGTTGATCGCCAGCACGCGCGCGCGCGCGTCGAGCCCGACCTGCCGCGCGCGCGCCGGGTCGCGCATCAACACGGCCAGCCCCGCCACACCGGCCGCGCCCGATTCGCCGGCGACGAGCGGCACGTCGCGTTCGCTGCCGGCCGCGAGGCCGCGCATCGCCTGCACCGCGTCCGCGTCGTCGATCAGCATGAAGTGGTCGATGCACATCTCGAGAAAATCCCATGCGAGCGGCGACGCCTCGCCGCACGCGAGCCCGGCCATCACCGAATCGACGCTGCCGCTCGCCTTCGTCGCGCGGCCGGCCAGCGCGCTCTGGTACAGGCAGTCGGCCTGGCGCGGCTCGACGACGACGAAGCGCGGCCGCTGCGCGCCTTCGCGCTCCCACAGGTAACTCGCGACGCCCGCGGCGAGGCCGCCCACGCCGCCTTGCAGGAACACGTGCGTGAACGGCTGCCCGTCGTCCTCCGCGGCCTGCGCGGCTGCTTCGGCGGCGATCACGCCGTAGCCCTGCATCACGTCGCGCGGAATCGCTTCGTAGCCGTCGTACGACGTATCCGACACGACGTACCAGCCGTTCGCCTGCGCGAGCTGCGCCGCGCAGACGACCGATTCGTCATAGTTCCCCGCGATGCGAACGATCCGTGCCCCGTACGCCGAGATCGCGCGTTCGCGCTCGGCGTCGACGTTCGCGTGCAGCACGATCACGCAGCCGCAGCCGATCGCGCGCGCGGCGGCGGCCAGCGCGCGGCCGTGATTGCCGTCGGTCGCGCTGATCACCGTCAGGTCGGCCAGTTCCGACGCGTAGCGGCCGGTGACGAGCGCTTGCGGATCGAGTGCCTGCGTGCGGCGCAGCCGCTTCACGAGCCGCACCAGCGCGATCGGCGCGCCGAGCGCCTTGAAGCTGCCGAGCGGCGAGCGGCACGACTCGTCCTTCACGCTGACGCTCGCGACGCCGAGCCGCGCGGCGAGATCCGGCAGCGCACGCAGCGGCGTGCGCGCATTGCCGACGAGCGGCCAGTGCGCGAGCCACGCACCGCTTTCGTCGGCCGACGCGATGTTCATCACGCGGCGCAGCGCGTTCGGGTAGGCGGTGCGCGACGCGCGCCGGTTGGCGATCAGCATGGTGAGAGGCTCCGGATCGGGATCGCGCGGGCGGTCCGTCGGGTGAATCGGATCGGGCAGGCGCGGGTTGCGCTCGCCATCGGTTGGAAAAATAATATTGCGTGCGCCGGTCAACAAAATCGCCAAATTGACAGCCCAGACGCAAAAATTTCTCATTCTTTCGAGATTTCACGCACCATCATGACGATCCCTCTCGATGCGTTCGATCGCAAGCTGTTGATGGAAGTCCAGCGCGACGCGCAGACGCCGCAGTCCGAGCTCGGCGCGCGCGTCAATCTGTCGACCGCCGCCGTGAACCGGCGGCTGCGGCGCCTCGCGGAAACGGGCGTGATCGAGCGCTATACGGCCGTCGTCGCGCCTGAGAAGGTCGATCATCCGCTGACGATCGTCGTGAACGTCGAGGTCGAGAGCGAGCAGATCGATCAGCTCGACGCGATGAAGCGCGCGTTCGAGCGCTGCCCGCAGATCCAGCAGTGCTACTACGTGACGGGGGAATGGGATTTCGTGCTGATCCTCGCGGTACGCAACATGGATCAGTACAACGCGCTCACGCGCGAGCTGTTCTTCGCGAACAACAACGTGAAGCGGTTCAAGACGCTGGTCAGCATGAGCCGCGTGAAGGTCGGGCTCGACGTGCCGGTCGATGCCGGCGAGTGAATGCGGCGATGACACGGCCGGCGCGCGACAGCGTGCGCCGGCCGCTTCCCATCGACGGCTACGTCAACGACAACTGAAGCTCGCCGCCGAGTTCACGTCGCCCGAGCCGTTGTAGCGCGCGACCTGCGGATACGGGCACAGCGGTCGCGTACGACCCGCGCCCCAGGACGTCGGCACGTCCGCGTTCGGCACGGCGTTCGTCGTGTCGCGCGCGGTGGCCACGATCGCCGCGGGCGCCTGCCCCTGTTCGACCCATGCGACGAGCGGCGTCAGCATGTCGAACTGGTCGGCGGCCGGCCCGCCCGAGCAGTGGTTCATCCCCGGCACCGGATAGAAGCGCGCAAAGCTCGACGCATCGCCGCCGTTCGCCTGCGCGACGCGCGCGTACCAGTCGCGCGTGTCGTTGAACGAGAACACCGGGTCGCCCGTGCCGTGATAGACGAGCAGCTTCGCGCCGCGCGACTTCAGCGCGGCGAGGTTCGTCTCGTCGGGCGGCGTCATGAACGACCATGACGATTGCGTGTAAGGGCCGTTCGTCGCGAAGATCGCCGGCGCATCGTTGTCCATGTCGAAGCCGAGCGCGAATCCCGCAAGGTTCGCGAGCACTGCGGCCGTCTTCGGCGGCGTCATGAACGTGAATGCCATCGCGGCCGGGTCGAGCATGACGGAGTTCGACTGCTTCCACGCAGCCCAGCCAGGGCCCGACATGCCCGGGTCGTACGGAAAGCTCGCGTACAGCGCCGTGCCCGCGCTGTTGCGCGCCCCGGTAAACACATTCTCCAGCGCGGTCTTCTGCGCAGGCGTCAGGCAGGCGCCCGTGCGCGTGCCGTTCGCGCAGGTGGGAATATCGGCATCGACGCTGAAGTGCGCCTGACACGCGGCGACGTCCTGCACCATCCCGTCTGTCGCGCCGTCGATCGCATCGCATTTGTCGAGGATCTTCGCGCCGACGAACTGGCGTTCCGCATCGTTGAAACCGCTGCGGATATCCGGCAGCCCGTTCGTTCCCGTGGCCGATGCGATCTTCGCGAACTGCTGCGCGCCGTACATCTCGCCGATCGCCGCCTTCGGCAGATGGAAGCCCGGATCGCCGGCGATGATGCCGTCGTAGTCGGCCGGGTTGCGCACCGCCGTGACCATCGCGTGACGGCCGCCGTTCGAGCAGCCGCCGAAATAGCTGCGATCGGGCGCCTTGCCGTACGCGAGCCGGATCACCTGCTTCGCCATCGGCGTCAGCGCGTCGACGGCGCCGTAGCCGTAGTCGATCCGCGCCTGCGGATCGAGGCCGAACAACGGATTCTGCGCGGCACTGTGCCCGGAATCCGAGCTGATCACCGCGAAACCCTGGTTCAGCGCGTGGGTCAGCGGGCCGCCGCCGCCAATCTCGCCGGTCGCGGTCACGACGTTGCCGTCGAGCCCGCCGTTCGCCTGGTAGAAGAAGCGACCGTTCCATGCTTTCGGCAAGCGCATCTCGAAGCCGATCGCATAGGTCTTGCCGTCCACCGCGCTCACGCGCTCGTTCATCTTCCCGGCGATCACGCAGTGCTCGGCGACCGGCTTGCCGGCCACCGTCAGCGCGCCAGCCGCCGCGGTCGTCACCGACGTGAACGACGTGTTCGCATACGCGAGCTTCGCGGCGAGCGCGTCGCAGGTCTGCGCCATCGCGGCCGGCGTCGCGGCGCTCAGGTGCGTGGGCGGCGCACTGATCGAATCGTCGCCGCCGCAACCGGCGACCAGGGCGGCGGCGGACAGCGGCACAATACAGAGGAATGCAGATTTCCTGTTCAAGATAACTCCCGTTCGGTTCGTCACGCCGGTGAATCAGAACATGTGCCGCACGCCGACCATCGCGCCGAGCTGCCCCATCCCTGCGCCCGGCGTCGTGCCGGGCCCGCCGCCGCTGACCGAGTAGCGCGCGTGCGCGCTGTTCCACAGATACGACGATTGCGCATAGACGGCCGTGCGCTTGGTCAGCAGATAGGTCGCGCGCAGCGTGGCCATCGTCGCGCGCGTGTCGTGCGCGCTGTTGACGATCCGGTAGCCTTCGCCGTCGACGATGAAATCGGGCTTCACCGCATATGACGCGCCGACGAAGAACAGGTCCGAATGCGCGCCGGGCGCGGCCGGCGAACCGGTCGACACGCGCCGCCCGATCCAGCCCGCGCCGATCTTCGCGCCGGCCGCCTGCGCATACGCGCTCACGTGCGTGCGCGCATCCTTGCCGCCGCTGCTCGTGAAGGGGACGGGCGCCACGCCGTCGAAGAAGTTGGCCGCCGCGCCGGTGCCGCCGTGCTGTTCCTCGTACGACGCCGCCGCACCGAAGTACGCGCTGTCGTACTTGAGCATCACCGACCAGTTGCGGCACTGCACTGCGTCGCCCGGCACCTGCCCCGCGCACGTGCCCTGCCCCGGCGAGTTGCCGGTGCCCGCGCCGTCGCGCCCGAACGAATACGCGGCACCGAACGTCACGCCGCGATACGTGCCGACGTAGGTCACCGCGTTGTCGGCGCGGCCGTTCGGCACGTACGCGTCGAACGAGCCGAGCCCGTAGATGTCGGGGCCGATGATGTCCGCGCCCTGCAGCGCGAGATAGGTCATCGTGTACTGACGGCCGAACGCAAGCGTGCCGAAGCCGCTCTTCAGCCCGACGAACGCCTGGCGCCCGAACAGCCGGCCGCCCTGCCCGAGATCGCCGCCACGCACGTTGAAGCCGCTTTCGAGCGTGAACACCGCCTGGTAGCCGCCGCCGAGATCCTCGGTGCCGCGCAGCCCCCAGCGCGACGGCAGCTCGCCCGTCACGCCCGGCATCCGCACGACATGGTCGCCGGCCGCGTTCGCGTGCGACACGAATTCCACGCCCGTATCGATGATCCCGTACAGCGTCACGCTCGACTGCGCGTGCACGCCCGGCGCACCGAGCGCGCAGCACGCGCCGGCGGCCAGCAGGCCGTTCCTTGTCTTCGTCTTCATCGTTGCGTCTCCAGACCTTGAGTAAGCGCGCTCTGACGGCGCGCATTGAAAAATCGAACCGTCAGTCGCCGGCTTGCGGGCGGCGAATCAGCACGAATGCGGCGAAGGCCGCGACGAGCGTGACGGGAATGCTCGCGCCGATCACGACCGGCGCGCTGCGGCCGGCGGCCAGCAGCGTCGCGGCCGCGAGCGGCCCGACGACGGAACCGAGCCGGCCGACAGCCACCGCCGCGCCGACGCCGGTGCCGCGCATCGCGGTCGGGTAGTAGATCGCCGCGAGCGCGTACAGCACCGACTGCCCGCCGACGACGAACATCCCCGCCGCGAACGCGGCCGCCGCGAGCGACGCGAAACCGGGCGCCGCCGCGAGCGCGGCGAGCGACAGCACGATCCCGACATACATGCCGCCGACCACGCGCGACGCGCGCATCCGGTCGAGCGCCGCGCCGATGCCGAGCGCGCCGAGCCCCGCACCGACGTTGAACGCGATCTGCACGAGGCCGACGTGTGCGCGATCGAGCCCGCGCGAGGCCATCAGCGACGGCAGCCAGTTCAGCAGGAAGTAGAGAACGATCAGCGTGCAGAAGTAGCTGACCCACAGCGCGACCGTCGACGTCGCGCGGCCGTCGCCGAACAGCGTCTTCCCGACGCTCGTGCGCGCGGCCTGCGTGCCCGCGACGTCGAGATACGCGCGCGATTCCGGCAGGCACCACACGAGCAGCGGCACGAGCAGCAGCGGCCCCACGCCGCCGACATAGAAGATGTGCCGCCATTCCGTGTCGCCCGCGAGCAGCACGCCGATCACCGACGCGATCACGCCGCCGAACGGGATTCCGCAGTACATCGTCGCGACCGCGCTGCTGCGCGAGCGCGGGTCGACCGCCTCGGACGACAGCGCGATCAGGTTCGGCATCGCGCCGCCGAGGCCGATGCCGGTCAGCACGCGCACGACGACGAGCATCGCGAACGTCGATACCTGCGCGGTCGCGATCGACAGCAGCCCGAACAGCACGACCGACGCGATCAGCACGCGCTTGCGGCCGATCCGGTCGGCGAGCCGCCCGCCGAGCATCGCGCCCGGCAGCAGCCCGAAGGTGCCCGCGCTGAACGCGATGCCCATCTGCGACACGGACAGCCCGAATTCGCGCGCCATGCGCGGCGCGGCGACACCGACCGACTGAAGGTCGAGCCCTTCGAGGAGGGCGATCGCGAAACACAGCGCGAGCGTGGTCGCGACCGTGGATTTTTCGGCAACGTAGGTGTTCATTCTGTCTCCAATCCCATGTCTTGTAGTCGGTCGGCCCTGCAACGGCCGCCGCGCGCCGCCGCCGGCCAGGGGCGGTTCGGCGCGCGGGGTGTCGTATGAATGGCCGCCTTTATCAGGCAGCCTGATTCACTGGCCGCTAAAGTGCCTGCCGGTGTCGTGGCCGGCCGGTCGTTCTGCCTGCGTGTTGCTTACCGCTGCAACTGCTCGCGCGTGCTGCTTACGCGTAAATCACGTCGGGATCGCGTCGCGCCGGGTCGTACAGCGCGTCGATCGTCGCCGCGCGATGCTTCTGCACGGCCGCCTGGTTCAGCGAACCCTTGTCGGTCACTTCGCCGAGATCGAGCGACGGCGGCGTGTCGATCAGCCGGATCCGCGCGACGAACGTCGAACCGCCGCTCGCGTTGCGGTTCAGCGCGGCGAGCCACGTCGCGAATGCCGCGCGCACGGCCGGCGTGCGCAGCACGTCGGTCACGGACGCATCGGCCGGGAGCCCCGCCAGCGCACGGCATGCATCGACGCGCGGGAACACCAGCAAGCCGATGTCGTCGCGATCGATGCCGGTCACGACCACGTCCTGCACGTACGGCGCGCCGGTCGACACCGCGTTCGCGCGCAACGGCCCGACGCTGACGAACGTGCCGCTGCTCAGCTTGAAGTCCTCGGTCAGCCGGCCGTCGAACAGCAGCCCGAGTTCCGGCCGCTGCGGATCGGCAAAGACGCCCGCGTCGCCGCTGCGGTAATAGCCTTCTTCGTCGAACACGTCGCGCGGATCGACGTCCGCATGCCAGTAGCCGCGCATCACGTTCGGCCCCTTGAAGCGCAGTTCGTGCTTGCCGCCGCACGGCACGAGCTTCGCTTCGCAGCCGGGCGCGGGCAGCCCGATATAGCCGGCGCGCATCAGCGGCCCCGTCGTGAACAGGCACGATGGCGACGCCTCCGTCATCCCGAGGCCGGCCATGATCCGGATGCGCTCGCCGCAATGCGCTTCGGTCACGCGGTCGAGCCGGTCCCATGCCGCCTGCGACAGTCCCGCGCCGCCGAAGAAATACAGCTTCACGCGCGAAAAGAACGTGTCGCGCAGCTCGGCGTCACGTTCGAGCGCGGTAGTCAGCTCTTCCCAGCCCTTCGGCACGTTGAAGTAGATCGTCGGCGCGATCTCGCGCAGGTTGCGCACGGTTTCGTCGAAGCGGCCGGGCATCGGGCGGCCGTCGTCGATATACAGCGTGCCGCCGTTGTACAGCGCGATGCCGAGGTTGTGACTGCCGCCGAACGTGTGATTCCACGGCAGCCAGTCGACCAGCACCGGCGGCTCGCGCGTGAGTTCCGGCATCGTCTGGCGCAGCATCTGCTGGTTGCTGCACAGCATCCGGTGCGTGGTCGGCACGGCCTTCGGCTGCTTCGTCGAACCGGACGTGAACAGGATCTTCGCGAGATGGTCGGGGCCGACCGCCGCGTGGATCGCGTCGATCGTGCGCGGGGCGGTGGCGAGCAGGCGCGACAGCGGCACTGTGCGGCTTTCGACATCGGTTTGCGCATCGGCGTCGCGGGCGACGATCAGCGTTGCGTCCGTCGGCAACGTCGCGTCGAGCGCACGCGCGAACGGCGCGCGCTCGGCGACGAACACCGCACCCGGGCGCAGCACGCCGAGCGTGTGACGCAACTTGCCGTAGTCGGTCGACACCAGCGAATACGCGGGCGAGATCGGCGAGTACGGCACGCCGGCCAGCATCGCCGCGAACATCATCTGCAGATGCTCGAGATCGTTGCCGGACAGCACCGCGAGCGGACGCTCGGCCGACAGCCCGAGATCGACGAGGCCCTGCCCGAGTGCGCGGGCATTTTCGAGCATCTGCGCGTACGTGATCTCGATCCAGTTCCCGTCGGCGCCGCGCCGTGCGGCCAGCACGCGGTCCGGATGGGCTTGCGCGCCGCGCACGAGGCAGTCGGTGAGGCGCGTCGGGTAATCGCCGAGCGGCTCGCGCGAGCGCAGGTACCAGGTACCGTCGTCGGCGCGGCGAATCTCGGCCGCGCCGACCGCGACGGCGGCCGCGCGATAGCGCACGGCGTCGGCGTGTTGGCCGACCTGAAGCGGCGCCTTCTCTGCATTCATCGTCGGCTCGCTCATATGGGGTAGTGGCGCGGCGCGGTCTGCACGGTGATCCAGCGCAGCTCGGTGAATTCGGCGATCGACGCGCGGCTGCCGAAGCGGCCGTAGCCGCTCGCCTTCGTGCCGCCGAACGGCATCTGCGCTTCGTCGTGCACGGTCGGCCCGTTGACGTGGCAGATCCCCGATTCGATCCGGCGTGCGACCGCCATCGCACGTGCGATATCGCGGCTGAACACGCTCGCCGACAGCCCGAATTCGCTGTCGTTCGCGAGCGCGACCGCTTCGTCGTCGCTGTCCGCGCGCAGGATCGCGACGACCGGCGCAAAGGACTCCTCGCGATAGAGCCGCATGTCGCGCGTGACGCCGTCGACGATCGCCGGCTGCATCGTCGCGCCTTCCACACGGCAGCCGAGCGGCAGTTGCGCGCCAAGCGCACGCGCATCCTCGACCAGCGACGCCGCGCGTGCGGCGGCCGACGCATCGACCATCGTGCCGAGCGGATGGCCGGCCAGCGGATCGCCGGCAACCAGCGTGCGCGCCTTCGCGGCGAGCCGCTCGACGAGCGCATCGGCGATCGGCCGCGCGGCGATCACGCGCTCGGTCGACATGCAGATCTGCCCCTGGTTGAAGAATGCGCCGAACGCGATCGCGTCGACGGCCGCATCGAGATCGGCATCGTCGAGCACCAGCACCGGCGCCTTGCCGCCGAGTTCGAGCAGCACGGGCTTCAGGTGCGCGGCCGCGTGGCGCGCGATGATGCGGCCGACGTGCGTCGACCCGGTGAAGTTGATCCGCTTCACATGCGGATGCGCGATCATCCGCTCGACGAGTTCGGGCGCATCGGCCGCCGCGTGCGTGATCACGTTGACCACGCCCGCGCCGAGCCCCGCTTCGTCCAGCACCGCGCCGATCAGCGCGTGCACGCCCGGGCACGCCTCGGACGCCTTCAGCACGACCGTGTTGCCGCATGCGAGCGGCATCGCCAGCGCACGCGTGCCGAGGATCACCGGCGCGTTCCACGGCGCGATGCCGAGCACCACGCCGCACGGCACGCGCATCGCGAGCGCGAGATTGCCCGGTACGTCGGACGGGATCACGTCGCCGTTGATCTGCGTCGTCATCGACGCGGCCTCGCGCAGCATGTTTGCCGCGAGCGTCGCGTTGAAGCCGAGCCAGCCGGGCGTCGCGCCGGTTTCGGCGACGCCGGTTGCAATGATTTCGTCGATGCGCGCGTCCATCAGGTCGGCCGCCTTCAGCAGCCGGCGGCGCCGCTCGGTCGGCGCGAGTGCCGCCCACGCGGGGAACGCGCGATGCGCGGCGTCGATCGCCGCGTCGGCGTCGGCCACGCCGGCCGCCGGCGCGCGCGATGCGAGCGCGCCCGTCGCGGGGTTGAAGCGGTCGAAGGTGCGGCCGTCGCGGGCGTTGCACCACTCGCCGCCGATCAGCATCCGTCTGTCGGTCATGTCGTCTCCTGCCTTGCCTGTCTCTTGCGATTACGCCGGCGCGGAAGCCGGCGGCTGCGTCCGCGCTTGTCTCAGCGCTTGTATGCCTGCAGGCCCGGCTTGATCGTCTTGTCGTCGAGGAACTGCTTCAGCCCCTGCTCGCGGCCGCGCTCCGGATCGCGCAGTTGCGCCTGGTCGAGCTTCGCATACAGGTAATCCTCGCACTGCTCCCACGTGAGTTCGCGCGAACGCTTGAAGCCGTGCTTCGCCGCGCGCAGCACGACCGGGTTCTTGTCCATCAGCCGCGCGGCGAGCGCGATCGTCGCGTCGCGCAGGCCGGCGAGCGGCACGCTGCTGTTCACGAGGCCCATCTCGGCCGCTTCCGCGCCGGTGAACGTATCGCCGGTCATGATGTAGTGCAGCGCTCGGCGGTGCCCGACCGTATCGGCCATCGCCTTGCTGACGAGGTTGCCCGGCGGGATGCCCCAGTTGATCTCCGACAGCCCGAACACCGCGTCGTCCGCCGCGATCGCGAGGTCGCACGCGACGAGCGGCGAGAATCCGCCGCCGAAGCACCAGCCGTTCACCATCGCGATCGTCGGCTTGTTGTACATCCGCAGGCGACGCCACTGCCATTCCGACGCGTCGCGGCGCACCTTTTCCTGCAGCGCGTCGGAGCCGCCGTCGATCTCGCGGAAATATTCCTTCAGATCCATGCCGGCCGTCCACGCGGCGCCCGCGCCGGTCAGCACCAGCACCTTCGCCTCGTCGTCGAACTCGACCGCGTCGAGGACTTCCAGCATCTCCCGGTTCAGCGTCGGGCTCATTGCGTTGCGCTTCTCGGGGCGATTCAACGTGACCCATGCGATGCCGGCCTCCACTTTCACTTCAACGGTCTGCCAGCGATTGTCGTACTTGCTCATGTCTGTTCCTGTCGTTCGTTTCCAGTGCGATTCGGTGCGCAGCATCCCCGCTGCGGACGACTTCATTTAATATCAGGCTACCTGATATTGCAAGCGGCACGAGCGCCGGTGTAAACCCGGAGCGGAACGCGGAGAAAGCGGCGGGGAAATCAGGGAGCGGTCGGGTGGCCGCCGATGGCGTGGACGAAGCGAGCGCGGGTCTCGCGGGCCCGCGTCGTGAAAATGCGGGATGCGGTCAGCCGCGCAGGTTGCGCGAGAACAGTTCGAGCGCGCGCTGCACGTGCGCGGCGTCGTCGGCCGGGATGTCGCCGAGCATGCGTGCCTCGACCGGCCGCAGCGCGGCTTCGCATTCACGCAGCATCGCCGCGCCCGCGTCGGTCAGCGTCAGCAGGATGATGCGGCCGTGCGACGGGTCGGCTTCGCGCGTGACGAAACCGCGGGCGGCCATCACGCTCATCACCTCGTTCGCCGATTGCGGCGTGATCCACGAGCGCTCGGCCAACTGCGCGTTCGACGATGCGCCGCGCGCCTCCAGCACCGACAGCGCCGTGTATTGCGCGAGCGTGATGCCGAGCGGTGCGAGCGCGTCGGTCATGTGACGGCGCAGCAGCCGGTCGAGGCCGCCGATCACGTAGGTCAGGCGCTGTTGCACGCGCGGCTTCGGTTTGTCGGCCGGTGCGCGGGCGTTCTTCGCGGAGTTCTTCGGACTCGCGGGCTTGGTCGGTGCGGGACTCATGGTGCGGGCAGGATGGAATTGCGGGCCATCTTACCAGCAGGTCCGGATGGAATCGCGTAGACGCTACATCAATCTCAACGTACATCCATGTTCGCAGCAGGATCGTATCAGTACGAATTTATCAGTCGATCTACTAATCAAATTATTGAAAACGGTCGATTTCCATCTTGAAAATTGTGCATCACATCGTGACGAGGTAAAAGAACGGCTTCATTCCTCGTACGAGTCATCGATGAAAAACGCACAAGGCCGCGACATGGTTCGCCTGGGAGACGCCACCGATCATGGCGGTACCGTCATCGAAGCCGCCGATGATCTCAAGCATCTCGGCATTGGCGTGGCACTGGACGGACACGGCGTGACCTGCCCCACATGCGGTGGCGTCTTTCCGCTGCTGGCAAGCGGCCCGCGTACGCACCGCGGCCGCCGGGTCGGATATCTGGGCGACAAGACCGCGTGCGGCGCCACGGTCGTCGGTGCCTGACGCGAGAGGTTCAAAATCATGTCGATCCTGAACCAGGCCCATACGCTGTCCATCTCCGGCGCCGCATTACCCACTTACGGGATGGACGCGCTCCCGGTATTTGTTCCGGTGCGATTGCAAGGCACCGAAACAATCGGTCGTATTGAAGCATGCCGTTATCTCGTGACGCTGCGCACCGATGACGCTTACGCGTTTTCTCCGAGCGTCACGGCCAATCTCGATCTGGACAAAGTCGTCGGCACTGAAGTCACCGTTTCCATCCAACTCGACGGCAAAGGCCGTTTCATTCCCGGTTTGGCGGGCAATGACGGACTCGGCAATATCGGCGCCGGCACGCGCGAAATCACGGGGTTGGTCGAAGCGGCACGGATTGTCGGCCAGGACCGCGATTCGATCCTGTACGAACTCGAATTGCGCCCGTGGCTCTATCGCGCGACGCTGACGCAGGACAGCCGACTCTTTCAGGAGATGAACGTCGTCGAGATCACCGACGCGGTGCTGTCGACGTATCCGTACACGGTCGACAAGCGTCTGGCGGGCGCATTCCGCGGACGTTATCCGAAACGCGACGTACAGCGTCAGGCATTCGAGTCGGACTGGGCGTTCCTGCAACGACTGTGGGAAGAATGGGGCATCTGGTGGTGGTTCGAGCACGATGACGGCCATCACCGCCTGGTTTTGTGCGACACGATCGGCGGCCATCACCCCCACGGTCCTGCCTATGAGACGCTGCGCTACCTGCCGCCGGACGGCAAGCACATTGACGAAGAGCACATTCATGCGCTGTCGGTAACCAGCCGACTCACGGCCGGCCGCGTGACCGTGACGGACTATGACTACACCCGCCCGCGCGCGAAGCTGGCGGTTACCGAGGAAAACCCGCGCGATACGGCGAGCGCCGACGCTGAAATCTACGCATGGGGCGACTACAGCCAGCCACTGGCTGGCGCACAAGGTCTCGCTGGCCAGCCCAACGATACGGATCTGGAAGCGCGCCACCTCGCTCGCGTGCAGCTTGACGCACAACGCTGTGCGGGGCTGCGTGCCAAGGGAGCAGGAAACCTGCGCGGGCTGACTGTCGGTCGCACGTTCACCTTGGCGGGATACCCGCAGCAATCCGCGAACCGTGAGTATGTGGTCGTGTCCTGCGCGCTCGACATCGAGGAAATCGGGGTCCGCACTGGCGCCGCGCAAAAGTACCGTGTCGACACGCAGTTCGAGCTGCTGCCGGCGAATGAGCCGTTCCGCCTGAAGCGCAGCGTCGACAAGCCTGTGTTGAGCGGCCCCGAAAAGGCCATCGTCGTCGGCCCGGCCGGACAGGAAATCTGGACCGACCAGTACGGCCGCGTCAAGGTGCAGTTCGAATGGGACCGTCAAGGCCCGCACGACGAGCGCTCGGGAATCTGGCTGCGCGTGCTGTCACCATGGCAAGGCACCGACATGGGCGCGACGCTCATCCCCCGGATCGGCCATGAGGTTGCCGTCATGCACTACTAGGGCGATCCGGATTTGCCGGTCATTGCGGGCAGCCTCGTGAACGCGTTCCGTCAGCCGGCGCTGGACCTGCCGCACAACCAGGGCGTGTCGATACTGCGTGGCCGTGAGCACCAAGGCACGGCATCCGGTCATGTCGCAATCGACGACACGCAGGGGCAAATTCATACGCAGATTGCGAGCGATGCCGGCACATCGCAGCTCAGTCTCGGCAACCTGCGGCGCATGCTGAAGAAGAAGGGGCGTGCCGAGGCGCGCGGCAAGGGCTTCGATCTGCGTACCGACGATTGGGGTGTGATGCGGGCGTTGAAAGGCCTATTCGTCACGACAGATGGTCAACCGGGCGGCGCGGGCCACGCGAAGGACGCGAAGGAGGCAATCGGTCGGCTGACTCGCGCGCGAGAACTGCAAGAGCGCTTGTCCGCGCTGGCGCAACGGCACGACGCGCAACGACACGGCGCTGATCAGAGCGAGGTCGTCAGGACGATCAACGCGCGCAACGATGCGATCAAGGGCAATCCATCCGGGGATCCGGACCACTTTCCCGAACTCACCGAAGCCGACATCGTGCTGGCCGGACCGGCGGGCATCAGTCTGGCCGCCGAGCGCGGTGTCCATATCGCCAGCAACGAGGATGTGGCCGTGACGAGCGGCCGGCATGTCGGCCTGGCGGTCGGCCGATCGCTGTTCGCCAGCGTAGTGAACACGTTCGCGCTGTTCGTGCACAAGGCAGGCATGGCATTGATCGCCGCTGGCGGCAAGGTCCGCATCGAAGCGCAGAACGACGGGATCGACCTGACAGCCAAGCGGGCGATCCGGGTCACGAGCACGACGGACAGCATTCATCTGCACGCGGCGAAGGAAATCGTGCTGCACGCCGGGAGTACGGAGGTGTGCATCAGTGAACGGGGTTACGTCGTTCGCACGGCCGGCGAGCATACGATCCATGCTGGCAGTCACCAAACGGACACCGCGCAGTTGCGACCGATACGCTTCCCGGTCACGCCCGACAGTCCGGGGCAGTTTGCCGCGCATTTTGTGCTGATGGAGCACGACAACGGGTTTGCGCTGCCGAATCAGCCGTACCGGATCACGCTCGACAACGGCCGCGTGATCGAGGGGGTAAGCAACGACCACGGCGAAACGGAAGTGGTAACGGACCACGAGGTCGCGTTCGGCACGGTCGAGATACTGGCGGCAAGCGACCCCGACAAGGTGATTGCCGTCAATCGGGCGGCCGTCGTGCGCGACAACACGGCGCCATATACCGCCAGGGTGCCGAATGCCGACAAACGGTCTACGAAGATCAGAGGCAAGACGATCAGCACCCCGGAACCGGGGGCGACGTCGGAGAGTCATCGGCCCGAGTTCGCGGCCTGTGATCCGCTCAACTTTGGGTTGCGCTTCCATCACTTCATCGACGCGGCTAAGCAGGCTGACGTCGACGCAGGTATGCCGGTGCGTCGCGATGTCGTATATCCAGTGACGAAAACCTATACGGCGGCGATCAAGGAGTTGCTTAAAAGCATCAAATGGGAGAAATACAAGACGCTGGACGGCTCCGTCCCGATTGAACTGAAGGAAGGTATTGCAAAGCGATGCAGTCAAATTCTCGCTGACGCACTTGGCACAGGGCCATTTGCATTACCTAACGAATACGTGGAATCGGCAGGGGCAATTCCGACCATTGATGTCGTTGACGCAGAACAAGGGAAGGCCCAATACAACATGCGCCTCGACGTTAGCGCATCGTTTGTAACCAAGGAATGGGTCATAGCGCTTCAGGAGAAAGAAGTTGCGAAAATTATTGCAGTAGCAAACGATGCAGTCGAGCTAGACGGACAACTAAAGGCATTTGCTGACATCCTCTACCACGAGGCACGACACTGCCAGCAGACGTTCTGGATGATAGCGTTGCTTCAGCAACATCCAGATGACTATGCAATGTTTGCGCATGTAGCAAAAATTTACGAAGGCAGTACACGTGAAGATGTCTTGCGGGCCGCCGAGAAAATCCATATTCCAGAAGATGCTCGAGTGACAGCGGGATTGCATCGCATGTTTATTTTCCACTACTACTGGATAATTTCGTACATGCAAGGCCAAGTCGGAGGATCTTATGCAAGACTCGACGTGCCGATTGCGCGAGCCGAAGTTTGCAAGTTGCTGAAGGTATCACCTGAAACAGCTGAAAAGATGGTGAATTTCGAAAAAGGCTACCGGAGCCAACTACATGAAGAAGATGCCTATGCGTGTGCAGGTGTGGTGCAAGATTACTGGAGCCGTCCTGATGGCGCTTTCGTGTTCAACCCTGGTACATGCACAGCAGACTACGTCGCTTCCCTCAAAATCGTCGGCACAAGGAATTGACATGACGCATCAAGCTGACGAGCAACGTGCGATGGTACGCAGCATCCTGAAAGAGGCGATGGCGATCCTGCGTGATGATAAATCATTTGATCCACTGCATATTATATTCGGTCGAAATTTAGACTCTACAAAGCACAATCGTTTAGAGGGCCGGCGCTATCTTTACGCTAGCCCAGTGTCACCTTCAAGTACCGTAGTTTTTACGACGTTCGACGACCCAGAAGACTACAGCATTGATCGCCAGAATGTAAAAATTGTCCCGGGGGCCGTGACGACTCGACTAAGTCCGATGATCGCGGGTCTGCCCGATACCGAAATCAAGTCCCTTCTTCAACTGGAAGACTATTGGGTAGACTCAAATGGGAATCGGGAATACGGCAACGAAATATCGACACGCACTCCAGATATGCCCAATTTGCAATCTTTTCGCTATCGATCGAAAGATGTTCCAGGTAGCAAGTTCCAAGTCAATGTTGAGCTTTTTTATGCAAACCCATCGGATGGCTCATTTCCTCAAATGCTTTCAAAAGTTATAATAAAACGAGCATACACAATTCTGTCGCCTAAAGAACGCGAACAACGTCGCCTGGAAGAACAACAAGCGAAGCGTCACAAATACGGGCTGATGAACTTATGCACGGGCATGCCGTGCCCTGAAACGGGGATATGGCAGGGATATACCAAGACTTCCGATTCGGACATCCACCTGATTCGAAAGGGACAAAAATTTCCCGATGTTCGCAAACTGACTCCGCGAGAACAGGCAGAGCGCGGCCAATACACGAATCTTTTCGAGGCAGGCCAGTGGATGTGGGTGGAGGAATATCAGAGCCGATCATAAGCGTGCTGCCGACTGAGTCGCCCCTACACATCTGAGCGCGCTGGTGAATTTTTAACAAAGCTACTGATGTCAATTGTATGAAGAAGACGCCTATGCGTGCGCGGGTGTGGTACAGGATTACTCGGACCGTCCTGATCGCCCTCTCGTGCTCAACCCCGGCACATGCACTAGAACCTATAGTGAGTCAATACGAGTCATTGGGGGAGGGATTTGAAATGCAGACGACCGCCGATGAACAGCGGGCTGCAGTGCGCAGCATTCTGAAAGAAGTAATGGAAATTCTGCGGGATGATAAGCCATACGATCTTCATAATATGTCTGTTGGGAAATTATTTTCCACGTGGACTCAGGAATCCGCGAAAGGTGCTCTTTACCGATATGCCAATCGCGCCTTGTCTTCAACGACGATTGAACTTTTCACGCGCACGGATCCGGAAGATTACAGCGACGACCGATCGAGGGTAAAAATCGTTTCAGCTGAAGTAATAATTCACTTTAGCCCTATGATCGCAGATCTTCCCGACACAGAAATCAAGGCACTTCTTCGACTTGAAGACTTTTGGATCGATTCTGAAGGCAATCGGGAATACGGGAACGAAATTAGGACGCGCACTCCATACGCTCCAAACGAACAGTCTTTCCGCTATCGATCCAAGAATATTCCTGGCAGCAAATTTCCCGTCAACGTCAATCTCGCTTATGCAAATCCGCTGGATGGATCATTTCCACAGATGCTAAGCGAGGTCAAAATCAAACGCGCGTACGTAATTTTGACGCCCGAGGAACGCAAGCAACGTCGTCTCGAAGAGCAACAAGCGAAGCGTCACAAATACGGGCTGATGAGCCTGTGTACAGGCATGCTATGCCCGGAAACCGGGATATGGCAGGGATATACCAAAACTTCTGATTCGGATATCCATCTGATCCGAAAGGATCAAAAATTTCCCGATGTTCGCAAATTGACTCCCCCGGGAACAGGCGAAACGACGTCAGTACACGAACCTCTTTGAGGCGGCCCAGCGGATGTGGCTGGAGGAATATCAGGAGCGCTCGTAAACTAGGTGCGACCTGAAACAGCTGGAATTGCTGCCCGCCTGCTGATGGGCTCTTCCCGCCAACATCCGCCATTCAGGCAGCGGGCATACCCGCGAACCGCGCAGTCGGCAACCCCGCGTAGCGCGTTTGCGCGACGAACACACCGCCCGCGTGCGCATCGCTCGCCAGCGCATCATCGCTCAGGTCAACACGCGCACTCGTCACATACAACCGGCCTTCACCGTCGATCGCAACGCAACTCGGCTGCGCGGTCGGCACTTCAACACGATCCGTCTCGACGCCGTCCGGCCCATAACGCACCACCCGCCGCCCACCCCACTGCGCGTTCCACAGCCCGCCGTCACGATCGACGATCGAGCCGTCCGGATCGCCGTCCGCATCGGTCAGCCGCGCGAACGACCGCACGTTCGCGACCTCGCCTCCCGCGCGGTAATCGCACACAAAAATCTCGCGCACCAGCGAATCGCAGTAATACATCTTCGCCCCGTCCGGCGAGAACCCGATGCTGTTCGCGATCGCAGCCGCAGGCAACGCAAGCCGCTCGAGCGTGAGGTCCGGATTGAGCCGATAAAACCCGCCAACCGCGCGCGGCGGCTCACCGCCTTCGTCCTTCATCCCGAACACGAACGCGCCGGCCCCATCGCAGCGCCCGTCGTTCAACCGCGTCGGCAGATCGGGCTCGACGTCGACGATCCGCGTAAACGCACCGCTGCGCACGTCAAAGAACGCGAGATGCGTCGCAAGCCCGACGAGCAGCACGTCCGGATCGTCAGTCAGCGCAAAACACGCGAGCCGCTCAGGCATCGCCCACTGCGCGAGGTCCGAACCGTCCGCGCGGCAGCGCCACAGCTGCGCGCCTTCGATGTCGACCCAGTACAGCGCGTGCGTCCTGTCACACCACGTCGCGCCTTCGCCGAGCGTGTTTCGGCTGTCGGCCAGCAGCGTCGCCGCCGTGCCCGGATGAGTCTGTTGCATGCCGTCTCCCGATATTCGTCGTCTATGCAGGCGGCCGCGCGTGATCGAAGTCAGATCTTCATCGCGCGCCGCTGGTTGCGACGATACTGGTCGAACAGCACCGCGAGCAACAGAATTCCGCCGCGTATCAGATATTGGTAAAAAGTCGGCACGTTCAGCAGGCTCATCGCGTCCTGCACGGAGCCCATGATCAGCACGCCGACCAGCACGCCGGAAATCGTCGCGACGCCGCCCGTCAGCGATACGCCGCCGAGCACGCACGCGGAGATCACGCCGAGCTCGAGGCCGACGGACGTCTTCGGGTCGCCGAGGCTCATCCGCGACGCGAGCATCACGCCGGCGAAGCCGGTCACGAGCCCCTGCAGCACGAACACGGCGATCTTGATGCGCATGACCGGCAGCCCCGCGAGCAGCGCGGCCTCGCCGTTGCCGCCGACGGCCAGCACGTTCTTGCCGAACACCGTCTTGCGCAGCAGGAAGCCGAACACGACGAAGCCGACGATGTTGCTCCAGATCGGAAACGAGATGCCGAGGAACGACCCGCCGCCGAGATCGAAGAAGCGTTCTTCCGAAATCATCACCGCGTCGCCGTTCGACGTGATGAACGCGAGCCCGCGCACGACTTCCATCATCGCGAGCGTGACGATCAGCGAGTTGATCCGGTAGCGCGCGATCAGCACGCCGTTCACGAGCCCCACCGCGCCGCCGGCGAGCACGCCTGCCGCGACACCGAGCACGATGCTGTGCGTCGCGGTGATCAGCGTCGACGCGACCACACCCGAGAACGCGACGATCGACGCGACCGACAGATCGACTTCGCCGAGCGCCAGCACGAACATCATCGTCACCGAGATCGAACCGATCAGCGTGACCGACAGCAGCAGGCCCTGGATGTTGCGCGGCGTGAGAAAGTCCGGCACGGTCAGCGACAGCGTCGCGAACAGCACCAGAAACACCATCACGATGCCGGAGCGGTTGATCAGCTGCCATGCGCCGCCGCGCGCTCGCGCGGGCACGGCAGGGGTATCCGGGGTGGGGGAAGTACGTTGGGGTTGCATTGCCTGGCTCATAACGTTTGCTTTCCGGTTGACTGCGGGCCGCTAGCGCGGCAGCGCGAGCTTGATCAGCGCATCGGGCGTCGCCTGCGCCTTCGCGACCTCGCCCGCGATCCGTCCTTCCTTCATCACGACGATGCGGTCCGACACGCCGATCACCTCGGCCAGATCACTCGACACGAGGATCACCGTGCGCCCCGCTTCCGCGAGTTCGTAGAACAGGTTGTAGATTTCCGCGCGCGCGCCGACGTCGATGCCGCGCGTCGGCTCGTCCATCAGGAACACGTCGATGCGCTCGGCCAGCCAGCGCGCGAGCACGACCTTCTGCTGGTTCCCGCCCGACAGCGCGCCGATCGGCGTTTCGCCGTCGCGGGTCTTGATCGCGAGACGCTCGATGTATTTCTGCGCGAGCTCGCGTTCGCGCCGCCCGTCGAGCAGCACGCGCGCCGGGCTGAAATGGCGGCGCGCGCTGATGTTCAGGTTGTCGGCCACCGACGCGATCGCGACGATGCCTTCCTGCTTGCGGTCTTCCGGGCACAGCGCGATGCCGGCGCGCACCGCGTCGCGCGGGCTGCCGAACGCCATCCGCTTGCCGTTCAGCTCGACGTGCCCGGCGCTCGGCCGCACCGCGCCGTACAGCAGCTTCATCAGCTCCGAGCGGCCCGCGCCGACGAGCCCGAAGAAGCCGACGATCTCGCCGCGCCGCGCGGTGAACGACACGGGCTCGGCCAGCCCCGGCCCCGCCAGCCCCTTCGCTTCGATCAGCACGTCGCCGGCCGGGCGCGGCCGATAGCCGTACACGTCCTCGATCGAACGGCCGACCATGCAGCCGATCAGCCGGTCGCGGTCGAGATCGGCGACGGAATCGAACGTGTCGATGCGGCGGCCGTCGCGAAACACCGTCACGCGGTCGCACAGTTCGTACACTTCCTCCATCCGGTGCGTGACGTAGATGATCGCCCGGCCTTCTGCGCGCAGCGCGCGAATGATCCGGAACAGTTGCGTGGTTTCGCGCGCGGACAGCGAGCTCGTCGGCTCGTCGAACGCGATCACGCGCGCGTCGCGCATCAGCGCCTTGCCGATCTCGATCATCTGGCGCTGGCCGATCGACAGATACTTCACCGGGACGCCCGGATCGATGTGCTCGCCGAGCCGCTCCAGCGCATCGAGCGCGCGGGCCGCGAGCGCACGCTCGTCGACCACGCCGAGCCGGCTCGGCAATTGCCCGAGCATCAGGTTTTCCGCGACCGTCAGCTCGGGCACCAGATGCAGCTCCTGGTAGATGATCGCGATGCCGGCCTCGAGCGCCGCGCGCGTCGACGCGAAGCGCTGCACCGTGCCGTTCAGCGTCAGCGTGCCTGCCTGCGGATGGTTCACGCCGGACAGCACCTTCAGCAGCGTCGATTTCCCCGCGCCGTTCTCGCCCATCAGGCCGTGCACTTCGCCCGCGCGCACCGACAGCGACACCGCGTCGAGCGCGCGCACGCCCGGAAACGTCACGGTGATGCCGTCGAGCGCGAGCAGCGGGCCGTCCGGCGGCGCACCCGCTTCGGCGTCGTGGCCGGGCACGGCCGTCATCGTCTGCATCGTCATCGCGTTCTCGCCTCGCCCCGCTCAGATACCGAGTTCGGCACGCACGGCCTGCCAGTTCGCGCGCGTCATCAGCTTGCCGCTCGTCTGCGTGTCGGCCGGCGGCGTCTTGCCGTTGCGGATCCAGTCGACGAGGTTCTGCGTGCTGTCCTTGCCGTGGTTCGTCGAGCTGACCGCGATCGTCCCGTAGAAGCCCGTCGGCTCCTTCTTCTGGAATTCGGCGAACGCCTCGCCCGCGCCGTTGATGCCGACGCCGATCACGTCGGCCGCCGGGATGTGCAGCTGCTCGGTCGCGCGCACCGCGCCGAGCACGGTTTCCTCGTTCAGCGCGTAGATCACCCATTTCTTCACGTTCGGATGGCGGGCGAGCACCGGTGCCGCCGCGCTGAAACCGCCTTCGTCGTCGGTCGTCTTCTGCGGCGCGTCGAAGATGTTCTCCTTGCGGAAGCCGTTCGCAAGCAGCGCCTGCGTCGCGCCGTCGGTGCGCAGCTTCGCGGTCGGCAGCTCGTAGTTCGTGATCCGCAGCGCGCCGACTTCCTCCGGTTTCCAGCCGCGCCGCTTCATCTCGTCGGCGATCGCCTGGCCGACCTGGTTGCCGATCTTCGTCGCCGACATCCCGAGGTGCGGCACGTTCGGCAGCGGCTTGCCGCTCGAATCGACGAGCTGGTCGTCGACGGTCACGAACTTCATGTTGTAGCGCTTCGCGCGCGACGCGATCGCCGGCCCGAGCCGCACGTCCGGCGCGCAGATCACGAAGCCTTGCGCACCTTGCGAGCCGAGGTTGTCGATCGCGGCCAGCACCTTCTCGCCGTCCGGCGTGCCGATCTTCACGACCGAGAAGTTCTCCTTCTGGCCGAGCGCGGACGCCGCATTCTGCTCGTTGATGAACCACGCCTGCTCCGGCATCTTCACGAGGAAGCCGATCTTCAGCGGCGCGTCGGCATGCGCGGCGCCCGTCATCCCGAGCGGCGCGATGCAGAGCGCGGCCAGCAGCGCGCGCAGGGTGTGTCGACGGATCGTGTGAGTCGTGCGGTTCATGGGTGTCTCCTTTGTATCGGCTGATGCCGTGATGCGTGTCGAAATATCAATCAATCGTCGCGTGCGCTTCATGCCGAAGCGCACGCAGGTTCAGCGGCCGAACGCGTCGGTCTGCACGCGCCGGCCGAACAGGAAGGCATCGGCGACGAGCCGCAGCGGCCGCACGTCGACGTCGCTTTCGCCACGCGCGATCAACGCGTGGAAATGCGCATACAGCGCCGGGTACTCGCGTTCCGGCCCGATCTCGACCGGCTCGCCCGCGATCGATAATTGCGCGCCGCCGCGGCTGATCGCGAGCACGCCGTCGGCCGTGTCGACCGCGATCTCCCATTGCTCGACCGGGCCGTGCCGCCAGTCGAATTCCGCACGCACCGGCACACCGTCGGTATCCGCGCAATCGAGTTCGGCCGCGATCGGCATCTGGGCGTCGCTCGGTACGATCAGCGTCGCCTCGCGCAGCACGAGCTCGCGCGGCAGGATGCGCGTGACGATCGACAGCGCGTTGATGCCCGGATCGAACACGCCGAGGCCGCCCGGCTCCCAGATCCACTGCTGCCCCGGATGCCAGCGCCGCACGTCTTCCTTCCAGCGCACCTGCACCGCGCGGATCGTGCGCGTGGCGAGCCACGCGCGCGCCGGTTCCACCGCGCTCGCGCAGCGCGAATGCCAGGTCGCGAACAGCGTGAGTCCGCGCTCGCGCGCCAGCGCGTCCAGCGCGGCCACTTCGCCGAGCGTCGCGCCCGGCGGCTTCTCGAGCATCACGTGCTTGCCGGCTTCGAGCGCGGCGCGCGCCTGCGCGTAGCGCACCTGCGGCGGCGCGCACAGCGATACCGCGTCGAGTTCGGGCTCGGCGGCCAGCAGCGCGTTCAGATCCGGATAATTGCGCACGCCGTCGACTTCCGCGTGACGGCTCGCACAGGCAGTCAGCGCGAAGCCCGGTTCGGCGGCGATCGCCGGCAAATGCTGGTCGCGTGCGATCTTGCCGATCCCGACCACGCCCAGCGAAACTGGATGATTCATCGTGCGTCTCTCCTTCGCGAATCGCTCAGCGCGCCCAGCGCAGCACGAGCGGATCGAGCCGGCGCGCGATCGCGAGCAATTCCGCGCGCGTGTCCGGGTGCAGTTCCGGCATCGGATGCCGCGGCCGCTCGCACGCGATCACGCCGCCGGCGCGCATCAGCGCCTTCGCGGTGAGGATCCCGGACTGGCGGTTCTCGTGATTGATCAGCGGCAGCCACGTCTGGTAATGCGCGAACGCATCGTCGTGGCGGCCTTCGCGCCATGCTTCGAGGATCGGGCGAATGCCGTCCGGGAAGCCGCCGCCCGTCATCGCGCCGGTCGCGCCCGCATGGAGGTCGGCGAGCAGCGTGATCGCCTCCTCGCCGTCCCACGGCCCCTCGATCGCGTCGCCGCCGAGCCGGATCAGCTCGCGCAGCTTGTTCGCCGCACCCGGCGTCTCGATCTTGAAGTACGCGACCTGCTCGATCTCGCGCGCCATCCGCGCGAGGAACGGCGCGGACAACGGCGTGCCGCTCGCCGGCGCGTCCTGGATCATGATCGGGATGTCGATCGCATCCGACACGCGCGCGAAGAAATCGAAGATCTGCGCTTCCGGCACGCGGAACGTCGCGCCGTGATACGGCGGCATCGCCATCACCATCGCCGCGCCGAGCTGCTGCGCGCGCAGGCTGCGCGCCGCGCAGACCTGCGTGCTGTAGTGCGACGTCGTGACGATCACCGGCACGCGGCCCGCGACGTGTTCGAGGATCGTGCGGGTGAGCACGTCGCGTTCGTCGTCGGTGATCGCGAACTGCTCGGAGAAGTTCGCGAGGATGCACAGCCCGTCCGAGCCGGCGTCGATCATGAAATCGACCGCGCGCTTCTGGCTCGCGAGGTCGAGCTCGCCGGTGTCGGAAAACGTCGTCGGGACGACGGGGAAGATGCCGCGATAGCGCGGTGTGCTGCTCGATGTCATGGTGGGTCCTGCGTCAGTCGAATCGGCGTTCAGCCGGAAAACAAGGCGTTCAGGATTCGCGGGCGAATGCGCCCGCGGCCGGCTCGGGCGCGCGCAGCGCGGCCCGGACCACGAACGTCATCAGCACCGCGAACAGCAGCGTCGCCGCGAGAAAGTACAGGCCGGCCGCGAGGCTGCCGGTCGATGCCTTGATCAGGCCGATTCCGTACGGCCCGACGTAGCCGCCGAGATTCGCGAGCGAATTGATCGCGGCGATGCCGACCGCCGCGCTCGTGCCGGCCAGGAATTCGCCGGGCAGCGCCCACACGACGGCCTGGATCGAATACAGCGAGAACGCGGTGAAGCAGATGAACATGAATTGCAGCGCTGGCTGCCGTACCCACGCGCTCGCGGCCATCGTCACGGCGGCAGCCGCCGACACGACGACGATGTGCCAGTAGCGCTCGCGCTTGCGATCCGAATGGCGCGGCACGACGAGCAGGCCGACCACCGCGAACAGGTAGGGCACGGCTGACAGCAGGCCGGTGATCGCATCGCCGGTGCCGAACGCATGGATGATGGTCGGCAGCCACAGCGACAGCCCGTAGATGCACAGCGGGAACGGCAGGAACAGCGCGGCGAGCAGCAGCACGCGACGGTCGCGCAACGCGGCGAGCGGATTGCGGTGCGAATCGGGACGATAGGCGTCGCGGTCGGCGGCCAGCTGCCGCGCGATCCAGCGGCGTTCGTCGTCGTTCAGCCAGCGCGCATGCGCGGGCGATTCGGGCAACAGCCGCAGCGTCGGCCACGCGAGCAGCACGGCCGGCAAGCCGCTGACGACGAACAGCGTCTGCCAGTCCGACAGGCCGAACCACCCGTGCGTCGACAGCAGCCATCCGGCGAGCGGCCCGGTCACGATGCCGGCGAGCGGTTGCGCGAGCACGAGCAGACCGATCACGCGGGCGCGGTCGCGCATCGGGAACCATTGCGTGAGGAAGTACAGGATGCCGGGATAGAGGCCGGCTTCCGCCGCGCCGAGCAGGAAGCGCAGTACGTAGAAGCTGGTCGGCCCGTGCACGAGCGCCATCGCCATCGTGATCACGCCCCACGTCGCGAGGATGCGCGCGAACCAGACCCGTGCGCCGAAGCGTCCGAGCGCGAGGTTGCTCGGCACCTCGCACAGGAAGTAGCCGATGAAGAACAGTCCCGCGCCGAGCCCGTACGCGGCGTCGCCAAGGCCGATCGCGGCGTTCATGTGGAGCTTCGCGAAGCCGACGACGGTACGGTCGACGTAGGCAACCACGTAGATCAGCGCGAGAAACGGCACCAGCTTGCGCGTGAGCAGGCGGGTCAGTTGCCGTTCGTCGACGGCTGCCGGCGAATCGGACTGTTCCGCCGCGGCCTGCGCGGGCGTGTACTGCGTCGTCATCTTGTCTCCTGTCGGCCCACGTTAGCGCTTTAGCGCTTACGTGGGCCCCATGCTTCGCGGTCGGCCCACGTCAGTGCTTTACCGCTGACGCTGGGCCGCGTATCTGCACAACGGGCTATACCGCCCGCCGCTCAATGCGAATGGCTAGGCACGTCCGCGCCGCGCATGCCGACCAGAAAATCGAGGTCGCAGCCCTCGTCGGCCTGCAGCACGTGATCGATATACAGCCGTGCATAGCCGCCCTTGCCGAGCTGGCCGGCCACGCCCGGCGCCGCGGTCGGATCGACGTCCGACAGGCGGCGCTGCAACTCTTCATCCGTAATGTCGAGATGCAGCGTGCCGGCCTCGCAGTCGAGCTCGATCCAGTCGCCGTTGCGCACGGCTGCGAGCGGCCCCCCGGCCGCGGCTTCCGGCGCGACGTGCAGCACGACCGTGCCGTATGCGGTGCCGCTCATCCGCGCATCGGAAATCCGCACCATGTCCTTCACGCCCTGGCGCAGCAGCTTCGGCGGCAGCCCCATGTTGCCGACTTCAGCCATGCCCGGATAACCGCGCGGCCCGCAGTTCTTCAGCACCATCACCGAGCTCGCGTCGATGTCGAGCGCTTCGTCGTTGATCGTCGCCTTGTAGTGGTCGAGGTTCTCGAACACCACCGCGCGGCCGCGATGCTTCAGCAGTTCGGGGCTCGCCGCCGACGGTTTCAGCACCGCGCCGCGCGGCGCGAGATTGCCGCGCAGAATGCGGATCCCGCCGTCCGCGATCAGCGGCCGGTCGAGCGGACGGATCACTTCGTCGTCGTAGTTCGGCGCTTCGCGCACGTTGTCCCACAGCGACTTGCCGTTCACGGTCAGCGCGTCCGGGTGCGGCAGCAGCCCGCCTTCGCCGAGCCGGCGCAGCACGGCCGGCAGCCCGCCCGCGTAATAGAACTCCTCCATCAGGAAGCGCCCCGACGGCATCAGGTCGACGATCGTCGGCGTGTCGCGGCCGATGCGCATCCAGTCTTCCAGTTCGAGCGGCACGCCGATGCGGCCGGCGATCGCCTTCAGGTGGATCACCGCGTTCGTCGAGCCGCCGATCGCCGCGTTCGTGCGGATCGCGTTCTCGAACGCGGCGCGCGTCAGGATCTTCGACAGCACGAGCCCTTCGAGCGCCATCTCGACGATGCGGATGCCCGACATGTGCGCGAGCACGTAGCGGCGCGAATCGACGGCCGGAATCGCCGCGTTGTGCGGCAGCGCGACGCCGAGCGCCTCGGCCATGCACGCCATCGTCGACGCGGTGCCCATCGTGTTGCAGGTGCCGGCCGAGCGCGACATGCCGGCTTCGGCCGACAGGAAGTGATGCACGTCGATCTCGCCGGCCTTCAGCGCTTCGTGCAGCTGCCACACGGCCGTGCCCGAACCGATGTTCTTGCCTTCGAGCTTGCCGTTCAGCATCGGGCCGCCCGACACGACGATCGCCGGCACGTCGCAGCTCGCCGCGCCCATCAGCAGCGCGGGCGTCGTCTTGTCGCAGCCGGCGAGCAGCACGACCGCGTCGATCGGGTTGCCGCGGATCGCTTCCTCGACGTCCATCGACGCAAGATTGCGCGTGAGCATCGCGGACGGCCGCAGGTTCGATTCACCGTTCGAGAACACCGGGAACTCGACCGGGAAGCCGCCCGCTTCCGAGATCCCGCGCTTCACGTGCTCGGCGAGCTTGCGAAAGTGCGCGTTGCACGGCGTCAGTTCGGACCACGTGTTGCAGATGCCGATGATCGGCCGGCCGTCGAATTCGTGATCGGGAATGCCCTGGTTCTTCATCCAGCTCCGGTACATGAAGCCGTTCTTGTCGTTCGTGCCGAACCATTGAGCGGAGCGCAGCCTGGGTTTTGTTGCCGACATCGTCAGTCCTGTGGTGACGGGATACCGGCGCAGTCTAGGCAGAATTTTGATAACTGGCTAATGACGATTTAGGCGATTACGATATCGATTCAGATATCGATATAAACCCGTACGATGACCGAAGCCAGCCCGTGGGGAAACCGCGCCCGCCTGAAGACGCGCCAGTTGCTGCTGCTCGTCGCGCTCGCCGACGAAGGCAGCATTCATCGCGCGGCGGCCGCGCTGAACATGACGCAGCCGGCCGCGTCGAAGCTGCTGCGCGAGCTCGAGGAATCGATCGGCGCGGTGCTGTTCGAGCGGCTGCCGCGCGGGATGCGGCCGACGCTGTACGGCGACGCGCTGATCCGCCACGCGCGCGCGGCGCTCGGCAGCCTCGACCAGGCGCGCGAGGAGCTGGCCGCGCTGAAGGCCGGCCATCTCGGCCACGTGGCGGTGGGCGCGATCACGTCGCCGGGCCTGCGGCTCGTGCCGCCGGCCGTCGCCGCGGTGAAGGGCACGCATGCGGGCCTGCACGTATCGGTCGAGATCGACACCAGCAACGTGCTGCTCGAACACCTCGCGCAGGAAAAGATCGACATCGTGCTCGGCCGGCTGTCCGCCGAACACGACAAGCTGCGCCTGCGCTACGAGCCGTTGACCGGGGAATCGGTGGCCACCGTCGTGCGGCCCGGCCACCCGCTGCTCGCGCAGGCGCCACTGTCGCTCGCGGACGTGCAGCGCGCCGCGTGGGTCGTGCCGCCGGCCGGCAGCGTGCTGCGCCACCGCTTCGAGCTCGTGTTCCAGCGCGCAAGCCTCGCGCCGCCGGCGAACGTCGTCGAGACGGCAGCGCTGCTGTTCATCACGCAACTGATCGAGCAGAGCGACATGATCGCGGTGCTCGCCGAGGACGTCGCGCACTACTACGCGCGGCACGGCATCGTCACGGTGCTGCCGCTGGAGATGGACTGCCGGATGGACGATTTCGGGCTCATCACGCGCACCGACCGGCTGCATTCGCCGGCCGTCGCGGTGATGGTCGACGCGATTCGGGCCGCGGCGCGGGAGGTTTACGGCGTCGTGCCGTAACCGCGCGGTCGCGATTTCCTACTCCGCGGCAAACCCGACTACCGGTTCGCAGCGAATCGGGAAGTTGACCGAATTCGCGATGTAGCACTTCGCATGCGCATCGTGATGCAGATGCGCGGCCCGGTCACGATCGTCGCCGGCCCGGATCGTCACCTGCGGGCGCAGCACGATTTCGGTGAAGCGCCCCGCTCCGGCGCCGTCGAGCATCGTGCCTTCCGCGTGGTCGACGTAGGCCAGCACGCGGATGCCGGCCTCGGAACACAGGTGCAGATACCAGAGCTTGTGGCATGCCGACGCCGACGCGAGCAGCAGGTCTTCGGGGTTCCAGCGCGCCGCGTCGCCACGGAACGCCGGGTCCGACGAACCGGGGATATCCGGCTTGGAACCGGCGCGGATCACGTGATCACGGCCGTACTCGCGATACTCCGACGTGCCGGTGCCGCGATTGCCCGTCCACTCCACCGCGACGCGATAGTGATGTTCGCCCGATGCCATCTCGCTCTCCATTGATGTCGGTTGCCTTGACCGGGCCAAACGCCGTTGCGTGAGGCCCGCCGATGGTCGCCATTCTGGCACTGGATCGACGTTTGGTATACCATTATTCCAAATTGACGGAACACGCAGGCATGGAAGCCAAACTCGACTCCACGGCGGACGCGGTCGCCGCGTCGCTGCGCGACATGATCATCAACGGCGAGCTGGCGGCCGGCGAGCGGCTCGTCGAGCGCGATCTGGCCGAGCGGTTCGGCGTCAGCCGGATTCCGATGCGCGAGGCAATCCAGCGGCTCCAACACGAAGGCTTGCTCGATATCTTCAGGAATCGCGGCGCGGTCGTGCGGATGCTGAGCGCGTCGGACGTGCAGGAAATCTACGATCTGCGCGCGCTAATCGAAGGCGATGCGATCTATCGCAGCGTGAAGCGGCTCGACGACGAAACGCTCGCGCGCGCCGAACTCGTGCATCGGCTGCTCGGCGATGCAACCGGGCCGCGCCGGCAAGGCGAGCTGAACCGCGAATTCCACGCGTTGCTGTATGGGTGCTGCGGCAACGCACGGCAGTTGAAGTCGATCGCGGAGCTGCGCAGCCAGGTCGAACGTTACGAGCGCCTGCAGGCCACGCTGCTCGCGGATACACCGTCGTTCCAGGTCGAGCACGAAGAGATTCTGCAGGCATGTCGCGAACGCAATGCGCGGGCGGCACGCGCGATGACCGTCGCGCATCTCGATTCGGCGCGACGCATCGTGCTGCGGCTCGTCGAAGGCGGTTGAGGCGGGCGCGCGACCGCTCGCGCCCGGCTATCCCGCGTGCGGTACCGGCCCGGTGGTGCCGCGCACCCTCAGCGTCGGCGGCGACGCGATCCGCACGCGCGATGCGTCGTCGCCCTGCCCGCCCGCCTCGCGCAGCGTATTGAGCAATTCCACCGCGATGCCGGCCGCTTCGGCGGTCGGGATCGCGACGGTCGTCAGCGTGGGCCGCGTGTCGCGGGCGAGATGGATATCGGTGATGCCGACGATCGACAGATCGTCGGGCACGCGCCGGCCGCGATCGGCCGCCGCATGCATCGCGCCGATCGCCGGCAGGTCGTTGGTCGCGACGAGCGCGGTCAGCTCGGGATGCGCATCGAGCAACTGCCCGGCCGCGCGCACGCCGCCCTCGATCGAATCGTGCCCGGCGCCGACGCGCGTCGCGTCCAGCCCGGCTTCGCGCAGCACGTCGACGCAACCATCGTAGCGCGCGGCCTGCACGCCATTTGCCGACCCGCCGACGATCGCGCCGATCTCGCGATGGCCGAGTTCGAGCAGATGCCGCGTCGCGATCCGCCCCGCCTCGCGGAAGTCCACCGCCACGCACGGCAAGCCCGGCGGCGGCGCCTCGGGCCGCTCCCAGAGGCACAGCACGACCGGCACGCCGCGCCGCGCGACGTCGAGCAGATCCGGCAGGTGCAGGTTCGCGTTGGTCACGAGAATCCCTTCGGAGATCGTGCCGGCGATCTGGTCGAGATACGCACGCCCCTGCAACGGATCTTCGTTCGTGTTGCAGACGATCAGGAACTGCCCGTTGCGGCGCACCGCGCGCTCGACCGCCAGCGCGAACTCCGGATAGAACGGATTCGCGATGCTCGACACCATCAGCGCGACCGTCGGCGCGCGCCCTTCCGCCAGCGCCCGCGCGGCGAGATGCGGCCGATAGCCGAGCGCATCGACCGCTTCGAGCACCCGCGCCCGCGTCGCGTCGCCCACCCGGCCGCGGTCGCGCAACACGTTCGACACCGTCGCGGCCGTCACGCCGGCGCGGCGCGCCACTTCATCCAGTGTTGCCATCGTTTGCCCACTATATGAGACGTCGATCCAGTATTTGCTTCGCTCACCGAAGCGGCGCACTATCGCCGCACACCTTGCCGCCCGACCGACGGGCGCGACTCGGCCGCGATCGCATCGCCCCTTTTTTTGATCGCGATGATTAAGCGCTTAATCACGCAGTACGACGCATTAAAACATGGAGCGGAGACAATGGCGAGCATCTCGATGCGACGCGTGCAGAAAGCCTACGGCGAGCACGCGCCGGTCATTCGCGACGTCGATCTGGAGATCGGCGCGCACGAGTTCTGCGTGTTTCTCGGGCCGTCCGGATGCGGGAAATCGACGCTGCTGCGCATGATCGCCGGGCTCGAGGATCTGAGCGCGGGCGAACTGTCGATCGACGGCCGCCGCGTCGACGACGTGCCGGCCGCCGACCGCGGCGTCGCGATGGTGTTCCAGAGCTACGCGCTGTTTCCGCACATGACGGTGTACGAGAACATGGCGTTCGGGCTGAAGCTCGCGCGCGTGCCGAAGGCCGAGATCGACCGGAAGGTGCGCGACGCCGCGCGCATCCTGCAGCTCGACACGCTGCTCGAGCGCAAGCCGAAGGCGCTGTCCGGCGGCCAGCGGCAGCGCGTCGCGATCGGCCGTGCGATCGTGCGCGAGCCCGGCGTGTTCCTGTTCGACGAACCGCTGTCGAACCTCGACGCGGCCTTGCGCGGCCAGACCCGCATCGAGATCGCGCGGCTGCATCGGCAGTTCGAACGCGCGAGCGTCGTCTACGTGACACACGACCAGACCGAGGCGATGACGCTCGCCGACAAGATCGTGCTGCTGCACGCCGGCGCGGATACCGCGCAGCACGGCAGCATCGCGCAGGTCGGCGCGCCGCTCGACCTCTACCACCATCCGGCCAGCCGCTTCGTCGCGGGCTTCATCGGCTCGCCGCGGATGAACTTCCTGCCGGCCGTCGTGACCGCGTGCGACGCGCGTCGCACGACCGTCACGCTCGTGCCGTCCGGCGAAACCTTCGTGCTGCCGCGCGACGGCTCGGCGCTCGGCGCCGGCGCCGCCGTGACGCTCGGCATCCGCCCCGAACACCTGACGCTCGGCGCCGCGCCCGACGCGACGACGCTCGCGCGCGACGTCGCGCTCGTCGAACGCCTGGGCGAGCAGACCTATGTGCACCTCGACCAGCCCGGCGGCACGGCATTGATCGCGAAAGTGCCCGGCAACGCGCCGGTGCGCACCGGCGAACGCATGCATGTGCACGCGCCGGCCGCGGCCTGCCACCTGTTCACCGAAGACGGCCGCGCGGTGCCCGCGTGCGCCGATCTTCCCGTCCACCACTACGCATAAGGATCGGGCATGCGCCTCGGAGTCTGCTACTACCCGGAACACTGGCCGGAATCGATGTGGGCCGACGACGCCCGCCGCATGAAAGCGCTCGGCATCGAGCAGGTGCGGATCGCCGAATTCGCGTGGAGCCGCATCGAGCCGTCGCCGGGCGAATACGACTGGGGCTGGCTCGACCGCGCGGTCGACGTGCTCGGCGCGGCCGGCCTCGAGATCGTGATGTGCACGCCGACCGCCACGCCGCCGAAATGGCTGATCGACCGCCATCCCGACATCCTCGCGATCGGCGCGGACGGCCGGCCGCGCGCGTTCGGTTCGCGCCGGCACTACGATTTCTCGTCGCCGACCTATCTCGAAGCGTCGCGCCAGATCTGCACGGCGGTCGCCGAACGCTACGGCCGCCATCCGGCTGTGCGCTACTGGCAGACCGACAACGAGCTGGGCTGCCACCAGACCGTCGTCAGCTATTCGCCGGCCGCGCTCGTGCGCTTTCGCGAATGGCTGAAAGCGCGCTACGGCACGATCGACGCGCTGAACCGCGCGTGGGGCACCGTCTTCTGGAGCATGGAGTATCGCCATTTCGACGAAGTCGACGCACCCGTGGGCACCGTGACCGAAGCCCATCCGTCGCATCGCCTCGACTACCGGCGCTTCGCGTCCGACGAGCTCGCGCGCTATCACCGGATGCAGGTCGACGTGATCCGTGCGCACTCGCCGGGCCGTGTCGTCGCGCACAACTTCATGCAGCTGTTCACCGAGTTCGACCACTACGAAGTCGCGCGCGACCTCGACGTCGCGACGTGGGACAGCTATCCGCTCGGCGCGCTCGAGGAGCTTTGGTTCGCGCCCGACGTGAAGGCGCGCTGGCTGCGCACCGGCCATCCCGATTTCGCGTCGTTCAATCACGACCTGTACCGCGGCATGTCGAAGCTGCCGTTCTGGGTGATGGAGCAGCAGCCGGGCCCGGTGAACTGGGCGCACTGGAATCCGGCGCCGCTACCGGGCATGGTGCGGCTGTGGAGCTGGGAAGCGTTCGCGCACGGCGCCGGCTGCGTGTCGTACTTCCGCTGGCGGCAGGCGCCGTTCGCGCAGGAGCAGATGCACGCGGGCCTGAACACACCCGACAACCAGCTCGACGAAGGCGGCCGCGAAGCGCAGCGCGTCGCGCAGGAGATCGCCGCCGTGCTCGACGCCGGCGCGGATGCCGACGCGAACGGCCCGGTGCGCGCGCCCGTTGCGCTGGTGTTCGACTACGAAGCGAAGTGGCTGTTCGAAGTGCAGCCGCAGGGCGCCGATTTCCACTACCCGCGTTTCGCGTTCGAGTACTACTCGGCGCTGCGCTCGCTCGGCCTCGACGTCGACATCGTTTCCGCGCACGCGCCGCTCGAAGGCTACCGGCTCGTCGTCGTGCCGCCGCTGCCGATCGTGCCCGACGATTTCGCGTCGCGGCTCGCCGCGTCGGGCGCGCACGCGGTGTTCGGCCCGCGCACCGGCTCGAAGACCGCCGACCTGCAGATTCCACCGGCGCTGCCGCCCGGCCCGCTCGCGTCGATCCTGCCGGTACGCGTGTGGCGCGTCGAATCGCTGCGTCCGAACGTGACCGAACGGATCGACGGCACGCTGCGCGACGGTTCGCCGCTCGCGGGCGAAGCGCGTCACTGGCGCGACCTCGTCGAATTGAGCGACGACGACGCACACCGCGTCGTGCGTGCACGCTTCGCCGACGGCCATCCGGCCTGCCTGTCGCACGGCACGCTGCACTACTGGGCCGCGCTGTTCGACGACGCGACCACCGCGCGACTGTTCGCCGATGTCGCGGCCGAAGCCGGCCTGGCCCCGACGCCGCTCGGCGACACCGTGCGCGTGAGCCGGCGCGGCAGCCTGACTTACGTATTCAACTACGCGAGCACACCGCATGCGATCGACGGCGTACCGCCGTCCGCATTCGTGTTCGGCGCCGCGCAGGTCGAGCCGCAAGGCGTGGCCGTGTATCGAAGCCGTTCGTAGCAATCGCCCCGGCGCCGCCACGCGCCGGTCACGCACAAACAACGACACACAGGACTGGAGACACTCATGACCCATCGCCCCCTTCGCGTCGCTGCCCGCCTGGCGACCGCCGCCGCCATCGCATTCGCATCGTTCGGCGCGACGACGCCCGCCGATGCCGGCACGCTGACCATCAACATCGCGTTCAAGGGCGCGAGCCAGCGCGCCGTGTGGCAGTCGACGATCGAAGCGTTCCACAAGGCCCATCCCGACATCGACGTGAAGCCGACCTTCGTCGACGAGGAAGCGTACAAGGTGCAGCTCCCCGCATGGCTCACGACCGTCGCGCCGGACGTCGTGAACTGGCACGCGGGCGAGCGCATGGCGTACTACGCGAAGCGCGGGCTGTTCGAGGACCTGAGCGGCGACTGGACGAAAAACGGCTGGGACGCGGCGTACGCATCGACGCGCAGCGCGTCGTCCTATAACGGCAAGCAGTACGCGGCGCCGACCGTCTATTACTCGTGGGGGCTGTTCTACCGCAAGGACCTGTTCCGCAAGGTCGGCATCGCCGACGAGCCGAAGACCTGGGACCAGTTTCTCGATGCATGCAAGAAGCTGAAGGCGGCCGGCATCACGCCGATCGCGATCGGCGGCCGCGACGCGTGGACGCTCGCCGGCTGGTTCGACTATCTCGACCTCCGCCTGAACGGCAACGCGTTCCACCAGCAGCTGATGGCCGGCGACGTGCCGTACACCGACCCGCGCGTGAAGAAGGTCTACACGACGTGGAAATCGCTGATCGACTCGGGCTACTTCATCGACAATGCGCTGTCCTACGATCTCGACGGCGCGCAGCCGTTCCTGTTCCAGGGCAAGGCCGCGATGATGCTGATGGGCACCTTCATCGCGGCCGGCTTTCCGCCGAACGTGAAGCAGGAAATGGGCTACTACCGCTTCCCCGTCATCGACCCGAAGGTGCCGACTGCCGAGGACGGCCCGGTCGAATCGCTGCACATCCCGACCAAGGCGAAGAACAAGGCCGACGCGCACACGTTCCTCGCCTTCGTCGAAACGCCCGAGATCGGCGCGAAACTCGCCGAAGGGCTCGGCTCGCTGTCGGCCAACAGCAAGTCGCCCGAGCCGGCCGATCCGATCTCGCGCATCGGCTTCCGGATCCTCGCCGACACGAAGGGCGGCGTCGCGCAGTTCTACGACCGCGACATGACGAAGGAAATGGCCGACGAGGGGATGAAGGGCATGCAGCAGTTCGTCGCGAACCCCGCGCAGCTCGACACCGTGCTCGCGCAACTCGAACAGACCCGCAAGCGGATCTACAAGAAGTGACCGCGTGACCCAACCGGCGGCCGCGCGCCGCCGTGTCCGTTTCAGGAGGCTTGCCGTGTCCAGTCCGACCACGTCCACCCCGCCCGCCGGCACCGCGCCGCCCCCGCGCGGCCCATCCGCCGGTGCGTTGCCCGCGCGCCGCCCGTCGCCCGCCGTGCGGCGGCAACGGCGCGCCGCGTGGCTCTTTCTCGCGCCGGCCTGCGCGATGGTCGCCGTCTATGTGATCTGGCCGATCCTGTCGACGCTGTGGCTGAGCCTGTACAACTGGGACGGGATGACCGAGCGCACCTTCGTCGGCCTCGCGAACTACGCGGAACTGCTGCATGCGCCGACGTTCTACACGGCGCTGCGCAACAACGTGATCTGGCTCGTGTTGTTCATGCTCGCGCCGCCGCTCGGCCTCGCGCTCGCGCTCTACCTGAACCAGGCGGTCGGCGGCATCCGGCTCGTGAAGTCGCTGTTCTTCGCGCCGTTCGTGCTGTCGGGCGTGGTCGTCGGGCTGATCTTCTCGTGGTTCTACGATCCGACCTTCGGGCTGCTCGCGCTCGTCGCCGGGCACGGCATCCCGGTGCTCGGCGACGCGCGCTATGCGACCTTCGGCATCGTGTTCGCCGCGCTGTGGCCGCAAACGGCGTACTGCATGATCCTGTACCTGACCGGCCTCACGTCGGTCAACCCGGAACAGATCGAAGCCGCGCGGATGGAAGGCGCGCGCGGCTTCGCGCTGCTGTGGCACGTCGTGCTACCGCAATTGCGGCCGACCACCTTCATGGCGATCGTCGTCACCGTGATCGGCGCGCTGCGCAGCTTCGACCTGATCTCGGTGATGACGGGCGGCGGCCCGTTCGAGAGCTCGACCGTGCTCGCGTATTACATGTACGACCAGGCGATCAAGTACTACCGGCTCGGCTATTCCGCGTCGATCGCGGTCGTGCTGTTCGCGATCATGCTCGTCTACATCGCGTTCCAGTTGCGCCGCATGCTGCGCAACGAACAGTGACCTTCCGGGAGTTCACTCATCATGTTTCCGACACCCGTTGCCCACTGGAAGCCGGTATCGCGCCGGCTGTACAAGCTGTCGCTGCCCGTCGCGCTCGCGATCTGGCTGCTGCCGATGATCGCCGTGTTCGTCACGTCGGTGCGCTCGACCGAGGAACTGGTCGAAGGCCACTACTGGGGCTGGCCGCGGCATTTCTCGATGATCGAGAACTATCGCGACGCGCTGACGACGTCGCCGATGCTGCATTACTTCTGGAACAGCGTGCAGATCACGGTGCCGTCGGTCATCGGCTCGATCGCGCTCGCGGCGATGGCCGGCTTCGCGCTCGCGACCTACCGGTTTCGCGGCAATACCGCGCTGTTCGGCACGTTCGTCGCCGGCAACTTCGTGCCCGTGCAGGTGCTGATGATTCCGGTGCGCGACCTGTCGCTGCGGCTTGGCGTGTTCAATACCGTCGAAGCGCTGATCCTGTTTCACGTCGCATTTCAGACGGGGTTCTGCACGCTGTTCCTGCGCAACTTCATCAAGCAGTTGCCGTTCGAGCTGATCGAGGCGGCGCGCATCGAAGGCGCGGGCGAATGGACGGTGTTCTGGCGAATCGTGCTACCGCTGATCCGGCCGGCGCTGGCCGCGCTCGCGATTCTCGTGTTCACGTTCGTGTGGAACGATTACTTCTGGGCGCTGTGCCTCACGCAAGGCGACGAGGCCGCGCCGATCACGGCGGGTGTCGCGGCGCTGAAGGGGCAATGGACGACGTCGTGGAACCTCGTATCGGCCGGGTCGATCCTCGCCGCGCTGCCGTCGGTCGCGATGTTCTTCGCGATGCAGAAGCATTTCGTCGCGGGGCTCACGTTCGGCGCGACGAAAGGCTGAACGCGCGCCGGTCGCGTTTTCGCATCTCCCCCTCCGCATCGTGAGGTTGCCCGCTTCGGCGGGCTTTTTTCATGCTTTGCGGATTCGGGTGAGGCCGCTTGGCAACCTGGCTCGTGACCCGGGCTTCCACGCCGTCGACCGATCGAACTCGTCGCTCGCCGGGGCTTGGACGCGCGTGGACGTCAGCGCGCGACTTTGCCCGACGCCGATTCGGCTACGCGTACTTGTCGCCGACCGCACTGCGAATCGGATGGGTGTCGTAGACGATGATCATCCGTTCGATGAGCCCCGCCGTGTCGAACTCGAACACGTCGACGCACTCGAAGCGCGCCACCGAACCGTCTTTCAGGCCCCAGTCGTAGATGAAGTAACCTGTCGCACGTCGAGCCCCGCTCGTGCTGACGCAGATATCGATCGGTGTAATCTTGCTTTCTCCCGATGCGGCAGCGACCTTCGAAAAGAAGGGTTCGGGGCGCATCCAGCCGAGAAATGGCGAGAAAATCTGCGCGTCCGGCGTGAATAGCGCGCAGATGGCGCCGACATCGCCGCGCTCCAGTTCCCGCAGGTAAGCGCGCACCTGTTCCGTGTAGAGTGACTCCGACGTTGAGCCCAAAATTATCCTCCGATCATTCGTCGACACCCCGTTCATTCGCAAGAACAGGGCATCCGGTAGACGTACGATAGCGACGCACCGATGACCGAACAATCGAAAAATTTGCAACCCGGGTATGCGGCGCATGCATATCCGCTGGCTGACCTGACGCGGCCGCTCCCGCCGTTGGCGGCGATTCAGTCGTTCGTCGCGGCGGCGCAGCTGGGCAGCGTCAGCAAGGCCGCGGATCACCTATGCCGTACGCAAGGCGCGGTGAGCCGCCAGATACAGCAGTTGGAAACGCATTATCGATGCGCACTGTTCGTGCGCCATGTATCGGGGCTGACGTTGACACCGGAAGGCAATGCATTGCTGACGGTCGCGGTCAACGTGCTCACGCAATTGATCCAGCACGCGGATTCCCATGCACGGGCAACCTCGGCGCTCACGTTGAAGTTGCCGTCCACGTTCGCCGTTCGCTGGTTGCTCCCGCGGCTGCCGGACATTCATCGCGCGATGGGCGGCACGGAGCTGCGTATTTCGACATCCGCGGACGACACGCCGGATTTCACGACCTCCGACGTCGACGCCATCATCGTGCGCGGCACCGGACAGTGGACCGGCATGGAAGCGGTACCGCTCTTTTCCGAGCGGCTCACGCCGATGTGCGCGCCCGCGCTGGCGACATCCCTGCGATCCGTTGCCGACCTTGCGCAGCTCGATTTGCTCCATCCCGGGCCCAGCCGCGCAGAGTGGAGATGCTGGCTCGATCACGTTGGGGCGCGCCAGATCGATGCGGGACGTGGGCTCGTATTCGATACCCTCGAATTGACGCTCGCGGCATCGATGGAAGGACACGGCATTGCAATCGGCGACCCGCGAATGGCGAGAGACCGGCTCCGTGCCGGATCGCTGGTGACGCCGTTTGACGAAGTGGTTGAAGACGGCCTTTCCTACTTTCTCGTCTATCCGCCCCAACGGGCGACACAACCGAAAATTCGTGCCCTCGTCGACGTCTTGCTACGACTCGCGCGAGAAGATTGATGGATCGGCACGCGTCCGATACCTGGGTGGGACCGACACTCAAATGGCCCGCCCAAAAGTACCGGCGAATGACAGGCCGGGTCAGAGATCCCCGCGCACTTCACCGGTTCCCAGCGCGCTCCGCTGCCGGTTGACCTCCGCCCACAGTTCATCGCTGTCGTCGTCGCGCAGCACGACCATCCAGTCCAGTTGATCGTCGGTCACGCCGAAGTACGCCAGAATTTCCCGTCGAACCCCATCGATGAACTCGGCGTATTCCGGCGTGGCCTGTGCCCGCGCGTGCAGGGCGTCGTATTCCGCATCGTCCACGCCGCCGCCCTGCTCGTCGATATAGCGCGAGATCCACTGTTCTCGTTCGTGGTCGTAATCGGCTTCGGCGCGCATCGCCTGCACGGCCGTGTAGAAATCCAGCTGGGCGAACGCGGCGATCGCCGCCGTTGTCGCCTCGTCGAATGTCGTCGTCATTCCATCTCTCACTTCAGTCATCGCACTTCATGGGTCACGCGGGAAAGCCGCTATCGCGCGCGGTTGCAGGTCGCGAACGAGAAAACCGGCAGCGCTGTTCCGAACCGTCCGTATGCGTTCACGGCATCGGTTTATTCGATCGTATCGCGCACGTTGAAAAGGAAAGGATTCAGGCTACCTGGACGGTTTGCCGGATTTGCCGCGACCACCAGCAGATTTGCCAGCAGCCTTCCCCGCCGCCGGCTTGCCGGCCGGTTTGCCGCGCGGCTTGTGCACGCTGAACGGGCTGCCGATGGTGTAGTCCGGGCCTTGACCGGCACCATTGGCCGCCGCGTGCTGCGCCGCAGGCTTGCGCTTGCCTTCGCCACCTTGCGTATGCGGCTTCTTGCCCGACGCCTGCCTGGCCACCGGCACAGCTTGCGGCACCTTCGGTTTCTTCGGCTTTTTGGGTTTCTTGATGATCTGGCCCGTCGCGCTGGTTTCCGGCACGCGGTGTTCGGCTTCGAAACCCGGCTCTTCTTCCCGCCGCAGCGTCTGCCGGATCAGCGCTTCGATCGCGGCCAGTTGCGGCGCCTCATCGGCGCACACGAGCGACACCGCCACACCGCTCGCGCCCGCGCGGCCGGTGCGGCCGATACGGTGCACGTAGTCTTGCGCGACGATCGGCAGATCGACGTTGATCACCAGCGGCAGATCGTCGATATCCAGCCCGCGCGCCGCCACGTCGGTGGCGACCAGCATCTGCACTTCGCCCGTCTTGAAGCGCTCCAGCGCACGCAAACGCGCGGGTTGCGGCTTGTCGCCGTGGATCGTATCGACCGCATAGCCCGCTTTCTCCAGCATGACCGCCAGATAATCGACGCCATTGCGGGTCTTGACGAACACCAGCGCGTGTTCCCAGTTGTTTTGGGCCACCAGATGCATGAAGAGGTCGGGCTTGTTCCGCTTGTCGACCGGTACGACCCACTGCTTGATCTTGCTGGCCGCGGCGTTGGGCGGGCTGACGCTGATGTCGACCGGGCTGCGCAGAATGCCGGCCGCCAGCGTGCGGATTTCGTCGGAGAACGTCGCGGAGAACAGCAGCGTCTGGCGCTTGGCGGGCAACGCGGCAAACACCGCGTCGAGTTCGCGCGCGAAGCCGAGATCGAGCATGCGGTCGGCTTCATCGAGCACCAGCGTTTGCACCTGATCGAACTGCACGGCGTTCTGCCGATTGAGGTCGAGCAAGCGGCCGGGCGTCGCGACGAGCACGTCGACACCCTTGCGCAGCTTCATCATCTGAGGATTGATGCTCACCCCGCCGTAGGCGGCCAGACATCGCAGATCGAGACCCTTCCCGTACTCGACGAAGCTTTGCAGCACTTGCTCGGCCAGTTCGCGCGTGGGCACCAGCACCAGCACGCGCGCACGGTTGCTGGATACCGCCGGGCCGTGTTGGACGAGCCGTTGCAACAGCGGCAGCGCAAAGCCGGCCGTCTTGCCGGTGCCCGTCTGTGCGGCGGCCATGACGTCCTTGCCGCCGAGCACGACGGGAATCGCCTTGGCCTGCACCGGCGTGGGTGTCTGGTAATTGAGGCCCTGCAGATTACGCAGCAACGGCTCGATCAGGCCAAGCGAGGCAAAAGACATGGACGTGTTCCCGGCTAAAACCGCAATTCTAGCGGTTACCGCGTCGGCCAAGCCCCGGCCCGCTCACGTCCAGCCTTCGAGCCGCAACGTCGAACGCACGAGCCGCTGTTCCTCCTGCTCGATCTCGCGCAGATAGTCGACGCACTGACGGATATGCTCGCTCGCGGCCTTGCGCGCCTGGTCGGGCAGCCGGCCCGTGACCGCGTTGTAAAGCCGCGCATGCTGGCGGTCGATCTGCTTCTTCAGCGGTTCGCGGTGATAGAGGTTGTTCACCGACGCGAACACCGAGCTGAGCAGCAGGTCGGTCAGCGACTGCAGCGTATTGACGAGCACCGGGTTGTGCGACGCCTCGCAGATCGCCAGATGAAACGCGTGGTCGAGCTTCGCGCGCGCGGCGGGATCGAGATCCTGCGCGTCGGCCGCCGTCATTTCCTCGTAACGGCGCCGGATCAGGATGAAATCGGCCGGCGTGCCGCGCAGCGCCGCGAGCCGGGCGGCCTCGGCCTCGAGCATCCCGCGCACCTCGAACAGGTCGTACAGCGTGCGCGGCTGCGAGCCGAGCAGATGCATCATCGGCGTAATCGCGCGCTGCGGGGTCAGGCTCGCGACGAACGAACCCTTGCCGTGCGTCGTATCGATGATCCCGCGCGCGTGCAGCAGCTTCATGCCTTCGCGCACGGCCGTGCGCGACACGCCTAGCTTCTCGGTCAGCCGCCGCTCGGAGGGCAGCGCCTGCCCGGCCTTCAGCACGCCGTCGACGATCAACTGCTCGATCCGCTCGGCGACGACGTCGGCCACGCGCCGCGCCGGCCTCTCCCGATCCTGCATTTCCATGCTGGTATGACCACTTTGGACGAATGATGTCGATTTTCGCACAAAGCCTTGTCGTTATTGGGTTTTATCGATCGATCGACAAACCGCGATCGGTGGCTTTCCAAAAACTGGTACGACCACCTTCAAGACGGCTGGACAGGCCCGCGCGTACCGCCAAGAATGCCGTCCATCCGGCGTGTCGCGCATCGCGCGGCCAGCTGTCTGGTGGAGACGGAGACACACGATGAGTTTCATCTACGACGAACGGATCGACGGCCCATTGGCGACCATCGACCGCGCCACGCTCGTCGCCGCGCTGCGCGCGGCGGCACCCGGCCTCGACGTGCTGCACGAACGGGAGGCGTTGAAGCCGTTCGAATGCGATGGCCTCGCCGCGTACCGCACGGTGCCGCTCGCGGTCGTGCTGCCCGATACGGTCGACCAGGTGCGCGCGGTGCTGCGCGTCGCGGCCGCGCACCGCGTGCCGGTCGTCGCGCGCGGCGCCGGCACGGGGCTGTCGGGCGGCGCGATGCCGCTCGAAAAAGGCATCCTGCTGGTGATGGCGAAGTTCAACCGGATTCTCGACATCGACCCCGATGCCGGCATCGCGCGCGTGCAGCCCGGCGTGCGCAACCTCGCGATTTCGCAGGCCGCCGCGCCGCACGGCCTCTACTACGCGCCCGACCCGTCGTCGCAGATCGCGTGCTCGATCGGCGGCAACGTCGCCGAGAACGCGGGCGGCGTGCATTGCCTGAAATACGGGCTCACGGTGCACAACATCCTGAAGGTCGAGATCCTGACGATCGACGGCGACACGCTCACGCTCGGCGCCGATGCGCTCGATGCACCGGGCTTCGACCTGCTCGCGCTGTTCACCGGCTCCGAGGGAATGCTCGGGATCGTCACCGAAGTGACCGTGAAGCTGCTGCCGAAACCGCCGAGCGTGAAGGTGCTGATGGCGAGCTTCGACGACGTCGCCGAGGCTGGCGCCGCGGTCGCGCGGATCATCGGCGCGGGCGTGATTCCCGGCGGCCTCGAGATGATGGACAACCTCGCGATCCGGGCGGCCGAGGATTTCATCCACGCGGGCTATCCGGTCGACGCGCAGGCGATCCTGCTGTGCGAGCTCGACGGCGCGGCAACCGATGTCGAAGAAGACGCCGAACGCGTCGCCGCGCTGCTGCGCGACGCGGGCGCAAGCGAGATTCGCGTCGCGCGCGACGAAGCCGAGCGCCAGCGCTTCTGGGCCGGCCGCAAGAATGCGTTCCCGGCGGTCGGCCGGATGTCGCCCGACTATTACTGCATGGACGGCACGATCCCGCGCCGCGAACTGCCGCGCGTGCTCGAAGGGATCGCCGCGCTGTCCGCCGAATACGGGCTGCCGGTCGCGAACGTGTTCCACGCGGGCGACGGCAACATGCATCCGCTGATCCTGTTCGATGCGAACCGGCCCGGCGAGCTCGACCGCGCGGAAGCGCTCGGCGGCAAGATCCTCGCGCTGTGCGTCGCCGTGGGCGGCAGCATTACCGGCGAACACGGCGTCGGGCGCGAGAAGATCAACCAGATGTGCGTGCAGTTCAACGCCGACGAAATCACGTTCTTCCACGCGGTAAAGGCCGCGTTCGATCCGCAGCGCCTGCTCAATCCCGGCAAGAACATCCCGACGCTGCACCGCTGCGCCGAATTCGGCGCGATGCACGTCCATCACGGCAAGCTGCCGTTTCCCGAACTGGAGCGCTTCTGATGCGACGCGAACGCGAACGCGAACCCGAATCGATCGACGACAGCGCGGCGCTCGTCGCGCAGGTCGACGCGGCGATCCACGATCGCCAGCCGCTGCACATCCGCGGCGCCGGCACGAAGGCGTTCGTCGGCCGGCCGGTCGAAGGCCGCACGCTGGACGTGCGCACGCATCGCGGCGTCGTCTCGTACGACCCGACCGAACTCGTCATCACCGCGCGCGCGGGCACGCCGCTCGCAGATCTCGATGCGATGCTCGACGCGGCCGGCCAGATGCTGCCGTGCGAGCCGCCGTCGTTCGGCGGCGCGGCGACGGTCGGCGGCATGTTCGCGGCGGCGCTGTCGGGCCCGCGCCGCCCGTGGGCCGGCGCGGTGCGCGACTTCGTGCTCGGCTGCCGCGTGATCACCGGCCACGCGAAGCATCTGCGCTTCGGCGGCGAGGTGATGAAGAACGTCGCGGGCTACGACGTGTCGCGGCTGCTCGCCGGCAGTTTCGGCTGCCTCGGCGTCGTGACCGAGGTATCGCTGAAGGTGCTGCCGAAGCCGCGTGCGACCGGCGATCTCGCGTTGACGCTCACGGCGAGCGAAGCCGTGCGACGCGTCGCCGCGTGGCGGCGCGCGGGGCTGCCGCTCGCGGGCGCATGCCACGCGGACGGCGTGCTGCGCGTGCGGCTCGAAGGCGGCGACGGCTCGGTGAAGGCCGCGCGCGACACGATCGGAGGCGACCGCATGGACGACCGCGACGACGCGTTCTGGGCACGTCTGCGCGACCTGTCGCTGCCGTTCTTCGACGATCCGCGCCCGCTGTGGCGCGTGTCGGTGCCGGCCGCCGCGCCGCTCGACGCGCTCGCGGGCGCGCAGCTCGTCGACTGGGGCGGCGCGCAGCGCTGGCTGAAGACCGACGCCGCGCCGGCCGACGTGCAGCGCTTCGCCGCGCAGTGCGGCGGCCACGCAAGCTGCTACACGCCGGGCACGACACAGGAGCCGTTCCAGCCGCTGCCGCCGGCGCTGCTGCGCGTGCACCGGCAACTCAAGGGCCAGCTCGACCCGCACGCGATTTTCAATCCCGGCCGGCTCTACGCCGACTTCTGACGCCAACCCGACTTCGACCCGCCGATGCAAACCAACCTCAGCGAAGCAAGCAAGGCCCTCGTCCGGGCCGACGAAGCGGAAGCGATCCTGCGCGCATGCGTGCACTGCGGCTTCTGCAATGCGACCTGCCCGACCTACCAGGTGCTCGGCAACGAGCTCGACGGGCCGCGCGGCCGCATCTACCTGATCAAGCAGTTGCTCGAAGGCGAGCCGTGCGGCGAACGCACGCAACAACATCTCGACCGTTGCCTGACGTGCCGCAACTGCGAAACGACCTGCCCGTCCGGCGTGCGCTATCACACGCTGCTCGACATCGGCCGCGTGGAAGCCGAGAAGCGCGCGCGGCGGCCCACGCGCGAGCGCCTGCTGCGTGCGGGGTTGCGTCACGTGGTGCCGCGTCCGGCGGCGTTCGCCGCGCTGCTGAAGGCCGGCCGCGCGCTGCGCCCGCTGCTGCCCGGCGCGCTGCGGGACAAGATCCCGGCCGCGGTGCCCGCGGCCGCGCCGCGCCCGGCCGTGCGTCATGCGCGGCGCATGCTGATGCTCGAGGGTTGCGTGCAGCCGTCGCTGTCGCCGAACACCAATGCGGCCGCCGCGCGCGTGCTCGACCGGCTCGGCATCAGCGTGACGCCGGCGCGCGAAGCCGGCTGCTGCGGCGCGACCGAATATCACCTGAACGCGCAGGACGCGGGCCTTCAGCGCGCACGCCGCAACATCGACGCATGGTGGCCCGCGATCGAGGCCGGCGCGGAAGCGATCGTGCTGACCGCGAGCGGCTGCGGCGCGTTCGTGAAGGAATACGGCGACCTGCTGCGCTCCGACCCCGTCTATGCGGAGAAGGCGCGGCGCGTCAGCGCACTCGCGCGCGATCTGGCCGAAGTGATCGCGGCGGAGCCGCTCGACGCGCTCGCCGATGCGACGCCACGGCGCGTCGCGGTCCACTGCCCGTGCACGCTGCAGCACGCACAGCGCCTCGGCGGCACGGTGGAAAGCATCCTGACGCGGCTCGGCTTCGATCTGACGAATGTCGCCGACGGCCATCTGTGCTGCGGCTCGGCCGGCACCTATTCGCTGACGCAGCCCGCACTCGCGACGACATTACGCGACAACAAGCTCGATGCGCTCGAAGCCGCGCAGCCGGACCTGATTGTCACCGCCAACGTCGGCTGCCAGACTCACCTGAACGGCGCGGGCCGCACGCCCGTGCGCCACTGGATCGAGCTCGTCGACAACCGGCTGGTCGACTGACCACCTATTCCGGAGGAAAGCCATGCAAACGAAACCCGAACTCGAACTGGCCGATGCCGAGCGCATGCTCGCCGCGGCCCGCGCGGAAGCGGAACGCCACGGCTGGGCCATGTCGATCGCCGTCGTCGACGATGGCGGCCACCTGCTCGCGTTCGCGCGGCTGAACGGCGCATCGCCGGCCAGCAGCGCCATCGCGCAGGACAAGGCGCGCGCGGCGGCGCTCGGCCGTCGCGAGACGAAGGCGTATGAGGATATGATCAACGGTGGCCGCACCGCGTTCCTGAGCGCGCCGCTGACGGGGTTACTCGAAGGCGGCGTGCCGGTCACGGTCGACGGCCGGATTGCAGGCGCGATCGGTGTGTCTGGCGTAAAGTCCGAACAGGACGCGCAGATCGCCCGCGCTGGTACACAAAGCGTCGTGGCATAGGGCCTGTTCACGCTAATAACAGGCTTGCGAACGTGCCTTTCCGCCCGCAGGGCAAGGAGTAAGGAGCGCCGTTTGGCCGTGCCAAACAAGCGACGCACGACGCCGCCATGCGGGCGGAAAGGCACGTTCCCCATTTGGAAAAATGCATTCGTGGGGCCTGCGCAAGCCCGTTATTAGCGTGAACAGGCCCTACAGCCAACGCGCGCGCGTTTTTCAATTCCCCGGGAGGAATCACGATGATCGACCAAGCAGGACTGCAAGTCGCGCCAGCGCTGAGCCAGTTCATTGAAAACGAAGCGCTGCCGGGCACCGGCATCGACAAGGCCGCGTTCTGGAGCGGTTTCTCGGCGCTGGTGCACGACCTCGCGCCGCGCAACCGCGCACTGCTCGCCGAGCGCGACCGCCTGCAGCAGGAACTCGACGCGTGGCATCGCGCGCACCCGGGCCCGGTACGCGACCATGCCGCGTATCGCGCGTTCCTCGAACAGATCGGCTACCTCGTGCCGGTCCCGTCGAACGTCGCGGCAGCCACCGCGAACGTCGACAGCGAGATCGCCACGCAGGCCGGCCCGCAGCTCGTCGTGCCGCTGTCGAACGCGCGCTATGCGCTGAACGCCGCGAACGCCCGCTGGGGCAGCCTGTACGACGCGCTGTACGGCACCGACGCGCTGCCCGAAGACGGCGGCGCCGAACGCACCGCGGCCTACAACCCGACGCGCGGCCAACGCGTGATCGACTATGCGCGCAACGTGCTCGACAACGCGGCGCCGCTCGCGAGCGGCTCGCACCGCGACGTGCTGCGCTACCGCGTGCAGGACGGCCAGCTCGCGGTCGAAACCGCGAAGGGCAACGTCGCGCTCGCGCAGCCGGCGCAGTTCGTCGGCTACCAGGGCGCGGCCGATGCGCCGTCCGCGATCCTGCTGAAGCACAACGGCCTGCATCTCGAGATCCAGATCGACGCGTCGACGCCGATCGGCCGCGCCGATCTCGCGAACGTGAAGGATGTCGTGCTCGAAGCGGCGGTCAGCACGATCATCGACTGCGAGGATTCGGTCGCGGCGGTCGACGCCGACGACAAGGTCCAGCTCTACCGCAACTGGCTCGGCCTGATGCAGGGCACGCTCGTCGAGGAAGTCGCGAAGGGCGGCAAGACGTTTACGCGCCGCCTGAACGCCGATCGCGAGTACACGACGCCGGCCGGCGGCACGCTGTCGCTGCACGGCCGCTCGCTGCTGTTCGTGCGCAACGTCGGCCACCTGATGACCAACGGCGCGGTGCTCGATCGCGACGGCAACGAGATTCCGGAAGGGATCCTCGACGGCGTCGTCACGACGCTGTGCGCGCTGCACGACCTGAAGGCGAAGCGCAACTCGCGCACGGGCTCGATCTACATCGTGAAGCCGAAGATGCACGGCCCGGCCGAAGTCGCGTTCGCCGACACGCTGTTCGCGCGCATCGAGGATCTGTACGCGCTGCCGCGCAACACGCTGAAGATGGGCATCATGGACGAGGAGCGCCGCACCAGCGTGAACCTCGCCGCGTGCATCGCGGCAGCCGCCGCGCGCGTCGCGTTCATCAACACCGGCTTCCTCGACCGCACCGGCGACGAGATGCACACCGCGATGGAAGCGGGCCCGATGATCCGCAAGGGCGACATGAAATCGTCGGCGTGGATCCAGTCGTACGAGCGCAACAACGTGCTCGCGGGCCTGTCGGCCGGCCTGCGCGGCCGCGCGCAGATCGGCAAGGGCATGTGGGCGATGCCGGACCTGATGCATGCGATGCTCGAGCAGAAGATCGCGCATCCGCGCGCCGGCGCGAACACCGCCTGGGTGCCGTCGCCGACCGCCGCGACGCTGCACGCGCTGCACTACCACCTCGTCGACGTGCAGGCCGTCCAGCAGGAACTCGAAAAGACGCCGTACGCGAGCGAGCGCGACGCGCTGCTCGAAGGGCTGCTGACCGTGCCGGTCGTCGAACGCGCCGCGTGGAGCGAGGCCGAGATCCTGAGCGAGGTCGAGAACAACGCGCAGGGCATCCTCGGTTACGTCGTGCGCTGGGTCGAACAGGGCGTCGGCTGCTCGAAGGTGCCGGACATTCACGACGTCGGCCTGATGGAAGATCGCGCGACGCTGCGCATTTCGAGCCAGCACATCGCGAACTGGTTGCGCCATGGCGTGATCACCGAGGCGTTCGTGCTCGACGTGTTCAAGCGCATGGCCCGCGTCGTCGACCAGCAGAACGCGGGCGACCCGAACTATCGCCCGATGGCGCCCGGCTACGACCAGTCGACCGCGTTCAAGGCCGCGTGCGCGCTCGCGCTGCAAGGCACGTCGCAGCCGAGCGGCTATACCGAGCCGCTGCTGCATCGGTTCCGGCTCACGTTCAAGGCGCAACAGCACGGCGCCTGAACCCGCGCATGCGGGCTCGCCCGCATGCCGGGCGCCGGTCGTACGCCGATCTTGCAAAACGGGCAGCCCGCGCGGCTGCCCGTTCTCATATTCGCGGGCACCCGGCCGTTGAAACCAATAATCGGTACATGTCGCGCGCTTTCGCGTGCGGTGCTCGCCCGGCGTTAATCCCCGTGCGTCCGCGGCCGTACGCCGCGCGACGTTTTCCGCGCTGCCGCAAAGCCTTGCGCGGCAACGCTCCGCCCGATATTTGCAAGCCCGGGATTACGCTGAAATTTGATCCCGATCAATGGGTTGCAACATTTTCCGCGCGCGCAAACACGCGCGTTATACTCCGTTCAATTCACGTCGCGATTCGTCAGATGGTCGAATTGCAGCAGACGTTACCTGTGAATACCCGGTTTATCGGTTTCTCGGGCCGCGATTGTCGATAATCGGTGCCCGGTTTCTCCGCTGAACGGAAGGCTGGCACGGGAAGGGCGCGCACCGGATCGCCACCGGTAGTCATACGAACAATCGCATCGGCCCGCCGCCCGGCGACGATGCCCCCGATCCACGGACCATGGCAGAAACCGACTACGCAATGCCCAGCGAATCCGGCGTGACGAGCCGTGTCGCCGCTCATCTGCGCCGGTCCCTCCTGCCGCACCTGATCTTCTATACGGGGCTGCTGATTGCGCTGATCCTGCTGCTGCTGTGCGGGATCGTGCTGTACGAAGGCCGCATCGACGCGCGCGACCGCTCGCGCAGCATGCAGCAGAACCTCGCGCTGATGGCGTCGTGGGACATCGAACGCAACATCGAGATCTATTCGCTGTCGCTGCAGGCGGTCGTCGAAGGCGCGAACGACCCGGCGGTGACCCGGCTGCCGATGGCGCTGCGCCGCCAGGTGCTGTTCGACCGCGCGACGACCGCCAAGTACCTCGGCGGCATCTACGTGCTCGACGCGAAAGGCGACATCGCGGTCGACGGCATGAGCGACGTGCCGCGCAAGGCCAACTTCGCCAACGAACCGTACTTCACCGTGCACCGCGACAACCCCGACGTCGGCCTGTACGTCAGCCCCCCGTATCACTCGCGGCTGCGCGGCGGCTCGCCGAGCATCGCGCTCAGCCGGCGGATCACGCGGCCCGACGGATCGTTCGGCGGCGTCGCGGTGATGTCGATCCGGCTCGAATATTTCCAGAACCTGTTCTCGCGCCTGTCGCTCGGCGATCGCGGCTCGGTCGCGCTGATCAACACGGATGGCAGGATGGTCGCGCGCGAGCCGTACGACCCCAAGATCGTCGGCCGCGACATCAGCCGCGCGAGCACGTTCCGGCACTTCATGACCGCCAACGAAGGCAGCTTCGCCGATACCGCGACGATCGACGGCGTGCGGCGCCTGTACGTGTTCCGGCACCTCGAGCACCTGCCGCTCATCGTCATGGTCGCGCGCTCGGAAGCGGACACCTACGCCGCGTGGTACGACCGTGCGATTCCGATCGGCTCCGCGATGGTCGCGCTCGCGATCGGCTTCGTCGGCCTGTCGCTGCTCCTCGACGTGCAACTGCGCAAACGCCATCGCGCGGAAACCGAGCTGCAGGCGCTCGCACGCACCGACGGCCTGACGGGTCTCGACAACCGCCGGATGCTCGACGTCACGCTCGCGCGCGAATGGCGCCGCGCCGCGCGCTCGCAACATGCGCTGTCGCTGCTGTTCATCGACGTCGACGACTTCAAGCGCTACAACGACACGCAGGGCCACCAGGCCGGCGACGACGCACTCGCCGCGGTCGGCCACTGCATCGCCGGCTGCCTGCGCCGCCCGGCCGACTATGCGGCGCGCTACGGCGGCGAGGAATTCGTCGTCGTGCTGCCGGACATCGATACGGACGGCGCGGTGACGATCGCCGAAACCATCCGCACGGGCATCCTCGATCTCGGCATCCGGCACGACGCAGGCACGGTCGGCCGCCTGACGGTGAGCATCGGCGTGACGACCAGCTATCCCGAACACGACGACAACATCCAGGCCGCGCTGAAGCGGGCCGACGATGCGCTGTATCGGGCGAAGGAAGGCGGGCGCAACCGCATCGCCGTGCAGGCGGCCACGTCGCCCGACACTCGCGAATCGCGGCGCGCCTGAGCGCACGGGCAGCGGCGGGACGGCCGCCGCCGCCCGCATGCAAAATCGCCGACAATACCGGCTCGATATGCCACCGCGCCGCCGCGCGGCCGATGCGCCCGGCCTGCGCGCCTAGCCGGCCGCGCCTAGCCGCCCGCGCAGGCCGGCCGCTTCGCACCACCATGAGACTCAAGGCAAAGATCTTCCTTCTGGCCATCGTGCCGTTCCTGCTCGCGATCGCCGGCATCGGCTTCGGCGTGCGCCAGCAGGCGACGTCGCTCGCGCGCACGCAGCACGCGACGATCCAGGCCGCGTACCTGTCGAGCAAGGAAGTCGAGCTGAAGCACTACGTCGAGCTCGCGACGAGCGCGATCATGCCGCTCTACGACGCGAGCGGCCGCAATGCGCGCGACGACGCGCTGCTGCGCACGCAGGCCCTCGCGATGCTGCAGAAGATGGATTTCGGCCCCGACGGCTATTTCTTCGTCTACGACCTGCACGGCAATTCGCTGATGCATCCGCGCGAGCCCGAGCGCGTCGGCCACAATTTCTGGTCGATGCGCGACCCGCAGGGCGCGCTCACGATCCAGAAGCTGATCGGCGCGGCGTCGCAGGGCGGCGGCTACGTGCGTTACGCATGGCAGCGGCCGTCGACGGGCCGCGTCGCGCCGAAGCTCGGCTACGTCGTCGCGCTCGAGCGCTGGGGCTGGATGGTCGGCACCGGCATCTATCTCGACGACGTCGACACCGCGCTGCAGCGCATCGATGCGCGCGCGTCCGCGAACATCGAGCGCACGATGAGCTGGCTCACCGCGATCGCGCTCACCGGCGCGGCGGCGATCGCCGTGTGCGCGCTGGTACTGAACGTCAGCGAGTCGCGCAGCGCAGATGCGAAGCTCAAGCTGCTCGCGCAGCGCGTCGTCGAATCGCAGGAGCAGGAGCGCGCGCGGCTGTCGCGCGAACTGCACGACGGGATCAGCCAGATGATGGTGTCCGCGAAGCTGATGCTCGAATCCGCGCTTGCGCGCTTCGAGCGCGGCACGTCGCGCGTGCCCGAAGCCGAACAGGCGCTCGCGTCGGGCGTCGGGCGGCTCGGCGACACGCTGCGCGAAGTCCGACGCATCTCGCACGCGCTGCGCCCGTCGATGCTCGACGATCTCGGCCTCGCGGCCGCGCTCGAGCAACTCGTGCGCGAGCTGGGCGCGGAAAGCGGCATCGACATCGGTTACACGCAGGTCGCGCACGGCGGCACGCGGCCGCTGCCCGAAGCCGTCAACACCGCGCTGTTCCGGATCGCGCAGGAAGCGCTGAGCAACATCGTGCATCATGCGCGGGCGTCGCGCGCGGCCGTCACGCTCGACGTCGGCGCACAATCCGTCACGCTGACCATCGCCGACAACGGCTGCGGCTTCGACGCCGAACGCTCGCAGGCCGACGCGCGCCGCGGCATCGGCCTGCGCAACATGCGCGAGCGCCTCGACGCGCTCGACGGCACGCTGACGATCACGTCGCAGGTCGGCCATACCGTCGTGGCCGCGCGCGTGCCGCTGCGGCGCGCCGCCGCCTGAGCACGCACACCCTACCCGGAGACCTTTGCCCATGAGCGCCCCCGATACCGCCCGGCCCGCCGCGCGACTGCTGCTCGTCGACGATCACCCGCTCGTGCGCGACGGCTTGCGGATGCGGCTCGAAGCGGCCGACCTGTCCGTGGTCGGCGAGGCCGGCAACGCGGACGAGGCGCTCGCGCTGGCCGCATCGCTCGAACCCGATCTCGCGCTGATGGACGTCGGCATGAACGGAATGAACGGCATCACGCTCGCGGGCGTGTTCCATGAGCGTTTTCCGGGCATTCGCGTGCTGATGCTGTCGATGCACGACAACATCGAGTACGTGACGCAGGCGGTGCGCGCCGGCGCGAGCGGCTACCTGCTGAAGGATTCGCCCGCGAGCGAGATCGTCCGCGCGATCGGCGTGGTGCTGGCCGGGCAGACCTTCTTCAGCGAAGGGCTGGCCGCGCGGATGATCCAGGCCAGCGCGACGGCATCGCCGCTGGACCGGCTGACGCCGCGCGAGCGCGACATCCTCGACGCGCTGGCCGAAGGGCTGTCGAGCAAGCAGATCGCGCAACAGACGGGGCTGTCGGTGCGCACGGTCGAGACGCACCGGCTCAACCTGAAACGCAAGCTGGAGATCGAAGGGCAGGCCGAGCTGATCAAGTTCGCGGTCGAGCATCGGCGGCGGTAGGCGCGAACTCGGATTGCTCGCGCGACGCGCAATTCACTTTCAAATTTCATACTTGTCCAATCGACCTCACCCTGGGGCGATGGAATTCTTTCGCTTGCCGAAACGAGCACCGTGCTCGTGATTCGCATGACACGCGTGAACTCGTCATGCGGCCCCCGGCATCACCGGCTGATATCGGTGACCTGGATCGAGGAGCGAAATCATGATGCGCCGTATCGCCGTTGTCGGTGACACGCTGGAAACCGGCGGACACATTTTCGCCTACGCAGGGCCGCCGTTCACGTTTGGCGACGCTGGCCATCAGGTTGCGCTGATCGGCGGCCTCGCGTTCTGCGAAGAGATGGGCGGCCCCAAGCGCATTGAATTCATGGGTGAGACGGCGGCCGACGGCGACATCGTTCAATGTCGATGCTCGTCACCACCGCGCATCGTCGCGCTGCTCTCCGGCAATTCATGGTGCGACGACCAGGCGGAAGCGGCAGGCATCGTTACTTCCGGACTGAACCGGGCAGGCAATGTCACGAGCTTAGCCGCAGGTGCCTACGACGAATGCGTCCGCGCCGTCGGAAACGGCGCGTCACCAGACTATCCCTACATCATCGAAACATCGGACGGGCGCATTCATTCAGGCAGGCTCGACAGCACCGGGTGCCTGCCGCGCATCCATACGACCGACAGCGACGAGTACACGGTCTATTGGGGCGACGAAGCGCTCGCGAGATCGGACGGAGACGCTTAATGCCGAACGGAAAAACAGTCGTCAGGACGACCGCCGTGCAAAACTCGTACAAGGAAGTCGAGCTGAAGTCGGTGACGTTTTCCGAGCTGTGGAAGAACTACGCTCACGGTAACCCGTACGATGATCCGAACGGACAGTACAAGAACCAGTGTGCGATCCGGATGAGCGTGACGCTGCACAAGGTCGGCATCGCAATGAAGTCGTTTTCGCAGAAGTGGGTTCGGCCGATGCCAGGCAAACCGGCGCTGGGCCGCCTTCTGATCGACGGCAAACCGACCGCGACTCGCGCATACGAGTTTGCGGAGTGGTTGAAGCTGCGGCCGATCGCGGGAGTACTGGCCCCCGAGAACATCACGGGCCCGAATTGGGCGAGTAGGGTATCCGGTCGGACCGGAATCATATTCTTCGACGGCTATTGGCTTCAGGATGGCGACTCACCGGACAACTTGAGCGGCGGTCACGTCGACCTCTGGAACGGGAGCAAACTCACCGGCTTCGGATCAGGCGTGCGGATCTCATGGAATATAGTCCTACCGGGCATCTGGTCGGATTTCCGAAATTCGAAAACCATCTTGTTTTTTCCCGTCAAATGAAACTCGTGACTGTGGTAGCAGGCGCACTTGTCGGTGGAGCGCTCGCGACAATGTTCTGCTGGGGAGCGCTCTACGTGTACGGGGCATTCGTCCTGCATGGCGAGGGAAGCCTCTTCGACACGGACCCGGAGATCGCGAATCTATTTTTCGTCACATGGGGCGGATTGATTTTAATTTTCGCAATGGCCGGCGCAATTGTCGTGACTCGCAGGAAATCCCGTTAGCCAACGGATTACCCCTACGATGCTGTTTTTTCTCGCTTCGTATGTGATTCGCTGAGTCAGCCTACTCGCCGTAGCCACCCTCGTTCGACCGACCTACGAATAGAAAAGGCGCCCGAAGGCGCCTTCCTTGCATCCGAACAACGCGCAACAGCCGTCAGTTCGTCCGCGAATTGTGCTTCTGCAGATACGCGATCAGCCCGTCGATCCCGCCCGCCGCGAGCTGGCTCTTGAACTGGCCCTGGTAGACCTGGATCAGCCACGCGCCCGACATGTCGATGTCGTAGATCTTCCAGTCGTTGCCGACCTTGCCGAGACGATAGCCGACCGACTGGCTGTCGCCCGGCGTCGTGACCGTCGACTGCACGAGCGCATCGGCGCCCGACGCGCCGCCGGCCTTGAACGAGAACTTCGCGTCCTGGTTGCCGAGCTGCGCGAGCGACGCGGCGTAGGTGCGCGTCATCAGCAACCGGAACTGCTTGTACAGCTCCTGCTGCTGTTGCGGCGTGGCCTGCTTCCACGCGTCGCCGACCGCGATGCGGGTCGTGCGCTCGAAGTTGGTCACGGGCAGGAAGCGCTGCTCGACGACCTGCGTGATCTTCGCCATGTCACCGCCGCGCGCGGCCGGATCGGCCTTCATCGCATTGACGGTGCCCTCGACCGCCGTGCGGACGATATCGACCGGCGCGCTCTGCGCGAAAGCGGAAACCGACACGGCGGCCGCCGCGACGAAAGCAAACAGATGACGTTTCATACGAATTTCGCACTCGATGGGAAAAAACGGCCGGCTCTTTGCATCGGCCGGTGGAGCAAAGTATACCGGGCCTGCCGCCGCGTTGCCGCGCGGTGACCGACTGTTACCTTTCAGCGTCGTTTGTCACAGGCGCTTGGCGGCGCGTCGACGCATCGCCGCGGCGATTATGTAAATATCTGCATACAAATGATCCGGCCGCGCGATCCGATTGCCACGCCGGGAGCAAATATCCTTCCCGCCCCGATTCTCCGCAACGTCACGACCGTCGCCGCGCTGCGCCGGTATACTTGGCTACTTTGCCCTAGCCAGCCGCTCCCCACCGCCACATGGTGACATCTCTCATCGTCCGACTCGTTGCGTGGTCGGTGCGCCGCCCCGTCTGGGTCGTCGTCCTGTCGCTCGTCATCGCCGCCTGCAGCGGCGTCTACGTCGCGCAGCATTTCAAGATCAACACCGACATCAGCAAGCTCGTCGATGCGGAACCGCAATGGGCCGCGCTCGGCCAGGCGGTCGACAAGGCGTTCCCGCAACGCAACGGCACGATCCTCGCGGTCGTCGAGGCGCCCGCGCCCGAATTCGCGACGGCCGCCGCGCATGCGCTGACCGAAGCGCTGCAGAAGGACGCCGACGCCGGCCGCATCGGCCCGGTCGCCGAACCGGGCGGCGGCCCGTTCTTCGAGCACAACGGGCTGCTGTTCCTGTCGCCGCAGGAGGTCTCGGATACGACCGCGCAGCTCGCGAGCGCGCGCCCGCTCGTCAACGAACTCGCGAAGAACCCGAGCCTCACCGGCCTCGCCACCACGCTGTCCACCACGCTCGGCCAGCCGCTCCTCACCGGCCAGGTGAAGCTGCCCGCGATGGCGAAGCTGCTCGCGCGCAGCGCGGCGACGGTCGACGACGTGCTGGCCGGCAAGCCGGCCGCGTTCTCGTGGCGCGCGCTGGTCGACAACGACGCCGCGCGGCAGCCCGCGCGCGCGTTCGTCACCGTGCAGCCGGTGGTCAACTACGGTGCGCTAAAGGCCGGCGCGGCAACGAGCCAGGTGATCCGCGACGCGGCCCGCTCGCTCGACCTCGAAAAGCGCTACGGCGCGGCCGTGCGCCTGACCGGCGAACAGCCGCTCGCCGACGACGAATTCGCGTCGGTCGAAGACGGCGCCGCGCTCAACGGCGTGCTCACGCTGCTCGCCGTGCTCGTCATCCTGTGGCTGGCGCTGCGCTCGAAGCGGATGATCGGCTCGGTGCTCGTCACGCTGTTCGTCGGCCTCGTCGTGACGGCCGCGCTCGGCCTTGCGATGGTCGGCTCGCTGAACATGATCTCGGTCGCGTTCATGGTGCTGTTCGTCGGCCTCGGCGTCGACTTCTCGATCCAGTACGGCGTGAAGTACCGCGAGGAACGCTTCCGCGACGAGCGCATCGACCACGCGCTGATCGGCGCCGCGCACTCGATGGGCATGCCGCTCGCGCTCGCCACCGCGGCCGTCGCCGCGAGCTTCTTCTCGTTCATCCCCACTGCGTATCGCGGCGTGTCCGAGCTCGGCCTGATCGCGGGCGTCGGCATGTTCGTCGCGCTGCTGACCACGCTCACGCTGCTGCCCGCGCTGCTGCGCCTGTTCGCGCCGCCGGGCGAATCGAGGACGCCGGGCTTCCCGTGGCTCGCGCCGGTCGACGATTACCTCGATCGCCATCGCAAGCCGATCCTGATCGGCACGCTGACGGTCGTGATCGGCGCGCTGCCGCTGCTCGCGTTCCTGCATTTCGACTTCAACCCGCTGCACCTGAAGGACCCGAACAGCGAATCGATGGCGACGCTGCTCGCGCTGAAGGATTCGCCGGAAGCCGCCGTCAACGACGTCACGCTGCTCGCGCCATCGCTCGCGCAAGCCGACGCGGCCGCGAAGCGCCTCGACGCGCTGCCCGAAGTCGGCCGCACGACCACGCTGTCGACCTTCATCCCCGCCGACCAGCCGGCCAAGCGCGCGGCGATCGCCGTGGCCGCGAGCGAACTGCTGCCCGCGCTGACGCAGCCGGCCGCGCCGCCCGCGACCGACGCGCAACGCGTGGCCGCGCTCAAGCGCGTGTCGGATCTGCTGAGCTATGCGGCCGAGGATCACCCCGGCCCGGGCGCCGCGGCCGCGCAGCACCTGTCCGCGTCGCTCGCGAAGCTCGCCGCCGCCGACAGCGCGACGCGCGACCGTGCCGAACGCGCGTTCTCCGATACGCTGCGCATCGCGCTCAACCAGCTCGCCGCGCTGCTGCAGCCGCAGGACATCACGCGCGAATCGCTGCCGCCGCAGATCGTGCGCGACTGGGTCGCGCCGGACGGCCACTCGCTCGTGCAGATCTCGCCGAAGGTGCCGAAGGGCGTCGACCCGGGCGACGACACGATGCTGCGCCGTTTCGCCAAGGCCGTGAAGGCGGCGGAACCGGGCGCGACCGGCGGGCCGATCTCGATCCTGCATTCGGCCGACACGATCATCAACGCGTTCCTGCACGCGGCGCTGTGGTCGATCATCTCGATCACGGTCCTGCTGTGGGTCACGCTGCGCCGCTTTGGCGACGTGCTGCGCACGCTGGTGCCGCTGCTCGTGTCGGGCATCGTGACGCTCGAGATGTGCGTCGTGCTCGGCATGTCGCTGAACTTCGCAAACATCATCGCGCTGCCGCTGATGCTCGGCGTCGGCGTCGCGTTCAAGGTGTATTTCGTGATGGCATGGCGCGCGGGGCAGACGGGGCTGCTGCATTCGAGCCTCACGCACGCCGTGCTGTTCAGCGCCGCGACGACGGCGACCGCCTTCGGCAGCCTGTGGCTGTCGCACCATCCGGGCACGTCGAGCATGGGCAAGCTGCTCGCGCTGGCCCTGACCTGTACGCTGATCGGCGCCGTGGTGTTCCAGCCCGTCCTGATGGGCAAACCGCGCGTCAAACGCGCCAAGAACCAATCGCAAGGAATCAATGAATAAGGTGCGAATCATTGCGGCGACCGTCGCCGCCAGCGCGATGCTGACCGGCTGCGCGACGGGACCGAACCGCAATCCCAACGACCCGCTCGAGCCGATGAACCGGGCGATGTACAAGTTCAACGACACGGTCGACACGAACATCGCCCAGCCGATCGCGAAGGGCTACCAGAAGGTCACGCCGACGCCGGTGCGCACTGCGATCAGCAACTTCTTCTCGAACCTCGGCGATCTCGGCAACATGGCGAACAACCTGCTGCAGTTGCGCATCACCGATGCGACGCAGGATCTGATGCGCGTGGCGATGAACTCGCTGTTCGGCGTCGCCGGCCTGATCGACATCGCGACGCCGGCCGGGCTGCCGAAGCATCACCAGGATTTCGGGCTGACGATGGCGCGCTGGGGCATGCCGTCCGGCCCGTACCTCGTGCTGCCCGTGTTCGGGCCGAGCACGATCCGCGACGGCGTCGGCCGCGCGGTGGACGTGCGCTTCAACCTGCTGAACTACATCGAGCCGGCCGCGCGCAATCCGATGTACATCGCGCAGTTCATCAGCGCGCGCTCGGACCTGCTCGGGGCGACCGACCTGTTGAAGCAGGCCGCGCTGGATCCGTATTCGTTCGTCCGCGATGCGTATCTGCAGCAGCGCAAGTCGCTGACGTATCGCGGCCAGTCGGCATCGGCCGCGGCACCGAACTACGCGGAGCCGGGTGAAGCGGGCGCGGTGCCGGCGGCCACGCCGACCACGCCGGGCGGCTTGCCGAACTATGAGGATCCGGGCGAGTCGGGCGGCGCATCGGGCGCGGCGCCGAACAACACGCCGGCCGCGCCGGGCCTGCCGCAGTACGACGATCCGGGTGCGGATAATGCGATGCCGGCGAGTGCGCCTGCTGCTGCGCCGGCGGCTGCACCGGCGGCCGCTTCGGTCGGTGCGACGACGGCGCCGGCCGCCAACGGTGCGCCGATCGCGCCGGCAATGCCGACGCTGCCGGCAAGCAGCCCGGCCGCGCAGTAACGCCGCAACGGCGGCCACGCAAAAGCAAAGAGCGCTGCATCAGCAGCGCTCTTTTTTTGTCCGCACGAAACGGCAGCAAACCGGGAAGCGGGGGATACGACAGCAGCGAACGCCGCTCAGACGATCCGCATCGCCCCCGCACGCTCGAACGCATGCCGCGCCTGGATCAACGTCGTGCGCGCCGCGCGCGCATCGCCCGCGACCTGCAGCAACGGACCAAGCTGCGACGGCTGCTTCAGCAGTTCGCGCAGGATCGGCAGGATCGCCGTGCTGCCGTCGTCGCGCAGGCCGGCCGTCGCCGCGCGCGGCAGCGTGCGCCACGCCGGATCGACGATCGCGCGGCACACCGCGAACGGCACGCCGCGCGCGGCCGCGAAGGCCGCTGCGATGTGCGACTCCATGTCGACGGCCAGCGCGCCCTTCGCGCGATGCAGCGACGTCTTTTCCTGTTCGCTGACCACCGGCGCGCCGACCGCCGCGATCGTGCCGCGCGTGACGCGCGCCCACACCGGCGTGTCATGCAGCGCGGCGACGAGCCGCGCGCTCCAGCTCGCATCGGTCTGTACGCGGCCGAACGGCCCGTCGATCGCGTCCGCGATCACGAGCGCGCCCGGCGCGAGGTCGGGCGCGAGCCCGCCCGCGGTGCCGAAGCTGACGATGCCCGCGCAACCGCGCGCGGTCGCTTCGGCCAGTGCGCGCTCGAGCCGGTCGGCCCGCGCGGCGAACACGGCCTCGACGCCGTCGCCGCGCGCGATGCGCGCCTCGAATGCCATCCCCGTGACCGCGATGACGGGCAATGCGCCGTTGTGTTGCGTCGCCGGCACGCGTTACATCCCGACCGTCACGCGCGTCGCGTTCGCGCGCTTCAGGTTGCGGTAGCGCGCGAGCGCCCACAGCGGGAAGAACTTGCGATAGCCGTGGTAGCGCAGGTAGAACACGCGCGGGAAGCCCGTCGCCGTGAAGCGCGTCTCGTCCCACAAGCCTTCTTCGTTCTGCTGCGCGACCAGGTAGTCGACGCCGCGCGCCACGGCCGGGTTGTTCACCTCGCCCGCCGCCATCAGGCCGAGCAGCGCCCAGGCCGTCTGCGACGCCGTGCTCGGCGCCTGCTCGTAACCGCGGTAGTTCAGTTTGTAGCTGTCGCCGTCCTCGCCCCAGCCGCCGTCCTTGTTCTGGATCGACAGCAGCCATTGCGCCGCGCGCTTCATGCGCGGGTCGTCCGGCGTCAGGCCGGCCGCGTTCAGCGAGCACAGGGCCGTCCACGTGCCGTACACGTAGTTCATCCCCCAGCGGCCGTACCAGCTGCCGTCCGGCTCCTGTTCCTTCAGCATGTAGTCGAGCGCGCGGCGGGCCGGCTCGCTGTTCAGCGGCGTCTCGCCGAGCTGCGACAGCATCGACAGGCAGCGGCCCGACACGTCGGCCGTCGGCGGATCGAGCAGCGCGCCGTGATCGGAGAACGGGATGTTGTTCAGGTAGTACTGCGTGTTTTCCGGTTCGAACGCGCCCCAGCCGCCGTCGCTGCTCTGCATGCCGACGACCCATTCGCGCGCACGCGCCATCGATTCGCGATACGTGTCCGACTCCGTGAGCTTCTGCGCACGATCCATCGCCATCACGACCACGGCCGTATCGTCGACATCCGGGTAGTGCGCGTTCGCGTACTGGAACGCCCAGCCGCCGGGCCGCACGTTCGGGCGGCGCGAGATCCAGTCGCCGCGCACGTCGAGGATCTGCAGCGGACGCAGCCATTCGAGGCCGCGCAGCACGGCTTCCTGCGCACGCGCATCGCCGGTCTCGAGCAGCGCGTGCGCAACGAGCGACGTGTCCCACACGGGCGACAGGCACGGCTGGCAATACGCTTCGTCGTCGTGCACGACGAGCAGCTTGTCGAGCGCCTTGCGCGCGATCGCGCGGTTCGGATGATCTTCCGCGTAGCCGAGCACGTCGTACATCATCACCGCGTTGGCCATCGCCGGATAGATCGCGCCGAGGCCGTCCTCGCCGTTCAGGCGCTCGTCGACGAACGACACGGCCTGGCGGATCGCGCGTTCGCGCGTGTAGCTCGGGAACAGGCCGTCGACCGCGCGCAGCGCATGGTCGACCACGCGGAAGAACGCGAACCAGCCGGCGCTCTGGTGCCCCTGGCGCGGCAGCAGCCCGGCGTTGACGGGCGGGTCGATGAACAGCTCGTCGATGCGCACGCCGCGCGGGTTCTTCGCGAGCGGACGCTTCGCGTTCAGCACCAGCAGCGGCACGATCACCGTGCGCGCCCAGTACGACACCTTCGACAAGTGGAACGGGAACCACTGCGGCAGCAGCATGATCTCGACCGGCATCATCGGCACCGCGCGCCACGGAATCGCACCGTACAGCGCGAGCTGGATACGCGTGAACACGTTCGACATCTCGGCGCCGCCCATCGCGTGGATGGCGCGGCGCGCGCGCTGCATGTGCTCGGCGTTCTCGTCGTCGCCGATCACCTTCAGCGCGAAATACGCCTTCACGCTCGCGCTGATGTTCGGTGCGCCGTCGGTGAACAGCGGCCAGCCGCCGTCGGCCTGCTGGATGCGGCGCAGATACTTGCCGATCTTCTGTTCGAGCTCGAGGTTCGGCGTCTCGCCCAGATAGTGGACGAGCAGCACGTATTCGGCGGGAATCGTCGAATCGGCTTCGAGTTCGTAGACCCAGTGTCCGTCCGCTTGCTGCGCGGCCAGCAGCGCATCGGTCGCGCGCGCGACAGCCGCGTCGACGTCGGCCGGCACGGCGCCGGCGGACAAGGTAGCCATTTCGGTGAGATCGTTCATCGGTCCCTCTCTTTATTGCGTCTGGAGCACGTCCGCGGCCAGCTGGCCGGAACGGATCGCGCCCTCGATCGTGGCGGGCAGGCCGGTGGCAATCCAGTCGCCCGCGAGTACAAGATTGGTCCAGCGCGTACGCACGGCCGGACGTTTCATTTCCTGCGACGGCACCGCCGCAAAGCCCGCGCGCGGCTCGACGACGAGCTGCCACGCGGGGATGGTTTCCGGGTTCGCGCCGGTCACGCGCGCGACGTCTTCCCAGATGCGCCGCGCGAGCGTGTCGCGCGGCATGTCGAGCCAGCGGCCCGCATCGCGGATCGCCGCCGCGAGCAGGCCATCGCCGGTCCGCACCGCATCGACGACGCCGTTGACGACGGTCGTCTGCAGCGGAGGGCCGGCCGGCGATTCGACCGCGAAATACGCGGTCACGACCGCGCTGAACGTGTCGGGCGCGGTGAGTTCGGGCACGAGCGGCTGCGCGACCTCGGGCGGCACGGCCAGCACGACCGCGTCGCCCGGCGCGAGATCGATGCGTTCGCCGCCGACCGACACCGCATCGACCGCATTGCCGTGCGCGCCGAATTCGAACGCGTCGAGCCGCGAATTCAGGCGGATCTGCGCGCCGCCGTATTGCAGCATCCGCAGCGCGGGTTCGACGAACGCGCTACCGAGCCCGCGGCGCGCGACGAGCGGACGGCAGCCGGGGCCGCCCGCGGCAAACGTGCCGCACAGTGCGGCGCGCGCGAGTTCGGCGCTCGCGTGGCGCGGCTCGATATTCAGCACCCCGAGGAAATACGGTCGCAGCCAGCGATCCCACAGCACGCCGTCGCATCGCATCGTCTGCGCGAGCGAGCGGCCCGTGCGGGCGAACGCGAGCGGGGCCAGCGCGAGGTAGTCGAGCGGCGTCGTGCCCGGCGCGCGCGACGCGGCATCGAACAGCCACGACGGCCAGCGGCCGTTGCCGAAACGCAGCGTCCAGCGCTGCTGCGACGCGAGGTCCATGACCGGAAATTCAGCCAGCGCGGGCCCCGCGAGCTGATCGGCCGCGCCGATCGCGCGCAGGTAGCGCTGCGTCGCGGGCTGTCCCGCGAAAACCGTGTGCAGCCCGCTGTCGAGCGTCGTGTTCAGCGTCCCGTCGAACCAGGAGCGGCAGCGACCGCCCGCGTGCGCATGCGCGTCGTGCAGCACGATGCGCCGCCCGCGACGTTGCAGCTCGACCGCGGCCGACAGGCCCGCGAGTCCTGCGCCGATCACGTGGACGGTTCTGGGCATCGCGTCGGCCGACTCAGAACAGCGCGTAGCGCGCGGCGATCATCAGCATGCGCGCCTTCGGCTTGCGCAGCGGCGCGCGCGGCGCAGCAAAGCCGCGTGCGATCGCGGCCTCGAGAATGCAGCGATACGCGCCCGACATGATGCGCGGCGCCTTCACCTGCGCACGCGGGCAGGTATCCATCACCGCGTCGGCCTGGCGAAAGTGCTCGAGCGCGCGCTCGACGAGCGTCGCGCACACGCGCGGCAGCGCCGGATCGCGCACGATCGTCGCCGGATCGGCGATCGCGATGCCTTCGCGCGCGAGCAGCTCACGCGGCAGGTAGCACCGGTTGATCGCCGCGTCGTCGTCGATGTCGCGCAGGATGTTCGTCAGTTGCAGCGCGCGGCCGAGGTGGTGCGACAGCGTGATCCCTTCGGCTTCCGGCATCCCGAAAATCCTCACCGACAGCCGGCCGGCCGCGCTCGCCACGCGATCGCAGAAGAGGTCGAGCGTCGGCTCGTCGGGCGCGCAGATGTCTTCCACCGCGTCCATCGCCATCCCGTCGATCATCGCGTGGAAATCGTCGCGCTGCAGGTCGAACGCGCGGATCTCGCGATCGAGCGCGGCGAGGTGGCGCGGCGGGCGGCCGGCGAAGCACGCGTCGATGTCCGCGCGCCAGCGATTCAGGCCCGCGGTGCGCTCGGCGCGCGGCAGGTCGCTGTCGGCGATGTCGTCGACCGCGCGGCAAAACGCGTAGACCTGGAACATCGCATCGCGCTGCACGGCCGGCAGGATGCGCATCGCCAGATAGAAGGAGCTGCCCGATGTGACGGCAGCGGCGTCGGTTTCTTGTTCGTCCACGACGGAATGGGAAACGGCCAAGACGAAGCTCCACGGAGACACCCACGCGGGGCGATTGAAGAAGCCATGCCCGGCTGGGATGGTCAGGGCGTCGAATGCGTGCGAGATATGCGAACGATCGACGCAGACAGGCACAAATTACCGGCCGGAAGCCGGAATTGGGCGAAAGTATAGCAATCTTTGAAGTTCGATGGCGGACGCGCGCCATGTCCGGCGAGGTGGCGAGCGCCACCGGCGGGCCGGTGCGGCCGGCCTTTGCGACCGGCCGCCCGAAAGCACGTCAGCCGTAGACGATGTCGCGCTGCAGATCGAGCGCGATGAGCCCCATTTCGCGCGTGAGCTGCAGCATCGAGCGGCGCTCGAGGCGCGAGCCCATGAAGCTCGTCACGCGGCCGTCGGGCTCCGCGGTGAACTGGAAAACCGCGCCGCCCGTACCGAACCACGCGCCCGGCACGTCGGGCGATTCCTGCCAGTCGATCTGCTCGAACACGCGCGCGATCCCCTCACGCACCAAGGCCCCCGGGCCGATCGGCGGCGCGATGTCGCCCAGGTCGTCGAGCGAATAGGGGCCGGGTTTGTTCGGCTTCCGGTAGAAGAGATAGTCGACGTTCATGGGGCGCAATCGCAGGCAAAGCAACAAATTAGCGCGCTTCGGCACAAATTCAAATCGGATCCGAACGAAATGTGGCCTGCGCGACACAAAGGGACGGATCGTTGCCGGTCAAGAAACGCGCCGCGCGAGCGCATCTCGATGCCGGCCGGTTCGTCTAAGATGACACCTTTCTCGAAAAAAATACGGACACCATGGAGACGAACGACCCCGCCACCCCGCAGTCCGATCATCCCGTCTTCGTGCTCGTGCACGGCGCGTGGCATGGCGCGTGGTGCTATGCCCACGTGGCGGCCGCGCTGGCCGCGCGCGGCTATCTGTCGATCGCCCGCGACCTGCCCGCGCACGGCATCCATGCACGCTTTCCCGCGTCGTATCTCGCCCGGCCGCTCGACAAGGACGCGTTCGGCGCCGAGCCGTCGCCGGTCGCGAACACGACGCTCGACGACTACGCGACGCAGGTGACGCAGGCCGTCGACGACGCGTACGCGCTCGGCCGCGGCAAGGTCGTGCTGGTCGGGCACAGCATGGGCGGCCTCGCGATCACGGCGGCCGCCGAACGCGCGCCCGACAAGATCGCGAAGATCGTCTATCTCGCGGCTTTCATGCCCGCCTCGGGCGTGCCGGGCCTCGACTACGTGCGCGCGCCGGAAAACAACGGGGAGCAGCTCGGCCCGCTGATGCTCGCGAGCCCGCGCGTGGCCGGCGCGCTGCGCGTCGATCCGCACAGCGGCGACGCCGCGTATCGCGAATCGATGAAGCGCGCGCTGTACGAAGACGTGCCGCAGGCCGATTTCGACGCGGTCGCGAACCTGATGAGCTGCGACGTGCCGGCCGCGCCGTTCGCGACCGCGATCCCGACGACCGCCGCACGCTGGGGCGCGATCGACCGTCACTACATCAAGTGCCTGGCCGATCGCGTGATCCTGCCCGCGCTGCAGCAGCGCTTCATCGACGAAGCCGACGCTTTCGCGCCCGGCAACCCGACCCACGTGCACCAGCTCGACAGCAGCCACTCGCCGTTCGTGTCGCAGCCGGCCGTGCTGGCCGGCGTGCTCGCCGACATCGCGAAAAGCTGAGCCGAGCGGGCGCGGTCAGTCGGCGTACGCGACCGACCGATCGCGCCCGAGCCGCTTCGCCCGATAGAGCGCGGCATCGGCCTCGTTGACGAGCACGTCGCAGCTCGGCGCGCCGGCTTTCGCGCACGCGCCGCCGACGCTCGCCGTGACCGGCACGCTGACGCCCTCGGCATCGACCGGCATGCTGCCGATCGCCTCGCGCACCTTGTCCGCCACCCGCATCGCCTCGTCGAGATTCGTGCACGGCAGCAGCAGCGCGAATTCCTCGCCGCCGAAACGGCCGAACGTGTCCTGCGCGCGCACGATCGACGCGACGCGGCGCGCCGTCTCGCGCAGCACCGCATCGCCCGCCGCATGCCCGAAGCGGTCGTTGATCGTCTTGAAGTGGTCGAGGTCGAACAGCAGCACCGACAGGTCGCCGCCGTAGCGCTGCCAGCGCGCGAATTCGTCGCCGAGCCGCGCCTCGAAGAAGCGCCGGTTCGCGATGCCGGTCAGCCCGTCGAGATTCGCGTGCTCGCGCAGCTTCGCGACCGCTTCCTCGCGCTCTCGCTGCATCACGCTCACATGCGTGACGTCCGAGATCGTCACGCACACGGCCTCGACGTCGCGGCCGCGCGTGAGCGGCATGAACGTGCAGTCCTGCTGCATGTAGTCGACGCCGCCCGTGATCGGCCGATCGTGCTCGAAGCGGAACAGGTAGGGCCGCTGCTCCCACGAGCTGAATGCGAAGCTGCCGAGCTGGAACACGCTCTCGAGCTTGCGCGACAGCCACGCGCGCGGCAGGTCGGGAAAGCGGTCGAAGATGTTGCGGCCGATCACGTCGGCGGCCGGGATCCCGCTGTGGTCCTGCATGAAGCGATTCCACATCAGGACCGTCATCGAACGGTCGAGCACGAACAGGCCGAAGCCGACCCGCTCGATCACGAGGTCGCTCAGCGACGGGGCGGCGGCCGTCATAGCGCGGACAGCAACGCGTCGAGCGCGTCGCCCATCAGCCGGATCGAATCCTCGGCCATCAACATCACGAAATGCGCGCGGAACATGTGGTTCTCGAGCCCGAAGTTCACCTCGAGCAACAGCGCGACGCTCCATCCCAGTTCGTTCGGCTGGAAGACGTCGTCGAACGACACGTTCGCGCCGAGCAGCCCCGGCGGAAAGAACACCGGCTTGCGGCCGAGTTCGTCGAGGATCGACGCGACGCAGGCGCCCATCAGCACGTTCGCGACGTCGAACACGAGTTCGTCCGGCGTCGCCATCCCGCCGTACACGCCGTCGCCGAACGTACGGTCGACGACCGACATCAGCCGCGCGACGCCCGCCGTGCGGCACAGCACGATCGCCTCGCCCTTGATGTCGGAACGGAAGCCCTGGCGCACGGCGGTCACGTTGTCGTGGATGCCCGTCATCTCGCGCAGCGCGTCACTCGCGTCGGCCGCTTTCACGACGCGCACGCGCGGCACCGACAGCTCGATGAAGTGCCCGAGCAGCAACGCAAGCCGCGCGGCGGCGCGGCCCATTGCAAGGTTGGCGATTTCCTGCAACGCGTCGCGTTGCTCCGCCGTGAACACCGATTCAGGCATACAACCCATACTCCTTGAGAATGGGCAGCAATGCCTCCGACGTCACGGGCTTGGCAACGAATGCGATCGCGCCCAATTCGCGCACGCGTGCTTGCGCCTGCGGCTGAATATCGGCGGATACCACGATCACGAACGTGTTCAGATCTTCGTGGCGCAGTGTTTCCAGGACTTGATATCCGCTCATGTCGGGCATCGTCAGATCCAGAAACATCACGGAAGCTTTGCCGTCACGATAGAGCGCCAAGGCCTCACGACCATTCGCTGCATATGCGATGTCGACGTCCCAATCTCCCGGCAGCGCCTTTGTCAGCAGTTTGCGAGCGAGCAGCGAATCGTCGGCAATTACAATCGGCAAAGGCATGGGGCGATGCGGTATACGGAATGGTCTCTCTCGCGTTAACGACCGCGCGGCGCATTTCTTTAGTGCCATGCGTTTCGGCGCGGGCAACCGCCTTGCGGCCGCGCACGGGCGCCGCGACGCAGGTGCGCGCGACGCACCGCGCGGCAATCGCCGGCGGGCGCATGTATCTGTCATAGGGAAAGCAAGGCGCGATTCTCGGAGTAAACCGGAGGCGATGCAACTCGCCATTTTCGCCATTTCGAACGGAATTGGTCCGATCGCGCATCATTCCGAAAATAGCTACGACCATTTTCGAGATAAGTACGCAAAATTTTTCCTTGTGTACGTTTGCGCTGCCGGATTCGTCGCGTTTTCAATCTGACGGTTTACCGCTGTCATATACGGCAGGATTGCGCCCGGACGGCGCCGCGGCGGGCCGTCGCAACTCGTTTATGATGGCAGGCACCTCTGCCTCACCCGCTTTTTTCGATGACGTCCGAACGGCCTGCCGACTCCCACACCCCCGCGCCCCCTCCAGCCGACGACTGGCAGGACGACGGCAGCTACGTGGCCGGCGCACCCGAGCACGATTTCGCGGTGCGCCGCGTGACGCTGATCGTGCTGCTCGTCGCGGCGATCGTGCTGCCGTGCATCTACGTGGTGGTGATGGCGTACAGCGACCTGAAGGCGCGCGAGGCCGCCGCGAGCGACGTGACGATGCGCACGGTGCGCGTGGCCGAGGAGCACGCGCTCAAGGTGTTCGACCTGAGCGAAACGCTCGATGCGCGCATCGTCGACCTCGTGCAGGACATGGACGACGCGACCGTGCGCGGCAGGGAATCCGACATCCACGAGGCGCTGAACACGATCGGCGGCGGCTATCCGCAAGTGGCCGCCGTGTCGATCTTCGGCGCGAGCGGGATGCTGCTCGCCAACAGCCTCTACTATCCGGCGCCGTATGCGTCGATCGCGAACCGCGACGACTTCGCCGGCATCCGCGACGGCAAGGTCATCGAACACATCTCGCGACTGATGATGGGGCCGCTCAAGCTCGAGAACATTCCCGTGTTCAACACCGGCGTCGCGCGACGCCATAGCGACGGTTCGTTCGCCGGCATGGTGTCGATCGCGCTGAAGTCGTCGTATTTCAACGCGTTCTACCGCGACCTGCTCGGCGGCGCGAGCACGCCGATGACGATGGCGCTCGCGCGCTCGGACGGCGCGGTGATCGCATCGTATCCGCCGCCGCCGTCGCTGGCGCACACCGATCGCTCGGTCACGTTCGGCAACGCGCACAACGATCCACGCGCGGGCGTCGTGCGCGTGGGCCACGACGGCGCAAGCAGCGAGATCGTCGCGTATCGCCAGGTCGGCAGCTACCCCGTTTATGTGACGTGCGCCTACCGCACGTCGGCGATCTGGCATGAATGGTACGAACACCTGAGCGTGCTGTTCATCTCGATGTTCGCGCCGTCGGTCGCGCTGTGGTCCGTGATCTGGCTGTCGCTGAAGCGGCTGAAGGCGGAAGAGGAGGCATGGGACCGCTGGCAGGCCGAAGCGTCGATGCGGCGCTCGATCGAATCGGCGTACCGGCAGTCGCGCAAGATGCAGGCGCTCGGCAATCTCGTCGGCAGCGTCGCGCACGACTTCAACAATCTGCTGATGATCATCTCGAGCAACGTGCAGATCGCGCGGCGGCGCGGCGTCCAGCATCTCGACAAGGAGCTCGACGCGATCGAACGCGCGCTGAAGAACGGGCAGTCGCTCACGCGCCAGTTGCTCGGCGTCGCGCGCAAGCAGCCGCTGCACAACGAGACGATCGACATCGGGCAATGGGTCGGCACGTGCCGCGAGCTGCTGAAGACGTCGCTCGGGTCGAAGTCGTCGCTGGTCGTCGCGATCGAGCCGGGCGTCTGGCCGATCCGCGTCGACGTCGCGGAACTCGAGCTCGCGGTGATCAATCTCGCGGTCAACGCGCGCGACGCGATGGCGACCGGCGGACGCTTCACGGTCGGCGCGCGCAACGTCACGCTGCGCCGCGAGGACGGTTTCCCGCTGACGGGCGATTTCGTGCAGATCTCGCTCGACGACACGGGTTCGGGCATGGCGCCCGACGTGCTCGCACGCGCCTTCGAACCGCTGTTCACGACGAAGGCGCAGGGGATGGGCACGGGGCTCGGCCTGCCGCAGGTATTCGCGTTCTGCGAACGCTCGGGCGGCCTCGCGACGATCGACAGCGCGGTCGGCGCGGGTACGTCGGTGCGTCTGTACCTGCCGCGCGCGCGTGCCGAGGATGTCGTCGCGCGGCCCGCGGCCGCCGCGCACGATGCGGGTAACGGCGCGCTCGCCGGCCTGCACGTGCTGCTCGTCGAGGACAACGGCGAAGTCGCGGCCGGCACGGAAGCGCTGTTGTCGCTGCTCGGTCATCGCGTCACCTATGCGCCCACCGCCGACGATGCATTGCGCCTGATCGAAGGCGCCGCCGCGAACGACGCGTTCGACCTCGTGATTTCGGACATCCACATGCCGGGCCGCCTGAACGGCATCGACCTGGCCGAAGCGGTCGAAAAGCGGCCGGGGAAGCTGCCCGTGATTCTCGTCACGGGTTATGCGGAGGAGCTCGACCGCACGCGCACCGTCAACGTCCGCGTGCTGTCGAAGCCGTTCGACATCGCGCTGCTCGACGAGATCCTGCTGGGCATCCGCGAAGCGCGGGACGCGCGACACGCCGGCACGTGACCCGCGGTGTGCGGGCGGCGCCGACGCGACCGCGTGAACGGGCGCGGCGATCAGGCCGACGACGTCACGCCGATTTCAGCAGGCGCACCCAGCTCGCGTAGCGATCGACGAAGCCCTGCAGGAACTTGCGGGTGTCCTCGCTGACGATCTGCCCCTGTTCGTCGATGCGCGCCGGGTCGTGCTTGATGAACATCTCGGGCTGACCGAGAGTCTTCACGTCGAGGTACGCGAGCACGTTGCGCAGGTGCTGCTGCGCGAGCGCGGTACCCACCGCGCCCGGCGACGTGCCGAGCACCGCGCCCGGCTTGCCCGACCACGAGTTCGAACCCCACGGGCGCGAGCCCCAGTCGAGCGCATTCTTCAGCACGCCCGGAATCGACCGGTTGTACTCGGGCGTGACGAACAGCAGCGCATCGGCGGCTTCGATCGACTGCTTGAAGCGCTTCGCGACTTCCGGGAAATCCGCGTCGTAGTCCTGGCTGTACAGCGGCAGCTCGCCGATCTCGACGAACTCGAACGAAAAATCGGCGGGGGCAAGCGAGATCACGGCGTGCGCGAGCGCGCGATTCGTCGAAGCGCGACGCAGGCTGCCGACGACGACCGCAATACGATAGGACATGGCATTCTCCTTCCGGTGAGTGAGGAATCGGATCGATTGCTTCCGAATGGGCGACAAAGGTCTGTTTATAGGCAAGCCAGCCCGCGAGCCGTCCCACGGGGCCGTCCGGCCGACTTTCCACAAGGTTTTCCACAGAAATTGTGGATAACTCGACCGTTATGCTCTGACGTTACAGATTGCCCGCCGCGCGGCGTGGTCGACGCGCGACACGGGGTTCGGCAAGCATAGCGCAGCGCGGCGGCCGGTTCCGTGAATTCGTGACGGAACATTGCGTTGCAGGCGCGGACCGCGCCCAGTAAGCTGCTCGCACCGCGACGCCCGCTCCCGTGGCGCTCGCGCGATTGCCATTGCTTCGAGACACTGCAACCAGACATGCCGTCCGCACACGACGATCCCGCCTATCTCGCGCAACTGCGGCGCGACCTGCTGCGCTTCGCACGACTCCAGCTCCGCGATGCCGACGCGGCCGAAGACGCCGTGCAGGAAGCGCTGGCCGCCGCGTGGTCGCATGCCGGCGAGTTCGCGGGGCTGTCGGCCCACAAGACCTGGGTGTTCGGGATCCTGCGCAACAAGCTGATCGACGTGCTGCGCGCGCGGCAGCGGATGGTGAGCCTGACCGCGCTCGATGCGGAGCTCGACGGCGAATCCGTACTCGATCGCGAACTGTTCAAGGACAACGGGCATTGGGCCGCGCATGCGAAACCGCGACCGTGGCCGAAGCCCGAAACGCTGTTGCAGCAACAGCAATTCTGGACGCTGTTCCAGGTCTGCCTCGACCATCTGCCGGAGCAGATCGGACGCGTATTCATGATGCGCGAATTCCTCGATGTCGAGATTGTGGATATCTGCAGCGAATTGACGCTGACGACGAATCATTGCAGCGTGCTGCTGTACCGTGCGCGCACGCGCCTGCGAACCTGCCTGAGCGAAAAAGGACTGACGACCGAAGATGCTGCCGGGGAAATGTACTGACGTGACACGACTGCTGTCGGATGCGCTCGATCGGCATCTGACGCTGCACGAGCGTCTGCAGGTGCGCGTGCATCTGCCGACCTGCAGCGGATGCCGCGCCTATCGCGGACAGATCGCGCTGTTGCGGACGGCCGCGAAAGCGGCGGCGGGGCGGGAGTCGGACGATGATGAGGGACCGTCGTCGGGCGGCGACTAGGCGCCGGGATGTCGACGTATCGTTCCGCCGGCCACTAGCGCGTGCGGCCTGGCGGTCGCGTCGGCCTGGATTGCCGTTGCGTGTGCCGGGCCGGACTCGGTGGCGCTGATGCAATAAGAAAAATACGCCCGCCAAGAATTATTCGAACAGCGCGTTCACCGATTCAGGCGGGCGACCGATCGCCGCCTTGCCGCGATATACGACGATAGGGCGTTGCAGCAGGATCGGATGAGCGGCGATTGCCGCGTAGGCTTCGGCGTCGCTCAGATCCGCGCGAGCCAGATTCAACGTCTTGTACGGCTCCTCGCCGTCGCGCAGCATGTCGCGAACCGGGCGGCCGAGCTGCCGATGCAGCGTTTCCACTTCCTCGACCGTTGGCGGCGTCTTCAGGTACTCGACGACGTTCAGCGGCGCGCCGGTGGTATTCAGCGACTCGACCAACGCGAGCGTCTCGCGGGACTTCGAGCATCGGGGGTTGTGGTAAATCGTGATCATCATTCAAGCCTGGATAGTGGAGCCCTGTATTGTAGCTAGTCTGCATTGACGGGCTCGGTGGGGCAGTTCAACCGAGATCGAGTGGTTTTCCTTTCGACAGGTCGCCGAGGCGGTTCGGTTTAGCGATGTGCTGTGATCGGGGGACGGAGCGTCTGGTGTCTGGGAGACGCTTCAAAGATGCGGTTATGTTTATGCGCATAAAGTCCCGGCAACGGCTTCGCGGGACCGGCAACTGTGATCAGCCTGACCAATGCCCTGTGAGGGGCGGTCTCGGTGGCGAAAGGGCGTGATTGCGGGACACGTCGGGTGCGTTTATGCGCATAAAGCCTGCGATTGTGAGGCGCGGTGCAAGACGCACGCTGACGTAGATGGATGTCGAGACGAAACGGCGCCGGGCGATGACTGTATCGATAATCCATCGACCCGGCACGACATCATTGCGCGTCTGACGCGGGCGAGGCTCGTGCCTTCGGCCCTTCACCGCGGGCCATCCTTGCGTCTGGTTTATGCGCATAAACGCCGCGCGCCGAGACGGCGTTGCCTCGATGCACATCGGTTCCGCGATGGATATCGACGGCGCACATCCAGCTCAGCCTCGCAGACCGCTCATCCCGCTCGCGAATGCGCGGCGGGTTCCCAACGAAGTTGATCGCCGCGACCTCTGCAGAGTTTATGCGCACAAACTCCGCGGCTCGCAGGCAACGCTGCCCATCCAGCGAAAGGGCAGTGTACCGAGACATATCTCTGCGACGAACAGCCCCGGCGATGTAGCCCATGAAGACGCAGCCATCGAGCACCGCGACGACCGCTCGGCATCAGTCTCGTCATATCCACCACACCGCCAACACGCGCCGCCCATCTCCGCCATCTCGTTTATGCGCATAAACCGATAGTCCGAATGGCCAACGCGTAGTTGTCGAACGACAATTTCATTGAAATTCAAATATCGTCCTGTAGAATTCCAACGACCAAAACAGGAGTGAAAATTGGCCGCGGAAATCATTGCAGTCACTCAACAAAAAGGTGGTGTCGGCAAAAGCACGATTGCCATGCATCTCGGCGCCGCGTTCCATGAAAAAGGGAAGCGCGTCCTCGTCATCGACGCAGACCGTCAAAACACGCTGGTTCACTGGTCGAGCGCATCCGGCGACAGCGACAACGGCATCCCGTTTCCGGTCGTCAATCTGGCCGAAGCCGACGGCCAGATCCATCGCGAGATCAAGAAGTTCATCAACGACTACGACATCATCGTCGTGGACTGCCCGCCGTCGATCACCGAGAAAGTCTCCGGCGTCGTCCTGCTGGCCGCATCGATTGCCGTGATCCCGACATCGTCGTCGCCGGCCGATTACTGGTCGAGCGTCGGACTGGTCAAACTGATTCAGCAGGCGCAGGTGATGAACGAAGACCTCCGCGCGGTATTCCTGCTGAACAAGACCGAAGAGAAGCGCATGCTGACCCGCGAGCTCAAGCGTGCGCTCGAGGAACTCGGCTTCCCGCTGCTGAAGACACAGATTCCGACTCGGGAAGCGTACAAGCAAGCGATGGCGCTCGGTCAGACCGTGCTGCAGATGAACGACCGCGGCGGCAAGCTGGCGGCCGCCGAAATTCGCGCATGTGCCGACGAAATCGTCGCCATGCTGCCCTGACTTTATGCGCATAAAGGAGTCACATGAAACCTTCCCAATTTGCCAAAGGATTCCAAGCGCGCCCGGATATCACGACGAGCGAGAAGCGCACGGCGCTTGATCGGCTCAATGCGATCGACGGCATCGTCAAGTCCGAGACGCCGCCCCCGGCATCGACCAAATCCGCGAAGAAGGACATCGCTCCGCCGCCTGCTCCGGAATTCACGATCGACCCGTCGATCGACGAATCGCCGCAATATCGCGCGTGGCGCCTCGAGAATCGCTATGCGCCGGGGCAAGTGATCGAGCTGCCGCTGAAGACGATCAAGCACAGCCCGTTCAACCCGCGGCACTTCTATCTGAAATCGTCGATTGCCGAACTCGCGGTCAACCTCGCGAAGCAGGGGCAGCAGCAGGCCATCCACGTGATTCCGGATTACGACAATCCGGGCACGTATTTCGTCAGCGACGGCGGCCGCCGCGTGCGGGCGCTGAAGGAAGCGAACAAGGAGTCGGTCAAGGCGATCGTGATCGACGTGCCGATCGGCATCCAGAGCTACAAGCTCGGCTACGACCTCAACGTTCAGCGCGATTCGCAGACGGTGTTCGACAACGCCGTCGTGTGGCGCCGCTTCCTCGACGACAAGCATTTCCAGAGCCAGAAAGAACTCTCCGAGCACCTCGGCCTCGACGAGTCGACGGTGGCCGTCGCGCTGTCGATCGGCAAATTGCCGGAAGCGATCATGCAGGAAATGGTCGCGCGCCCCGATCGCTTCGGATCGAACATGGCGTATCAGGTCGGCCGCTATCACAATGCGCGCGGCACCGAGGCGACGCTGCGGCTGATCAACAAGATCGTGTCGGACGATCTCAGCACGCGCCAGGTGTCGGACATCGTCAAGGGCCGCGTCGCGGCGCAGGAAACGCCAAAGGCGGCCGGCCGTCAACGCTATGCGCAGCGTCTCGAGATCAAGCTCGGCGGCAAGTCGGTGGGCGACCTGAAGTCGTATGGCGAAGACCGCATCGAACTGCGCCTGCGCGGCCTCCCGAAGGACAAGCGCGACGCGATCCTCGAGCAGCTCGAACGGATGCTGTTGTCGGAGTGAGGGAGGCGGCCGGCAGGGCCTGGTGAGGACGCCGGCCCCACCCGACCAAGGGGTGGAGACCGGCGGCGGCCCGTCAGCGGGCCTGAGCGGGCGTCAAGCGGCCCGCGACTGGTTCAGCGTGAACGACAGCAGGTCGCCGTCCGTCGGCTCGCCCCAGGTCTTCTGGGCCAGCCAGTCGAAAAAGGCCGTCTCGGCCAGCTTGGAATCGAGGCCGCGCTTGCGCCAGTCGTCGCGCAGATGCGAGCCCATCGTCGGCAATGCCTCCGACTCGAACGACTCGCGCGCCACTTCGCGCTCCGCGTCGCCCTGCTCTTCGTACAACACCTTCGCTTCCTTGCGGCGGAACGCCGCGAACTCGCTCAGCAGGCGTGCCTTCAGATCGTCCGGCTGGGCAGCCGCGACCTTCGCGGACGGCGTGCCCGCCGGCAGTGCGTCGACCGACTCGACCGGCGGTGCATAACCCTTCTTCAGCGCATCCTTGAACAGCGCCGGCGCGCTGCGCACCGGCGGCAGCGTCGTGCTGCGCATCCGCTGCTCGGTCATCTGCAGCGCAGCGCGAATCCGGTTTTCCTCGCTGTCCGCATAGAGCGTCTGCGCTTCCTTCAGCGGGATCCCGAGCTTCACCATCCGGTCGACCAGCGTGCTGTCGAACACGTTCGGGTGTTCGTCGAGCGCGAGCATCGGCTGCTTGCGCTCGGTCACGCGGAACTGGATCTCGGCCACCCGACGCCCTTCACGGTGCTCGATCAGCTCGACGAAGATGTTGGTGACCGCGTTGACTTCCGCTATCGCCGGGCGCAGGTAGTCGCGCTTGAAGTACTTGTACTCGCGCTTCGCTTCGTCGCCGGCTTCCGTGTCGGGCGTGCCCGACAGGATCGGCCGCCACCATTCCCACGGCTCACGCATCGTCAGGTGGCTCGGGTTCGTCAGGTAGCGCACGCAGATTTCGTACAGCGCGAGCCCGGCGCTGCTGCGCAGCTGGCTCTGGAACTGCAGGCTCAGGCGCGCATACTGGACCGGGTCGAGCAGCTTCTTCTTGATCTTCGGTGCGAACGAGAATTCGACCCACACGCGGCGGGTGGTCGGATCCTCGAGAATTTCCGCATCGGCGATCAGCGTGGAGATCCCCCACTTGCGGCCGGGCTTCTGGCTCGACGTCCCCGTGCTCCATTCGACCTGCACCGACACCATGCGGCGCAGGTGTTCCTTCACCAACGCGGTGTCGTTCGAATCGAAAGCGGAGTTGGCGACGATGTCCGACAGCAGCGCGCGATACGTGTCGCCCGAGTCGTCGGCCTGCTGCGCGACGGCCAGCAGGACATTGAACAGCTTGCGAGTGAGGAGCGTGATCTTGCCGCTCTTCGGCTGAATGGCGATCGCCTCGACGGCCTTTCGCAATTCGGCTGAACTGGCACTCACCACATCCACATCGGTTTTCTTGGCGCGCTTCGTCGTGGCCATACGTCGGGTCGGAGGAGAAGTTTCCCGGAAGGATAGCGCCTGCGGTGATGTGCGTCCAGAACGACATGCTCACCATAGCCGGTGAAGCGCGCCGGCAAAACGGCACTCACCCGAACCGCTCCCGAAAACGCTCACCGGTCCGCCCGTACGGCGTTCCGGACTCGTCCAGACGTGCCGCGGCATGCGCCGATTCACAGAATTTCACCTGTGCAGGACACGTGCGAAATTGGTTCCCGTATCGGCTCACCTTTCGATTTGTCGTAATTTTGCGACTGCGCAACCGTGAGTTCGACACAGGGTCGCGATTGCACCTCACCGTTCGTCCCGGACCACCGCCCATCGGCCTGTATGCATGTACAGGCGCGGCCCGCCGGAACATCGGTTCGGCTTGGACACGTGGAAAATCGCGATCGATACCGGCACGCGCGGCCCGATTGGCGGCGGCTTGACCCGCCCGGGCGCGCATTGTACAGCGCGCGAATCGTATCGGGTCCCGAAAATTCTCACCTTAAGCACAGCATGTGGATTCGTCCGAATGCCGACGAACGTCCGACACACGCGGGACTGGCTGCTAACGACTCCCGAAAACGCTCACCTTACAGAAGAAGTGCGGCACCGCAGCGGGTCCGGAAATGACTCCCGAAAAACCTCACCGTAACCGGCCCGGTATCAAAAATCTCAATCTCTTCCGATACTTATACACAGAAGGCATTTGGCTGTGCATCGCGCAGACCTCCCGAAAAACCTCACCTTTCGACGGGAATCCGTCATATGACAACCGGATGTCGGCCCCTGAAAAGTCTCACCTGTGCCAAAAAGTGGCACAGCAAAAATGAGATATCCGCCAGTCCTGGCGGGCTTTTCGACGAATCAGGCCCGTCAAGAATCCCGAAAAGCCTCACCTTTGACCATTTTTTAAGCAAATACGGCTCCCGGAAAGCCTCACCTGTGACGGAGATCGCGGCCTGTGATCGATGCCCCGAAAAAGCTCACCTTAAGGGGATTGGAGCAGGAAAACCCGGATTTCCCTCCCGAAAAGCCTCACCTTTGGGGCATCACAGGTGCCCCAAAGCACTTTTGCTGTGCAAAATGGCGTTCGCTTCCCGGAAATCCTCACAGCAAATTCCCGTCGAGTCCCGTGAAACCTCACCTTTCGCCCAATCTGCCCAAAAGATGGGCAGAATCAGGGCGCGAAGCACGTCCTGCAAATTCTCACCTATGTCTGCACAGGCAGAAAACTGTGCAGTCAGGCACAGTGCGGGTTCCGCGGCTGTGCAGCCCCGAAAACCCTCACCTGTGGGAAAACGCTTGTTTTACTGTGATCCCGAATCCGCTCACGACCCTTCCTGCATCGGCTCACGCAGCTCCCTGAACCCCATCACGTCAGCTCCCGCAGAAGATCACCTTGGCTCCCGTAAAACTTCACCTTGTCGGCCGGAAAGCCTTGCACCATAAGGCTGTGCCGTGGCGTTAACGTTTTTAACTAAGGGTTCAAGGGTGTTTACTTCTAATACTCTCAAGCCATCGGCTGACGAGTTTTCCACAGACACCCCAACCCCCGAACACCCACAGGCAATCGGATCTGCCGTCATGTGAAACAAATGCTCGAATTCGGGGTTCGCGGAAAATCACTTGCAGCACAAGGACTTGGCGGACTTTCTTCGCTTTGTTTCACGGAATTCCAGGCCACCTTCAGCGGGATGGGCTCACAGATCCTGTTTCTGTGCAAAACGACGTAAATTCACAACGGACCCTCGAAAGAAGTATCAAAGAACACGTATTTCGTTATTATTGCCACATTTCATTGTCTACGAGTATGGCCATGACCCTGGACGAAATGCGTCAAGTCATTCGGGAAGAACTGGAATCGCTGCGCGCGAGCGGTGCACGACGTCAGGAATTGTCGCTGCATGCGTGCAAGCGCCTGTTCTTCGATCTCGGCATCCGGCCGTCGGCCGCCAACGTCCGTGATCTCACCCAGACCGGCAGCGCCAGCGACATCCCGAAAGACATCGACCATTTCTGGGAGCGCATCCGTTCAGCCTCGAAGATCCGGCTCGACGGCGCGGCGATCCCGAAGGCAGTCGAGGAAAAGGCCGGCGCGTTGCTCGGCGCACTCTATGAAGAGGCATTGAAAGTCGCGCGCGACAGCCTCGATGCGGATCGCGAGCAAGTGCGTGCCGACATGGCCGACGCGGAACAACGGTTGCGCGACGCCGCCGTCCGTCAGGAAACGCTTGAGAGCGCGCTCGCGCGCGGTGAAGCGAGAAACGAGCAATTACAGGCGCGGGTAACGGAACTCGAGGTTCAGCTTGCGTCGCAGACCACCCACGGCTCGGCAAGCGAAGCAACGCTGCTCACCACAGTCGCTCGGCTGGAAAAGGAACTGGCCACGGCTGCCGGCCGGATCGATGCCGAACAGGCTCAGAACGCCGCACTACGCGACCGCATCGATGCGCTGCAAGCCGAACTACAGCAGCGCACCGAGCATTACGCGCAGCAAATCAAGGATGCGGTGGCTGAAGCCGAACGCCGCGTCAAGCCGATGCTGGTCGAACTGGATTCGTTGCGCAGCATGGCGTCGACCTACCAGAGCGGGTTGCGCGACGTCCAGCGCAAGGAATTCGATTTCCTGCAGCAGTTGAGTTCGGCCAAGGCGCGTGCCGACCGGCTCGAAGAACAGTTGCGTGCCCAGAGCGACGAACTGGAGCGCGCCACGCGCGACATGAATTCGTTGCGCGCGAACCGCGGAATGAGTCCGGAAATCGCCGCACTGATTCGGCGCCTGGCCGACGCGGGACGACTCGATGCGGACGCGTATGCCGCGATCGGCACCTCCCTGGATCACGAGATTCCGGCGCCGACCCGGTGCCCGCATTGCGACGGCGAACCGGAACTGTCACACGGGAACGAGGGTTTTGAAGTCGCATGCCCCGAGTGCGAGCACGCGTCGGGCGCATGGCCGTCCCGCTTCGAAGCCGTCGCGCGTTTTGCGCAGACCTGACCCGGACGCCGGCGCCGCCGCACAGGTGAGAGGATCCGGGAAGCTTGAGGTGAGGTTTTTCGGGAGCGATGAAATGGTGAGGCAGTGCCACGCAAGGCTGCTCACGGATCGTTTCGCGTGAGCAGCCGTTTCCCGATCAGTGAGTTTCGTCGCCGTCGGACGCGTCACCGTCACCGTTGTTGTCGGCCAGCCCGTCACGCCAGTTTTTCCATGCACGATGCAGGCGATTCGACGAGATCGGCCGCATGAAGCCCAGCCATTTGCCGACGCGCTCTGGCGGCACGTCGTGCTCGAACAGTTCGGCCGCGTAGGTATTGCGCAATGTTTGCGGGCTGGCGCGCGCCGTGCGTGACGACGTGAGCCCGGCCGATTCGACGATCGCATCGATCGCGCGCAGCATCGTCGCCTTGTGCATCGGCCGCCCGGCATGTGATGCGGGGAAGACGAGCTCTCCCGGAATCTCCTGGCGTTTGCGTTCGGTGAGCCAGGCTTCGAGCAATGCAATGGCGAACGAGGCCAGATGGGTGTCGCGCGAGTAGTCCGGATGCGTCGACTCGATCCGCAGCGACGTGCCGCTCGTATTGATGCAACTAATCGTAAGTGCGCGCGCTTCGCCGGTTTTGATGCCGGCACCGAGAAACGCGGCGACGAGCGCGCGGTCGCGGCGCTCCTTCCAGTACGCGGAACCCGATACGCCGATCGGCGAAAACAGATACGCGAGCAACGTCGCACGTTCCGCAGGCGTGAGGAAACCGGTCGGTTCGTTGTCGCGCGCCTTGCGCCAATTCGCTTCGCCATCCTGAGCAATGAAGCGGGCCGGATTGGTCGACGCGTACTCGGTGCGGCGGACATGATCGAGCACACGCTCGATGAGCCGGAGATAGCGCATTCGCTGCGTTTTCTTGATCGGCAGTTCGCCGACGAAATTCGCGATGGTCGGCGTATCGACCGTCGCCAGATTCTTTTGATGTGCACGCATCCACGCGAGAAACGCGCCCCATTGTGCGCGATAGACGTCGGCCGACGAGCGGCGATAGTCCTGCATCGCCAGCCACGCGTCGAACGCGGCTTCGGGCGAGGCGACCCAGTCGGACGCATCGCGGTCGAACAGATCCTTTTCTTCCGGCGAGGTCGTGTGGGGAGAGGCGGGAAGAGACATGGTAGTAATTCCGTTAGTTGCGTATATGGTAGCCCTTTTCCGCAACGTATCGGGCAGCAAGCGGGTGAACCGGCCGCCATGCGCGGCGGCCGGGCTGGGCCGTCAGTCGCCCCACGCCTTGGACTGGCGGTGCGGACGTGGGGGACGCGCGGTGCCCTGCGCGTTTGCCGCGGCTTCGTACGCGAGAACGGCGAACGAAAAGACCGCGGGCAGCGCATTCGAGCGCCCGAAGTCGATCGGATCGTCCGTTTCGGGAAACGTCATGTCCGACGGCCGTTCGAACAGTTGACGCATGCCCGCGTCGTGCCGGCTGGCAAAGCCGAGATCGGCGAGCGCTTCGGCTTCGATCGCATGCAGCAGGCGCCACGTCAGCGGCACGCGCTGACGGATGTAGCGCCCGGCGATATGGCGAACGATCAATTCGAGGTCATGCGCGGCAGCCTTGAAGCTGAGCGCGGCCAAATCTTGTTCTTCTGTCATTGCAGGCTCCTGTCGACCGGGACGGGCGCCTCGGTGCGCCGGCTCCGGCCCATGCATGGCGGAATGTCCGTATACTGTACAAACATACAGTATTTTCCGCAACAGGCCTGCGACTGACCTTTTGGCCAGCTATACGCGCCGTCAGCGATGGATCACGATCAGCAGTGCCCGCGCTTCGGCCTTGCCGGGATTGCGGATCGCATGCGGCTCGTCGGCGGGGTAGCGCGCGGTGTCGCCGGCCTTCAGTCGGCGGCTGGCCGCGGCGGCCTCGATTTCCATCGCGCCCTGCAGCACGGTGAGGTGCTCGCGCGTGCCCGGTTCGTGCGCGTTCGATATCAGGGCGCCGCCGCCCGGTAGCGTCAGCTCGTACCACTCGAACTTGCCGGCGAGTTCGATCGGGCCCCATACGCGCAACTGGTACCGGCCGTCGTGGCCGGCGAGCGTCGGAATGTCGTGCGGGCCGTCCACGCGGATCGTCTCGGGCGCCTTCGGCTGCGAAAACAGTTCGTCGAGCGTGATGCCGAGCGCGTTCGTCAGCCGCCATGCGACGGCGATCGTCGGGTTGGCCTTGTCGCGCTCGATCTCGGAGAGCATGGATTTCGATACGCCGGCTGCGCGCGACAGGTCGTCGAGCGTCAGCTTGCGCTCGTTGCGCAGCCGCTGGATCTGCTCGCCGACGCGCGGCGGGGTCGCGGCCGGCGGCTGCGGGGCGGCGTCGGCAGGCGTGCGCCGCGAGCCGGAGGAACTTGCCATTTGGATTCCGTTCGCTTAGAGTTGTTCGATATTTCGAATTCTAGTTCGGAATATCGGATAAATGCGGTCAACCGAACGACCGACTATAACAGTAGCAGGCCGTTGCGCCGCCACGAGCCGTGCGCCGCGGAATGCGAAACCCTGTCAGGAGCTTTGCGATGCGTGATGCCTTTCTCGCCCAGGTGCGCGGGACGCTCGACCAGATCCGCGCGGACGGTTTTTACAAGACCGAGCGCGAGATCGCGAGTCCCCAGGCGGCAGCCGTGCGGCTCGCCGGCGGCGCCGGCGTGCTCAATTTCTGCGCGAACAACTATCTGGGTCTGGCGAACGATCCTCGCCTGATCGACGCGGCGAAGGCCGGCCTCGACCAGGACGGCTTCGGCATGGCATCGGTGCGCTTCATCTGCGGCACGCAAACCGTCCACAAGCAACTGGAAAGCGCGCTGGCCGCGTTTCTCGGCACCGAGGACAGCATCCTCTATTCGAGCTGCTTCGACGCGAACGGCGGGCTGTTCGAGACACTGCTCGACGAGAACGACGCGGTGATCAGCGACGAGCTGAATCACGCGAGCATCATCGACGGCATTCGCCTGTGCAAGGCGAAGCGTTTGCGCTACAAGAACAACGATCTGTCCGACCTCGAGGCGAAGCTCAAGGAGGCCGACGCCGCGGGCGCGCGCCACAAGCTGATCGCAACCGACGGCGTGTTCTCGATGGACGGCATCATCGCCGATCTGAAAGGCATCTGCGATCTCGCCGATCGCTACGGCGCGCTCGTGATGGTCGACGATTCGCATGCAGTCGGCTTCATCGGCACGCATGGCCGCGGCACGCCCGAGCACTGCGGCGTCGAAGGCCGCGTCGACATCATCACCGGCACGCTCGGCAAGGCGCTCGGCGGCGCGTCGGGCGGCTATGTCGCCGCGCGTCGCGAGGTGATCGAGCTGCTGCGCCAGCGCTCGCGTCCGTATCTGTTCTCGAATACGCTCACGCCGAGCATCGCCGCGGCATCGCTGAAGGTGCTCGAGCTGCTCGGCAGCGACGAAGGCGCGAAGCTGCGCGAGCGCGTGCGCGAGAACGGCGCGCGGTTCCGCAAGCAGATGACCGAGGCCGGCTTCACGCTCGTGCCCGGCGCACATCCGATCATCCCGGTGATGCTCGGCGACGCGCAGCTCGCGACGAACATGGCCGACAAGCTGCTCGGCGAAGGCGTCTACGTGATCGGCTTCTCGTTCCCCGTGGTGCCGCGCGGCCGTGCGCGCATCCGCACGCAGATGAGCGCCGCGCATACGCCCGAACAGATCGACCAGACGGTCGCCGCGTTCGTGCGCGTCGGCAAGTCGCTCGGCATCATCTGACGGAGGCGCGACAATGAAAGCACTGGCAAAGCTCGAACGCGGCCCCGGCCTCACGCTCACGCGCGTGAAGCGCCCCGAAGTCGGCCACAACGACGTGCTGATCAAGATCCGCCGCACGGCGATCTGCGGCACCGACATCCATATCTGGAAGTGGGACGACTGGGCGCAGAAGACGATTCCGGTGCCGATGCACGTCGGTCACGAATATGTCGGCGAGATCGTCGAGATGGGGCAGGAAGTGCGCGGCTTCGCGATCGGCGATCGCGTGTCCGGCGAAGGCCACATCACCTGCGGTTTCTGCCGCAACTGTCGCGCCGGGCGCCGGCATCTGTGCCGCAACACGGTGGGCGTCGGCGTGAACCGCGAAGGCGCGTTCGCCGAATACCTGGCGATTCCGGCGTTCAACGCGTTCAAGATTCCGCCGGAGATCTCCGACGATCTCGCGTCGATCTTCGATCCGTTCGGCAACGCGACGCACACGGCGCTGTCGTTCAACCTCGTCGGCGAAGACGTGCTGATCACCGGCGCGGGCCCGATCGGCATCATGGCCGTCGCGATCGCGAAGCACGTCGGCGCGCGCAACGTCGTCATCACCGACATCAACGACTATCGGCTGGAGCTCGCGCGCAAGATGGGCGCGACGCGTGCGGTCAACGTCGCACGCGAGTCGCTGCGTGACGTGATGGCCGACCTGCACATGACCGAAGGCTTCGACGTCGGTCTGGAGATGTCGGGCGTGCCGAGCGCGTTCACGAGCCTGCTGGAGGCGATGAACCACGGCGGCAAGGTTGCGTTGCTCGGCATCCCGCCCGCGCAGACGGCCATCGACTGGAACCAGGTGATCTTCAAGGGGCTCGAGATCAAGGGCATCTACGGCCGCGAGATGTTCGAGACCTGGTACAAGATGGTCGCGATGCTGCAAAGCGGCCTCGACCTGTCGCCGATCATCACACATCGCTTCGCGGCCGACGATTACGAGCAAGGCTTCGCCGCGATGCTGTCCGGCGAAAGCGGCAAGGTGATTCTCGACTGGACGGCCTGAGCCGGATGTCGACAGAGACGGGGCGGCGCGGCACGTTGGCCGGCCGCCCCGTTTTCATTTGCGCGTGCACCGTCGCGCGTCGACACACGTGATTCAGCGCTTGAGGTGAGATTATTCGGGAGGTGTGTTCGCGCGCTGAATCGCAGCGCGATTTCGCATCGGTGAAGGGCAATCGTACGTTTGCTTCACCCGTCTGTCTCTGCTTCGCTTTGTCCCTTCCGCACCCTTCCACATGCCGGGCGATCGTTCGCGACGCACCGCACGCGACGCCGAATGGAATCGGGACCTCAACCGTGAGCCCGCGAATATCGTTGCGACTCACTCATGCGCTCGGCGCTCGGCGCACGGCCCCCAACGGTGCGCCGATCGTTACTTGCTCCGTTCACCCTTCATCCATTGCGGTTCGAGCTGAAGATACAACACGACGAGCCAGCGCTTCGGGCATTGCGGCGCAATGTCGACCGGATCGCCATGCGTGCCGGGAATCGTGATGAACCCGTGCTGCGCCGCGTACTGATACGCATGCAATGCATCGGCCTGCAGCCAGAAGCTGACGAGCGTACACGTCACGAAGCGAAACAGCAGCGCCGTCGCGGCGTCCGGCGCGAATCCGGCCGCGGCCAGCAGGCTTTCGAACGCGAACGCCAGCGCCTGCGCAACCGCGATCGTGACGATCGTCAGCTTCATCACGCCGCGCAGCCGCAGCGCGGCACGCACACGTGCCTGCCTGGCGTCGAACCGGGCGTGATCGTCGCCGTGGTCGCGCTTCGGCGCCTCGTGTCTCATGACACCGCACCGGCTTGCCGCGCCACCTCGATCTGCGTCGTGCCGACCGCACACATGCGGGCGTTCGCGATACTGACCGCCTTGCACAGGATCGCGCTGTCGTAGTTGTGTCCTGGAAAACGCATCACGTCGACCAGTTGAAATCCTTCGCGGCGATAGAAATCGACGAGCCGGACCACCGCATGCGGCGCGTCGAGTGCGAGGTGTGTCGCGCCGCGCGCGGCGGCCCGATGTTGCGCAAACGCGAGCAGTGAACGGCCGATGCCGCGGCCGTGCCAGACGGGATCGACGGCCAACTGGCCGAGCGTCGCGACGCGCCGGCTGCGAAACGAATCGCAGCGGGAATCGGGATCGTGCGATTGCATCGTCATCGTCGCGACCAGATGCGCGTTGCCGAGCGCGACGAAGCACTCGCCGGCGAGCATGCGTTCGCGCGTCGCCGACGCCGGCTGATCGACGCCCGGGCAATTGAAGCCCAGTGTGCCGAGCGGCGCGAACGCGCGATGCAGCAGCGCGGTCAGTACGTCGTACGAATCGCTGCGCGGATCGAAGCGCCGCACGACGACGCGGCCATCGAGTCGCTTCGCATAAGCCGCATAGGCGCGCGCGGGGCGCGCGGGGCGCGCGGATTCCGGTCGCTGCATGATGTCCTTGTGCGTAGACAGGGTGACCGAAGTGTAGTGAGCGTCCCCTATCGGCTTCAAGAAAAAATGTCGTAAACGCGCGCCGTCCGATCGCGCTTCAGCCCTTCCACCGACAGGGCCTTTTCATCCGGGTATTGACGACGGAGAACGATCGTTCTACCGTAAACCCATGAATACACCTCTCGACTCCTTCGGCGAACCGGGCGTTCGCGACCGGCTGCTCGACGCGGCCGAAGCGCTGATCTATTCGGGCGGCATCCATGCGACCGGCGTCGATGCGATCGTCAAGCGATCCGGCGCGGCACGAAAGAGCTTTTATTCGCATTTCGAATCGAAGGAGGCGCTGGTCGTCGCCGCGCTTGAACACCGCGACGAGCGCTGGATGCGCTGGTTCGTCGATGCCACGCTGGCGCGCGGCCACGCGCCGCGCGCGCAACTGCTCGGCATGTTCGACGTGCTGCGCGACTGGTTCGGGCAGCCCGACTTTCACGGCTGCGCGTTCCTGAATGCGTCGGGCGAGATACCCGACGCCGACGATCCCGTGCGCGTCGTCGCCCGCATGCACAAGGCACGCCTGCTGGCGTTCGTGCGCGAACGCTTCGACGCCTATGCCGACGAAACCGGCGTCGCGCGCCGCGGGCTCGCGCGCATCGCGCGTCAGTGGCTCGTGTTGATCGACGGCGCGATCGGCGTGGCGCTCGTCAGCGGCGATGCAAACGCCGCGCGCGATGCGCGCGCGACGGCTGAACTGCTGCTCGATACCGTATCGCGGTAGCCGACGCAGCGAATCCGAACCGGCTGCGTGCGTTCGCAGCCAGAACCCTGAACAGGAGCAATCCATGTCCGCTTCCCCCGAAGTTCGTCCGCCCGTTCCGCCCTTCACGCTTGAAACGGCGCGCCAGAAAGTGCGTGCCGCCGAGGACGGATGGAACACGCGCGACCCGCAACGCGTGTCGCTCGCCTATACGCCGCAAAGCCGCTGGCGCAACCGCGCGGAATTCGTGACGGGCCGCGACGAGATCGTCGCGCTGCTGCAGCGGAAGTGGGCGCGCGAACTCGACTACCGGCTGATCAAGGAGCTGTGGGCGTTCGACGGCAATCGCATCGCGGTGCGCTTTGCGTACGAGTGGCATGACGATGCCGGCAACTGGTTCCGTTCGTACGGCAACGAGAACTGGGAGTTCGACGAAAACGGCCTGATGGCGCATCGTCACGCGAGCATCAACGATCTGCCGATTCGCGAGGCGGACCGTCTTTATCACTGGCCGCTCGGCCGTCGTCCGGACGATCATCCAGGGCTGTCCGACCTCGGGCTGTGAAGCTCGCGCCCGTTCAAAGGATTGGCGAACGCATCACCGGCGGTTCAACGGTGAGGAAATTCGGGAGCCTTCCGCTGAAGGTGAGATTTTTCGGGACGAGGTGAAATGTCGCGTCGAACTGTGTGCGTTGAACAGGTCGACGCGACATCGCACGGGTAAAGCGGTGCATACGTCGAAGTGCAGCGGTGCGCGTCGCCGCGCGATGCATTTCACCGACCGTGTCGAAGCGATCGTGCATTGACGATCGGTGTGCGCGAGCGACACGTGCAACTCACCGATCGGATCATCCTTCGGCTTGCGATGAAAAACCGCGCAAGCAGTGCGCGTTGCGATGTGTCGTCGCTCACCGCTCGACTTCACGCCGGCGCATCGGCGGCGTTCGCACACGTGGGCAACCGCATCGTGCGTCGCTCGGCGCAGACCGATTGACGAAGCGCCGCCCGGCATGCGCGCCGGGCATGACCCTCGACCTCAGCCCGCGATCCGCGCGGCGATCGCCTCGCCCACTTCCTGCGTGCCCGCGTTGCCGCCGAGATCGCGCGTCCGCGGCCCCGTGCGCAGCACGTCCTCGATCGCGGCGACGATCGCATCGTGCGCGTCGCGTTCACGGCCCGTGCCGTTCCCGAGGAAGTCGAGCATCATGGCCGCCGACCAGATCATCGCGACCGGATTCGCGATGTATTGCCCCGCGATGTCGGGCGCCGAACCGTGCACGGGTTCGAACAGCGACGGGAACGTGCGGTCGGGGTTCAGGTTCGCCGACGGCGCGATGCCGATCGTGCCCGTGCAGGCCGGCCCGAGATCCGACAGGATGTCGCCGAACAGGTTCGACGCGACGACGACGTCGAAGCGGTCCGGCTGCAGCACGAAGCGCGCGCACAGGATGTCGATGTGCTGCTTGTCGACCGCGATCTCCGGATAGCGTTCGGCCATCTCGGCCGCGCGTGCATCCCACCACGGCATGCTGATTGCGATGCCGTTGCTTTTGGTCGCGACGGTGACGCGCTTCGCGCGCCGCTGCGCGAGTTCGAACGCGAATTTCAGCACGCGTTCGGTGCCGTGCCGCGTGAAGATCGACTGCTGCATCACGACTTCGCGCTCGGTGCCTTCGAACATCGTGCCGCCGACCGACGAATATTCGCCCTCGGTGTTCTCGCGCACGATCATGAAATCGATGTCGCCCGGGCGGCGGCCGGCGAGCGGCGACGGCACGCCGTCGAACAGGCGCGCGGGCCGCAGGTTGATGTACTGGTCGAATTCACGGCGGAATTTCAGCAGCGAGCCCCACAGCGAAATGTGATCGGGCACCGTCGCCGGCCAGCCGACCGCGCCGAACAGGATCGCGTCCATGCCCGACAGCTGCGCTTTCCAGTCGTCCGGCATCATCGTGCCGTGCTGCGCGTAGTAGTCGCAGCTCGCCCAGTCGATCTCGACGAAGTCGAAGCGGATGCCGAAGCGCGCGGTCACGGCGTCGAGCGCGCGCACGCCCTCGGGCATCACTTCGCGGCCGATGCCGTCGCCGGGGATCACGGCAATCCTGTAAGTCCTGTCGGTCATGCAAATCTCCTTGGCTGGTTGGCCGGCTGCCGGGAAGGCAACGGCCCGTCACGTCATTCTATTTATTTCCATCTGGATTAAAATCGCTTAAAAGTTAATCGACTTTCCACGAATCGTGAATAAATCGCCGAACCTCGACGACTTGCGCGTGTTCAGCCTGGTCGTCCGCCTCGCGAGCTTCAGCGCGGCTGCCGAGCAGCTCGCGGTGTCGCCCGCGTATGTCAGCAAGCGCGTCGCGATGCTCGAGGCGCAGCTCGGCACGCGCCTGCTGCATCGCTCGACGCGCCGGATGACGGTCACCGAAGCCGGCGAACGCGTGTTCGCGCGCGCCGAAAAGATTCTGGACGACGTCGATCATCTCGTCGAGGACGTGTCGACCACGCGCACGGTGCCGCGCGGCACGCTGCGCATGTCGAGCAGCTTCGGCTTCGGCCGGCACGTCGTCGCGCCGGCGCTGCTCGACTTCAGCGCGCGTTATCCGCAACTGAACGTGCGGCTCGATCTGTTCGACCGGCTCGTCGATGTAGCCGGCGAAGGCTACGACCTCGACGTTCGCATCGGCGACGACATCGCCGATCACCTGATCGCGCGCCGCCTTGCCGCGAACCATCGCGTGCTGTGCGCATCGCCCGACTATCTCGCCCGCCGCGGGACGCCGCGCTCGCTCGCGGATCTGGCGTCGCACGACTGTCTCGCGATCAAGGAGCGCGATCATCCGTTCGGCGTATGGCGGCTGACCGTGCGCGGCGAAACGACGACGGTGAAGGTCGGCGGCGCGCTGTCCACGAACCACGGCGAGGTGGCCGTGCAATGGGCGCTGGCCGGGCGCGGGATCGTGCTGCGCTCGATCTGGGAGGCCGGGCCGCTGATCGAGAGCGGCGCGTTGTGCCGCGTGCTGCCGGAAGCGGTCCAGCCCGCGAACATCTGGGCCGTGTATCCGGAGCGCGTCGCGGCGTCGGCGAAGGTGCGCGTGTGCGTGGATTTTCTGGTGGAGACGCTGGCCGGCCTGAATGCCGCCGCGGGTGACGATACGGCCTGAAACCGGCTAAAGGTGAGCTTTTACGGGGGCATGCGCAGGCACCGTCGACGATGCCTGCGGGCGCGTCATGCCGCGTGTCGCGCACCGAGCATCAAGTCGAGATTCTGCACGGCGGCGCCGGATGCCCCTTTGCCGAGATTGTCGAACACGGCGGACAGCAGCACCTGGCCGCCGTCTGCGTTGACGAACACGCCGAGCCGCAGGTCGTTGGTGCCGTTCAGCGCTTGCGGATCGAGATGCGTTGCCGCGCGTGTGTCCGCGAGCGGCATCACGTCGACGTGACGCGCGTTCGCGTAATGGTGCGCGAGACACGCATGCAGCCGCTCACCGGTCACCCCGGCCGGCAGCAGGCGCAGCTCGATTGGGATGGTGAGCACGATGCCTTGCCGATACGCACCGTAGGCCGGCACGAAGAACGGGCGGTGCGCGAGCCCCGCATGCTGCCGGATCTCGGGCACGTGCTTGTGCTCGAGCGCGAGGCCGTAGACCTGCAGCGGCAACGCGTGTGCGGCGGCGTCGCCCGATTCGAACGCGTCGACGGCGGCCCTTCCGCCGCCCGAGTAACCGGACACCGCGTGGATGCTCACCGGGTAGTCGCGCGGCAGCAGCCCGGCCTGCAGCAGTGGGCGCAGCAGGCCGATCGCGCCGGTCGGGTAGCAGCCCGGATTGGTCACGCGCTTCGCATGCGCGATGTGTTGCGCCTGTCCGTCGGCCATCTCGGGAAAGCCGTAGACCCAGTCGGGCGGCGTGCGATGGGCCGAACTTGCGTCGATCACGCGAACGGCCGGGTTCCGGATGAAGCCGACCGCTTCGCGCGCGGCCGCGTCGGGCAGGCACAGGATCGCGATATCGCACGCGTTGAGTGCGTCGGTGCGCCGCGCAGGGTCCTTGCGTTCCGCGGCGGGAAGCGTGAGCAGCTGCACGTCGGTGCGGTCGCGCAGACGCGCGTGAATCTGCAACCCGGTGGTGCCCTGGTCGCCGTCGATGAAGACAGTGGGGAAGCTCATGATGGTCGTGTGCGTCGCGTTCGGTCGTCGGGGAAGCCGTATCGTCCACCGAACGCCTAGAATAGGAAAAGTTGAATTTGCTGACCGTCCGATTCAGCTTTTCTGAACGAGAGGTGTGTGATGCGCGAGATCAGTCTGGACCGCCTGCGTACGCTGGTCGCGATCGCGGACCACGGATCCTTCGTGGCGGCGGCGCAATGGCTTCATCTCGCCCCGCCGACCGTCAGTCTGCACGTCGCCGAGCTGGAAAGCCGCATCGGCGCGCCGCTGCTGTCCCGCACGCGCGGCAACGTGCGCCCTTCGGCGATCGGCGAAGTGCTGGTGGAGCGGGCGCGGCGTCTGCTGGCGGAAGTCGAATCCACGCTGGACGACGTGCAGCGACAGGTACAGGGGTTGACCGGGCGCGTCCGCCTCGGCGCATCGACCGGCGCGATCGCACACCTGTTGCCGCAGGCGGTGGCCGGATTGCGTGCGCAGCATCCGGATATCGACGTGCAGATCGCGGTGCTCACGTCGCAGGACACGCTGGCGCGCATTGCGCAAGGCACGCTCGATGTCGGGCTGGTCGCGCTGCCGCAAGCGCCGGTCGCGGGGCTGTCGATCCGGCCGTGGCGGCGCGATCCGGTGATGGCCTTCCTGCCCGCGGACTGGCCGCTTCCGGCCCGTGTGACGCCCGCGTATCTGGCCGCGCGGCCGCTGATTCTCAACGATGCGACGACGCGCCTGTCGCGGCTCACGACCGAATGGTTCGCGCTCGGCGGCCACCGGCCCGAGCCGCGAATCGAACTCAACTACAACGACGCGATCAAGAGCCTGGTCGCCGCAGGGTACGGCGCGACGTTGCTGCCGCATGAGGCGGGCGCCCCGCTGCCGGATGCGCGCATCGTCATGCGGCCGCTACGCCCGGCGTTGTGGCGCGAGCTGGGGATTGCGCATCGAGCCGGCCCGATCGAACGGGCGACGCAGCACGTGCTCGATGCGCTGCGGGCGCTCCGTGCGCGATAGCGGGCCGTCGTGCGGCTGACGCGCGCAAGCCGTGCGGCCCGGACGCGCGTTCAAAGCCGGTTGTCCTTCGCGAGCGTGAGCACGCGCGCCCAGCGCTGCGCATCGCGCTTGTCCATCATCGGCAGCTTCCATTCGCCGCGCACGGCGTCGCGCACGCGCACGACGAGATGCCAGCGGCCGTCGATCGGCGCGGCCTCGCAGCCGTCGAGCTGCGACAGCGTATAGCGGCCGTCCGCGCCGTCGTGCGACAGCCACAGCAGCCCTTGCGTCGCGGACACGCGCAACTCGCCCCACGCGCGATGCACGATGTGAGTCCAGCCTTCTTCCTTCGTGTTCGGTGCGATGTCGCGACGGCGCTTCAGCCACCACGCGATCAGCGCGATCAGGAGCGCGGCGGCCAGCACGGCGGTCACGATCGCGACCGGCTGGCCGAACTGCGCGGCGATGACGTGAAACAGATGAACGGCGCCCCAGCCCAGGGCGATGAGCGCGAATAGCGCAATGAAAATCGGCATGTCGGATCGGAAAGAAGGACGGGCCGGCGCATGCGGCGTGGCGGCCCGTTGCACACGGCATTACCGGCGGCGGTGAATGTCGTGCGTGACGAAGCCCGCGTCGTTGACGGGCAGCGCGAGGCCGTCCTTCACCGCGAGCGTCTTGCGGATGTCGTCGAGACCCGCGGACCAGTGGTCGCGCATCGTCGACAGACCGAACTGATAGTCCTTGTAGTGATGCTCGTACGCTTTCTGCTGATAGATCAGGTGCTGGATGTTGTACTTCTTGCCGCTCGACATCGCTTCGGCCTCGACGCACCACGGGTCGTTCTTGCGCTGTTCTTCCGGCACCTGTTCGAGCACGTGGCGCAGCACGTTGCGGTAGCGCTGCTCGCGCTGCAGCGTGTCGGTGACGAACCGCGTGCGGCTCGAATACTGCACGTCCTTCGTGCGCTCGGCGACGTCGGCCATCGTGCGCGGCAACGGCCCGCGCGCGCTCCACAGATCGACCTGGAACGCGAGCGTGTCGCTGCGCGGCCGGGCGCGCAGCACTTCCATCAGCGGCGTGTTCGACACGACGCCGCCGTCCCAGTAGTACTCGCCGTCGATCTCGACGGGCGGGAACGCGGGCGGCAATGCGCCGGACGCCATGAAATGCTCGGGCTCGAGACGGATGCGCGAGTTGTCGAAGTACACGAAGTTGCCGGTGCCGACGTTGACCGCGCCGACCGACACGCGCGTCTCGCCCGAATTGATCCGGTCGAAATCGCACAGGTTCAGCAGCGTCGTGCGCAGCGCCGATGTGTCGTACCAGCTGATTTTTTCCGGATGGTCGGACACGCCCGGCAGCGGTGGCGGAAAGCGCGGCACGAAGAAGCCCTGCTGGCCCTGCATCATCGCGCTGGCGGCCTGCGACGCGGTGAAGAATGTGCGGATCTGATCGATGCTGTTGAACAGCGCGAATTCGAACGCGGCCGGAATCGTCGGGAAGAACGCAGGCTGGCAGATCGTTTCCCAGAATTCGCGCAGGCGCTCGACGCGATGCTCCGGCGCATTGCCGGCGATCAGCGCGGTGTTGAGCGCGCCGATCGAGATGCCCGCGATCCAGTCGAGCGGAATGCCTGCTTCATGCAGCCCTTCGAATACGCCGGCCTGATATGCGCCGAGCGCGCCGCCGCCTTGCAGGACGAGCGCGATCGTTTCGTACGGCAGCGACCGCGCAGCGGCCGGCGCACCGGCTTCGTGGCGCAGGTCCGCCGCATCGACGGCCTGCTTTTCTGTACGCGCGTGCGGTTTCATCAGTTGCTCCGAGAAATCCCGCCGTGGACGGCGGTGATGGATGGCGTGACGTCGATCGACGGCACGCCATCTCGAGAAGGGCGGTGGCGCGGAAGTCGCCTACCGTCGGGGAAACGCCGGCGTTACTGCATGAACCAGCCGTGGCTGACGACGAACGATTGGCCGGTGAGCGCGGCGCTCGGGAACGCCGACAGGAACAGCACCGTCTGCGCGACGTCCTGCACCGTCGTGAACACGCCGTCGACCGTGTTGCCGAGCATCACCTTCTTGATCACGTCCTCTTCGCTGATGCCGAGCTCCTTCGCCTGCTCCGGAATCTGCTTGTCGACCAGCGGCGTGCGCACGAAGCCCGGGCACACGACGTGCGAGCGCACGTTGTGCTTCGCGCCTTCCTTCGCCAGTACGCGCGCGAGACCGAGCAGCCCGTGCTTGGCCGTCACATACGCGGACTTCAGCGGCGACGCCTCGTGCGAGTGCACCGAGCCCATGTAGATCACGACGCCGCCGCGATCGTCCTTGTACATGTGCTTGAGCGCGGCCTTCGTCGTCAGGAACGCGCCGTCCACATGGATCGCCTGCATCTTCTTCCAGTCGGAGAACGAATAGTTCTCGATCGGGTTGACGATCTGGATGCCCGCGTTCGACACGAGGATGTCGACCGAGCCGAACGCCTCGGCCACCTTGTCGATGCCGCTGTTCACGGCGTCCTCGTTGGTCACGTCCATCGCGACGCCGATCGCCTTGCCGCCTGCCTTGTTGATCTCGTCGGCGACCGCGTTCGCGCCGTCCTGGTTCAGGTCGGCGATCGCGACGGCCGCGCCTGCCTTGGCCAGCTCCAGCGCGATTTCCTTGCCGATGCCGCTCGCGGCGCCCGTGACGACTGCGGTCTTGCCATTCAGGTTGCTCATGTTCGAATTCCCGTGGTGAAAGGATTGACAGGGAGAAAGGACTGCGGACGTATTACTGGGCCAGGTAATCGTAGACGACTTCGCCGAGGCCCAATGTCAAATCTGCGACGATGTGCCGGGCTTCGACGATCTCGAGCACGGGCAGGTCGGCCACCGGCGCGAGCGCGTGCGGCGCCAGCTCGAGCGATGCGGGGCCCGTCCATGCGCCCTTCATCTTGATGTCCTGCATGTAATAGCGCACCAGTTCGCACACGCGCGCGGTGCCGTCGACGTGCGGGATGATCTTCAGCAGGAAATTGGGGCCGGCGAGCCGTTTCGTCTGCTCGTCGATGTCGAGTTCCTTGTGCTTGTAGCCCATCGTGCCGGTCGCGACGCGCACCTTGCCGTAGTCGAGCGTACCGAGGAGGTGATCGGTGTTCACGTGCAGCGTGGGCGACGCGAGCTTCTTCGGGAAGCCCCACAGCTCGCGGCCGCCGGCGATCGGCGGGTGATCGTCGAGATACATCGCGAGCGTATAGCCGCCCGGCTGCCCGTCGTACTCGACGGGGATCACCTGGCCGCTTTCGGTGTAATCGCCGAAGCCGGTCGAATCGGCCATGCGGATGAATTCGTAATGCACGAGCGGCTCGGTGATTTGCAGCGGCTCGGGGACGATTTCACGAAGGCGGTCCGGATCGGTGCGGTACGTGATGATCAGAAACTCACGATCGACGAAACGGTACGGGCCCATCGGGAACGCAGGGCTGGTCAACGGCATCGCAAACGCTTTCGATCGGACATCGCTGGGTTTCATGCGGACTCCTTGTTGTTGATCGCTTCGTGGATGAGTGGTCGTAATCGTATGCCTGTGCGTTGCCGTTGTGCGATGCCGCATATGGAATTAATTGTTGCCGATTTCGAATTATTTGACGCGTAAATATTGAGACGAACGGTGTAAAACGGCGCTGTCGGCCCCCGGCAGCGCCAGCGTCGCACGTGTCGATGACGCCATCATGTGAAAAAGGTGAGTCTTTACGGGAGGCGTGGTGAGCTTTTGCGGGAGGCGCGGACGCGGGAATATGACAATTGCGTGAACTTGTGTTGCAGTGCAGGTTCTAAGTGCGTTCGCCGCGCGGGCCTTGTCCGGTCGGCTGTCGTCTTTAAAGCACCGCCTAAGCGGTCACGTCCTAGCATCGTTCGTCTCCGGCCGGGCAACCGGCCGATCGTTTATGCCTCACGCAACCGGATTCATGCAGAACCTCAATCTCGCCCTCTTTTCCGCCATCAACGCCGGGGTTGCGCCGCACCCGGGCGTTGCCCGCCTCGCGATCTTCGCCGCCGACTGGCTCGTCTATGCGCTGCCCGCGATGTTGCTGCTGACCTGGGCCTTCGGTGCACGCCCCGCGCGGCGCCAGGCGATCGAAGCCGGCGTCGGCGTCTGTGTGGCGCTCGGGGTCGCGCAAGCGCTCGGGCATGTCTGGTTCTCGCCGCGCCCGTTCACGGCCGGCGTCGGTACGCAGTTGATTCCGCACGCGCCGGACAGCTCGTTTCCAAGCGATCACATGACGTTCGCATGGAGCATGGCGGTCGGCCTGTTGCTCGGCGGCACGACGCGGGTCACCGGCTTCGTGACGGCCGCGATGGCCGTGGCGATCGCATGGGGACGCGTCTATGCGGGTGTGCACTGGCCGTTCGACATGGCGGGCGGCGTGCTGGTCGGCACGGTCGGCGCGCTGGCCGCGCACCTGTACGGGCAACGCGTGACCGCGCTGCTCGAACGGCTCGGCGATTCGGTGCACGCGGTCGTGATGGGGCGCCGGCAGGCGCCGTAAGCGGAAGGAAGCGGCAGGCCGCCGTCAGCCGGACGAGCCGGGTGTGCGGGCCGATTCGACCGACGCGGACGGGCCGCCGGCCGCGTCGCGCAGTTCGGGTGTATCGGCCGGATGCCGCGCGGTATCGCGGTCGAGGGCGCTTTCCGTCAGGATCGCGCACATCGCGACGAACAGCGCGACGACTACCGCGGCGAGGCCGCAATAGCCGGCGATCTTCAGGTGGCGAAGGAAAGGCGAAGCGTGGCTTTCTTTTGTCATGACCGGGCGCTCCTGGGCGGGCTGCGGCGGCTGTCGCCCGACAGCGGCGCGCAGACACAGATATATACCAGCCGCGATGCCGGTGCCAAGCCTGCTGCTGCGTGGGCGCCACGATTGTGTCAATCGCCCGGCAACCGGGCGCCTCCGCTCAGTCTTCCAGCGTTTCGTGCACGGCCGCCGCGCCGCGCTTCCAGTAGGCCGCCGCGCGGATGCGCGACTTGTCGATGCCGCGTTCGCCGGTCAGGTGCTGGCGCACCGCGCGCATCGACAGCGCTTCGCCGGCCGCCCACACGTAACCGTCGCCGGACGACGGCAGCGGCAGATCGCGGACGGCATTCACCAGCGCGTCGCCGTTCGCCGTGTCGGCTTCGGCGCGGAAGCGCCAGACTTCATGCACGTCGGCGCGCGTCTCGAACGAGATCTGCGCGGTGCGATCCGCGACTTCCAGCACGACCGCCGCGCGCGCACCGGCCGGCAGTTCCTCGAGGCGTCGCGCGATGGCCGGCAGTGCCGTATCGTCGCCGATCAGCAGATGCCAGTCGAAATCGGTCGGGACCACGAATGATCCGCGCGGACCGCCGATGCCGAGCCATTGGCCGACACGCGCTTGCGCGGCCCATTGCGATGCGGGGCCAGGGTGGTTCAGCACGAATTCCAGATCGAGCTCGCAGGCGGCGCGATCGAAGCGGCGCGGCGTGAAGTCGCGCGCGGCCGGCTTCGCTTCGCCTTCCGGAAACTCGGGGCCGTTCGCGCCGAGCGTCGGCAGTGCGGGCCGCTCCGCGCCCGGCGGCGGGAAAAAGACCTTCACGTGATCGTCGAACGACGCGGATTCGAAATCCGCGAGATCGGCGCCGCCGAGCGTGACGCGCAGCAGATGCGGCGTCACGGTATGCACGCGCAGCACCTGCAGCAGCCGGAACTTGAGGGTGTGGCGCACGCGGGTGACGGTGCGTTCGGACGTGTTCTGCATCGATCCGTTCTCCTTGGGTTGTGACGGGGCGGCGCGGATCACGCGCCGGCGCCGCCTTCGATTTCAGCCGTCGCGCGGCGCATGATGGCCGCGATGCGGCGCTGTTCGTCGGCATCGGCGGCGCTCTTGTGCAGCAGCGCGCGCTTGAGCGCGAGACGCGCCTCGACGAACTCCGGCAGCCAGCCGGCCTGCGATTCGTCCTGCGCGTCGGCGCCCGCCGATTCCCCGGCGAACGCGCGGCGCATGAATTCCATCTTGCGAGCGAGATGCGTGAGGCGCGCGAACAGCGTGTCGACGCGTTCGCGCTGGGCATCGAGATGCACGCGGCCGGCGTCGGTCAGCGCATAGCGCTTGCGATTGCCTTCCGCCTGCGACGCGACGAAGCCGACTTCGTCGAGATACGTGAGCGCCGGATACACCATGCCGGGGCTCGGGCTGTAGAAACCGTTCGAGCGCGTGTCGAGCGCCTTGATCAGTTCGTAGCCGTGGCTTGGTTGCTCGGCCACCAGCGCGAGCAGGAGCAACTGAAGATCGTCGGAGCTGAACTGGCGGCCGCGCGGCATCGCGTCGTCGCCGAAATCGCCAAAGCCGCCGCGCCCGCCCCGGCCGCCGAACGGGCCGCCACCGAATGCATCGTGGCCGCCGCGACGGTGGCGGCCGATCGCGTGCCAGAGACCGGCGAACCAGTCCGGGCGGGCATGCGCACCATGACCGTCGCATCGGGCATGGCCGCGGAAGTGGTTGTGTCGCATGATCGTATCCTGTGTGTCGTAAAACATATCTAAAGATATATTTCGGAAGATAGGGCGTCAAGGGGATTATTTGGGGGCGGGATGGGGAGGCGTTGTGACCGACGGCTTGCGACTGTAGGGTCTCAATGATTGTGAGCTTTTTCTCACATATTGATTCATCGAATCATTAGTCAACAGCTATTAAAGCGTCGACATCGCGTGCTATCCCGATTCGTTCGGTTTTCGACAACGAGACGGTCCATGGCCACGGCTGTATTAGATTCGCGGCTGGTTCATAACGCGGTAAGAGTGATGCAGCGGGGAGGTATGGCTTTGGGGACCCTTGTTCCGTAGGACTGGGTCCCCTAGACCATGCTGCTGATGTGCCTGTCCCATGAGGGAATTCAAGCCACTGTTTGGATCTGCCAGCCCTTTTTAGCAAGGGCATCGCATACCTTGTGCGGGACACGACTCTCGTTTGCCGCAAGACATAGCAGGCTCGTTGGACGTGACATTGCCACGTAGAGGTTCCGCATCTGCGCCTGCTGCGTCTCGGGAAGCTTTGCTAGCGCCTTGGATGGAATGCTGAACCGCACCGGGAATCGTGGAGGCCGGTTGGTTTAAGTTAATGCAGGCACGTCGGCAGCATTTCTGAGTTGCCTGTAGTAGTTTGCCTCAGCTCCAGCGAGCGGTTCGACACCGTCGAAGTCGAGGGGCGTTCGGTCGTGTCGGACGAACGCGAGGGGCATGGTTCACGCATGGTGGCAGTTGCTCGGGATGAGGGGAATTGGAGAGTGTCGGAATACTTCGCCTGAATGGGGGCCGTCCGTGATCGGCCGGCTAGTCATTGGCGTCGGCCGCGAGCCACACGACCTGATCGCTCCAGGTCTGGTCGCGCGTAAAGCGGAACAGTGTGTCCTTGAGCAAACGGATCCACGCGTCGACGAGGCGCGACGGACGATTTTCGCGCAACGTGCTGATCGATACCGTCGAGCGAATCGCCGGGCGCTCGATCGCGATTGCTTTCAGTTCGCCGCGCGCCAGTTCTTCCTGGATCGCGACATACGTGAGCAGCGAATAGCCGACGCCCGCGCGAACGAGCTGCTTGGTCAGCGCGACGCTGTCGATTTCGAATTCGACGCGCAGCCGGACCCCGTGCTGAACGGCGGCCTGATCGATCAGCCGCCGGTTGCTGTGCGGCAGCCCGGGCAGGATCAGCGGCACGTTCGCGAGATCGCGAATCTGCATATTTCGGGTCGCCAGCACCGAATCGGGCGGCGCGACGAGGATCAGCGGCTCGCTGAAGAGCGGCACGATATCGAACGCATCGAGCGGCGGCTGGTTGTAGACCACCGCCAGATCGACGCGGCGGTCGAGCACCCATTCCTGCAGCGAGTTGCTGAGCCCCTCGCGAACATGGAGCGATACGCCGGGCCAGTGCGCGTGAAAGTCGCGCACGAGATCGGTGCCGATCAGCCGGCCGATCGTCGGCGGCAGGCCGACCGCGAGATAGCCGCGCTCGGCATCGGCGCTGGCCCGTACCTGGTCCGCCGTTTCGCTGACCATCCGCGTGATCATTTCGGCATGCTCGAGCAGGCGCGAACCCGCGGCCGTCAAGCGCACGCCGCGGCCGTAGCGCGTGAAGAGCGCCACGCCGATTTCCTCCTCCAGCTTGGCGATCTGCCGGCTCAGCGCCGGTTGCGCGATATACAGCTCCGCGGCCGCGCGGCTGAAGCTGCCGGCGCGGGCGACGTGGATGAAGCTGCGCAGTTCTCGAATGTCCATGTCGTTTTTGAGCTATGCCGTCGTGGCATAGAAATACATGTTCATAAGGTCTTTGTCAAAGAAGTCGGCGGATTCTATGCTGAGAACAAATAGCAAATCGACCTATAACGATTCTGGAGACACCATGCCATCCCGTTCTCGCAGCCATTCCATTCCTCGTTCGCCTCGTTCGCGGCACCGCCGCGTCGCTTCGCCGCGACGCTGCTGAGCGTTTTTCCGCTCGCCCGACGAATCAGCGACAACGACATAGGAAGGAATACTGATGAAAAGCTTGAAGAAACTTCACGTCCAGGTATTGATCGGGCTGACGTGCGCGATCGTACTGGGCCTGCTGGCGCCCAAGGCAGCGATCGCGATGAAGCCGTTCGGGCAGGGGTTCATCGCGCTGTTGAAGATGATGCTCGCGCCGATCATCTTCTGCACGCTGGTCCAGGGAATGGCCCACGTGAAGGACCTCCGGATGCTCGGTCGAATGGGCGTGAAATCGCTCGTCTACTTCGAGGTGGTCAGCACGATCGCGATGGTGCTCGGCTTCGTGATGGTCAACGTGTTCCCGCCGGGCGCGGGCCTCCATGCCGCGAACATCGCCGAGAGCGCCGAAGCGCTGAAGACGACGTCGAACGCGGGCGAGATCTCCGCCGTCACGTATCTGCTGAGCCTCATTCCGCATACGCTCGTCGATGCGTTCGCGAAAGGCGACATCGTGCAGGTGCTGATCATCTCGATCCTGGCCGGGCTCGCGTTGAACGTATCGGTCGGCGCCGATTCGGTGCTGCTGCGCGGCATCGACGAGACGCAAAAGGTGCTGTTCCGGATGCTCGCGTTCATCATGCGGCTCGCGCCGCTCGGCGCATTCGGCGCGATGGCGGCCGCGGTCGGCAGTTACGGCGGCGTGACGCTGCTGTACCTGCTCAAGGTCATCGTTCTCTACTACGCGACGTCCGCGATCTTCGTGTTCGGCGTGCTCGGCGCGATCAGCTGGTCGATCGGTCTGCCATTCGCCGGCGTCATGCGGCTGATTCGCGACGAACTGCTGCTGACGCTCGGGACGGCGTCGAGCGAAGTGGTGTTTCCCCGCCTCGTCGAAAAGATGAAGCGTGCCGGCTGCGACGAGGTCGTGGTCGGGTTCGTGCTGCCGGCCGGCTACAGCTTCAATCTCGACGGCACCGCGATCTATATGGCGATCGCGATCGGCTTCATCGCCCAGGCGACCGATACGCCGTTCTCGCTCTGGCAGCAGCTCGGCCTGCTTGCGATTCTGAGCCTGACGTCCAAGGGCGGCACGACGGTGGCCGGCGGCGCGTTCGTCAAGCTTGCCGCGACGCTGCAGTCGGTCCGCTCGCTGCCGCTCGCCGGGCTCGGCCTGCTGTTCGGCATCGACCGGATCATGGCGACCGCGACCGCGCTCGTGAACGTGGTCGGCAACACGATGGCGGTATTCGCGATCGCCCGCTGGGAAGGGCTCTTCGATGCCGCCGCGTTCAACCGCGAAACCGGGCGCACCGCGCGCCGTTCGATGCTGCGCTCGCGCACCGTGGCCGCCGCTGCCGAGGCGCGGACCGAACGGTCCGGCGCGGCCGCCGAAGCCAACTGAATTCCGTCGAGGTGATTTCATTCATGGACCGTATTGCACCGCTCGCCCCCGAGCACCTGTCCGACGAACAGCGCCACGTGTACGACGCCATCGCCAGCGGGCCCCGCAAGGGCGTGCGCGGCCCGCTGGCCGTCTGGCTGCATCGCCCCAGGCTTGCCAGTTGCGCGCAGGCCCTCGGCCAGTACTGCCGGTATGACAGCAGCGTGCCGCCGCGGCTCTCCGAGCTGGTCATCCTGTCGATGGGGCGCCACTGGCTCGCCGAATACGAATGGGCCGCGCACAAGCCGTTCGCGCTGGAGGCCGGGCTGTCGATCGACGTGATCGATGCGATTCGCGACGGCGTCGAGCCGCCGTTCGTGTGCGACGACGAGAAGCTCGTCCACGCGTTCGTGACGCAACTGCACGAACGGCACGCGATCGACGACGCACTGTATGCGGCGCTCGTCGACACGCTCGGCGAAGGCGCAGTCGTGGATCTCGTCGGCATTGCCGGTTACTACACGCTGATCTCGATGACGATCAAGGTTTTCAACGTGCCGCCGCCGGCCGGCATCGCACCCGAACTTCCCGTAACACACGGTTGAACACACCCATCATGAACGACACCTCCCTCCATGAAGCAGGCGCGGGCCGCCTGCAAGGCAAGATCGCGATCGTCACCGGCGCGGGCTGCGTCGGGCCCGGCTGGGGCAACGGCCGCGCCGTGGCCGCATTGTTCGCCGCCGCGGGCGCGAAGATCTTTGCGGTGGACATCAACATGGACGCGATGGCCGAGACGGTCCGTCGCGTCACCGAGCTCGGCGGCGACATCACCGCGCACACGTGCGACGTCACGAACAGCGCGGCCGTCGCGGCGATGGTCGACGCCTGCCGAGAAACCTACGGGCGCGTGGACATCCTCGTCAACAACGTCGGTGGGTCGGCCGCGGGCGGGCCGGTCGCGCTGTCCGAGGACGCATGGGACAAGCAGGTCGCGTTCAACCTGAAGAGCGTCTACCTGACCTGCAAGCACGTGCTGCCCGTCATGGAGCAGCAGGGCGCCGGCGCGATCGTCAACACCGCGTCGACCTCCGGCATCCGCTGGACCGGCTCCGCGCAGGTCGCGTACGCCGCGTGCAAGGCCGGCGTGATCCAGCTGTCGAAGGTGGTGGCCGTCGAGTATGCGAAGAAAGGCATCCGCGTGAACACGGTCGTGCCGGGGCAACTGCATACGCCGATGGTCGAGGCGCGTCTCGCCGGGCAACGTTCCGGCGGCGATATCGACAAGCTGCTCGAAAGCCGGCTCGCGCGCATTCCGCTCGGCTTCATGGGCGACGGCCGCGACACGGCGAACGCCGCGCTGTTCCTGGCCTCCGACGAAGCCCGCTTCATCACCGGTACGGAAATCGTCGTGGACGGTGGCATGACCGCACGGTGCGACTGATGGCGGACGTTCGACAGGGCCGCGCGGCACGCAGCGTATGGGATTGCCACACGCACGTCTACGGGCCGTGGGACCAGTTTCCGGTGCCGGCCGACGCGGCGTACCAGCCCGCCGAGGCGCCGATGACGCGCCTACTCGCGCTGCACGAGCGGCTCGGCGTCACGCACGGCGTGATCGTCCAGGCCGCGTGCTATCGGCACGATCACACCGCGTTGCTGGCGGCGATCGCCGCGACCGGCGGTGTTTATCGCGGCGTCGCGCTGGTCGACGACACGATGGACGACGGCACGTTGCACACGCTGCATGAAGGCGGTGTACGCGGCATCCGATTCAACTTCATGGGGCATCTGCCGGGCGAGCGCGACACGGACACGCTGCTGCGCACGGCGGAACGCGTAGCGGCGCTCGGCTGGCACGTGCTGCTGCACGGCCGGCTGGCGGAACTGCTGCCGGTGCTCGATACGTGGGCCGGGGTCGACATTCCGATGGTGATCGACCACATGGCGCGCCCGTCGCTGCACACACCATGGAGCGACGACGAACGCAACGCGTTGCTCGCGCGTCTCCGCGATCCGTACCGCTGGATCAAGTTGTCCGGCGTGGATCGATTCGCCGGCGGCGACGCGCGCGCATGGCCCGATGCGCGGCCGCTCGCGTGCCGGCTGCTCGATGCCGCGCCGGACCGGTCGATCTGGGGAACGGACTGGCCGCATCCGAACATCGAAGGCGCACCGCCGGACGACGTCGCGCTGCTGGCGTTCGTTCGCGGCCTGTGCCGCGACGACGCGCTTGCGGATGCGGTGCTGGCCGGCAATCCGCTGCGGCTCTACGGCTGAGCCGAAGCAGACGACGATCGCTGCCCGACGGAAATACGAAGACTTGCAGTGAACCTCGAGGAGGAGACATGAAGGAAAAAACGAGCAGGCGGGCCTGGCCGGCCGTCGCGGCATGGATAACGCTGTGCGCGGCGTCGCCCGGTGCACATGCCGACGACATTCACGTGCTGGCGACCGGTGCGCTGCACGGCGTGTTCGAGCAACTGGTGCCGTTGTTCGAAAAATCGTCGGGGCATCGTCTCGAGATCGCGTGGGGGCCGTCATACGGCACGTCGCCCGAGGCATTGCCGATGCGTTTGCGCAGCGGCGAGCCGGTCGATATCTGTTTCATGATCAAGCCGGCCCTTCAGCAGGAAGTCGACGCCGGCCGGTTCGAGCGGACCTCGCTGTCGGACATCGCCGCCAGCGGAATCGGCGTCGCGGTGCGCAAGGGGCTCGCCGTGCCCGACGTCGGGTCCGACGATGCGCTGCGTCGCGCGTTGCTGTCCGCCCGATCGGTCGCGTTCTCCGAAGGGGCGAGCGGCACCTACATCGTCGGCACGCTGTTCGAGCGGCTCGGCATCGCCGAACAGATGAAATCGAAGAGCGTGCTGATTCGCGGCAAGGAACTCGTTGGCGCCGCACTCGCGCGCGGCGATGCCGAGCTGGGGCTGCAGCAGATCAGCGAACTGAAGGTGACGCCGGGCATCGACTTCGCGGGGCCGCTGCCCGCCGACGTGCAGAAGACCAGCGTGATTTCATCGGCGATTGCCGTGCATGCGCGGGCCGCCGACGCGTCGCGCGCATTCGCAGCGTTCCTGAAGACGGCGCCCGCTGTGGCGGTGCTCAACGAGACGGGCCTCGACCCGCTCTGACGCACCGAGCCGTATCGACCCATGAGGAGACGATGAAAACGAACAAGATCCTGACGCGGCTTGCACTGGCCGCCGCGTTGGCGGCATCGGGTGCCGCCTGTACCACGCAACCTGTCGATGCGAATGCGGTTCAACGCACGCTCGTATCGAAAGGCGATGTGCAGATCGAAACGCTCGCGCAAGGACGCGGGCCGGTGATCGTGATCCTGCCGTCGCTGGCGCGCGGCGCGGAAGATTACGACGAAGTCGCGCGCCTGCTCGCGCACGACGGATTCCGCGTATTGCGACCGCAACCGAGAGGCATCGGCCGCAGTACGGGGCCGCTGACCGGTCTCGACCTGCATGCGTTCGCAGCGGACATTGCGCTCGTGCTCGATCGCGAGCACACGGGGTCCGTCGTGATCGTCGGGCATGCATGGGGCAGCCAGCCCGCGCGCATGCTCGCGGTCGACCGCCCCGATCTCGTGCGCGGCCTCGTGATGGCCGCGGCTTCGGCCGGCAAGCTACCGCCGGGGTCGACCGAGAAGCCATATGGCCGCTTGCGTGACGCGATCGATGGCGCGGGCGACCCCCGGGTGCCGGACGCGCAGCGGCTGACCTACCTCCGCCAGGCGTTCTTCGCGCCGGGGCACGATCCGAGCGCATGGCTGACCGGATGGTATCCGGCGGTGCACGCGGCGCAGGCGCATGCGCGCAACGTCACGCCGATCGACGCGTATTTCGGCGGGGGGACGGTGCCGATGCTCGATCTGCAGGCGCAGTACGACGCGGTCGTCGTGCCGAACGTGTTCAAGCCGTGGCTGGGCGATCGCGTGACCGCGCAGGTCCTCGCCGATGCGGGGCACGCGATGGCGCCCGAGCAGCCGCGCGCGATGAGCGATGCGATCGCAGCGTTTGCACGCAAGGTCTACCGCACGAATTGATCATCATCGGCAGGCGTCGGAACAAGCGAATGGATTCTTCAATCAATCAGGATATCAAAACATGAAAACATCGAAGCGCGGCATCGTCGCCGCATGTCTGTTGTGGTGGGCGGCGTCCGCCTTTGCATCGGCGACCCCGGCCTCGGCCACGGTCGACCGGGAAATCGTCCGGCATGGCGATGTGCAGATCGAGGTACTGCGCGAGGGGCAGGGCCCGTTGATCGTGATTCTGCCGTCGCTCGGCCGCTCGGGCAGGGACTACGACGCCGTCGCCGCCCGGCTCGTGGCCGACGGTTTTCGCGTGCTGCGCCCGGAGCCGCGCGGCATCGGGCAGAGCAAGGGGCCGATGGACAACCTGTCGGTCCACGATTTCGCGGCGGACGTCGCGACGGTGATCGAGAACGAACATCGCGGCCCGGCGATCGTCGTCGGCCACGCGTGGGGGAATTTTCCCGCGCGCATGCTGGCCGTCGACCGACCCGATCTCGTGCGCGGCGTCGTGCTCGCGGCTGCGTCCGCCGGCAAGGTGCCGCCCGGCTCGACGGAGAAGCCGATCAGCGCCGAGATCCGGCAGGCGATCGACGGCGCCGGCGACCTGTCGCTGCCGGAAGCGAAGCGGATCGAATACCTGAAGAAGGCGTTCTTCGCACCGGGCAACGATCCGCGGGTCTGGCTGGACGGCTGGCATGCCGCCACGCACGACGCCGAATCGCATGCGCGCGAGACCACGCCGGTCGATGCATATTTCGCGGCCGGCACCGCGCCGATCCTCGACCTGCAGGCCGAACACGACGCCGTCGCACCGCGCCGGTTTTCGAACGTATTGAAATCGATGCTCGGCGACCGCGTGACGATCGTGCGGATTCCGGATGCCGGCCACGCGCTCGCACCTGAACAGCCGGTCGCCATGGCCGACGCCATCGCCGCGTTTGCCCGGAAGCTCGCGAGCCCGCAATGAGCGTACGTCGACGGCGGTTCGATCGAGCTGCCGTTTCGATGTCGTTTACCGGAAGTACCTCGCATACGCTCAAGGAATCCATCGACATGACCATGACTTCCCCGGCGATCTCCGGGTCCACGCGCCGATTTTCCCCACCGCCGCTGGCCGAACCACGCCGGCCGCTCTTGCGTCTGCCGGCAAACAGCTGCGACGCGCATTGCCATGTGTTCGGGCCGTTCGACCGCTATCCGTTGCCCGACGACCGCAGCTTCGATCCGTCCGCCGCGCCGGAAACGGCGTTGCGGCACCTGCACGAGCGCCTCGGCTTCTCGCGCGCCGTGATCGTACAGAGCCAGGGGCACGGGTTCGATCATCGCGCGATGCTCGACGCGTTGCGCGCCGCAGCGGGGCGGTACAAGGGCGTCGCACTCGTTCGGCCGGGCGATCCGGACGCGCTCCTTACGGAGTACGCAGCGAACGGGGTGTGCGGCGCCCGGTTCAACTTCCTCGCGCATCTTGGCGGCCGCCCGGATCTGGAGGCGGTCAGGACCGTCGCCGCCCGTATCCGGCCGCTCGGCTGGCACTTGGCGATTCACGTGGCCGGGCGGGACATCATCGAATTTTCGCCGTTCATCCGTTCGCTCGACTTGCCGGTGGTCATCGACCACATGGCGCGGGTCGACATCGACGAAGGGGCGGACAGCCTGTCGGTGCGCGCGTTGTGTGCGTTGCTCGATACGGGAAACGTATGGGTCAAGCTGTCGGGCGCTGACCGGATGTCGAAAACCGGCGCGCCGTTCGACGACACGCTGGTCGTCGCACGCCGCTTCGCCGAGCATGCGCCCGAACGCGTGCTGTGGGGCAGCGACTGGCCGCACGTGAACCTCGGCCATCCGATGCCGGACGACGGCGACCTCGTCGATCTGATCGCGCGAATCGTGCCGGACGACGCACGCCGCATCCAGATGCTGGTCGACAATCCCGCCCACTTCTTCGGATTCAGGTGAACCCATGGCATCGACGCTCTCCATTGCGCACGACCAGCCGGATGTGACGAACGACGCCGCGCTTCAGCGCGCGTTGCGCAAGAACCTGGTTCGCCTTGTCCCGCTGCTGGCGATCGGCTACTTCTTCAATTACATCGACCGGACCAACATCGGCTTCGCGGCGCTGACGATGAACCGCGATCTCGGCCTGACCGGCAGCCAGTTCGGCATGGCGGCCGGGCTGTTCTTCGTCGGGTACTGCGTGCTCGAGGTGCCGAGCAATCTCGCGCTCTACCGGTTCGGCGCGCGGCGCTGGCTGGCCCGGATCATGATCAGCTGGGGGCTGCTGTCGGCCGCGTGCGCGTTCATCCAAGGGCCGACCAGCTTCTACGTGCTGCGCGTGCTGACCGGGGCGGCCGAAGCCGGTTTCTTTCCCGGCGTGCTGTTCTATCTGTCGTGCTGGTTCCCGAAAGCGTGGCGCGTGCGAGTGCTCGCGTGGTTTCTGGTGGCGATCCCGCTGTCGTCGGTGGTCGGCGGCGTGCTGGCGGCGTTCATCATGCAGCTGGACGGAACCGGCGGGCTCAAGGGCTGGCAATGGCTGTTCGTTATCGAAGGGTTGCCGGCGTGCGTGCTCGGCCTGCTGACCCTGTGGTTTCTGCGTGACCGACCCGAGCAGGCGGAATGGCTGACGCGCGAAGAATCCGCAGCGCTCGCCGATGTCCTGGCGCGCGAATCGGCGGCGTTGCCGAAACGGCATTTCGGCGCCGTGCTCCGCGACGTGCGCGTCTGGATCATGGTCGGCATTCTGTTCTGCTACTGGATCGGCATCAACGGGATCGCGATCTGGCTGCCGCTGATGCTCAAGGGGCACGGACTGTCGGCGTTTGCGGTCGGGCTGCTGTCGGGTGTGCCGTATCTCGTCGCGGCGGTCGTCATGATCGCGTGGGCGCGGCTGATGGAGCGTCACGGGCGGCACCTGCTGCATCTCGCGCTCGCATGCGTGGTATCGGCGGCGGGCTTGATATTCGCGGTCGCGTTTGCGTCGCTGCTGCCCGCGCTCGTCGGCATGGTGTTCGCGGTGATCGGGCTGAGCGCGGCCCGGCCGGCGTTCTACAGCCTGCCGTCACGGTATCTGACGGGCGTCGCGGCCGCGGGCGGCATGGCGTTCATCAATTCGATGGGCAGCCTCGGCGGCTACGTCGGCCCGTGGATGGTCGGCGCGCTGAAGGACGCGACGCATTCGTATGCGCCGGGCATGCTCGCGATGTCGGTGTCGCTCGCGTTGGCCGCATTGTTGACGTGGGGCCTGGCGATTTATACACGGTATGCCGCGCCGGTGGAAGACATCGGTGACTGAGGCTTGGAGTACAAGCATGTACGACCGACGACGTGGTTCACACGAGCGATATTCGACGTGTAACCATGAGGAATGGCGCCGACGATAATCTCGCGACGTTCGCTAAACATGCCCACGTGGGACACCTAACACGTGAACATCGACCTTGGCGTGCCCGCCTGCAGGCGGGCGTCTGAGCGATTTCATACGCTGCCGTATTCGGCACTCTGCCCTGGATGCCGAATACAGCTGGCTAGCGCGTGGAAAGTACTGCATCCAGCTCCGTCAGCAGTCGGTCGGCGTCGTTTGCTCCAAACACCAGCGGCGGCCGGATTTTCAGCACGCTCGCGTCCGGTCCGGTTGCCGAAATCAGTACGCGACGCTGGCGCAAGCCATTGACGATCTTGAGTGCGGTCGCGATGTCTGTGTCCTTTTTAGCGCGGTCGCGTACGATTTCGACGCCGAAATACAGGCCGGTGCCGCGCACGTCGCCAATGCATTCGTATTTTCTTGCCAGCATGTTCAATCCCTCCAGCATGATCGCGCCGACCCGTTGCACGTTGTCCAGCACGTGTTCGTCGCGCAACACGTCGAGCGTGGCCTGCGCGGCGGCGATGGCCACCGAATTGCCGCCGAACGTGTTGAAGTAGCGCATGTCCTGGCCGAATCCGGCGACGATCTCGGGGCGCACGACCAGGCCGGCCACCGGATAGCCGTTGCCCATCGGTTTGCCGAGCGTGACGATGTCGGGCTCGACCGAGTGACGCTCGTGCCCCCACATATGCGTACCACTGCGCCCGAACCCCGACTGCACCTCATCCGCGATAAACAGGCCGCCGGCGCGGCGTACGACTTCGGCTACCGGTGCGAGCACGTCGGTCGGGTAGGCGAACACGCCATCCGACGAGAAGAACGAGTCGGCGATGAACGCCGCCAGGCCGCCGCCGTGGCGGCGGATGTCCTCGATCTGCAACGCGACCTGCTCGGCCATGCGCTGGCCGATCTCGGACAGAGGCACACGGTAGGAATCCGGAGCAGGCACCGTTCGCACATAGGGGCCGAGCAGGGCCTTGCGGCCGAGCGACGGGGAAAATCCCGAGGTGAGATGCGAGTTGCCGTGATACGCCTCGCTGGTCACAATGACGCCGGCCTTACCGGTGTAGTGCATTGCGATGCGCATGGCCAGATCGTTCGCTTCGGATCCCGTGCAGGTAAACATCATCTGACCGTCGCGAATCGACGTGTTGAACGTCGCGCGCAGCGCATCGGCATAGTCGAGGATCGGCTCCTGCATGTAGCGGGTGTGCGTACAGAGCGTCGAGAGCTGACGCGCAATGGCGTCGACGATGCGCGGATTGGCATGCCCGACGCAGACGACATTGTTGTAAGCATCGAGATAGTCGTTGCCTTGATCGTCGTACAGATAGACCTTCTCGCCACGCACAATCTTCACTGGCTCGGCATAGAACAGTCGATAAGACGGGCTGAGCAGCCGCAGCCGGCGAGCGATGTGCGTCTGCGTGGCGGCGTCGAGATGAGAGATCGCCGACGGATTGAAGCCGTTCGGCATGTCGCCGCGCAGTGCGTCGGGGGTTTTGCTCGTATCAGCGGCGTTGGCCGGCGCCGTCGGTTTCGATGTCGTGTTCATAGGTCAATCGGGGCAGGTGAGGTGAGCGGGCGAAGGGAAATCAGAGCAAGGCACGCGAAACGGTTTCGTGGTCGCGCTGCATGAACCAGCGCAGATGCTCCCATCCGGGGCGAGTGAAACGCAGGATGTAGGCTTCGTTTTCCGGAAACAGCGTCGCACGCCATGAGGTCAGCAACGCGCGCGCCGCGACGCGCGCCATGGCCAGATGCGGAATCAGGACCAGTTCGTCGACGCTCAATTGAGCGTGCGCGAGATAGCCATGCAGGAGCTCACGCGCCTGAGTGAACAGATCGTGCGGCGCGTCGGCGTCGAAGTCGAGCGGAAACTGGTTCATTACCGCGGTGGCGACGTCGATGGCGACCGCGGTGTGCACGGTGTCCCCGAAGTCGATGATCCCGTTGACGAACCGCGGGCCGCCAGGATTTGCGACGATGTTCGAGCGGTTGAAGTCGTTATGTACGACCTGCGTGCGACAGCCCCGCAATGCGGGCTCGATCGTCGCAAAGCGGGTGAATGCCTGCTCGATCAGCGAGCGATGCAACGGGTCGGCGATATGGGCCTGCAATCCTGCTAGGCTCGACAAGTGCTTGACGTCCCACGCGAGTACCCGGCGCTCGTTTGGATGACGAAAGCTGGCGAGGGCCAGTTGCAACTGCGCCAGAACTTCGCCGATCTCGTAATAATTGACCATGGCGGAATGCAGCTTGTCGAGCGGCATACCGTCGAGAAAGCTGTAGAGCCTCGCCGTCCGATGCGGATGGGCCGGTAACGCGAGCGGTAAGACAAACTGCCCCTCTGTACCAGGTATCACGCGCGGCACCGGCAACTGCGGGGCGACCGCGCCGACGTGCCGCATCGCGGCGACCTGCAGGTCAAGCTCTTCAGCCGTCTCACCGGGGTTGGAGACTTTGAGTACGTACCGCGCGCCATCACGAGCATCGATGCGAAAGGTGTCGTCCTTCTCGGTCGAGAATCTCGTTGCTGATCCGTCAATGCCGTACATGCGGTGTGTGATAGCGATCGCGTCCGATTCGTCCAGACGCGTGAAGCCCACCGACAGGCCGCTACCCGGCAGTGTATCGGCGGCAGCCGGGGCTGCACGGTTCGTGCCGCCGGCAACAGGGGACGTGGACAACAGCAACTCCGAGTTTGAGAAGTGGACGACAGTAGTGCGGAACATGGTTGTCGAGCGATCAGCCTGCAGAACGGCATCATTGGAGCAGCGCGATGCGGGCCCACGGCAATCGTCGGAGCCGGGGTGGCGTGATCGGCTCACAAGCCGAGATGCTCGGCCAATTCGATGATGCTCCTGACGGGCGTGTAGCCGTATTCCGGCGCTTCCGGCTCATGGCCGCGCAGCACATGGGCCTTATGGACGATACCGAGGTCGTGTGCGGTCATCAGGTCGTAACGCGGGCTGGACGAGACGTGCAGGATTTCGTGCGGCTGCACATTGAGCTTCCTGAACATGTATTCGAATCCTTGCATCCGCGGCTTGTAAGCGCCGGCGTCTTCCGCGGTGATGACCGCATGAAACGGCGCGCCGAGCTTCTCGATGTTGCTCATGATCTGCGAGTTGTCCGCGTTGCTCAGACCGACCAGCCTGTATTTCTTCGCAAGGCGCGCGAGCCCTTCCGGCACGTCCGGATGCGGTCCCCACGACGGCACAGCCAGATAGAACTGTTCGGCCTCGCGTTCGACGAAGGTCACGCCGGTGCGTTCGCACGTGCGGCGCACCGAATTGACGACGACGTCGTGAAAGGGTTTCCATGCACCAAGCACTTCGTCGCGACGATAGGCGGCGAAGAGCTTCACGAAGTTTTCCATCGCGTCGCCGTGAAGACGATTGCCGTAGATTTCCCGAGCCGTCTCGGCCATTCGGAAGTGGACGAGGGTGCCGTAGCAATCGAAAGTTATGAACTTCGGCTCGAAGTCGATCATGTCGTCAGTCTCGATGAGTAGCGAATCCCTCTGAGGGACCCTTGAACGGAGACGGTGCCGCGCGCCCGTTCGGACAGGCGTCGATGGCAACGTCGGTACGTGAAATTTAAGCAGGAGCGACTGTGCTATTCAGCCGAATTTCTCGGCGCAAAAAACAAGATTTGACGCGTTTTCGAGTGGGCCAGCGGCAGCTTCTGCGGTGTGGGACGTGCGATGCCAAACAGCGGGGACAGACCGCAAGATGACGGTATTTTCGTTCGAACGGTTGGGATACTATTCGTCTTGGCGGCAGCTTGAAGACACGCGTTCAGAGTTAACCGTACGGAACGACGGCAGGGCGGAAATGAAAGCGGATTGCACACTTGACCGGCTGGACTTGCGCATTCTGGCCGAGTTGCAGAGTGACGGTCGCATGACCAACGTGGAGCTGGCCGACGCCGTCGGGCTTTCGGCCAGCCCGTGCCTGACGCGCGTCAAGCGGCTCGAGAACGCGGGATTCATTACGGGCTACGGCGCAACAGTGCGGATCGAGAAGATCGGCGGGTTTCAAATCGTGTTTGCCAAGATCACGCTCACCGACCATCGTCGTGACGACTTCGTGCGTTTTATTGACGCCATCGCCGATATCGACGAGATCATGGAGTGCCATCACGCTACGGGGGGCTACGATTATCTGCTCAAGGTCGTTACGCGCGACGTCGACCACTTCCGTGACGTGATGGAGGGGCTGTTGAAACGTGATATCGGCATCGAAAAATATGTCAGCCACGTGGTCATTGCGTCGCCATTCGTAAAGAGCAGCTTTCGTCTCGATGCAATTTCTCCTGTGGAATGAGATCGTGTGACTCGGCGCTCGAGACGAGTCGACCCGCGTGGCTGCATGCCGGACGAATTCGGTGCGAATGTCGTTCGCTCGATTCGGCAGACGGAATGTCATGCCGGAATCAGCCCCCTGCAAGATTGCCTGCGCCAGAAGTCATCTTGGTACGAAGTCGTGTGCCGCTGCGACAGCTGTTGAAGGAAGTCGTAAAAATGGCTGGGATGTCTTCTGCTAGGACCACGTAACAGGCCGAGGCGTGCCTTTCTAGCTTGGTTCCTCATTGCCGAATCCAGCTTATCGCGGAGATCAAGCAATTGGGCGAGCTCAGGGGCGAACTGCGGCCAAGCTATCGTTTTTCCCACCCCACCTTCACGACCTGCCTCAGTTTGCGCACGTTCAGCGTCGCAAGCAGGCTGCGTGTGAGGCAGACCCGTTGCCCGCGACGCTCGGCCACCCATGTTCGGACAAGGAAGTCCGTGCGCTGGGGCGCATCCTTGATTTCAGCCCGAAAGGTCAAGGCGCCCAGCCCGTTACCGTTATCGAGCAGCGGCTGGGGCAGCAGCTCGCCACAAGAGTGCGTAGCGGTGGGGTGTCACGGCAGATTGGCAGGCGACGATCGAAGCCTTCTTAGTGATACCAATGGCTGTAGAAATATTTGCCAGAACCGGCTTAGGCCCCTGCCACGTTCGCACAGATCTCTGAGCAGAAATCCAGGAAAGCTTCGACCGCTGCAGGCGCCAGCCGGCGCGATGGACGGGTGACATACAACGGGTAAGTTTCGCCTGGCCACTCCGGGAATAACTCGATCAACGACCCGTCGGCGATCAGATGCGCGACATTGAGGGCAAGCACCTGAGCAATGCCGGCGCCGTTCACACAGGCTTGAACCATGAAATCTACATCGGTCGTAGTCAAATGGCCGCGGGTATCGACCGGCAGTACTTCCCGTCCGCGATGGAATTCCCATGAGAACGGCCTGCCACGACGCGGATCGATGTATTGGATGCACTCGTGATCGAGGAGCTTTTCCGGTCGCTTGGGCCGGCCACGCCGCGCCAGATATTCCGGGGACGCCACGGTCAGTACGCGCGTCTGGAGCAGCAGTCGTGATGTCATGGTTGACGGCGGCTGCGGCCCGAAGCGCACCGCAACATCGATGCCCTCGGTCACCAAATCGCCAACGTCCGGTTGCTGCACGATCGTCAGCTCAAGACTCGGATGGCGTTCGCGCAGGAGGGGGAGTTTCGGCGCCAGGACATAGCGGGCAAAGATCGGGTTCAAGCTGACCCGCAATGCTCCGCGCACTGAGACGGCGGCACCCGAAACATAGCTGGCCGCCTCCTCGATGCCCTCGAGGTGCGGTACAGCGCGTTCATATAGGCTCTTGCCCTCGCTCGTGAGGTGCAGGGTGCGCGTCGTGCGATTCAGCAAACGCACGCCGAGCCTTTCCTCCAACCGGTCTATCGATCTGCTCACGCCAGAGGCCGACAGTCCCAACACTGCGCCTGCGCGGCTGAAGCTGCCGGCCTCGACTACCGCGGCCAGCACACTCATTCCGGACAGCAATCGTCCGTCGAAATTCATCACACCTCCATCTTTGAGTTTTAGCAAAGATAATGTGAATGAATCTACCTTTATCAAAGATGGCGCGCAACCTATCGTGTGAACCGTGACGTTACGAACCGCGGTTTTCCTTGGGACAACACCCACCGAGCGGACCTCGTGGCGACTGGTCCACCGCAACTTCCAAGGAGCATTCCATGACTGCGCAGCGCACTCTTTTCAAAGGCGGCACCATCCTGACGCTGGATGCCAAGGTTCCCAATCTCGCCGTGGGCGACGTCCTGGTCCAGGACGGTCGCATCGCCGCGGTCGGCGCTGCCTTGCAAGCGGATGATGCCCAAGTCATTGACGCCGCGGGCCATATCGTCATGCCGGGCCTGGTCGATGCCCATCATCACATGTGGCTCGGCGTGATGCGCCGCATGATGCCGAACGTGGACGATCTGTTCGCCTACATCGATGTGGTTGCCGAGCAGCTGGGCGCGCACTACCGCCCGCTGGACATGTATCTGAGCACGCAGCTCACGGCCGCCGCCTCGCTGGATGCCGGCATTACCACGATCATCGATGCCAGCCACAATTCGCGCAGCCCGGAGCACACGGATGCCGCGCTCGATGCCCTCGCAACGACCGGCATCCGTGCATTGCACATGGTCGGCGCGGCGATGGACAAAAAAGCCTCCGCCGCGCACTTGCCGGGCGACCTGCAACGGCTCGCGCACAATTGGAACAACGCAGGCAGCCTCGTGCGCGTGGGCCTGTTCGGCCAGCTCAATCTGGACTGGTGGAAGGTCGCACGCGAACTGGATATGCGCATCCTGACCGAGTTCATCGGTGATCTGGCGAAGCTTGGCCCGGAATTCGCGAAGCCGGGCGTGCTGGGCACGCACAACATCTTCAATCACTGCACGCGCGTTCCGCAGGAGACATGGAAGCTGCTGGCCGATGCAGGCGTGAACGTCACGGTCAACCCGCGTTCGGACGCACTGTTCGGCTTCGACGACGAAACCTTCGCCTATCAGCAGGCCGTGGACCACGGCCTGACCCCGGCGCTGGGAATCGACCTCGATACGGCATTCGGCAGCGACATGTTCGGAGAGATGCACGCGCTGTTCGGACAACAGCGTTCGGCCATGCGCTACCGGCGTTTCCGTGGCGAAGCCGCCGCGCCTACGCCGATTTCCGTCGAAGCGGTGCTGAAGGCTGCAACGGTCAATGGCGCTCGCGCGGCCGGGCTGGAAGACCAGATCGGCACCCTGACGCCGGGCAAGCAGGCCGACATCATCATGGTCCGTACCAACGGGGTGGCCGTTTTCCCGGTGACCAACGCAGTCGGGACGATTGTGCAGGCTGTCGAGCGGGCTGACGTGGACACCGTGATGGTGGCCGGCCAACTGCGCAAGCGTGCAGGCCAACTGATCGGCGTCGACCTGGCCAAGCTCAACGCAGATGTCACGGCCTCGCGTGACTACCTGATCGAAGCCAGCGGCTATCGCACGGATCTCTTCGCCGCAGCCTGACGACAGGGGGCCACCCGGCGCGCCGGGCCTTCCGCCTCGTTTTCATGCTCATCTCACTGGAGGCTTCCATGCAGGCTTTCGTCAACAAGCGGGCAGTGCAGGCCGACACGGCGCCTGTACTCCTGTCGCGCCCGGCAACGGGCATCATTGCCGCGCTGTTCTGCGGCTATCTGGCAGTTAGCCTGCCATTGCCGGTCATTCCGCTGTTCGTTCACGGCCATCTTGGCTTCAGCAACCTGGTCGTGGGCCTGGTGATCGGCGTTCAGTTCGTCGCGACCGTGCTCACTCGCGGCTACTCCGGACGGGTGGTCGACCATCAAGGCGGCAAGCGTTCCGCGCTACAAGGCGCTGTCATTTCCGCGTTGGCGGGGTTCCTGTATCTGGTGGCGTCCGTGCCCGGCTTGTCGCCCACCACGAGCCTGGGCATCGTGGTGGCCGGTCGTCTCATGGCCGGCTTCGGTGAAAGCCAGTTCGTCACGGGTTGCGTGTCCTGGGCGATTGCGTCGGTTGGGCCTCAGCGCGCCGGCATGTCGATGTCCTGGACCGGCATCGCGATGTTCGCCGCCCTGTCCATCGGTGCACCCGTCGGCATGGCGCTGTATCAAAGGCATGGCTTGGCGGCCGCGATGATCGCCTGCATCGTGGCGCCGGTTCTTGCCGCGCTGATCACATTACGCTCAACCGCGTATTTGTCCCCCGGCGGTGTGCGACTGCCGTTCTATCGCGTGGTCAATCGGATCTGGCGGGAAGGGCTTGGACTGATGCTGCAGGGCGTAGGACTGTCCGGCCTCACGGCGTTCGCTTCGTTGTACTTCGCGGCGCGCCACTGGGGCAATGCAGGGCTGGTGATGACGGCATTCGGCATCGGCTTCATCTTTGTTCGAGTCGTGCTGGGGCATCTGCCTGATCGCTTGGGCGGCTATCGTGTCGCGGCGTGGTCGCTGGCGGGCGAAGCCATCGGACAGGCGATGTTGTGGCTTGGGCCGAACGAGTGGACCGCACTTGCCGGCGCACTGGTGACGGGCCTCGGTTGCGCGCTGGTTTTCCCGGCCTTGGGTGTCGAAGCACTCAAGCGCGTACCGCCGGCCAATCGCGGCAGCGCGATGGGCGCCTTCGTGGCCTTTCTCGACATCGCCTACGGCATTTCAGGGCCAGCCGCCGGCCTGATTGCCGGGCAATTCGGTTATGCCGCCGTCTATTTGTTCGGCGCTGCCTGCGCGCTGCTAGGTGTCCTGCTCGTGGCCGCTTCTCGCAGCCGGCAAACTTGAATCAGCGCCGCATGGGCAGCGCCCAGCGGCTCATCTCAGGAGAAACAACATGTCTCGCATCTTCATTTCCGGTTCGTCCACTGGCCTCGGCCTGATGGCTGCCGAACTGCTGGTACAACAAGGGCACAAGGTTGTGCTGCACGCGCGCAATGCCGACCGCGCAGAAGACACACGGCGCGCATTGCCCCAAGCGGAGGCGGTTGTCGTCGGTGATGTGGAAACGATTGCTGGCGCCAAAAACGTCGCGGAGCAGGTCAACGCCCTGGGTCACTTCGACGCCGTAATCCATAACGCCGCGGTCGGTTACCGTGAAGGGCATCGCGTCACGAGCGACGGCCTGCCGCACGTCTTCGCGATCAACACGCTGTCGGCCTACATACTCACCGCACTGATCCAACGTCCGCGGCGTCTCGTCTATCTGAGTTCCGGCATGCATCACCATGCGCAGGCCAACCTGGACGATGTCCTTTGGCGCAAGCGCCGTTGGAACGGCTCAGAAGCCTATGCCGAGAGCAAGCTGCATGACGCCATGCTGGCTTTTTCGGTTGCGCGTCGATGGACGGACGTGCGAGTCAACAGTTTGGAACCCGGTTGGGTTCCAACCAAGATGGGCGGACCAGGTGCACCTGACGACATGGACCAGGCTCATCGAACCCAGGTCTGGCTTGCCGCCGGCGACGATCCCCGAGCCGACGTGACAGGCGAGTACTTCTATCACATGAAGCGCATGGCAGCGAATCCTCAGGCACGAGATGCTGTTTTACAGGACCAGCTCCTACGCATGTGCGAGGAACTGTCGGGCGTCGCACTTCCGCAGTAATTAGCGAGCGACCACTGCCGCGCGCATCGCTCACGCTGAACCGCCCGGGTTTTGTGAAGGCTCGGATTCTTGAGAGAATCGAGCCATGATGAACAAGAAGGCAACCAAGTTTTCCCCTCAAGTTCGATCCGGCGCGGTTCAGTAATTGAAACAGCCAAGTCTTCTCAAAATCACATTCTGTTTGAATGAAGCGACGGGGCAGAACGAAGATTCAGCAAAACTCCCGCGACGGGGTCGGTAGGGCGCCGAGCAACTCGGTCCTGTCGACGAGCTTGCTCGCGATCACGTGTCGCACTTTCCCTTCAGCCTGCCACACGCCGCAGACCGCGAGCAGCGCGGCGCCGAGCGCTTCCTTCAAACATCTCCAGCAAGCCCGGCCAGAGGATCACGTTGACCTGGCCCGTCTCATCCTCGAGCGTCATGAACAGCACGCCGTTTGCCGTTCCTGGCCGCTGCCGTACTGTGCGACCTGCATTTGCACTCACAAGCGCACATACATCTGGTGCGCGCGATCTCGCTAAGAACGACTGACTGGAACGCCTACTTCAACGCCGCCGTTTCCATGCTCGCATTTTCAACATTCGATGATGCGCAGACGATGCTCACGCGGGGCGCAGCGGCCCCGCGCAGTCCCTCATCAAGTACGTCGACAAGAAAGCAATAGCGACGCTCGAAGGTTTGATAATGCTGATCATCGACGCATGCTGTTACTTAGCCCAACAAATTGCGGTGCTACTTCCCCGCTATCAGGCAGCCAGAGCAGTTCGCCTTGAGCAACGGAGAAAGGCGGCATCTGAGCAGGAATAGACTCGTGGTCAATGAACCTTCACGGCGCGCTGGCTTCGTCGATCCGGCGGATGTCGTCCTGATCGAGCGTGACGCGGATCGCTTCGCCGAGCAGCGCGAGCTGCGCGAGCGACGTCGCGCTCGCGATCGGCGCGGTGATCGTCGGCCGCGCGATCTGCCATGCGAGCGCGATCGCGGCCGGCTGCGTGCCGTGCTTCGCGGACACGGCGTCGAGCGCCGCGAGGATGCGCAGGCCGCGTTCGTTCAGATAGCCGGCGACGCGATCGCCGCGCACGCTCTTCTTCAGGTCGGCCTCGCTGCGGTATTTGCCCGACAGGAACCCGCTCGCGAGCGCGTAGTAGTTGACGACGCCGAGCTTCAGGTCGCGCACGACCGGTTCGAGATCGCGTTCGTAGTCGGCGCGGTTGAGCAGGTTGTACTCGGGCTGAATGACCTGATAGGCGGGCAGCCCGTCGCGCGCGCTGATGGCGGCGGCTTCGCGCAGGCGTGCGCCGCTGTAGTTCGATGCGCCGATGATGCGCACCTTGCCCGCGTCGATCAGCGTTTGATAGGCGCCGAGCGTTTCTTCGAGCGGGGCCGTGTCGGCCAGGTCGCGGTGCGAGAAATACAGATCGATGTAGTCGGTCTGCAGGCGGCGCAGCGAATCGTCGACGGCCTTCAGGATATTGTCTTTCGACAGCCCCGCGCGCGTGCCGAGCAGGCCGACCTTGGTCGCGATCACGACCTGCTCGCGCTTGCCGGAGCGCTTCAGCCACTTGCCGATGATCGTTTCCGATTCGCCGCCGTGGTTGCCGGGCGCCCAGGCGGAATAGACGTCGGCCGTGTCGATGAAGTTGATGCCGGTGTCGGCGAGCGCGTCGAGCAACGCGAACGATGCGTTCTCGTCGACGGTCCAGCCGAAGACGTTGCCGCCGAACGCGAGCGGCGAAACCTGGATGCTGGATGTACCGAGGGTGCGATGTGCCATGTTCCTCTCCGATAACTGCGGGTAACGGGATTGAACTGCGGGATGGGTCGAGGCGATCGCGGCGGGATGGCAGGATGCGTGGTGCGGTTCCGCCGTGGTCGCGGGACACTGGACATTCTCGCCGATCGTTTCGATTCGTGCAGGCGCAGTAACGCCGTGATGATGGACGGCTTGCGGCAGATGGCGGAGACCGTGTCCGCTGCGTGCGTACTCCGTGCGGCTGCGTTGGATCGGGAGCGAATTTTTGCGGCGACGTGCGCGACGGGAATCACGCAGGTTGCGCCGGCGTGGCGCCGACGCGGAGGGAAAGCCGGGCGGCAGGCGGCCGCCCGTGCGCAGACGGGTTTTCGGTCAGCGTAACTGCACCGCCGCGAGGAACAGCACCATGCCGCCGATCGCGCCATCCAGCACGCGCCACGCGACCGCCTTGCGGAACCACGGCGCCAGCAATCGCGCGCCATAGCCGAGCCCGAGGAACCACACGATGCTGACCGTCATCGCGCCGATCGCGAACGCGAGCCGCGCGCCTTCCGGCTCGCGCGCGCCAGCCGTGCCGATCAGCAGGAACGTGTCGAGATACACGTGCGGATTGAGCCACGTGAACGCGAGCGTCATCAGCACGATCGCGAGCGCGCCCTGCGGCGGCGGCGCGACCGCGTCGCCGCGCACGTCGAGCGTGTCGTGGCTCGGCTTGAACGCACGGCGCAGCGCGTTGATGCCGAACCACGCGAGATACGCGAGGCCGACGTACAGCACCGCATGGACGAAAGTCGGATAGCGCTCGACAAGCACCGAAGCGCCACCGACCCCCGCGCCGATCAGGATCATGTCGGACACCGCGCACAGCAGCACGATCTTGCCGACGTGCGAGCGCATGATGCCCTGGCGCAGCACGAACGCGTTCTGCGCGCCGATGGTGACGATGAGCGACGCGCACAGTGCGGCGCCGTGGGAAAAAGCGAGCCAGTTCATGAGGGGGACAGCCGTGGAAGCAGTAGACGAATGAATCGGGTAGCGCTAGTCTGCGGTCAGCACAGGAATAAGAGAAGCTAAATCACCTAATGCAGATTAAGGAAATCTAATGCTCGACTACGCGTTGCTCGATGCCCTCGCGGCCGTGATCCGGCACGGTTCGTTCGAGCGGGCGGCCAAGGAGCTGAACGTCACGCCGTCGGCTGTGTCGCAGCGCGTGAAGCTGCTGGAGGAACGGGTCGGCAGCGTGCTCGTCAAGCGTGGGCAGCCGTGTGTCGCGACCACGTCGGGCGCGTTGCTGTGCCGGCATACCGAACGCGTGCAGCTGCTGGAAGCCGAACTGGGCGGCCGGATGCCCGCATTGCCGGGCCAGATCGCGAGCGCGTGGCCGACGTTGCGCGTGGCCGTCAACGACGACAGCGTCGCGACGTGGTTCATCGACGCGGTCGGGCCGTTCTGCACCGCGCGCGAGACGCTGCTCGATCTCGTGATCGACGATCAGGATTACACGGCCTCGCGCATCCGCGACGGCAGCGTGCAGGGCGCGGTGACCGCGCAGGCCGAGCCGATCCAGGGATGCCGGTCGGAGCGGCTCGGGAGGATCCGCTATCGCGCGGTGTGCTCGCCGGCGTTTTATGCACGCTATTTCGACGCCGGGATCACGCGTGATGCGCTGCGCCGCGCGCCGTGCGTGATGTTCAATCCGAAGGATGGGTTGCAGGCGCGTTTCATCCGGCGCGTGACGCGTGCGGATCTCGATCCGCCGCAGCACTGGATACCGCACGTCGCAGGCTATCTACGCGCATGCGAAACGGGATTGGGATGGGGGATGTGCCCGGACCGGATGGTCGACCGCCAGCTGGCGGCGGGTGAATTGATCGACATGTCGCGCGGACGAACCATCGACATCGATCTGTACTGGCAGAGCTGGCGTTTGTCGATCGGCTGGCTCGACGATTTCAGCGCCGCGCTGAAGGCGCGCGCCGCGCTGTTTCTCGATTGACCGGCGACGTGATGCAGGCGGCGCGCGCGACGTGCGCGCCGTGCGGTGTCAGACGTGCTGCAGGCCGTCGAAGTCGACGATCTGCACGTGACGGCCCTGCATTTCGATCAGGCCGCGCTTCTGGAATTTCGACAGCGTGCGGCTGACCGTTTCGAGCGTCATGCCGAGATAGCTGCCGATGTCCTCGCGCGTCATTCGCAGGTTGAATTCCGACGGCGAGTAGCCGCGCTTCAGGTAGCGCGACGACACGTCGAGCAGGAAAGCGGCGACGCGCTCTTCTGCATTCAGCGAACCGAGCAGCATCGTTTGCGATGTTTCGCGCACGATCTGTTCGCTCATCAGCTTGTGCATGCGCAATTGCATCGAGCCGGCTTCCGAACACAGCGCCTTGAGCGCGCTGTACGGAATCACGCAGACCGAGCTGTCTTCCAGCGCGACCGCGGTGCGCGGGTGCGTATCGTCGCAGATGCCGTCGAGGCCGAGCGCTTCGCCGGCGAGATGCAGGCCCGTGACCTGTTCGCGGCCGTCATGGCGCGTCGCGACGGTTTTCAGCGAACCCGAGCGCACTGCGTACAGGTTGTCGAATGCGTCGCCTTCGCGGAACAGCGCTTCGCCGCGCTTGACCGGGCGTGCCGCGCAGATGACCGACTCGAGGCGGCTGAGCGCTTCGGGCGCCAGACCCTGCGGCATGCACAGGTGCCGCATCGCGCACGACGAGCAGTGTGCGGCCTGGCGGGGAGCCCAGCTACCGGTATGGGGCACGGCGGCGGGGCGGGTGGCGACGGGCGTCAGCATGATCGTTTACTCCAGCGTTGGATCGACGAAATCATTGTCCCACCGCAAGTTGCCGCTGTCGGGTGACAAAACGTCGCGACCGGCCGCGCGTGCCGAACGCCGCTCAGGCAGCCGGCTCGTCCGCGTTGGCGGCCGCCGGGATCAGCAGCACCGGCAGCGTCGCGTGACGCACGCATTGTTCGGCGATGCTGCCGAGGACGAGGCGGCGGAAGCCGCGGCGGCCGTGCGTGCCGAGCACGAGCAGATCGGCGCCGAACGCTTTCGCGCCGTCGAGGATCAGCGACGATACGTCATTGAGCGACGTCGCTTCGTTCAGCCGCGTTTCGCCTTTCACGCCGGCGGCCTGCATCAGCTTCGCGAAATCCTGCGCGAGCGCGTTGCCCTGCGCGACGAGCTGATCGCGCAGCACGGACGGATCGTAACCGGGCACGTTGTAGTAGATCGCGGCGTTCTCGACGACGTAGAAAGGCTGCAGCTCCGCGCCGTGCGCTTTCGCGAGCGCCAGCGCGGCGTCGAACGCATGGCGGGACGTGTCGCTGCCGTCGACGGCAACCAGAATACGCTTGTACATAGTGTCTCCGAATGGCGGGTTGAAACGAAGTCGGCCGGATGGCCGAGCGGGCCGGGCAATGCGCAACGCTGCGAGGCAGGGTAAACCAACGGCCGCGATCGTGCAGCGAGGCGCGCGCCGTGCGGCGCGGCCGTGCTGTCTGCGCCGGCCGTGCGTGGCCATGCACGCGGCGCATGCCGCATCGCGTGATGCGCGTCGTGTGGGTCGGCTGCGTCGTCGGCGAAAACGCATGCGCGCGCATCGACCCGGCCCGTCAGTCATGCCGATGCGCCGTACGTATCGCCATTCAATCGCAATCGCGCCGTGATGCCATGACTTCGGTCAACGCATGTGCGTCGACACGATGCGCGGCATGCATGATTGCAACTCCCGATGCCAATACGCGGAATCGTTCATCGCGGCATCGTGCGAGCGCGTGTCGGCGCGCGGTCCGGTCGCGCGCGAGAATGCACCGTCATCGATCATCGTCGTCGACCGGTGGCGGTTCCCACACGAACGATCGATTCAAACGGCGCGCCGGCTATCCCGGCACGACGGTCAACTCGATGACGCGCTCCGGCCGTCGGCCGTGGCCGGGCCAGTACGCGCTGCCGTACATCCGGTGAACGGGACCGAACGGCGTGTCGCCTGCAGACGGCGCGTCGAAGCCTTTCTCGATCACCACATAGCCGGCGCGCAGCGCGAACGCCGGATGGTTGCCGTCGGGGCGGCTGTCGAAACCGGCGAAACCGTCACCGGCTTCCGGCATCGCATTGACGAGCGACGCGTTGCTGCGCGTGACCTGGTCGGGCGAAATCGGCCCGACCCCGGCAAGCCGCGCCGCTTCGCGGTGCTTGCCGTCGGTGTCGACCGTGCTGTCATGCGTGTCGTCGTTGTCGAGTTCGATGCTGCGCGGATGCGCACGGCGTGTTTGAGCGGATGGTTCCATCGCGGCTCTCCTGGCGGCGACACGCTCCGGATCGAAGCAAATCCCGTTCCGGGCACGACGGGAAAAGGCGCGCGGGCGATCGCCGCGGTCGCGCGACGCGCACTGATTTGTCATGATTTATTTCAGCTAGAAGACGCGTTTTCTACAGAGTATGATTCTTTTCCTGCGAAGCGGCGACAGGGGATGAAGTCTCGCCGCCTCTGCCCGCGCCGGGGCGCCGCAGCACCCTTAAAGACGGGTAGCGAACAACAAAGCAAGGGACTAGAGGTGGCGGACTCATGCAAGCGACTACTGCCTTCACGCACCGCGGTTATCTGTTGAATTGCGCGCCCGCACGCGCCAGTGACGGTTCGTTCAAGCCCTACGTCGTGATCTCCCGATCGAGCGACGGAGAGCTCGTGGCGAACCGGTTTTTTCCGATCGACCTCCAGTTCAACGACGAAGGCGACGCGATCGCGCACGCGCGCGACTGGGCCGTTCGCTGGATCGACGCGAGCAGCATCTCGATGTGACGCCGTCACGCTCGTGCGGCGTCGGCGGTCCGGCGCGATCCGCGGGGTGCCGCTCCCGGACAAAAAACGCGGTAATCTTGCGGAACCCGTCACTTTATTAGCGGCCGTGCAACCGCGCGCGGCTGCCCGCATTGGTCTATGTCGACATCACCCGCCCGTCAGTGGGGCCTCGAAGAAATCGTCGCCGGCTTGCGCGAATCGCGCGAGGAACTCCATCGCACGCGCCATCCGCGCGGCATCCGCGAACTGCCGTCGCGCGATGCAATCTGCAAGATTGTGACCGGCCTGCGCGCGTCGATGTTTCCGACGCACTACGGCGCGCCCGACCTGACCGACGAAAGCGTCGACTACTACGTCGGCCACACGCTCGAAAGCACGCTGCGCGTCCTGTCCGAGCAGATTCGCCGCGCGCTGCCGTTTCTGCCCGAGCATGTCGATACGCCGTTCGCCGAGCTCGACGAACGCGCGTTCGAGATCGCGCGTGAATTCGGCCGGCAGTTGCCGGCGATCCGTGCGCTGCTCGTCAGCGACATCCAGGCCGCCTACGCGGGCGATCCGGCCGCGCAGCACATCACCGAGATCCTGCTGTGCTATCCCGGCGTGTTCGCGATGATGCACCATCGGCTCGCGCACGCGCTGCACCAGCTTGGTGTGCCGCTGCTCGCGCGGTTCATCAATGAAATCGCGCACTCGGCCACCGGCATCGACATTCACCCGGGCGCGCGGATCGGCCCGAGCTTCTTCATCGACCACGGCACCGGTGTCGTGATCGGCGAAACCGCGATCATCGGCGAGCGCGTGCGCGTGTACCAGGCCGTCACGCTCGGCGCGAAGAGTTTTCCGGCGGATGGCGAAGGCGCGCTGGTGAAGGGCAATGCACGACACCCGATCGTCGAGGACGACGTGGTGATCTATGCGGGCGCGACGATTCTCGGCCGCGTGACGATCGGGCGCGGCTCGGTGATCGGTGGCAACGTGTGGCTCACGCACAGCGTGCCGCCCGGCACGAGCGTCGCGCAGGGCAAGATTCGCGAGGGCGGCAGCGCCGAGAAGCCGTAACGAGGCGGCGGGCGAATGCGCGGGCGTCGTTCTGTGCAACGCGGCGGCATGACGCGCAATGGATTGGCGGCCGGCCCACCGTCGGGCGCGATCGGGCGGGAGCGGCGCGAAGCCCGCCCGCTCCGGCGCGCGAAGGCGGCGTGCAGCCGCCTTCGTTCATCGAAGCGTCAGTGCTTGCCGTCCGGCGAGCGGTGCTTGTACAGCACGTCCTGATCGACGCGGATCAGGTTCTGGCCCGCATCGACGACGAAATCCACCCCGTTGTACGCATTGCCCGTCAGCAGCAGGATCGCGCTCGCGACGTCGTCGGGGCCCGCGATGCGCGCGAGCGGCGTCGACGCGCGGCTCGCGTGTTCGAAGTCGGCCTGCGTCTGGTCGTCGCTCGGCAGCATCAGCCCCGGGAACACCGCGTTCACGCGCAGCACCGGCGCGGACGACAGCGCGAGCATCTGCGTGAGGTTGCCGAGCGCGGCCTTCGCGACCGTGTAGCTGAAATGGTCGCGGTGAAAGTTTTCCTTGATCTTCTGGTCGACCACGTTCACGACGACGCCCTGCGTGCCGGCCGCGCGGGCCCGTTCGTAGAACGCGCGCGTGAGCAGGATCGGCGCGCGGCAGTTGACGGCCCACGCGTGGTCGAACGCCGCGAGATCGAAGCTCGGGAAATGGTCCTGCCAGAACACCGACGCGTTGTTGACCAGCACGTCGAGGCGCCCGAAGCGCGCATACACCTGGTCGATCAGCGCGGTGATCTGCGCGGCGTCGGACAGGTCGGCCTGCAGCGCGACCGAATCGTGCCCGCGTTCGGCGATCGTTCGCGCGGCGGCCTGCGCGGCATCGGCCGAACGGTCGTAGTGCACCGCGGTGCGATAGCCGTGCGCGGCGAAATACTCGGCGAACGCGCGCCCGGCCCGGCGCGCGGCGCCGGTCACGAGCACGACGGGCGCGTGCGCCGTCTGCTTCGTCTGCTCCATCAGGTATTCGTCAGGTTGACCGAGGAAGGATTCGCGACGATCGACAGGAATTCGCGACGCGTCGACGGATCGGTGCGGAACGTGCCGAGCATGCGCGACGTGACCATCTCGACGCCCGGCTTGTGCACGCCGCGCGTCGAGATGCACTGGTGCGCGGCTTCGAGGATCACGCCGACGCCCTTCGGCTGCAACACGTCGAACAGCGTGTCGGCGATCTGCACGGTCATCTTTTCCTGGATCTGCAAGCGCTTCGCGAATGCGTCGACGAGGCGCGCGAGCTTCGAGATGCCGACCACGCGATGGTTCGGCAGATACGCGACGTGCGCGCGGCCGATGATCGGCACCATGTGGTGCTCGCAGTAGCTCTCGAAGCGGATGTCCTTCAGCACGATCATTTCGTCGTAGCCGTCGACTTCGCTGAACGTGCGCGCGAGGATGTCGCGCGGCTCCAGCGCATAGCCGGCGAAGAACTGTTCGTATGCGCGCACGACGCGTGCGGGCGTATCGAGCAGGCCTTCGCGTGCGGGATCGTCGCCGGCCCAGCGCAACAGCACGCGGACGGCGTCTTCTGCTTCTTCGCGGCTCGGCCGCGAGACGACCGGCTCAGGCGGTGTGGTTTTCTTTCCCTTACCCATGTAGTGGCTCCATCGAAGGCCGCCTGCGGCGGCCGATATCCGGCCATTGTTTCATGCTTTCGGCGGTCGTGCGTACGGGCCGCCGCTCGCCGTTTATCACTTCGGCCATTCGTCCTGCTCGTCGTTGAACAGCGACGCGACGACGCCGCGCAGCCATGCGGTGCGCGGGTCGTTGTGGTACTTGCGATGCCAGTGCTGTTTCAGGTCGAAGCGCGGCAGCGCGAGCGGCGGCTCGACGGGCACGATGAACGCGTGCTCGGCCGCGTACGCATAGCCGATCGCGTGCGGCACCGTCGCGATCAGGTCGGTGCGGCTCAGGATGAACGGCAGGCTCATGAAGTGCGGCGTTTCGAGCACCGCGCGGCGCTGCATGCGCTGCTTCGCCAGATATTTCTCGAGCACTTCCTGGCTGCGACCTTCCGCGCGCACCACCGCGTGGCCACATGTGAGGAACTGCTCTACCGTGAACGGCGGCGTCTGCTCGAACGGATGGCCGCGCCGCATCAGGCAGACGAACCGGTGCGTGAACAGCCGCTGCTGGAAGAAGTTGTTGCCGTCGAGATCGGGGAAGTAGCCGACCGCGAGATCGATCGACCCGGCTTCGAGGCCGCGTCCGACTTCGTCGTGCGCGAGCGAGACCGAACGCAGGTTCGCGTGCGGCGCAAGCGTCGCGAACGCCTGCAGCAGCTTCGGCAGGAACACGATCTCGCCGACGTCCGACAGCGCGATCGAGAACGTATGCGTGCTCGCGACCGGGTCGAAGTCGTGCGGCGCGACGAGGCCGCGCTCGATCTGCGCGAGCGCATCGCGGGCGGCCGGCAGCAGCGCGAGCGCGCGCGGCGTCGGCTCCATCCCGCGCGACGTGCGCACGAACAGCGGATCGCCGAAGTACTCGCGCAGCCGGCCGAGCGCCGTGCTCACGCGCGGCTGGCTCACGCCGAGCAGGTCGCCCGCGCGGCTCACGTTGCGCGTGTCGTCGAGCGCGACGAGATAGGGAATCAGGTTCAGGTCGAGCGGGTCCATCGCCGGGGCCGGTATCTTCAAAACGTATACAACATATCTCCTGAATCGCGTTGCCGCATAGTCGGGAAAGCGCTCAAATGTGTTCGACGATTCGAATTAATGTTCAGGAGACGAACAATGCGCACCCAAGTCGCGATCATCGGCGCCGGTCCGTCCGGCCTTCTGCTGTCCCATCTGCTGCGCCTGCAAGGCGTCGATTCCATCCTCGTCGAAGCGCGTTCGCGCGAATACTGCGAGAACCGCATCCGTGCCGGCGTGCTGGAGCAGGGCACGGTCGACACGCTGAACGAAGCCGGCCTCGGCGAGCGGATGCGCCGCGAAGGGCTCGAACATCACGGCATCGAACTGCTGTTCGATGGCCAGCGCCACCGCATCGACCTGTCCGGACTGACCGGCGGGCGCGCGATCACCGTCTACAGCCAGCATGAAGTGGTGCGCGACCTGATTGCGGCCGGTGTCGAGCACGGCCATCAGATGCACTTCGAAGTGAGCGACGTCGCGCTGCACGGCGTCGAAAGCGAGCACCCGTTCGTCACGTTCAAGCACGCGGACGGCCGCGCGGACCGCATCGACTGCGATTACATCGCCGGCTGCGACGGCTTCCACGGCATCGCGCGCCAGACGATTCCCGCCGAGCGGCTGAACACGTTCGAGCGCGTCTACCCGTTCGCGTGGCTCGGTATCCTCGCCGATGCGGCGCCGTCGCTCGACGAACTCGTGTACGCGCATCACGACAACGGTTTCGCGCTGTTCTCGATGCGCTCGCCGACGGTCACGCGCCTGTACCTGCAGTGCAAGCCGGATGAAGACCTCGCCGAATGGTCCGATGCACGGATCTGGGACGAACTGCACACGCGTTTCTCGAACGACACCGGCTGGACGCCGACCGAGGGCCGGATCACGCAGAAGAGCGTGACGCCGATGCGCAGTTTCGTATCCGAGACGATGCAGCACGGCCGCCTGTTCCTCGCCGGCGACGCCGCGCACATCGTGCCGCCGACCGGCGCGAAGGGGATGAACCTCGCGGTGGCCGACGTCCGCGCGCTGTCCCGGGCGCTCGGCGCGCGCTACCGGACGGGCGACGCGACGCCGCTCGAGCGCTATTCGGCGACCTGCCTCGAGCGCGTGTGGCGCGCCGAGCACTTCTCTTACTTCATGACGAACATGCTGCATGCGTCGCCGGACGACTCGCCGTTCGTCAATCGCCTGAAGTTTGCCGAGTTGAAATACGTGACGCGTTCGCGGGCCGCCGCGCAATCGCTCGCCGAAAACTACGTCGGCTTGCCGTTCGACGACGCGACGCCCCCCGAGGCAACCCGCCTTGACAAGGCGCTGTGCGCGACTCTATGATCGGCCCATCGTTCGCTAATCGAATCTAAGTTCGATTAGCGAACAAAAGCCGAGGGTCGCACGACGGCCTCCGGCGCGGCACGCGGCACGCGTGTCCTCTCGACAGGCCGCGCACGAGCCGCGGGTTCGCATCAGGAAGAGACATGGTCAACAAGATTTTCGAATCGCTTCAGTCGGCGGTTGCCGACGTCCACGATGGCGCGACAATCATGATCGGCGGCTTCGGCACGGCCGGCATGCCGTCCGAGCTGATCGACGCGCTGATCGAACAGGGCGCGCGCGACCTGACGATCGTCAACAACAACGCAGGCAACGGCGAGACGGGCCTCGCGGCGCTGCTGAAGGCGAAGAAGGTGCGCAAGATCATCTGTTCGTTCCCGCGCCAGAGCGACTCGCAGGTGTTCGACGCGCTGTACCGCGCGGGCGAGATCGAGCTGGAGCTCGTGCCGCAGGGCAACCTCGCGGAGCGCATCCGTGCGGCGGGCGCCGGCATCGGCGGTTTCTTCACGCCGACGGGCTACGGCACCAAGCTCGCGGAAGGCAAGGAAACGCGCGTGATCGACGGCAAGCCGTACGTGTTCGAGACGCCGATCCACGCCGATTTCGCGCTCGTGAAGGCTTACAAGGGCGATCGCTGGGGCAACCTCGTGTATCGCAAGACCGCGCGCAACTTCGGGCCGATCATGGCCAGCGCGGCGAAGATCGCGATCGTGCAGGTGTCGGAAGTCGTGCCGCTCGGTGCGCTGAATCCGGAACACATCGTGACGCCGGGCATTTTCGTGCAGCGCGTCGTCGAGGTGCCGCAGGCCGCGCACGCGGCCGAGCTGGCCGCCGAACACGCTGCATCGCAAGCCGCCTGACCCGCCTGGAACTTTGTATGGGACCGGAGTAAGCGCTGAAGCGCCCACTCCGGTCGACAGGAAACCGACATGAAACGACTGACCCGCGATGAAATGGCCAAGCGCGTCGCCCAGGACATCCCCGAAGGCGCGTACGTGAACCTCGGCATCGGCGTGCCGACGCTGGTGGCGAACCACCTCGACCCGAGCAAGGAGATTTTCCTGCACAGCGAGAACGGCCTGCTCGGCATGGGCCCGGCGCCCGCACCCGGTGAGGAAGACGACGAACTGATCAACGCCGGCAAGCAGCACGTGACGCTGCTCACCGGCGGCGCGTATTTCCACCACTCGGACTCGTTCGCGATGATGCGCGGCGGCCATCTCGACTACTGCGTGCTCGGCGCGTTCCAGGTGTCGGCGAGCGGCGATCTCGCGAACTGGCATACGGGCGCGCCCGATGCGATTCCGGCCGTCGGCGGCGCGATGGACCTCGCGATCGGCGCGAAGCAGGTGTTCGTGATGATGGAGCACCTGACGAAGCAGGGCGAGAGCAAGATCGTCGCGCAATGCTCGTATCCGGTCACCGGCGTGCAATGCGTGAGCCGTATCTATACCGATCTGGCCGTACTCGACGTGACGGCCGACGGCCTCGCGGTGAGCGAGATCTTCACCGACCTGTCGTTCGACGAACTGCAGAAGCTGACCGGCGTACCGCTGATCGACGCAACGCAAAAGGCCGCCGCCTGAACGGCAAGCGTGCCGGTGCGCGCATTCGAGCGCACGCCGGCACGCTTGGGTAGACAATAGGCGCACGCCGTTTCCCCATTCCGATGCCATGCTCGAAGACAGCGCCCGCCTGACCTCCCTGATCTGCGGCACCGAGCCGCTCAACCGGATCTGGTCGCCCCGCGCGACGATCCAGCGGATGCTCGACGTCGAGGCCGCGCTTGCGCGCGCGCTCGCCGCGCGGCAAGTGATTCCCGCCACCGCGGTCGCGCCGATCGAACGCGCGTGCGACGCCGGCCGGCTCGACGCCGACGCGCTCGCGCATGGTGCCGCGCTCGGCGGCAATCTCGCGATTCCGCTCGTGAAGCAGCTCACCGCGCAAGTGAAGGCCGACGACCCCGAGGCCGCGAAGTTCGTGCACTGGGGCGCGACGAGCCAGGACATCATCGACACCGCGACCGTGCTGCAGTTGCGCGACACGCTCGACGTGCTCGAACCGCTGCTCGACGAAGCCTGTGCGTCGCTCGCGGTGCTCGCGCGCACGCACCGCGCGACGCCGATGATCGGCCGCACGTGGCTGCAGCAGGCGCTGCCGATCACGCTCGGCCTCAAATTCGCCCAATGGCTCGATGCGCTGCTGCGCCATCGCGCGCGCTTCGCCGAGTTGCGCGAGCGGGCGCTCGTGCTGCAGTTCGGCGGCGCGGCCGGCACGCTCGCGAGCCTGCGCGAGCACGCGGCCGGCGTGAGCGCCGCGCTCGCGGCCGACCTGAAGCTCGCGTTGCCGGCCGTGCCGTGGCATACGCAGCGCGACCGCATCGCGGAAGCCGCGGCGTGCTTCGGGATGCTGACCGGCACGCTCGGCAAGATCGCACGTGACGTGTCGCTGCAGATGCAGACCGAAGTCGGCGAGCTTGGCGAACCGGCGGCCGCCGGCAAGGGCGGCTCGTCGACGATGCCGCACAAGCGCAACCCGGTCGGCTGCGCGGCCGTGCTGACGGCCGCCGTACGTGCACCGAATCTCGTCGCGACCGTGTTCGCGGGAATGGTGCAGGAGCACGAGCGCGCACTCGGCGGCTGGCAGGCCGAATGGGATGCGTTGCCCGATCTCGCCCGCCTGACGGGCGGCGCGCTCTCGCAGATCGCGCAGATCGTCGCGGGCCTCGACGTGAACACCGAACGCCTCGCCGCGAACCTCGACCTGACGCACGGGCTGATCCTCGGCGAAGCGGTGATGCTCGCGCTCGGCGACCGGATCGGCCGGCTCGATGCGCATCACGTCGTCGAGCATGCGTCGAAGGAAGCCGTGCGCACCGGCGCGACGCTGTTCGACGTGCTCGCGGCCGATGCGACCGTGTCGGCCCACCTGTCGCGCGACGCGCTCGCGCAGTTGCTCGATCCCGCCCATTACGTCGGCGAGGGGCGGGCCTATGTCGACGCCGTGCTCGCGCTGCACGCGGGCGCGAAATAACCAGGAGAACCTTGAGATGCCTTTCGCCACTGTCAACGGCGTGAAACTGCATTACCGGATCGACCGTGCCGCACGCGACGACGCGCCGTGGCTCGTTTTCTCGAATTCGCTCGGCGCCGATCTGCAGATGTGGGCGCCGCAGATTCGCCCGCTCACGCAGCACTTCAATATCCTGCGCTACGACACGCGCGGCCACGGCCATTCCGACGCGCCGGCCGGGTCGTACACGATCGAGCAGCTCGCGGGCGACGTAATCGGCCTGCTCGACCACGTCGGCATCGACTGCGCGCATTTCTGCGGCATCTCGATGGGGGGATTGACGGGTGCCGCGCTCGCCGCGCGCTACCCGTCGCGCATCGTGCGCGCGGTGCTGTCGAACACCGCCGCGAAGATCGGCTCGCCGGAAGTGTGGGCGCCGCGTGCGCAGAAGGCGCGCGCCGAAGGGATGGCCGCGCTCGCCGACGCCGTGCTGCCGCGCTGGTTCACCGACGCATTCGTCGACCGCGAGCCGCGCCTGTTCGATGCGATCCGCGACACCTTCGTGCATACCGACAAGGATGGCTATGCGGCGAACTGCGACGCGCTGAACGCGGCCGACCTGCGCGAGGAAGTAAAGGGCATCGCATTGCCGGTGCTCGTCGTGACCGGCGCGAAGGACATGTCGACGCCGCCCGACCAGGGCTGCGCGCTCGCCGCCGCGATTCCCGGTGCGCTGCACGTCGAATTCGACGCCGCGCACATTTCGAACATCGAATGCACCGACGGTTTCAACCGCGCGCTGCTCGATTTCCTGACTGCATGAGGCACCGGCGATGGACGACCAGGAACGTTATGAAGCAGGGATGAAGGTGCGTCGCGCGGTGCTCGGCGACGCGCACGTCGATCGCTCGATCGAGAACCGCACCGAGGTGACGGAGGAATTCCAGAACCTGATCACGCGCTACGCATGGGGCGAGATCTGGACGCGCGATGGCCTGCCGCGCCATACGCGCAGCCTGCTGACCATCGCGATGATGGTCGCGTTGAACCGCGGCGAGGAGTTGGCGCTGCACCTGCGCGCCGCGCGCAACAACGGCGTGACGCGCGACGAGATCAAGGAAGTGCTGCTGCAGACGGCGATCTATTGCGGCGTGCCGGCCGCGAATTCCGCGTTCCATCTCGCGGACAAGATCTTCAAGGAACAGGACGGGGCCGCATAAGACGGCCGGTCAGGCACGGCCGGCTGAGGGCGGCCGCAACCGATCGCGTGGCCTGCTTTCTCGAGCGGGCCGTCGACGACGGGATCGATGAACACGCCGGCAGAGCATCGGCGTGCGGCGCACCGGTTGGCTGGTGCGCGAACAAAGGAAGGGCGCGGCTGCCATGCCGTATTGCTCATACATATATTGGCGTTGCATGGGACCGGAGCAAGCGCTGAAGCGCCAACTCCGGCCGACAAGGAGACAGGCGATGAATCGCACACCCGTGGTCGATGTCCAGACCTTCATCAACGAGCAGCCGTTCGGCGGCTTTCAATGGCTCGTATTCCTCATGTGTTTCGTGATCGTGCTGCTCGACGGCTTCGATACGGCTGCGATCGGTTTCATCGCGCCATCGCTGCTCGGCGAGTGGAACCTCACGAAGCCCGATCTCGCGCCGGTGCTCAGCGCCGCGCTGTTCGGCCTCGCGTGCGGTGCGCTCGTGTCGGGCCCGCTGTCCGACCGGCTCGGCCGCCGCTCGCTGTTGCTCGGTTCGGTGTTCCTGTTCGGGGTCGCGTGCCTGATGTCCGCGTTCTCGAACACGATCGGGCACCTGACCATCCTGCGCTTCATCACCGGCGTCGGGCTCGGCGCGGCGATGCCGAACGCGGTCACGATGATGGGCGAATTCTGCCCGGACAAGCGCCGCGCGACCGTGATCAACCTGATGTTCTGCGGCTTTCCGCTCGGCGCCGCGTTTGGCGGTTTTCTGGCCGCATGGATGATTCCGCATTTCGGCTGGCGCAGCGTACTGATGCTCGGCGGCGTGACGCCGCTGCTGCTCGGCATGCTGTTGCTGCTGAAGATGCCGGAATCGGTACGCTTCATGGTCGCGAGCGGCCAGTCCATCGACAAGATCCGCGCCACGCTCGCACGCATCTCGCGCGACGCACTGAACGCCGGCTCGTTCGCGCTGACCGAAGCCGCGCCGCAGACCGGCGGCAAGGGCCTCGGCGTCGTGCTGTCGCGCTCGTACATCGTCGGCTCGGTGATGCTGTGGCTCGCGTACTTCATGGGCCTCGTGATCTTCTACGCGTCGATCAACTGGATGCCGATCCTGCTGAAGGATGCGGGCCTGACGCCGAAGAGCGCGACGCTGATCTCCGCGCTGTTCCCGCTCGGCGGCGTGGGCGCGGTGCTGTGCGGCGTGCTGATGGACCGCTTCAACGCGAACCGCGTGATCGCCGTGTGCTATGCGCTGACGGCTGTGAGCGTGTATGCGATCGGGCAGGCGGCCGGCAACGTCGGGTTGCTGGTGCTGGTCGTGTTCGTGGCCGGCGTGCTGATGAACACCGCGCAATCGTCGATGCCGGCGCTCGCCGCCGCGTTCTATCCGACCGAAGGGCGCGGCACGGGTGTCGCGTGGATGCTCGGCGTCGGTCGTTTCGGCGGGATCGCGGGGTCGTTCCTCGTCGCCGAACTGACGCGCCGGCACTTCTCGTTCGCGGGCGTGTTCGCGACGATCGCCGTCGCGGGCGTGCTGGCCTGCGCCGCGCTGCTGATCAAGCAGATGGCGCGGCCGCATGGCGTCGCGCAGCCGGCAGGCAAGATCGAGTCGCTCGGGCATTGAGCGACCGGCGGGCCGGTGCGACGCGCCGGCCCAGTGCATGATGGATTCGGGTCGGTTGCAAGCAGATCGACCGACGCAGGACAGCAGACCGGGCCGCCTTCGCGGCCCGTCGACATTCCGGCGGCCGCGTCGTTACTCCTCCGCGTCGTGCTCCTTGACGAAATTTCGCAAATACGCGCGCAACGCGGCTTCCCGGCTGCGATGATCGTCGTGGTTCGCGGCGCCCATTTCCTCCTCGTCACCGAACAGCGTTGGCGGCGCGCAGTAAGTGCCGACTTCGATGTTCTCGCGCAGCACGCGGATATCGTGCGTGAGCGGGTGATACTCGGCGATCCAGTGCATGCCTTCGATGTGCTCGCCCGCTCTCAGCATTGGCTTCATCAGCAATCTCCATGCAGAGCAGCGGTGCAACCGCCGAAGCGGTTGCACGCGCCCGTACCGAAAGGGTACGCCTGCATCACGCGAAGCTCAACGGGCGCGCTTGTGAGCGCTCACTGCGGCAGCAGATGGGCGACGAGCGGGTACAGCGACAGGATCAGCAGCACGGCCATCGTCACGTTGAAGATGCGCAGCGCGCGGGGATTCGACAGGAAGCGCCGCAGGCCGAGGCCGAACGCGGCCCACAGGCAGATGCACGGGAAGCCGATCAGGATGAACACGACGGACATCCATGCGGCGTTCATCCCGTAGTCGGCGGACAGCTGGACCGTCGTCGCGGCGGTTAGCACCATCATCCACGCTTTCGGGTTGACCCACTGGAACGCGGCGGCTTCGATGAACGTCATCGGCCGCGGCTTGGCGCCGTGCGCTTTCACTTCGCCCGACGTGCCGATGCGCCATGCGAGGTATAGCAGATAGGCGACGCTCGCGGCTTCGAGGATCGTGTACAGCAGCGGCAGGCGCTTGAACGCTTCGCCGAGGCCGAAGCCGACGCAGAGCATCAGGATCGCGACGCCGATGCTGATGCCGAACAGGTGCGGCATCGTGCGGCGGAAACCGAAGTTGACGCCGGACGCGAGCAGCATCGTGTTGTTCGGGCCGGGCGTGATCGACGTGACGAGCGCGAACAGCATGCCGGCTGGCAGCGCGCTGAGGGTGAGGAATTCCATCGCGGATTCTCCATTTGTGTTCAAGGCTGGGATGGATCCAGTGTAGCGACGGTTTTCTGTACAGTACCGGCACAGTTTGCCTGGCGGATGCCGGTACGGGCGAGACTTGTCGGACGTCTAAGAGATGAGCAATGTTGTTTCTCAGAAAAGATGTCCGTGGTCTCAATAGGTTGTCTTCGAATAATTGGCCGCCTTCTGCACATTAAGGGTGTAACCTACCTCCCTATGTGGGAATGATCGTGGAAAATTTGCCAATATCGGATTTTTCATGCATGTTTGGCCGAACTCGCCCTGTTGTTGTTGTCGTATTGGAGGCGCTTACCTGCCCGTTTAACGTTTGAAGTTCGTCCGCGCAAACTTACGGAGAAATCGATGCTCCGGCACGTTGAGCCGGATGTAGCATGCAATTGTCCTTCGAGTGTTTCTCTCGGCATCACGGGGGGGCATCGGCTCCCGCAATCGTGTGAATCTTGTGGAGAAGCGAAGGTAGATGACAAGATGCCCATACTGACGGCAATCAAAAGCTTTTGGTCAGACCTACCCCCAAAGTACGGCCGCGACCGACCGAAACCAGCTGCATGCCCGAGTACAGGCTGCCGAAGGTTTCATAGCGCTTGTCGAAAAGATTGCGGCCGAACAGATAAACTTCGAGATCCTTGTTTTTCCATCCAATCTGGGCATTCACAAGGCTATAGGCATCAAGGTAATAAGATTTGTCGATATCCGCGGTGCGCTTGCCTGTGTATTGGTATTGAAGGTCGGCAGAGAGCTTGCCGGGCAAATGAATCGCCTTGGCTGAGGTTTCGTATTGCAGCCCGGCCGTCGCCGTCCATTTCGGTGTGTTCGGAACAGGATTGCCAGTGACCGTATTGACCGCGGCGCCGTTGGCTCCGAGTTCGCTATGGATGTAGCCGACGCCTCCGGAGAAGCTCAAGCCTTCAGCGATGAGCGCGCGCGCCTGCAATTCGAAACCACTGGTCTTGTAGTCCTGGTATGTTGTCCGGAAAGCGCCAAGCGAAGGATCGAGATAGGACATGACACCGTTCTTGATGTCGTTGTGATAGACGCTGGCATCGATCTGAAGACGATGGTCAAGAAGATCGGCCTTGACGCCCGCTTCGTAAGTCCACCCCAAAGCGGCCGGATAGGGGTTGCCCACGATGCCATCGACCGGATAGCTAAAGAGCGGGTACACCCGTGACGCGTGACCACGAGCAACCGACACGTAGCTTTGAATGTCGTTCGTCCACTTGAAGGAGAGTGCTACCCGACCTGTCGGATAGGTTTGCGACGTTGAGTTGGAGCCGGTCAGCGAAGCGAGGCCCAGGGAGTTGTCCTGCTTCATCTCGATATTGTCATGGCTTACCCGACCGCCGATCGAAAACTCCCAGCGGTTCGCAAAGGGGATCGAAACGTCCCCGAACAGTCCTAGATTGGTCGTGTCGAGATTGCTTTTCATCGCGACTGAGCCGGAATACGGAGGCGGCGCGCACTGCGTACTGCTGCACCAGCGTATGCCGTTGGTTCGCATGGCACTGGCGCCGACGACCCAGCGAACCGGGGCACCTTCGAGTGAATTCAGCCGAATCTCCTGGCTGAAGATGTTCTCCTGATCCGTCGAATGGCCCACGTTACTGGATGCGGGAAACCCGATCGCGTCATAGACAAGTTTGTCCACGAGATCGAGTTCGCTTTCCAGCTTGTTGTGCTGGTAGGAACTGATGGAAGTGAGCTGGAAATTCTTGAAGAAGTGCTCGACGGTCACGGTGGCGCCCGCTTGCGTCGTCTTCAAGTCCGGCTCGGTCAGGATGCCACTGGTCGGAAACTGACTGGCGCTACGCAGGACATAGAGCGGGGAGTTAGCCTGATCATGCAGATAGTTACCCGTCACTGTGATGAGCGTGTCGTCCAGCCCCGTGAAGCGTAGTCCTCCACGGAATGCACCGATGTCGCGCTTGCCCAGCTTGTCGGTGTAAAGGCTGCGTATATCGCCATTCTCATGGCCATAACGGATCGCCATGCGTCCGTCGAGTTGTCCGGGCACGATATTGCCGCCAAGAACCGCCTCGCCCATGCGATAGCCGTGTTCGCCGACCTCGGTTGTCACGTGAACATCCCGAGTTCCGTCAGGCTGCTTCGTGACAACGTTGATGGCGCCGCCCAGCGCATTGGTTCCCCATAGCGTGCCTTGAGGGCCGCGCAACACTTCGATATGGTCGACGTCGAGCAACATGTTCGACGCGCTCATCATGCTGTTCGGCACACCATCGACATTGAATGCGATCGTGCCATCGGCGTAGTTGGCAGGCGTCCCAAGTGAACTGACACCGCGAATCGAGAACCACTGGGAGCCTGTGGCGCGGCTGACCCATTGCACATTGGGCGCATGGCCGGCGATAGCCACACCTGGATCGAAGGGCGATTCCTTCAAGGTCTTCGCCTGCAGAACCGTGATGCTTTCAGGCACATCCTGAAGGCGTTCGGTCGTTTTCCGGGCGGTGACCGTGACGGGCTCAAGGACCGTGCTCTCTGCGCTCGATGCCGACGTGCCGCTATCCGGCGACTCAGTGGTTGATTGCGCTTGCTTTCCTTCGGCAGCGAACACGTCCGGAGCAGCGACGGCGACGGCTGCGGCAATCGTTGCGTTGAGCAATGTATGTCGGACGGTACGGACGACACGCAAGCCACACGCCGGGAGCCCTTCGCGCATCGCGTCGATCGAGCCTGAACTTCTGCCAAGGGATGGATGAAAGGGAGAGCGATGGACCGCACATTGCCCTTCAATATGAGGCGTGTTAGACATTAAACGAGACTCATTTGCATTATCGGGATCGTCAATTTACCGATTCGGCGACACACCTCCGTAGCGAGATTTGGCCAATTCCTTGTTCAATCAGGCCAAGTGTATGTCTTTCCATCGAGATGGCCGTATTGCGAAATAAATTGACTAGATTTCGCAGTGTAGAAGTGTGGTTGCACGGGTAGGCTGCGCCTCATCGTGGCCTGCCATGTCTGTTCTCTGGCCGGCCGAGTACTTCGTCCTTCCCGAGGAATACCCGTGCACTCACATATCATCGGCAGATCGGCCATGCGCGGCCGTTCAAGCGCCATCTCGATTCCCTTTGCTCGAGCGGGGCGCGCATGAGCACCGCCGCTCTCTCCCGTACCAAACCCATTGTCATAAGCGTTGTTGGGCTGGTCGTTGTCTTCGGCCTGCTGTATGCCTGGCGCGCTGTTCGAAGCGGCGGCGCAGAACAACAGGCCATGCCGCCGATGCCTGTCTCGACGATCCGCGCAGAGCCTCGCAGTGTGGCCGACGAGTGGCAGGCCGTTGGCAGCCTGCAAGCCGTGCATGAAGTGCTGCTGGCTCCCGATACCTCGGGGCGAGTGACCGCCGTCAATTTCGACGCAGGCCAGTCCGTGAAGGAAGGGGCGGTGCTGATTCAGCTCTACGATGCCCCCGAACAAGCAGATCGTGCCGCTGCCGTGGCCAAAGCCGATTTCGCCCAGTTGCAACTCAGGCGTTCGCAAGCGTTGGCGCCTACCGGCGCGGAACCGCGCGAATTGCTCGAACAACATCAGGCGGACGCTGCCCAGACTGCCGCGGCAGTCCGGCAACTGGACGCACGCATTCAGCAAAAGTCGATTCGCGCGCCGTTCTCCGGTCAGTTAGGTATCCGACGGATCAACCTGGGTCAGTATCTCAATGCCGGTGACGCGATCGCCACGCTGACCCAGCTCGATCCGCTCTATGTCAACTTCACGTTGCCGCAGCAGGACATGCCCAGGCTGACGTCGGGCGCACCGGTTCAGGTAACGGTGGATGCCGTGCCGGGGAGGGTATTCACCGCCAGGATCAGCGCCATCGAACCGCGTATCGATGGAGAAACCCGCAATGTGGCCGTTCAGGCGCTGTTGCCCAATACCGACCGGTTGCTGAAACCCGGCATGTACGTGACGGCGCGGCTGGAATTGCCCGCCACGACCGACAATATCGTATTGCCGCTGACGGCGATCCAGACTTCGGCCTCCGGTGACAGCGTGGTGGTCGTGAAAGGGGCCGACGCGCAGGGAATCGGCAAGGCGGTTGCCGTGCCGGTCGTCACCGGCCGCCGGCTCGGGGAGGAGGTGCTTGTCACCCAAGGCGTCAAGCCTGGCGACGTCGTGGTGATGGCTGGCCAGAACCGTCTTCCGCCCGGTGCGACCGTAAAAATCAACAGCACGCCCCCTTCGGCAACGGCGACTCCTGATGCCCCAGCCGTTGCGTCCTCCAGCGCCAGCGCGCGGTAAAGGAAACCACGCCATGCGCTTTACAGACATCTTCATCCGTCGACCCATTCTGGCACTGGTCGTCAGCCTGCTCATTCTGCTGATGGGTGCCACGTCGATTTTCCTGTTGCCGGTGCGGCAATACCCCTATCTCGAAAACGCCACCATCACGGTCAGTACCACGCTTCCGGGGGCAACCCAGGACGTGATGCAGGGTTTCGTGACCACGCCGATCGCGCAGTCCATCGCCACGGCCAGCGGGATTGAATACCTGAGTTCGACCACCACGCAAGGCAAGAGCGAGATCAAGGCGCGATTGGTGCTCAACGCCAACGCCGATCGTGCGATGACCGAAATCCTTGCCAAGGTGCAGCAGGTCAAGTACCAGTTGCCGGCGGGCATCACCGATCCGGTCATCAGCAAGTCCACCGAAGGCGGTACAGCGGTGCAATACATCGCCTTCTACAGCAAGACGCTGTCGATCCCGCAAGTGACGGATTTCGCATCGCGGGTTGCACAGCCTCTGCTCACCAGCATCCCGGGGGTGGCCTCGGCGGACGTCTATGGCGGCCAGACGCTGGCCATGCGCATCTGGATCGACCCGGTGAGGTTGGCCGCGCGCGGGCTGTCGGCCGGCGAGATATCGGCCGCGCTGCGCGCCAACAACGTGCAGGCCGCGCCGGGCCAGCTCAAGAGCGCGCTGACCGTCACCAACATCAGCGCGGCTACCGATTTGCGCAGCGTCGAGGACTTCCGCCGGATGGTCGTGAAGTCGAGCCCCGGCGGAGGCGTAGTGCGGTTGTCGGATGTCGCCACCGTGGAAATAGGCGGCCAAAACTACAATAGCCTCTCGTTCGCCACCGGCATACCCGCGATCTTCGTCGCTATCCAGCCCACGCCGGCCGGGAACCCACTGGAGATCGTCAAGCAGGCCAACGAACTGCTGACCAGGATTCGTGCAATGGCGCCCCCAGGACTGACGGTAGCGCCTAACTACAACGTAGCGCGCTTCGTCAATGCTTCGATCGAGGAAGTAAAACACACGCTGGTGGAAGCCATCGTGATCGTGATCGCGGTGATCTTCCTGTTCCTCGGCACGTTCCGCGCGGTGATCATTCCGGTCGTCACCATTCCGTTGTCGCTGGTCGGTACCGCTGCGTTGATGCTGGTCTGCGGTTTTTCGATCAACCTGTTGACACTGCTGGCGATGGTGCTGGCGATCGGTCTGGTGGTGGACGATGCCATCGTCGTGGTGGAGAACATCCATCGACACATTGAGGAGGGGCTGACACCTGTGCGCGCGGCCCTGCTCGGCGCACGCGAAATCGTCGGGCCGGTGATCGCCATGACTATCACGTTGGCGGCGGTCTATGCGCCAATCGGCATGATGGGTGGACTGACCGGCGCGCTGTTCAAGGAGTTCGCCTTCACATTGGCGGGCTCGGTCATCGTCTCGGGAGTGGTCGCGCTGACGCTCTCGCCGGTGATGAGCTCGATGCTGCTCAGTTCCAGGCAGGGCGAGGGACGGCTGGCGAAGCGGGTCGAGCACTACATGGAAGGGCTGACGGCATTCTATGGGCGCCTGCTGGCCCGCACGCTAGCCGCTCGCGGTGCGGTGCTGCTGGTCGGTGTGGCCGTGCTGGCCGCCATCGCGGTGCTGTTCACCGGCACTCGCCGCGAACTGGCGCCGACCGAGGATCAAGGCGCCGTCATCGTCGTCACCAAGGCCCCGCAATATGCGGGCGTCGGCTACACCGCCCGCTATGCTCAGCAGATCGAAAAGCTGTTCGAGCAGATTCCCGAGTTCGACAGCAGTTTCATGAATATCGGCGACTCCGCCGGTGGCCAGAACATGATGCTCGGTGGCGCGATCCTCAAGGACTGGTCGAAACGCAAGCGGTCGGCCACCGAGATCCAGGGGCAGATTCAAGCCGCCGGCGGCGCCATCGATGGCGAGACGTTGACCGCCGTGCAGTTGCCCCCGCTACCGGGTTCCAGCGGCGGCCTGCCGGTGCAGATGGTGCTGCGCTCGCCCGACGACTTCAGGACGCTGTACGAGACCGGCGAAAAGATCAAGGCAGCGGCATATGCCAGCGGTCTGTTCCTCTACGTGCAGAACGACCTGTCCTACGACAGCCCGCAGGCGCACATCACGATCGACAATGCGAAGGCCAGCGAAATGGGGGTAACCATGCAGTCTGTCGCCGATACCCTTGCCGTGCTGGTCGGCGAAAACTACGTCAATCGCTTCAACTTCCACGACCGCTCCTACGACGTGATCCCGCAAGTGCGCGGCGCCGAGCGTATGACACCGGAAGACCTCGGGCGTTTCTATGTCAAAACGACCTCCGGCGCGCTGGTGCCATTGTCAACCGTGACGCATGTCGAGATGCGCCCGCAAGCGAACCAGCTCACCCAGTTCGGCCAGATGAATTCGACCACGCTCGAAATGCTGCCGGCGCCGGGCGTGAGCATGGGCGAGGCCGTGAAGTTCCTGCAATCGCAGCCGCTGCCGCCCGGCACCAGTGTGGACTGGCTCAGCGAGAGCCGCCAGTTCGTGCAGGAAGGCAACCGTCTGCTTGTCTCATTCTGCTTCGCGCTGGTGGTGATCTTCCTGGTGCTGGCCGCGCAATTCGAGAGCCTGCGCGATCCACTGGTGATCCTGGTGACCGTGCCGCTGGCGGTCTGTGGCGCGCTGGTGCCGCTGTGGCTGGGCTTTGCCACGCTCAATATCTATACCCAGATCGGATTGGTCACCTTGATCGGCCTGATCTCCAAGCACGGCATCCTGATGGTCACTTTCGCCAACCATATCCAGCACCATGAAAACCTGAACCGCATCGAGGCGATCGAGAAGGCGGCGGCGGTGCGGATGCGTCCTGTCTTGATGACCACGGCGGCAATGGTTGCCGGCCTTGTGCCGCTGTTGTTCGCAGACGGCGCAGGCTCGGCCAGCCGGTTCTCCATCGGCATCGTGGTGGTGATGGGCATGATGGTCGGTACCTTCTTCACACTGTTCGTACTACCGACCATCTACAGCTTCATCGCCAAGGATCACCGGGTAACAGCGGAAAGTTCTCGCGCCCGCGAACTCGCTACTGCGGAGGCTCCCGATGTCGCCCTTTAAACCGGTTCCTGCGATGCGTATTGTGTCGCGTCCGGCGACGCTTCCCTCTCCGCGCGCTGCCTTCATGGCGATGGCCGTTGCCATTATCACCGCAGGTTGCGCCAGCGGCCCCGATTACCACGCGCCAGCCTTACCGGAAACCGCTGCAGGCCCCTTCGTCAGTCACCCGTCCAATACGGATGTCGCCGAAGCGCTGCCCGCGAACTGGTGGAAGCTGTATGACGACCCCGCGCTCGACAATCTGGTGCAGGAAGCCTTGTCGGCCAATACCAACCTGCGCGTGGCGATGGCCAACCTCGATCGCGCGCGGGCCATCTACACGGAAGCGCGCAGCGGGCAATTCCCTTCGACCAGTATGTCAGGCGGCGTGGGAGACGGGCGCGATCAGACCACGTGGTCCGGCACCGGCCAGGCCCCCGCGCAATGGAGCTACAGCGCAGGCCTCGACGTCTCCTATGAACTCGACCTGTTCGGTCGGGTCAGGCGCGACATCGAGGCTGCTCGCGACGACACCGATGCAGTCGCCGCCGCCTACGATGCCGCCAGGGTAGTGGTTGTTGCGGAGACGACGCGGGCCTATGTGGACGCCTGCAGCTACGGTGAGTCCGTCGGCGTAGCGCGCTCGTCCGTCGAGCTGGCACAGCGCAGCCTGGATCTCATCGACAGCCAGGCGCACGCTGGCTCGGCGTCGCATCTGGATGTCGAACGGGCTGGCGTCACGCTGGCTCAGGCCCAGGCGGCATTGCCGCCCTTGCAAGGCCAGCGCGAAGCCGCACTGTTCGAGCTGGCCGCGTTGACGGGGCGCACGCCCTCGCAAGTGCCGGAACCGGCGCGTGCCTGCACCAAGGCTCCCGAGATTTCCGGTGCGTTGCCGGTTGGCGATGGCACTGCGCTGCTGCGTCGTCGCCCCGACGTGCGTCAGGCCGAGCGCCAACTGGCGGCGGATACCGCCCGCATCGGCGTGGCCGTGGCGGATCTCTATCCGCGTGTCACGCTGGGCGCCTCGGGTAACTACCTGCGCAACGACTACCTGAAAGGCAATCGCACCTTGTCCTTCTCTTTTGGGCCACTCATCTCGTGGACGTTCCCCAACATGATGGTGGCTCGCAGTCGCATTGTGCAGGCGAAGGCGCAAAGCGCGGCGTCGCTGGCCAGCTTCGACGGCGCCGTGCTGAATGCACTGAAGGAGTCGGAGCAATCGTTGAGCGCCTATGGCGCGGCGATGCAGCAGCGCGATGCGCTGGTAGAGGCGCGTGACCGTGCCGAGAATGCCTTCCGGCTGGCCGACCAGCGTTACCGCGCCGGCTCCATCAGCTACCTCGACGTGATCGTGGCACAGACCAGTCTGATCGACGCGAAAGCCCAGGTGGCCGCTGCTGACCAGCGAGTCGGTTCTGCGCGAGTCAGCGTATTCAAGGCGCTTGGTGGTGGCTGGGAACAGGCCAGTACGCAGTAATGCTTGATGGCATCGGCGCGTGGGCGATCTCACCGTCGCGCCGATGTCTGATGCCAACCATTAGCCACGCGGCTCCGCGTTGTCGCGAACAACCGGAAGTTCGGCATAGCGAAGGAATACAGATATGGACCCGCACGACGACCCGCCTCGGATCATTGACCTGATTACATCATTCGGTAGCAAGAGCCTGCCGTCTGGCAAACACACGATGAAGCACACCACATCAGCCTGTCCGGCGACCACACCGCCGATGTCGTCTCAGGAACAACGATTGGCGGCCAGCCGACTGCGACCGACGATCGCTCGTACCCGTGTCCTGTCCGTACTGGAACAGGCGGCGCCGCGCTGTCTCGATGCCAGTCAAATGTATCGCATCCTCTGCACGCAACTCGACAGCCTCAAACCGGCCTCGATTTACCGTGCTCTGAATGATTTATGGACCTCCGGCTTGCTGGTCCGTACGGAGGGCGCACAAGGCCGCGCACTCTACGCGCTCAAGCCGGACAGGAAGAACCTTCAGAACGACACCGTGCGCTGCCACTGTGGCGCGCGGTTGGTTTTTATTGAGGATCGGGCATTGCACGAGCATCTCCGATCACTGGCGACCAAGGAAGGCTTCGATCTCGACAACGAGCCAGCTTTTACCATCACCGTGACGTGTGCGGAATGTCGGCCGTTACGCGGGAGAAGAGAATAGGTGACCTTAAACCGAGGTCGCCCGATCTGACAGCGCCTCGCCGCTGTTTGCTGCCTGGCCTCCATGCTCGGTGGACGACGGCACGCTCCACTCAAGGTGAGACTTAATCGGGAAGCACGATGCCGCGTACGGCATCAGACTGCGCGTTTGTCGTTCGATCGGAAAGGTATCGTGCTGGCGGCTTGCCTACCGCCTTGCGGAACATGGTGATGAACCCGCTGGCATTTTCGTAGCCCAGTTCCAGCGCCACCGTTTGTACGCTTTCGCCGATGGTCAGGCGTTGAAGCGCAAGGATCACATGCAGTTGCCGGCGCCAGCGTCCGAAGCTCATGCCGATTTCGTGCAGCAGAAGCCGGCTCATGCTTCGCTCGCTCATGCCAATGCGGGTAGCCCAATCGCCCTTTGAGGTTTTGTCGGTAGGATCGGCCAACAGCATTTCCGCGAGTCGGCGCAATCGCGGATCATGCGGCATCGGCAAATGCAGGTCTTCTACCGGAGCCGCCGCCAACTCATCAAGCAACGCGGCAATCAGTCGGTCTTCCCGGCCGCCCGACGGGTATGACGCGGGGAAGCCGGCCACCTTCAGAAGCAACTCGCGCAGCAATGGCGAGACGGAGATCGTGCAGCAGGTTTTCGGAAGATCCGGTGCGGCATCAGGCTCCACGAACAGGCAATGACATTCGGTTTCACCGGATCCCCGTGCCGAGTGGGGCAAGTCTCCCGGTATCCATACCGCGCATTGCGGCGGCACGATCCAGACACCGTTTTCGATTTCGCAGTTGAGGATGCCACGGACGGAGTAAAGCAGTTGCGCTCTACGGTGCCGATGCCTCGCATGTTCCCAGCCCTTTGCTACCGACATGGCACTCAGGGCGACAACGGGCCGGGGCAGGTTATCCACGTCCTTGGCCACGGTCGGATCGGTGATGGCAATGCTTGACATGATGCGTATCGGGCTTGGGATCCAAGATGAGGCGCTGGCCTAATTGAAAAATATTATGGCCAACTTGTGCAATGACGTCCAGTCATTCCGTCGGTATCGTGTGATTGACCATGCTGGTCGTTCTGCTCGCCACGGCTATTGTGCTTCCGGTCCGGAGGGGTATCTCGTTTTCCTGACGAAGTGGGGCTGCCAGCTATTTCCCGTGATGCGCCGAAGGAGTATTGGCATGTTGATTGACGCCTCGAAGTTCCCCCTGGTCTGGATGCGACTAAACGCGCCAGGCACTGAGCCCACAGCCTCGCCTTTTGCCGAGTTCGAGGGATTGCTCGCACGGAAGGAGGTTTTCGTTCTACTCAACGACGAGGGGCTTGATAAAGGCGAACACGAACATTCGCCGGAAGAAAGGAAGCAAACCTCGCTTTGGATGAAACGCCACAAGAGCGAATTGCAGACCTTCGTCAAGGCAGGGATCTACATCGAACCGAATACCGCCAAGCGACTGGCGACCAAGGCGTTCGCTCTGGTGTACGAAAAATTTTGGGGCTATCCCATGCTCACGGTTGCGACGAAAGACGAGGCGCTGGCCCTGGCGCGCAGGTTGTTGCCGGGCGAGCAAACGGATGCATCGTCGCACTAGGCCCGACTGATGAGGTGGGTCGGAATCTGGAGGCCGGCGCGTTAAGAGGCGGTACGCGCACCGAAGAAATGAGGCAGGTCAATGGCATCGAAAACGGTCGAAACCCAGCGCTCCGTCTCCGTCGGCAGCAAGATTCGCTTGCTGCGCCAGCGCCAGGGTCGCACGTTGGACGACGTTGCGACCGTCTCGCAGCTTTCCAAGCCCTTTCTTTCGCAGGTCGAGCGAGATCACGCCAGCCCGTCGATCACTTCGCTCGCGAGCATCGCGAAAGCGCTGGGCGTGTCAGCCAGCTATTTCATCGATACGCCGACCGAGGAAAGTTGCGTGCGACGCCGTGAGGATCTGCGGTACTTCGCCTTCGCCGATTCCGCCGATCTGCTCGCGCGCCTGTCGATTCGGCCGGGCGACCGCCAACTCGAAGCGATTCTCGTGCGTATGTCGCCCGGCGAGCGCCCAGGCAGAGGAACCATGCACGCGCGCGAGGAATTCGTGCATGTGCTCAGCGGTGAAGTGACGATCACGCTGGAAGGCAAAACGTTCGTGCTCGGTGTGGGCGACAGCGCGCACTATGAATCGACGATTCCGCCTATCTGGACCAACACGCGCGACGACGAGGCCGTGCTGGTCTGGGTGGGCACGCCGCGGCTGCTTTGACCGGCGCGCGGCGCGCACATGGACGGGCGGCGAATTTTGTGAGGCCGTAGACGCTTTTCGTGCCCCCACCATCGCTTCCGGCCCCCCTCCGATCCGTACCTCGACTCCTTTCCCCCCGCGAATGGCGTTTCCGGCAGACCCAAGCCATGATGGTTGAGCGAGATCATGTTGCTTTCTGGGTCACGGGAGAGACCCACAAGAGTTGATGGGTGATGCGTCGCGCGTGTTCAGCGGCCGGCGTCGTAAGGGGAACGGCGCCGCGTGGTGGGGCAGAGGGAAATTCGCTGATGTCACGATACACGGAACTTGTGCTCAATTCCGGCGATATGCTGGCGCCCCCATCATCGCGCCAGTTACGCCGCTATCGACATACAATTCGGCGGCTTGCACGTAAGACGATTCATCCGAGCATATAGCGCGAGGAGTGCTGACTGCGCTTGCCGCTGAAACGCTCATTCATTGCGCTGCTGGTTGCCCAGTTCCGTCGAGACACCTAGGCAGGGCCGCGACATTCCCAAGGACGACTTTTCTGAGAATTCCCAGGGCCACGGACATCTTTTCTGAGAAGAGAGGCATGTAAATTTCTCAAAAAAGATGTCCAAGCCCTTGATCTGTCTAGGGGACCAACGACACCTTTTCTGAGAGCCCAAAGTTATTGTGGGCTCTCAGAAAAGATGTCCGTCGTCTCAATATGTTGTCTTTGAATAAAAGGCGGCGTCCCCCGCGTTCGGGATAAGGTCTGACTTGCTCTGCGAGAATCGGCAGGTCAATATTTTTCAGTGTGGGATTTTGACGCAATGTTAGATCGACACCATCGCGTCGTTGTTGCCGCACTGAGGACACTCAACCGCCACTTCACTTCGAGCGCTTATCGGCAGAGAGAGGAGCGGGGAGTGAGGAGCGGGGAGCGCGAACGGCTAACGCTAAGCTACGCACGGCGTAACTCGGCCAGGTCGCCGATCGTCGTTGCTCGGCGCGATGTTTCAACATTCGAAGAGAAAGATCTCGTTGTGATGCGCGCGAGACTCGTCTACCTGAGAGCTGTCGCGGAAGCGAAATGCTCGCGCGTTCGTGAAGTCGAAACTGTCATCAGACGGGTATCCGATCGCATCCCATGCTGCTCTTGATGGGAAAATTATCGTACATGAGGTCGATCTAACGGGCGTGCAGGTGCCGGTGAATGCCCGCTATCACGGCACGGCGACGGCCTCACTGGTCGTTCGTGACGACTTACATGTGCCGCAGCAACCACTAGAGCAAAAGGTCGTTGTTGTTCCAGTCCTCACTGCCAATGGCGCAAGTACGGTTGAAAGTACTCCCTCCGATAAGCTTCCGATCAAGATGATCTATCGAGCAATCGTCTCGCTAGTATCGGGATTGGACGGTGCATCGGCTGCTTTTCCCAATGTCGTACTCGTCAATCATTCCATTTGCGACGAATACGCGCCCTCTGTAAAGAGGTCATCCCAATGGGGATTTTCGCTAAACATTGCAATTCGGACACTCACGCTGGGAAAAAACGGTTCTGGGGTATATGGAGTCGGTGGTGGCATGGTACTCGACTCCAAAGCGGGTCTCAAATGGAACGAATGCCAATGGAAATCGCGGGTGTTGGGTAACGTTAGCAGCGAAGGGTGGCGCGAAGCCAATCATTGCAAGCTGGCCTGCGTAACGCACTAACGCACGGTCAGCGCGCCTCGATGAATTCTCTCCCCGCATCGATGAAGGCGCTCTCTCTCGACAGCCTGGCGTTTCTCGGGTTGCGACCAGGTAATCGGAATCCCAGTCGTTCTCCCAGTCGCTTTCGTAAAGCTTCCAAATTACATAATCAATGGAAAGGTAAGCGCGGCATCTACGTCAGGCGCAATATTTGCCGATAATCCGAATTTGTTGTGTTTGAAATAGCATTTTCGACATTTTAAAAAATTTCGCGGAGCCTCATAATTCGATCGATCGCTAACAGATGAGGTCTATTTGGCGGATATGTATTCGTGGAGCCATCCATTGCTCACGCCCGTCATCCCGCTCTGTCTCGATGACCTCCGGATGCGGCAAATATCTCGTGACACGATATTCATGGCGGATATACGTGGATACGCAGATCCGCTCGATACTACGGGTGACGCACCGGGATTTATGCGATTCGAGCGGGAATTCGACGGAGTCAAACATGTCTTGCTTGCGCGAGGCTTGCTTTCGGCAGCGTGTGCGGTAGTGGGCGGAAGTCTGCCCGCAATCTTTGCGGAGCCAGGATAAGAGTCTCGCAAAGAAAATCCTCGCCATCCATCGGATATGCAGTGGGCGCCAACCCGTCAAGCATTGCACCTCGGTGTAGGTCGTGCCTGAATCAAATATCCGCCCAGCCCAGCCCCTGAATATCGGCTCGCACTGCGATGCCGATGGCATGCGGACGTCAGTCATGCACGCGTATTCCGATGGGGAAACATGAGGCCGGCCGCTCGCGACGGATTATTTAAAAGCGATTCGTGAGAGCGCTTCGTTGAATGAAATCTTTGATGGAAGCAATCTCGTGAAAATTACGGCGGAGGCCGACGATATTGACGTTGGCCTGCAAATCGCCCGAAAGCTGCTGCCGGATGTGACGTCGCTCGCGCTTTTCATTGCAACCGATTCTCCCACTATCAGTAGTCGCAGCCATCTCGCAGATCGCGATCGACGTGGGTCATGGCAACAGCGGAAGGTTGCACGAGAACCAGTTGCGGGCCTGCGCATCGATTGCCCGATTCCGCAAAGAAATTGATCGAGTCGCGTGAGCAATGCGTTCCGGAAAGGATGTGCCGGAGGGAAATTCGCATGCAGGGTTCCGGATGGAACCGGCAGGCACAGGCGTTGTTGAAGAAAAACCAGAACCGATTGGTTGTTATTCATTGATTGTGAGAGGTCGCTCCATGCGCGTCGAACGGGTTCCATACCGCTTAATCACTGTCGCGACGGCCGCCGTTTTCCTGGCCGCGTGCGGGAAGAAAGAATCGGCACCGCCGCCGCAAACGCCGGAAGTCGGCGTCGTCACCGTCCAGCCGCAAGCCGTACCGGTCTTCACCGACCTGCCGGGCCGCACCAGTGCATTCCTCGTCGCGCAGGTTCGCGCACGGGTCGACGGCATCGTGCTGCGCCGCGAATTCACCGAAGGTACCGACGTCAAGGCCGGTCAGCGCCTCTACAAGATCGATCCGGCGCCGTACATCGCCGCGCTGAACAGCGCGAAGGCGACGCTCGCGAAGGCGCAGGCGAACCTGGTCACGCAGAACGCGCTGGTCGCGCGCTACAAGGTGCTGGTCGCCGCGAACGCGGTCAGCAAGCAGGACTACGACAACGCGGTCGCCACGCAGGGCCAGGCCGCGGCGGACGTCGCGGCCGGCAAGGCGGCGGTCGACACCGCGCAGATCAACCTCGGCTATACGGACGTCGTGTCGCCGATCAGCGGCCGCGTCGGCATCTCGCAAGTGACGCCGGGCGCATACGTGCAGGCGAGCCAGGCGACGCTGATGTCGACGGTGCAGCAGCTCGATCCGGTGTACGTCGACCTCACGCAGTCGAGCCTCGAAGGGCTGAAGCTGCGTCAGGACGTGCAGAGCGGCCGTCTGAAGACGAGCGGCCCGGGCGCGGCGAAGGTGTCGCTGATCCTGGAAGACGGCAAGACCTATTCGGAAGCCGGCAAGCTGCAGTTCTCGGACGTGACGGTCGACCAGACCACCGGCTCGGTGACGATCCGCGCGGTGTTCCCGAACCCGGGCAAGGTGCTGCTGCCGGGGATGTTCGTGCGTGCGCGGATCGAGGAAGGCGTGAACGAGAACGCGTTCCTGGTGCCGCAGATCGGCGTCACGCACGACCAGAAGGGGCAGGCGATCGCGATGGTGGTGAACGCCAGCAACAAGGTCGAGCCGCGTCCGCTGAAGACCACCGGCATGCAAGGCCAGAACTGGATCGTCGAAGGCGGTCTGCAGGCGGGCGATCAAGTGATCGTGCAAGGCGTCGACAAGGTGCGCCCGGGCGCGACCGTGAAGACCGTTGCGGCCCAGCTTGCGCAGGCGCAGGGCGCCGTCGCATCGAGTGCTCGTTAACAGGGGGCCTGCTTCATGGCAAAGTTTTTTATCGATCGCCCGATCTTCGCGTGGGTGATCGCGATCGTGCTGATGCTGGCCGGCGTCGCGTCGATCTTCACGCTGCCGATCGCGCAGTATCCGACGATCGCGCCGCCGGCCGTGCAGATCACCGCGAACTATCCGGGCGCTTCCGCGAAGACGGTGGAAGACACGGTGACGCAGGTGATCGAGCAGCAGATGAGCGGTCTCGACCACTTCCTGTACATGTCGTCGACGAGCGACGACTCGGGCAATGCGACGATCACGTTGACCTTCGCGCCGGGCACGAACCCGGACATCGCGCAGGTGCAGGTGCAGAACAAGCTGTCGCTCGCGACGCCGAACCTGCCGCAGGTCGTGCAGCAGCTCGGCATGTCGGTGACGAAGTCGAGCAGCAGCTTCCTGCTGTGGATTGCGTTCAACTCCGAAGACGGCAGCATGTCGAAGGACGACCTGACGAACTACGTCGCGTCGCACGTCCTCGATTCGATCAGCCGCATCAACGGCGTCGGCCAGACACTGCTGCTCGGTTCGCAATATGCGATGCGCGTGTGGCTCGATGCGACGAAGCTGACGAACTACGGCCTCACGCCGTCCGACGTGACGGCCGCGATCAGCGCGCAGAACGTGCAGGTCGCGGGCGGCCAGATCGGCGGCACGCCGGCGAAACCGGGCACCGTGCTGCAGGCGACCATCACCGAGGCGACGCTGCTGCGCACCCCCGAGCAGTTCGGCAACATCCTGCTGAAGGTCAACCAGGACGGTTCGCAAGTGCGCGTCAAGGATGTCGCCAGGGTATCCCTGGGGACGGAAAACTATAACTTCGACACGAAGTACATGGGGCAACCCACGGCCGGGCTCGGCATCCAGCTCGCGACCGGCGCCAACGCGCTGGCGACCGTGAGTGCGATCCAGGCGAAGGTGGCCGAGCTGTCGCGATACTTCCCGCGCGGGCTGGTCGTCCACTATCCGTTCGATACGACGCCGTTCGTGCGCCTGTCGATCGAGGAGGTGGTCAAGACGCTGCTCGAAGGCATCGTGCTGGTGTTCCTCGTGATGTATCTGTTCCTGCAGAATCTGCGGGCGACGATCATCCCGACGATCGCGGTGCCGGTCGTGCTGCTCGGCACGTTCGCGATCATGGCAGCCGTCGGCTTCTCGATCAACACGCTGTCGATGTTCGGCCTCGTGCTCGCGATCGGCCTGCTGGTCGACGACGCGATCGTGGTGGTGGAGAACGTCGAGCGCGTGATGGTCGAGGAAGGCCTGTCGCCGAAGGAGGCGACCAGGAAGGCGATGGGCCAGATCACCGGCGCACTCGTCGGCGTGGCGCTCGTGCTGTCGGCGGTGTTCGTGCCGGTGGCGTTCTCCGGCGGCTCGGTCGGCGCGATCTATCGTCAGTTCTCGCTGACGGTCGTGTCGGCGATGGTGCTGTCGGTGCTGGTCGCGCTGATCCTGACGCCGGCACTGTGCGCGACGATCCTGAAGCCGATCCCGAAGGGCCACCACGAAGAGAAGAAGGGCTTCTTCGGCTGGTTCAACCGGACCTTCGACAAGAGCCGCGATCGGTACCACGTCGGCGTGCAACACGTGATCAAGCGCTCGGGCCGCTGGCTCGTGATCTATCTCGCCGTGCTCGTCGCGGTCGGCCTGCTGTTCCTGCGTCTGCCGAAGTCGTTCCTGCCCGATGAAGACCAGGGCTACATGTTCGTGATCGTGCAGACGCCGTCCGGCTCGACGCAGGAAACGACCGGCAAGACGCTCGACAACATCAACGCGTACCTGACCACCGCGGAGAAGGACGTGGTCGACTCGGTGTTCACGATCAACGGCTTCAGCTTCGCGGGTCGCGGCCAGAACTCGGGTCTCGTGTTCGTGAAGCTGAAGGACTTCTCGGCGCGCCGGCGTTCGGACCAGAAGGTGCAGGCGCTGCTGCGAAGGACCGCCGCGCATTATGCGAAGTACAAGGATGCGATGGTGATTCCGTTCAACCCGCCGTCGATTCGGGAACTCGGCAACGCGTCCGGCTTCGACTTCGAGCTGACGGACAACGCCGGTCTTGGCCACGACGCGCTGATGGCGGCACGCAACCAGCTGCTCGGGATGGCGTCGAGGGACCCCCTGCTCGCGCTGGTGCGCCCGAATGGCCTGAACGACACGCCACAGTACAAGGTGGACATCGACCGCGAGAAGGCGGATGCGCTCGGCGTGACGCCGGATGCAATCGACCAGACGTTCTCGATCGCGTGGGCGTCGAAGTACGTGAACAACTTCCTCGACACCGACAGCCGGATCAAGAAGGTGTACGTGCAGGCCGACGCGCCGTTCCGGATGACGCCGGACGACCTGAACGTCTGGTACGTGCGCAACGGGTCGGGCGGGATGGTGCCGTTCAGTGCGTTCGCGACCGGCCGCTGGACCTACGGTTCGCCGAAGCTGGAGCGCTACAACGGCGTCTCGTCGTTCGAGATCCAGGGGCAGGCCGCGGAAGGCAAGTCGACCGGCCAGGCGATGGCCGCGATGGAAACGCTCGCGAAGAAGCTGCCGGAAGGCGTCGGCTATGCGTGGACGGGTCTGTCGTTCCAGGAAATCCAGTCGGGCTCGCAGGCGCCGATCCTGTACGCGATCTCGATCCTCGTCGTGTTCCTGTGTCTCGCGGCGCTGTATGAAAGCTGGTCGATTCCGTTCTCGGTGATCATGGTCGTGCCGCTCGGCGTGGTCGGCGCGTTGCTCGCGACGACGCTGCGCGGCCTCGAGAACGACGTGTTCTTCCAGGTTGGCCTGCTGACCACCGTGGGCTTGTCCGCGAAGAACGCGATCCTGATCGTCGAGTTCGCGCGCGAGCTACAGGTCGCGGAGAAGATGGGGCCGATCGAGGCCGCGCTGGAAGCGGCGCGCCTGCGGCTGCGTCCGATCATGATGACGTCGCTCGCGTTCATTCTCGGCGTGCTGCCGCTCGCGATCAGCAACGGCGCGGGTTCGGCCAGCCAGCACGCGATCGGCACGGGTGTGATCGGCGGGATGATCACCGCGACGTTCCTCGCGATTTTCATGATCCCGATGTTCTTCGTGAAGGTACGCCAGATCTTCAGCGGTGAGCAGGAAGATGCCGATCTCGCCCTGCGGCTCGCACAGGCGCATTCGCGTCACGAAGAGCGACCGCACGACGACGAAGACGCCGGCAACAACGGACAGTGATGATGCAAAAACACACTTTGAGTGCAAGTGCGATCGCATTTGCCACCGCGCTCTTCGCCACGGGCTGCACGATGGCGCCGCATTACCAGCGGCCGGCTGCGCCTGTTGCACAGGCGTTTCCGTCCGGCGGCGCATACGCGACGCAGCCGACCGCGAAGGCCGGCGCGCGCAGCGCGAACGGCCAGGCGGCGACTGCCATCGGCTGGCGCGAGTTCTTCGTCGATCCGCGCCTGCAGCGGCTGATCGAGATCGCGCTGAAAAACAATCGCGACCTGCGCGTATCGGTGCTGAACATCGAGGCGGCGCGCGCGCAGTACCAGATCACGCGCGCGGACTTGTTTCCGACGCTCGACGCGGTGGGCACCGGCAATCGCCAGCGGCTGCCGAACGCGCTGACGGCTGTCCCGGGACGCAACATCACGACGACCTACAACGTCGGGCCGCAGGCGTCATGGGAGCTCGACCTGTTCGGCCGGATCCAGAGCCTGAAGGAGCAGGCGCTCGCGCAATACCTCGCGACCGCGCAGGCCCGCAAGGCATCGGAGATCGCGCTGGTGTCGCAGGTGGCGGAGCAGTACCTGACGGTGCTGTCGACCGACGACCTGCTGAAGGTGACGGACGATACGCTGAGGACCGCACAGGCGTCGTACGACCTGACGAAGCTGAAGTTCGACAACGGCACGGGCTCCGAGCTCGACCTGCGCCAGGCGCAGACGATCGTCGAGACGGCGCTTGCGAACCGGCAGGCGCAGGCGCGCGCCCGCGCGCAGGCGGTGAACGCGCTGGTGCTGCTGATCGGCGAGCCGCTGCCGGGCGATCTGCCGGCCGGCATGCCGCTCGATGCGCAAGACTTCATGACCGACATCCCGGCCGGGTTGCCGTCGGACCTGCTGACGCGCCGTCCGGACATCATGGAAGCGGAGCAGAACCTGCGCGCAGCCAACGCGAACATCGGCGCGGCGCGCGCGGCGTTCTTCCCGCGCATCTCGCTGACGGCCGCGTTCGGCACCGCGAGCCCGACGCTGGGCGGCCTGTTCAAGGCAGGCACGGCGGCGTGGTCGTTCGCGCCGAACATCGCGCTGCCGATCTTCGAGGGCGGCGCGAACCTTGCGAATCTCGATCTTGCGCACGTGCAGAAGCGCATCGAGATCGCCAACTACGAGAAGGCGATCCAGTCGGCGTTCCGCGAAGTGTCGGACGGGCTTGCCGCACGCGGCACGTACGATCAGCAGATCGCGGCGCTGGAGCGCAACGAGCACGCGCAACAGCGTCGCTTTGACTTGTCGGACCTGCGTTACAAGAACGGTGTGGACAGCTACCTGACGGTGCTGACCGCGCAGACGGACCTGTACACGGCGCAGACGTCGCTGATCAGCGCACGCCTGGCGCGCTGGACGAACCTGGTCGATCTGTACCGCGCGCTCGGCGGCGGGTGGATCCAGCGCGCCGGCGAAGCGCCGCGCCCGGCCGACCAGCCGATCGACGACGGCAAGGCGGCCGTACCGTTCGCATCGGCCACGGCGGCGCGCGCGAACTGACCGCGAGCATGACGAAAATGGTTCGCAAGACCAAGGAAGCGGCGCGCTTGACCCGGGAAGCCATTCTCGACGCGAGCGAGCGCCTTTTCGATGCATGCGGCTATGGCGCCGTGTCGCTCGAGGACATTGCCGAGGCGGCCGGAGTCACGCGCGGCGCGGTGTATTGGCACTTCAGGGACAAGAGCGATTTGCTGCTGGCGCTCTTTGTCCGGGTGCGGGAGTCGTTTCGCGACCAGTTGGCGGCACTTGCGCGGCGCGGCAGCCGGCGCGGGAGCATCCAGGCGTTCTGCCGCCTGTTGTTGTCGGGCGGCGCGCGCTGCGCCGAAGCGAAGGCGATCCGCCGACCCGGCGGCAAGCTGCTCCCGCACGACGAGATTTTCCTTGCCGAGCCGTTGACGGCGCATCTCGCGATCGAGCTGTTTCAGGAGATGCATGAGACGCTCGTCGCGATCCTGAACAAACCCGGCGACGCCGACGAAAACGGCGCGACAGTATCGGTGGGCGAAACCGAAACCGACGCCTATTTTCTCCAGGCATTGCTGGTGGGGCACGCGCGTCTGTGCGCATTTCATGCGGCGCCGCGCAAGATGGGCGACGCCACCGCGCGGATCGTCGGGCGCGGCATCGAAGCGGTCTGCACGCGCGCTCGCGCCGCGAATCGGGGCGGCGCGATGCCGATAGCCTGACCGCGGGCGGCGCGCCGGGCCGCCGACACGCAGGTCAGGCGACGATGGCGCGCCGCAGCCGCAGCACGGCATCCTGCATGTTGCCCGGCAGCGTCGCGCCAAAACCGATCACGAGCCCGGCCTCGCCGCCGCCGCGGTAGTGCGCAGACAGCGGCGGCGTCTGCAGTCCGAGCGCCGCCGCAGCTTTCCATACCGCGAGATCCGCGTCCGGTGCGGCCGCGCCACGCAGCTTCGCGACGAGATGCAGGCCGGCATCGGGCGCGTCTCCCCAATCGAGCACGTCCGCGCAATGGCATTCGAGCGCGGCCAGCAGCGCGTCCCGACGCTCCGCATAAAGCATCCGCATGCGGCGCAGGTGCGTCGCGAAATGCCCTTCGCCGATGAATTCCGCGAGCGTGACCTGCAACGGCGTCGGCGATTGCCGGTCAACCAGTGCGCGGGCATGCGCAAAAGCCCCGGCGAGCCCCGGCGGGGCGATCAGGAAGCCGATCCTCAAGCCGGGCGCCAGGACCTTCGCGAACGTGCCGACGTAGATCACGCGATTCGCGGCCGATTGTCGGCCGAGCGCGCGCAGCGGGTGCAGCGGCCGCCCGGCGTAGCGGTAGTCGCCGTCGCAATCGTCCTCGACGATCCAGGCGTCCGTACGCTCGGCCCAGTCCAGCAGCGCGAGCCGGCGCCGCAGGCTCATCGTCACGCCGAGCGGGTACTGATGCGACGGCGTCACTACCGCGAGGCGCGCGTCCGCGGCCAGCCGTGCACCGGCCTCGACGTCGAGGCCCTCCGCGTCGACCGGCACCGGCACCGCACGTGCGCCCGCGCTTTCGACCGCACTGTGTCCCGCGACGAATCCCGGGTTCTCGATCCACACCGTGTCGCCCGCGTCGATCAGCAGGCGCGCGGCCAGCGCGATCGCGTGCTGCGAGCCGGACGTGATCACCACGTCGTCGGCATCGCACGGCAGGCCGCGCGTCACGCCCAGATGTTCGGCGATCGCCTCGCGCAGCGGGCGGTATCCGGCCGGATCGGCGTAGCCGAGCTGGTCGGCGGTCGGCCGGCTGCGCCAGAAACGGGCGGACAGGCGAGTCCACGTGTCGTACGGGAACGCATCGAACGCGGGGGTGCCCGGCGCGAGCAGGCCCGGCCCGCGCGGCACCGGCGTGACCGGCAGCCCGGCCAGGCGGCGGCCTCGCTCGGACAGCACCGGGTACGCATCGCCGCCCGCGGAGGTCACGGACAGCGGCGCCGTGGCGGCGGGCGGCGCCAGATCTTCCGGCAACACGTCCGGCACGTAGATGCCGGAGCCGCGCTGCCCGCGCGCATAGCCCTCCGCGATGAGCCTGTCGTACGCCAGCACGACGGTCTGCCTCGACACGCCCAGTTCGGCCGCGAACGATCGCGTCGACGGCAGGCGCGCGCCCGGACGCAGGTGACCGCGCAGCACCGCCTCGCGCAGGTGCCGGGCGATCTGCTCCTGAAACGGCAGCGCCGCGGCGGGATCGACAGCGAAAGCGCCCCAGACGGGTGGGGTGGCGCGTTTGCTCATGGCCTGAAAGTGGAGTGATCCGGTTTCCGAAAGTGGGCTTAGATAATAGTGCCACCTGTTGCTATCGTGCAAACCATGTCATTCCTTTACCGATTACGCGCATGACTCTCGAAGCGTCTTCCCTGCGCCGCGGCCTTGCGCTCGCGTCGCTCTATACAGGCGTATTCCTGCCGCCGCTGGATTACTTCATCGTCAATCTGGCGCTGCCTGCGATTCACGTCGGCCTGAAAGCCAGCGACGCGCAGATCCAGTTCACGGTCTCCGCCTACGCGCTCGCCTATGCCGTCGTCCTGATCACCGGCGGGCGCCTCGGCGATCTGTACGGACGCCGGCGAATCTTCATGATCGGCATGGCAGCCTTCGTCGTGGCATCGGCGCTGTGCGGCATGGCGACGAGCGGCGAGGTGCTGGTCGCGAGCCGCGTCGTGCAGGGCATCAGCGCGGCGCTGATCACGCCGCAGGTCCTCGCGTCGATCCGCACCGTCTTTCCGGTGCAGATGCAGCCGCGCCTGATGGGCCTCTACGGGTTCGTGTTCGGGCTCGCGTCGGTGGCAGGGCAGGTCGGCGGCGGCGCGCTGATCGATCTGCATCCCTGGGGACTCGACTGGCGCGTGGTATTTCTCGTGAACGTGCCGATCGGCATGCTCGCGCTGGCGGGAACCTGGCGATATCTGCCCGAGAGCCGCGCGGAGCGCGGCGCGCGCATCGACGTCCCGGGCATGGTCGCGCTGACCGTTGCGCTGATGCTGCTGATCTATCCGCTGACCGTCGGCCGCGAACTGCACTGGCCCGCATGGACGTTCTGGAGTCTCGGCCTGTGCATACCGGCGTTCGTTGCGTTCATCGGGATCGAGCGTCGGGTTGCGCGGCAGGCGCGCGATCCGCTCGTCGATGTGGCAGTGTTGAGCCAGCCGGTCGTGGCAATCGGCTTGCTGCTCGCGTTCCTCTTCTACAGCATCGCGGCGTTCTTTCTCACCTATGGCATCTACCTGCAGGAGGGGCTCGGCTGGACCCCGCTGCAATCGGGCCTCGGCCTCGCTCCCTACGGTGCCGGCTATCTGCTCGGGCCGCTCGCGACGCCATGGCTCGCCCGCCGCATCGGCGAGGGCCTGATGCCGCTCGGGTTCGGTTGCCTCGCCGGCGGCTTCGGGCTCTGCGCACTGCAACTGGGCCACGGCGCGCCGGAACTGCCGTTTTATATCGGTATCCTGATTGCCGGGACTGGACAAGGGTTGGCGCTGCCGTCGCTGCAGCGGATCGTGCTGGCGGACGTAGATGCGCGCCATGCCGGCATGACCGCCGGCGCGATCGTCGCGATGCTCTATATCGGCGCCGCTTTCGCGGCCGCCTGCATCGGCGGTGCGTTCTTCGGCGCGCTCGGCGAGGGTAGCGGCGCGGCAGCGCATGCGCACGCGATGCGCATCGGCCTCGAATGGATGCTCGTGCCGCTCGTCGCGGGGTTCCTGGTCAGCGTCTGGATGGTGCAGCGTCGCGATCGGACGACGAGCGCCGTGCGCGGCATTTGATCCGGCGCGCGGGGGCGCGGGGCGCATTTGCCCGCGTGCGGCACGGGGCGCTCACATCGTGTCCGCGACGCGATCCTTGCTGCCATACGAAGCGGCGATGACGCGCAGCGCCTGTTTCGCGCGCTCGTCCAGCGAGCCGCTGTGCAACATGACGTCGGAACTCGGCAGCGGCGGCAATCCGAACCGGGCGCCGACCTCGACGGATCCGGCCGGCGCCGCGGGCCGGGCCAGCGCTGCGACGGCCAGGCCCGCGGACACGGCGGCCGCGACCGTATTCACGCCCCCACCTACGAAGACCTCCAGCCAGGGAATGTCCGCGTCGTCGAGCGCCCGCGACGCCATCGCACGCACCCTGCACGTGGCGGGCAACGACGCAACACGCAGCGGCGTTCCCGGCTCGTAATGCAAGCTCGGCGCGGCGTACCAGCCGATCTGTTCGTTGGCGATCACGCAGCCGTCGTCGCGTCCCTCGACGCGCCGGACGATCGCGGCGTCGAGATTGCGGCCATCGAGCTCGGCGAGCAGCCGGCGGGAATTGTCGACGCGCACTTCGATCGTGAGTCCGGGATCGAACACATGAAGCATCGACAGCAATGCCGTCAATTCCGTGCCCACGAGATTGTGGCTCACGCCGAGCATCAGACGCGCGGGCGGCAGCGCCAGCCCACGCAGCGCGCGGTCATGCGCGGCGACGAATTCGCGCGCGGATTCGACGAATGCATTCCCTTCCCGCGACAGTCTCACGCTGCGCGGCGTGCGATCGAGCAACCGGTATCCCAGGCGTTCCTCGAGGCGTTTCAATTTCACGCTGACCACGCCCTGTGTCGTATCGAGAAAATCTGCCGCCTTTGTAAAGCTTTCCAATTCGGCAACCAGCAGAAATGCACGAACAGCATCGACGTCGAGTGTAGCCATGGCCAATCATCCAGAATTGTTGTGATTGAAATAATCATTTCGATATTCAACACATACTCGGGGAACTCCATAATTCTGTCAACTCGCCACACGTGAATAGCGATTCAGAACGGATATTATTGAGAGGGCCACATGAATAACTCCATCTGCGCCGGCATCCGACCGGTTTTATCGCAACCGGGCCTCTTTCGCAGCGGGTAAGCCGCCGGCGCGGGTTTGCGCCGGGCATGCCATGCGCACGCCGGCAGCCATGGCGAAGCTGGTCCGGCGACAGGGCGCAGACCGATCTTCCTTCCGGGGTCCAGCAATCGAGATCGCGTGATTCACACTGTTCCGGCACTTTGCCAGGACGGCGGGGCGCGCTTTTTGATTACATTCGTTTTTGACGAATTGCATTCAAAAAGCTTTCGAATTGCACTTGCCACTCCATCGAATATTCATGGGGGTGGATTGGTGTGGCCAGAATTTCGCCAAATTACGCATCGGATGGATTTAATCGATCAATAAGCTAGCCGGAATGTATTGACGGATTTTTGAGAATGCGACGTAACGCGATCCGACTACTTCGGTTCGATAGCCTATTGATCAATTTGCAATACCAATGATTAGCGAGGAAGCCATGAACGAGCAATACGATCCCACCGTGTTCGTCTCCCCTCCGGCACGCCTGCGGTGTGAACTGCCGGCCGATCGCGACGAGATGTGCTTCGTCGCCGAATCGCGGGATGCGATCCGCCGCATTCTGGATGGAGACGACGACCGGCTTCTCGTGATCGTTGGCCCCTGCTCGGTGCACGAGCGCACCGCTGCGCTGGACTATGCGGCGCGCCTGTCCGAGGTTCGGCGCACGCTGCATCGCGACCTGGAAATCGTGATGCGCGTCTATTTCGAGAAGCCGAGAACCTGTCTCGGCTGGAAAGGCCTGATCAACGATCCGCATCTGGACGAATCGCACGACATTGATGCAGGGCTGCGGATCGCGCGCCAGCTGATGCTGGACGTCACGTCGCTGCGTTTGCCGGTTGCCACCGAGTTCCTCGACGTCCTGAGCCAGCACTATCTTGCGGACCTCGTATCGTGGGGCGCGATCGGCGCCCGCACGACCGAATCGCAGATCCACCGTGAAATGGCGTCCGGGCTGGCCTGCCCGATCGGATTCAAGAACGGCACCGACGGCGGCCTGAAGGTTGCGATCGACGCGATCCGTTCGGCACGCAGCCGCCATCGTTTTCTCGGCGTCGATGGCGATGGCCGCTTCGTCAGGCAGTCGACGGACGGAAATGGCCACGGCCATCTGGTCCTGCGCGGCGGCAAGGTCCCCAACTCCGACGCGCAGAGCGTGGCTGCTGCCTGCGAGCTGCTGGTGGCGCACGGGCTCGCGCCCCGCGTCGTCATAGACGCGAGCCACGGCAACAGCGGCAAGCAGCACGAGAACCAGTTGCCCGTGTGCGCATCGATTGCCGCGCGCGTCGCGGCCGGCGACACCGGTGTCGCCGGCGTGATGATCGAGTCGAACCTCGTCGCCGGCAACCAGTCGCTCGGCGACAGCGCCGGGCTCGTCTACGGCCAGAGTGTGACCGATGCCTGCATCGGCTGGGACGACACGGTCACGACGCTCGAGCGGCTCGCTGCCGCGACCCGTGCTCGCCGGCGTCCGTCCGACGGCGAGTGCGCCGATCTGGCGCCCCTCTCTTCGACCGCATGATCGATGGTCACCGTCCGTCGCGTCGCTCGGCCGCCGGGCCGGGTACGCGCCCGCGGTGCGGCACAACCCGACACACTCTCTTTTCGCTCCATGGACAACCTCACGCACGCACCCCATGAACGCGAGGTCGACCGGCATCGCCGGTCGATCAACGCGATCGACCAGGAATTGCTCCGGTTGCTCAATCGCCGCAGCGAGCATGCGCAACAGATCGGCTTGTCGAAGCGGCGCGCGGGGCTCGCGATTCTGCAGCCGTTGCGAGAGCAACGGATTCTCGACGAACTCAAGCAGCTCAACCCGGGGCCGCTGCGGCCTGCGCAGATCGAACGGATCTGGGGAGAGATATTCTCCGCATCGAGGAGCCTGCAGCAGGCCGCACCGATTGCCTTCCTCGGGCCCAGCGGGACGTATAGTGAAGACGCGGTGATCCGGTTTTTCGGCGACACGGCCTTGCGCATCGGCTGCGCGACGCTCGGTGACGCATTCGACGCGGTTGCGTCGGGTGCGGCACCCAGCGCAGTCGTGCCGTTCGAGAATTCCGCACACGGCTGCATCGCGGACACGCTCGACCTGCTCGCCCGCACCGGCGTGCCCGCCAGCGGGGAAGTCGTCCTGCCGATCGTGCACTGTCTTCTGTCGCATGCGCGGGATCTGAGCGCGGTGGACTGCGTGCTCGGGCATGCACAGGCGCTCGCGCAATCCAGGAACTGGCTCGATCGCCACTTGCCCGGCGTCGAGCGACGCGCTGTCTCGAGCAACGCCGCGGCGGCGAAGGCGGCCAGCGAAAACGCCACGTACGCAGCACTCGCCGGCGAGCGCGCCGGGCAGCTATACGGCGTTGCGGTGCTGCAGCGCGCCGTTCAGGACCAGCCGTCGAATCGCACACGGTTCCTGATCATCGGCGACGCGCCGCGCGTCGCGGCGAGCAACGGCAAAACGCTGATACGGGCCGAGATCGAGCATCACGCCGGCAGCCTCGCCCGCTTGCTCGCCCCGCTGCAAGCCCACGGCGTCTCGATCGATTTCCTTGAAACGCGCCCGCTCGGCAACGATGCATGGACGTATTGCTTCTATCTCGAGCTTGCGGGCTTTCCACACGAGGCGCCGGTCGCGGCAGCGCTGGCGGAGATGACGCGACAGGCGTCGGCGGTTGCGGTGCTCGGCTCGTATGGGCGCTCGACCGCGTGCGCGGCACCCGCCGCACCGCTCCCCACCGACCCTGCCAGGGAGCGCGCGCAATGAACTGGCCCGCTGACCATGCAATGCATCGCATCAAGCGGATCTTTGCATCGCTGGACGACCGCCTGATCGTGCTGCTTCGCTGCACGCCACACGTGCTCGCGCGTCGCGACACGGTGAAGTGCCTGCACACGCTGCGCACCGCTTACGAGGACGACCTGGAAATCGTACCGTTTCTCGCGGCGAGTTGCCGGCGCACGTTGCCGGAGGCCGTCGAACGAACGCTCGGCCGCCGGGTGCGCCGCACCGGCTTCTCGCTGGCCGTCGAGCACGACGCCATGAGCGGGTCCGGCTTGCCGACCGCGTGGTGGCTGTGGGACGGCCGCGCGCCGCTGCGAATCCCGTCCGATGCGCCGCTCGTCGCGACGCTGTGTCCGCCTGCCCCCCTGCCGGAACTCGGCTGGGCACTGCCGCTCGCCGAAGGCGATTGCCTGACGGAACGCCTGGCCGCGCTCGACGACGGCGCGCTGCCGGCCGGCGGCCGGCGCGTGCTGGTCGACCTGCGCGCACACGGTGCGAGCGGCGTCGGCATGCTCCGGCATACCCGGCTGGCGGCCGAAACGATCGGCTCGCATCGCGACCTGCTGGGCGGCGCGGTGCTCGATCTGCGCGAATTGGTCGACCTGCGCATGCCGGCCCCGCCCTCATCGCGCGACGCGTGCATCCATCTCGATACTACGAAGGCGCTGCTCGACGAACTGGCGAACGTCGTTACGCACTGCCGCATCGCGACCTACACACGCGCAGGCCGATCGCTATGGCGGCGCTTGTAGTCCCCGGAGGCGGACAGGCGGACACAGATGATCCCGCTGCCGCTCCCTTTCACCTCTCGATTCACGTCTCTATCAAGGATTCGACAACATGACGACGACCAAGGCAAGGGTGAAATTCGATTCGCTCGATCCGCTGCTGCTTGCCCGCGAACTGTCGGACGACGAAAACACGTATCGCACGCGGGTGCGTGCGTTCGCGACCGACGTACTGATGCCGCGCGTGCGCAACGCGTTCCGGCATGAGCATGAGGACCGCGCGATCTTCCGCGAAATGGGCGCGCACGGCCTGTTTGGCTGCATGGTGCCCGAGCAGTACGGCGGCGAAGCGCGCAATGCCGTCTGCTACGGCATTGCCTCGCACGAAATCGAACGCGTGGATTCGGGCTACCGGTCGCTGCTGACGATCCAGGCATCGCTCGTCATCTTCCCGATCCTGCATTTTGGTTCCGACGCCCAGCGGGAGCGGTATCTGCCGAAACTCGTATCCGGCGAATGGGTCGGCTGCTTCGGGATGACCGAGGCGAACCTCGGTTCCGATCCCGGTGCGATGCAGACGCGCGCGGTCAAGGTGCCGGGTGGCTATCGCCTGAGCGGCGAGAAGAACTGGATTACGAACGCACCGATCGCGGATGTGCTGATCGTCTGGGCGAAGGCGGAGGACGGCAGCGTGCTCGGATTTATCGTCGAACGAAATGCCGTTGGGCTGTCGACGCCCGTCATCGAAGGCAAGATGGCACTGCGCGCGTCGACGACAGGCAAGATCGTGCTGGACGACGTTATGATCCCCGATGCACAGGTGCTGCCCGGAGTGAAGCGCTTGTCCGATCTCTTCAGCTGCTTGAATTCCGCACGCTATGGGATCTCCTGGGGCGCACTTGGCGCCGCAGCTGCCTGCTACGAGACCGCGCGCGATTACACGCTCGCCCGCAGCCAGTTCGGCAGGCCGCTCGCCGCCAACCAACTGATCCAGAAGAAGTTCGCCGACATGTTGACCGAAATCTCGCTCGGGATGCTCGGCTGCCTTCGTTTCGGCCGAATGACCGACGACGGCATCGCGAGCGTCGAACTGACGTCGATCCTGAAGCGCAACTCGTGCGGCAAGGCGCTGGACATCGCCCGCGTCGCGCGCGACATGCTCGGCGGCAACGGCATATCCGACGAGTACTGCGTGATCCGTCACTTGCTCAATCTCGAAGTCGTGAATACGTACGAGGGCACGCATGACATCCACGCGCTCGTGCTGGGCAAGGCGATCACCGGCCTGAGCGCATTCGCGAACTGAGCGTCTCGATCCATCCCGACTGGAGATCAACATGCACCCCATGCAAGCGCTGCTCGTCGTCGCCGAACGGATCGGTCGGGTTGCCCATCTGCAACTCAACCGGCCGACGAAGGCGAACGTACTCAACACGGAATTGATGGCGGCCCTGTCTGCTCACCTGACGCACCTCGATGGCGATGATGAAGTCAGCGTGATCGTCATCTCGGGGCATCCGAAGTTCTTCGCCGCCGGCGCGGATGTTGCCGCGATGGTCGAGCTCGACGCCGCGGACGTGGTGCGCGAACGCTTTCTCACCGGCGCGTGGGAATGCGTCGGGCGCGTACGCAAACCGGTCGTCGCCGCGGTGACGGGCTATGCGACCGGAGGCGGGTGCGAACTCGTCCAGGCCTGCGACGCCGTCATCGCGGGCGAGTCGGCGCGCTTCGGACAGCCGGAACTGGCTCTCGGCACGATTCCCGGGCTCGGCGGCACGCAACGCCTGCCGCGCTGGATCGGCAGAATGCGCGCGCTGGATTGGTGCCTGCGCGCCCGCATCGTCACGGCACGGGAAGCGCACGACGCCGGCCTCGTCACGCAGGTGGTTGCGGACGAGAACGTCGTCCCGCACGCGATCGCGTACGCCCAGGAGGTGGCGGCCCATTCGCTTCCGGCACTGATCCTGCTGAAGGAGGCGATCAACCGCACGGCCGAGATGCCCTTGTCGGCCGGCCTCGATTTCGAAAAACGCCTGTTCTACTCGACCTTCGCGTTCGAGGACAGGCGAGAAGGCATGGCCGCGTTTCTCGCGAAGCGAGCGCCCGTGTTCCGGCATGCGTGACGCACACGCCATTTCATTTTTACGAGGAGCAGGTCGAGCATCATGACGAAACGCTATTTCACTCAGCAGATCGTCGTCCGCTATTCGGACATCGATTACATGGGGCACGTCAGCAACGCAGTCTATTACCAGTACCTGCAGGACGCGTACGTGAAGTTCATGTACGGGTTGCTCGACGCACCGTTCAGCGAACGCATCTCGCAAATCACCGTGAAGACGGTATGCGAGTACGTCGATCAGGTGCGGCTCGGCGAGGTGCTGAATCTGCGCGCAAGCGTCGTCCGGTTCGGCACGCGGAGTTTCGACATCGAGTATCTGCTAGCGCGCCGGGACAACGACGAGCATGTGGTCGCACGCGGCCTGTCGACCCACGTCACGTTCGATTACGCAAACAACGTATCGATTCCGCTGCCGGGCGACCTGAAGGCGGGCGTGCTCGCCTATCAGGGCAGCCTGTAATCGCAGCCGTCGATTCGGCCGACCTGACTGGCGGTACGCCGGTGTGCGTCCGCCAGACGGTCGGCCGCCGTGCCACGCCGGCTCGATCCCGATCGCTGACGCAGCGTTTCGGAATCGGGCCGCCTTACCGACAAGGCCTGAACATGGCTCACGCTTCCCGGCCGCACGACGGCCTAGCCGCCGCGAACGCGGTGGCGCTGAATCACCCTGGTGTGCCCGGGACGGACCGCGAAAGCGGCCGCCGGTTCTGTCTCGTCGGCCTGATGGGCACCGGCAAGACGACGGTGGGACGGCATTTGGCAGAGCGCCTGTCGATCGACTTCGTCGACGCCGACGCCCTGCTCGAAGCGCGGCTGGGCTACCCGATCCGGGAATGCTTCGCGCGCGACGGTGAACAGGTCTTCCGCGCCCGGGAGTCGGAGGTGATCGAGGAAATCGCCGGCAGGCCCGATGTCGTGCTTTCGACCGGCGGCGGCGCCGTGCTCTGCGCACGCACCCGCTCGACGCTGAAGCGCCGCTTCACGGTCGTGCATCTGACCGCCACCGTCGACGAAATCCACGCCAGAACGCGGCACGACCAATCCCGCCCGCTGCTGCAGACCGACGATCCGGTTGCTACGCTTCAAAGTTTGATACAGCAGCGGCATCCGCTCTACGAAGCCTGTGCTGATCTCACGGTTGACACGACCCACCGCTCTGTCGCAGCAATTGTGACGCATCTGGCCCGCGTGCTGATGCCGGTCGACGTACGTCGCGCGCTTTCGAACCCTTCGCGCTGAAGCGCCGTCCAGTTGGCGTGCTATCGGTAGGTGCTGGATCGTTACCCAGTTATGTGAGAACGCCAACAATTGGTATTGCCTGTCTTTTGCGCAGCGAGACAGGACGGGAGACGAAAGCGCTACTAAGAAACGGGTTTCAAAAAGACTGTTTTGGGTAGCTAACTTTCACGGCGAGCTGTTAACCTCTGGTAGACGACGAGTACACCTTCAGTGCGGGCGACGGCTACAGGAAGCGCACCGATGGTGGACGTTGATCGACGACGAACAGCAGTCGACCGTGAGTCTTGAGCTCGGAGATGAGGGCTCGCAGCTTGACCTCGTCGTTGGGTAGCGACTTGTTGTACAGGCGATTGCCTTTGGACCAGCGGCGGACATCATCACGGCCGACTCGGAAGAATTCAAGAAGTTTTCCAAGTACCGTTATCCGGCTATGTCATCGGATACAACTGGCTCACAGTTTGGAGAATCCGCGGATCCGGAAGTATGTCTGCGACATCTTGGAAGGTAGAGAGCGAGCTTTCAAGGAGCGGGCCAAACGCCTGCGAGTTACGATCTAGCCACGGTAGATCGTGCATGGCACGGGTTTCGGGTGAATTTCCGTTTGCCTATATTCGAGCCCATGATGTCGCGAGTAGCACGGCTTTCTTTACAATAAAGCGTCATAACCAAGCCGTCATCACACTGGCACGTCGACGCTGCGACGTCCTGTTCGCCATGCTGCGCGACGGGCGCTATTGACAACCAAAATCAGCCCCTAACAGGCTCACGGTATCCGTTCAATGGAATCACGACGCAAGACAGTGCGCGTTGTCGCGCCCGCAGGTGTGCCCGATCCGCAAGGAATCGAGCGCGGCATCGCGCTCGTCGAAAGCTGGGGCTTCAAGGTCACGACGAGCACACATCTCGGCAGCCGGTACCGCTATTTCGCCGGTACCGCCGAGGAGCGCGCGGACGATCTGCGGTGCGCGTTGATGGATCCGTCAGTCGATATCGTCTGGCTCGCGCGAGGGGGATTCGGTTGCGCGCATCTGCTCGAGCACCTGCCCGACGAGATCGCGACGCCGAAGACGATCGTCGGTTTTTCCGATGCGACGTCGCTGTTCTGCGCGCTCGCCGACCGGCCCGGCGTGCGCTTGTTGCATGGTCCGACATTCCACAGCCTGGCGAGCAAGGTCGACGACGCGACGCGTGCCGACATGCGCGCCGTACTGACCGGTGGCAAACGCGCCCCGCTGAGCCTGCGGCATTTGTCCGGCGCCCCTGGTGCGGTGCGGGGACGTCTGTGCGGCGGCAACGTGACGGTGCTCGCGAGCGTCGCGGGTACACGCTGGCCGCTTCGCTCACGCGACGCGATCGTACTGCTGGAGGACGTGACGGAATTCGGCTACCGGCTCGACCGCAGCCTGACGCAGCTGCGTCTGAGCGGCGCGTTCGACGGGGCCCGCGCGTTGATGCTCGGGCAATTCACGCGCTGCCCGGTCCCGGACGGCGCGGATTTCACGCTCGAGCAGATGCTTGTCGACGTGCTGGGCGGCTTAGGCCTGCCGATCTACTCGGGTCTGCCGATCGGACATGAACACCGCAACATCACTTGGCAATACGGCCAGCAGGCTGCCATCGAGAACAGCGCCATCCGGTTCGTCGCGTAGTGTCGAATCTAGAATGACAGGAACGCCAGCAACCCGAGGCAACCCATGCACACGGACAGCACCATGATCACCGCGTCGGGTCCGAAACGCGTCGAGAACACGCCTACCGCGATGCCCGCGAGCGGCTGTGTCACGTTGTTGAGGAGGATGACGACGCCCGTCGTCTTGCCGTAGTCGCGCGCGGGGATGATCTTCTGCCGCGTGCTCCGGATGTACACGTTGAACATCTTGTCGAACCCCACGATCAGCAGGAAGGCGAACACGTACCCCGCAATTCCTGGGCTGGCTGCCGCGATAACGCCGCCGACGCAGATCGAACCGAAGCCGACGAGGCCGAGGATGCGCGTCGGGACATGCAACCTCGCCGTCATCAGCAGAATCGCGATCGTCACGCACGCACCCGCCGTTTGCAGTCCTGCGTAATAGCGTCCGCTTTCGTGATGAAAGCCGGTGACCATCGCGGCGGACGTCGCGAGCGTGACGCCGATCACGAGGTTCTCCGCGGCGGCCAGCATGATGATGGACTTGAGGCCCGGTAGGTGGACGACATGAGACAAGGCCGTCCGGATCGGATTGAACCAGGTGCCGTGCGTGCCTTCCGGCATCGCGAATTCGAACGCGCTGGCCTTTTGCCAATAGGCGAGCGCGACGTCGGCCGTGACGAACAGCGCGGCGGCGGCCGCCACGACGAATTCCCAGCGCCACCAGGACAGCAGGATCGCCGCGAGCATGGGGCCGAGCACCAGGCCAAGCTGGTCGGCCAATTGCGAATACGACAGCACTTTTTCGAAGCGATGGCTGCTGAATATCTGCGGCAGCATCACCTCGCGCGCAACGATGCCCTGACTCGTCAGCATGCCGCACAACGCGGACAGCGCGATCAGCCATCCGATGCCGCCGACGAGGTCGTAGGCGACGACGCCGGCGACGCATACTGCCGCGCGGAGAACCTGACTGACGCGCATCAGTTTCGTGGGCGAATACCGGTCGCAAAGCGCGCCGAGAAACGGGAAGCACAGGTATCTCGGCAGAGTTTCGAGCGAAAACGCGATGCCCGACCAGGACACGCGCCCTGTCATCTGAAAGATGACCAGCGGCACGAGGAACAACAGAATCTGGTCGGCGAGGCGAGCGAGGAAAAGCGAATGAAAAAAGGCTTGATGCTGGGCACGCACGAACAGTCACCTTTCTTTTGCGCGGAGCACGCGATGCATGCGCGCTCCGGCCGACGTTGCCGGGAGGGCTGGTACCGCGGGGCCTCCCTGAATGAGCGTATCGAGCCTCAGTAAGCGGACGCTTCCGCAGACTCGAGGTTATGCCGTTCGTGTCCCTTGAGCGGAGGATTGAAGACGCTGACAAGCACCAGATCCCCGTCTTTGCCGCCGCGCAGGTAATGCTGGTCGTGTCGATCGAGTACGTAGATGGTGCCCGGGCGGATCGGAAAGACGTTACCGTTCATGTCCTCGACCTCGCCTTCGCCTGCAATGCAATAACAGGCTTCGAGATGGTTGCGGTATTGCAGGAGCGATTCCGTACCCGCGCGCACCACCGTATGGCACACGCCGTAGCCCATGCCGTCCTTTTCCGTCAACAAGCGATGGCTTGTGCCGGGGCCCCATTCGACAAGCAGTCCATCTTTTTCGACATCTCTCAGGTTCCTGACGAACATGTTCGCACTCCTTTCTTTTGTGTAAGAAATTATTGTCCTGCTCTCGGCGGAAGCGAAGCCACGAAAAAACAAGCCAGTGCCGTCACGGAATGGCCGGCTAAATCATGTAGTTTTTCAACATTAACCGTTGATGGCGTGGCTGGTCAAGGGCGGGATATAGGAGAATTTCCGGTGGTTATGTAATTCTGCCCGCCAGGTATTGGAGGCGAGCTGGATAGACGCAATGTAGTTTATCTACATATTTTTGTGGATTGCCTGGCTGCGCGCACGATTTTGCTATCAAGTTGTAAGGGGTGATGCCCTGACGTATTCGATATTGGGGTTAATCCAAAGCCATCTTGGCGAGGCGCGTTTTAATAATTTGGGAAGGGTTGGGTGTTCTAACTTCGATGGATGTATTAAACCTGCCATTTCTGCGAGGTTCGTGATCTTTAATCATCGAATTGACGCTGATTGGTAATTGTAAAAAACGTGAGGGCATCGTTCCGCTGTTTACATGGCCGCCGACGGATTTCCTCGCTACCGTGGTCGTAAGCGACGCCATGCTGTACCACAGTGCCAATGCCGTTCAGCAAGCCAACCCGGACGAACTCGCGTTCCGGGACCTGGCCTACAAGCGCGTATTCCTGATCGATTCGATCACGTTTGCGGTTTCCGCCATTGCATTTCTGATGCTGGTGGGCAACATGCCGCGTCGACATCGACCAGCCGAGGCGGCACACGTTGCCGCCGAGGCCGGCGCACTGCCAGGCACGGCGCCTTATCTGTCGGCCGTCGTGATGCTGGTGATCGGCGCGCGCTTCGTCGAGGCGTTCGGCTCCGGTACGCACAATGTCGGCTTCCCGATCAAGTCGCAGCTGTTCGACGCGAATCAGCCCGCGTTTCTGTACGGCTGGCTGATGGCGGTGTGGGGCGTCGGACGGCTCGCTTCCGCGGCTGTGACGCCGCGCTTGCTGGAGCGTCTCGAATCGCGTCACCGGCCGCTCGAGCCGTATTTCATCGTGTTGCTGATCCTGACCTTCGCGTGCTTCCTCGGCGTGTTCGAGGTGCGCGGCATGCCGGGCATGTTGGGCTTCGTCTTGCTGGCAGGCGTTTTCGACGCCGCCACGGAGACAATCTACTATTCGCTCCTGCAATCGACACCGGCCGCTTCACGCGATCGCGTGATCGGTATCTCGTACGTCGCGGAGCGCGCTGGCCTTGGATTGGGCATGCTGGCGGTCGGGTTCGTGTTCTCCCGGCTGGGAACGGATGTGACGGCGCTGCTGTTCTATGGTGGATCCATCGCGCTGGCCGGCCTGGCGTTCGTGGGCGTCAAAAGACGGCTGGCGCGGGGGGTAGCGGTCCGGCAGATCGGCTGATTCCGGGTGTTTTCCCTGATCCGTCCAGGCGGGCAAGGACATCTTCTCCGAGAGCCCGCAACGGGCCGATGAGCGTTGAATGATGAAAGAGGCTTCCGATCACCGGCGGACGGTAGATCGCTAATCTTCCGGCGATTCGTTGGGCGCTGACGTCACGGCTGGCGGCAACGGGCGATTCGCAATCTCTATCGCTTCACTCCGCGGCAAACCCAGCGTCTGCAAAAGGGATGACGCTGCACGCTCGGCAAAGCCGTTCCGACTGTACCCGATCATGTCCAACATGTCGGTAACCGGCTTCTCGTCCGCATCGAATCGTAGTTCGATTGCAATGGCGGTCAGTACCGCGCCCCCGACCGTGATGACGCTCATCAGCGGGTCACCTGCCGAGAATCTCCCGGCGAGGATGCCTTTCTGAATATCCCTCAACAACCGCGGTCCGAGGCCGCGGCTGAGTGCTCGCATGGACAGCCCTTCGCGGAGGAGAAATTGTCCCCAGACCGGCTCACTTCTGGCTCGCAGCAAAGTATGGCGCAACGACACGGAAATGATCTCGGCGGGGTCGGTGAGGTTGCCTGCGATGCGGTCCAGGGTATCCGCGAACTCCTCGAACACGATTTCCAGAACCGCGGCATGAATCGCTTCTTTCGATTCGAAGTGGTTATAGAACGATCCGAACCCCACGTCCGCGGCTTCCGTAATTTCATTGATCGCGACGCCTTCCATCCCCTTTTGCGCCATGAGTACAAAGGCGGCATCCAGCAAGCGTGCCCGCGTCTCGCGCTTTCGGCGCGCGCCTCGCGGCTCGCGAACCTCGGGGCTCGACGGCGCTTGCCCGTTCGAGGCGGCCGGCGACGGTGTTCTGGTGCGGCGGGAGGAAGTGTTGGGCATCGGCGTGCACATGGGTTGGATGTTTGAGTATACGTTCGAACATCAAAATTGACAAAATCATCAGCTATGATTTTAATGTCATCAAGGCGGCCCGCAGCGGCCAGTCTGAAGAATTGGAGGCAGAACGGTGGTGGAGACAAACCTGACGCGCGAATCTGGCGTCCGTGAAGGCAACGACGACGCGAGCTCTTCCGGCGGCCGCGACTTGCCATCGGATGTAGACGTGCTTGTTGTGGGTTGCGGTCCCGTCGGCGCGGCGATCGGCGCGCTTCTTGGCCGGGACGGCGTGCGTGTGCTTGTCGTCGACCGGGCGGCGCAGATCTTCATGGCGCCGCGTGCGATCGCGCTCGACAACGACGCGCTTCGCATCCTGCAGTACATCGGGGTGAACGAAGCCGACCTCGATACGGTGGCGATCCCGTACGTCCGGATGCGCTCTCCCTGGTTCGGCGAGTTCGGGCGCATCAACACGCTCGGGAGCATCGATGGCCATCCGAAGCTCGTGACGTTCTATCAACCGGACCTGGAGCGATGCTTGCGTGCCCGACTGACCGCGCATCGCACCGCCCGAATGGCGCTCGGTGTGACGCTCGTCTCGCTCGACGAGCACGCCGATCACGTCGCCGCCACGCTCGACGGCGGTCAGGGCGCGCGGCACGTCGTGCGCGCTCGCTACGTCGTCGGTGCCGACGGTGCCAGTTCGATTGTGCGCCAGTTGATCGGACAGGATTTCAAGGGCAAGACGTTCGCGGAAGACTGGTTGATCGTCGACGCGCGAAACGTGCGTCGGCCCATCGACCATGTCGAGTTCATCTGTGACCACCGGCGGCCGACACCTCATATGACCGCGCCCGGTGGCCGCGAGCGTTGGGAGTTCATGCTCCATCCCGGCGAGACGCGAGAGGAGATGGAATCCGACGAACGCATCCGCGAGCTGCTCGCGCCGTGGGGCGACATCGAGGACATGGTGATCGAACGCAAGGCCGTGTACCGTTTTCATGCCCGAACCGTCACGACATTCAGCAAAGGACGCGTTTTTCTTGCAGGTGACGCCGCCCATATCACTCCGCCCTTCGTCGGCCAGGGGCTCGTCGCCGGCCTGCGTGATGCCGCGAATCTCGGCTGGAAACTCACGTGGGTCGTCAAAGGCCACGCAACCCCGCAAATTCTCGACTCCTACGATCAGGAACGCCGACCTCACGCCAAGGCGATGATCGGCGTCGCGAAATTCATGGGGAAGCTCGTGATGCCGCGAAATGCCGGGGTCGCGTTGTTTACGCACGGTCTGATGCGATTGACGCGGCTCGTTCCAGTGCTGCGGAATCACTTCGACGAGCTCGGGATCAAGCCGAAGAATGCGTTCCGGAGAGGCCTGTTCGTCCCCGGCTATTCGTCCACGCGGCTCGTGCGCGGAGCCGTCCTTCCGCAGGGATGGCTGCGCAAGCACGATGGGGCGATCCGCCTGAGCGACGACGTGTTCGGCAGCGGTCTCGCGTTGATCGGATTCGGACGGGATCCGGGCGTCGAACTCGACGCTGGCGCGCGAGCCGCATTGATTGCGGCGGGTGGTGTCGTGGTGCAGGTCGTGCACCGCGGACAGCGCCTTCACCGCACCGACAGCGACGGATGGGAGGACCTGGACGGCACGTTCATGCCGGGTGTCGTGCGGTTTGGCTGGGCGGCCGTGATTCGGCCGGACAAAACCGTCCTGCACGAAGGCCCGGTGGCCGAGTCGACCCGCCTCGTCCTCGAATCCCTGCAATTGCTTGGCGCGCGTACCTCCTTGCCGTCGCTATCCGGCCACATTGTTCAGCCGACTTCCTGAGGCCCCCATGAAGCTCACTACTGCACAACCCGCGCGGAGTCCCCGGCCGACGACGAAGGCTCGGGCGCTTTCCTATTTGATGTTCGAGCGTCCCGATCTCGAACGGGCCGAACGATTTCTCAACGATTTCGGCCTGCGGACGGTATCCCGTGACGGCGAACATCTGTTCCTCCGAGGCACGGCCGCCACACCGTTCTGCTACGTCGTCCGGCGGGCGGAAAAAAGCCGCTTCGTCGGCTTCGGGCTCGAAGTTGACGATATCGACGCACTGCGCAAGCTTGCCGACGTGCCGGGCGCGTCGAACGTGGAGCCGTCGCCGTGGCCCGGCGGCGGGCATCGCGTCACGCTCGTCGATCCGTCGGGTTTTCGTGTCGACGCAGTCGCGGGACAAGCGCGGGCCGGCGCCCTGCCGCACCGGTCGGCGTTACCGTTCAACTCGCCCGATTCCGTCGTTCGCGTGAACGATACCCAGCGTCCGCCGCTGGAGGCGCCGGAAGTGATTCGCCTCGGTCATGTCGTGCTCGAACTCGCCGATTTCCAGGCGACCTGCGCGTGGTACACGTCTCACTTCGGCTTCATCCCGAGCGACGTTCAGGTGCTGCCGGATGGATCGCCCGCCGTCGCGTTCCTGCGACTCGATCGCGGGGCGACGCCCACGGATCACCATACCCTGGCGTTGGCGCAGGGGTTCGCAGCGCTCTACAGCCACTCGGCATTCGAGTTGGTCGACGCGGACGCGGTAGGCGTCGGGCAGCGTGTGCTGAGCGAAAAAGGATGGACGCACGCGTGGGGGATGGGGCGGCACATTCTCGGCAGCCAGGTCTTCGACTATTGGCAGGACCCTTGGGGCGACAAGCACGAACACTATTGCGATGGGGACATGTTTACCGCGGACGTGGCGACGGGCATCCACGAAGTCAGCCGTGAAGCGATGTCGCAGTGGGGCCCGCGGATGCCGCGCAGCTTCACCAAACCGAAGATCACCGCCGCGAGCATCGCATCGCTGATCCGAAACCTCCGGAGCAGTCCGGACGTCACGTTCGCGAAGCTGCGCACGCTCGCGAAACTGTTTGCGTGACCTTCATCTTCACTCAGACCTGTTCGAGGCATCTTCATGGCATTGCACGTCTTGCACTATCGGCATCAGGGGCGCGCCCAATGGGGCGTGGTGAGCAATCACCGGATCACACCGATACCGGGCGACTACCCGACGACCGGCGAATTCGTGCGAGCACATCGGATCGATGAACTCGCCTCGCTCGGCGGAGAAACGATTCCCGAGTCGGACGTCGAGTGGCTGTCGCCGGTCACGCGCAATCAACGGTTCGTTTGCCAGGGCGCCAACTATCGCCAACACATGATCGAGTCCGGCATGAATCCGGACGCGAAGTCGTTCAACATGATCTTCACGAAGGCGACCAGCTGCATCGTCGCCGCCGATTCCGACGTCATCCGGCCGCAACATGTGCGGTTCCTGGACTACGAGATCGAACTGGGGCTCGTGCTTCGCCGCGATATCACGTCCCGGCAAGCCATCACGGACAAGAACCTGCACGAGTACGTGGCCGGCCTCGTGATCGTCAACGACTATTCCGCACGCGATATCCAGATCCCCCAGATGCAGTTTTACAAGGGGAAAAGCTATCGAACGTTCGGACCGGTGGGGCCTTATCTGTGCCTGCTGGAGACAAGCGATATCGCGCGGCTGCGCGCGCTGACCCTGACACTGACCGTGAACGGGGAAGTACGGCAGAGCGATTCGACCGGGAACCTCGTGTACGGTCCAGCCGAAACGCTCACGGAGCTTTCGGGCGTTCAGGACCTGAACGCCGGCGACTTGCTGGCAACGGGCACGCCGTCCGGATGTGCGCTCAGCATTCCGTCGCCGGCGAAGCAACGGATTGCCGCGTTACTGCCCGAGCACATGAAGTGGCGGATGTTCACGAAGGTTCAGGCCGCGCGCCCGCAGTACCTGAAGGCTGGGGATCTGGTCGAGTCGCGCATCCGGAGCAGGGACGGGGCGATCGACCTCGGTGTGCAGCGCAACCGAATCGTGGACGAGCTCGCATGAACGCCATCGCAACCGAAGAGGACGTGCTTCGGATCGAAAATCAGGGGCCGCCCGCCGACCTCCCGGCCAGCACCTACGAAATGATCGGCCGTGGTGCGGCGATCGACCCGACCGCGCCAGCCTTGTCATTTTTCCTGCGTACCGACGATCATCGCAAGCCATTGCGCTGGACGTATGCGGAGCTTCTGCGGGATATCACCCGGACCGCGAACATGTTTTCGCGCCTCGGCATCGATCGCCGCTCGGTGGTCGCCTACGTGCTGCCGAACTTGCCGCAGACGCATTTCGTCATCTGGGGAGGCGAAGCGGCCGGGATCGTATGCGCGATCAATCCGTTGCTGGAGGGGCCGGCAATCGCGTCGCTGCTCAAGGCCGCGAACGCAAAAGTACTGGTGACGCTGGCGCCCTTTCCGGGAACGGATATCTGGTCGAAGATCCAACCGATCCTGAGCCAGGTGCCGTCGCTGCAAAGCCTCGTCCTGATCGACCTGGCCGAGCGCGTGCAGGGGTGGCGCCGAATCGCGGCACGCATGATGCAGCGTCGCGAATGCAAACGGCTGCACGGGCGCGCGGGCGTGCGCGGCGCCGTTCCGCGCCACGTCGCGATCCACGATTTCGACTGTGCGATGTCGCGTGAATCCGGTGATTCGCTGCTGATTCGCCGGCGTTTCGAAGCCGACGACATATCGTCCTACTTCTGCACGGGTGGCACGACGGGATTGCCGAAAATCGCGATTCGCCGGCACGGCAACGAGGTAGCCAATGCCTGGAGCGTCGGGCAGGTCGTCGGTGCCGGGATGGGCCCGGGGAAGACCGTTTTCTGCGGACTGCCGCTGTTCCATGTCAATGCCGTGCTGGCAACGGGCCTGGTGCCGTTCTCGCGCGGCGCACATGTGGTGCTGGGTACGCCACAGGGCTATCGCGGCGACGGAGTCGTCAAACGATTCTGGGAAATCGTCGAAGAGCACAGGATCAATTTTTTCAGCGCGGTGCCGACCTTGTATTCGGCGTTGCTCGACGTGCCCGTCGGCGGCCGGAATATCGACTCGCTCGAGTACGGGCTTTGCGGTGCCGCGCCGATGCCCGTGGAAGTATTCCGCACGTTCCAGGATCGCACCGGGGTGCGGATCCTCGAAGGTTACGGGCTCACCGAGGGTGCATGCGTAAGCAGCGTCAATCCCCCGGGCGGCGAACGGCGTCTCGGTTCGATCGGTTTGCGCATCCCCGGCCAAATGATGAAGGCGGTGATACTCGACGACGCCGGCCGCTACGTGCGCGATTGCGTCGAGGACGAAGTCGGTGTGCTGACGATTTCCGGGCCGAACGTTTTCGCGGGTTATCTTCAGGAAGACCAGAACAAGAGCCTGTGGCTCGATCTCGGCGACGGCCGGCAGTGGCTCAACACAGGGGACCTCGCGCGACGCGATGCGCAGGGCTACTTCTGGCTCACGGGCCGCCGCAAGGAACTCATCATCCGGGGCGGTCACAACATCGATCCGGCGACGATCGAAGAACCGCTGCACCGCCACCCGGCAGTGCAAATCGCGGCGGCAATCGGACGTCCCGACGCGCATGCAGGCGAGCTGCCAGTTGCCTACGTGCAGTTGAAAGCCGGCGCGACAGCAACCGAGGCGGAACTCGACACATTCATACGCGGCTCGATCGGCGAGCGTGCCGCGATACCGAAGCGGATTCATATCGTCGATGCGATGCCGCTCACGGCGGTCGGCAAGATCTTCAAGCCCGAACTCAAACGACGGGAGACGCTCGACGCGCTGATCTCCGCGCTCAAGGATGCCGGCGTCGAGGGCGCTCGAGTCAGCATGGTGGACGACCCGTCGCGCGGGCTCGCCTTGCACGTGGCGCTGAGCGACCGTGCGCAGCTGGCAAACACCAATACGGTGATGGGCCGCTTCCCGTTTGCCTTTTCAACTTCGGTCGAACCCGAACATCACTGATCGTCGATTATCGGAACGTTTGACGTTGAAGCAAGTAAATAACTTCGGAATGCGAAGTTGTTGAGAGGGGGCTTGGATTAACGGCGAAGCATCCGATGCCTTTGGCGTCGCGCTTCATCAGCGCAGGAACAGCCCTCGAGTCACGTCTGGTGCTCGGGGATGAAGGCAGGTTTCACGATTCTTGAACACCAACACCAAAATAGGGAGACATTCATGAAACGAGTCAGCGCAGGAACCGTCGTACTGCTCGCGGCCATCTCCGGCGCGCATGCGCAATCAGCCGGTCAGTGGGTAGTCAATGCCGGCTGGTCCCACTTTGCCCCGCAAGGGTCGGCGGATCCGCTGACCGTCAATGCGCTCGGTCGGTCTCAAGTGATGACCGGCAGCGGTGGCGAGATCGCAAGCGGCGATACGTTCGGACTGACCGCAACGTACTTCGTGACCGACCATATCGCGGCGACGACGGTCATGGGTTTTCCGCCGACATGGCACTTGAATGGCGCAGGTACGCTCAGCGGCTTCGGCGAGCTGGGGACCGCGCGGGCCTGGAGTCCGGCGATCATCTTCAACTACTACTTCGGCCAACCGAATGCGCGGTTCAGGCCTTATCTGGGCGCCGGCGTCACCTACACGTGGTTCAGCAACGTCAAGCTCAGCAACCCTGTTTCCACTGGCCAGATCTATTTCTCGCCGACCGTCGGGACAGCGCTCGAGGGGCCGACATCCGTGTCACTCAGCAAATCCTTCGCGCCAGTCGTCAACGGCGGCCTGACCTACAACATCGATTCTCGCTGGTCGATCAACGCGTCGGTGGCGTATTCGTGGGTATCGACGCGCGCCACGCTGACTACGCGGTCCTCCGTCGGCACGGTCACGAGCACCAGCAAATTCCGGGTCAATCCGATCGTGACGTTCCTTTCGGTCGGCTACCGCTTCTGAGCCGCATTGACGTGGATACGGCGCTTGCGTGTTTCAACCCGCGCCCGTGTGCGGTCGTACGGACGACGAATGTGACATCGACGTTAAGAAATATTCGAGAATGCGCTCGATCAATCTAAGTGACGAAAATATCAGTATTGAGTTTAATGTCACATGATGCCGCGGCCGGCCTTCGTGAGGGCTCGTGATAACCGGTCTCGGCGTCGAGGGTTGCTTGATTCCAATGGAGCCCACTTGCAGCAGAGGCGTCTCGAATCTCTTGCACTGGTGTTACCCCCGGGAGGGAAATGTGAAGTCGATTAGCTGTGCTTATGCCATTGCACTCATCGCGGGATTGGCGATGCCATGTGCGCATGCCGAATTGGGTGGCGCACCGATGTCGTTGTCCGCCGCCGATCATGCCGCGAAAGTGCGGGTGATACGGCCTGCGAATCGAGCGGCCGATGGCCTGACGGCGAACCCGGCCGCTTACATCATCCGTGAATCTACGCTCGGATCGGGAACCGTGATTCGCGAATACACATCGGGCGACGGAATCGTCTTCGGCATAGCGTGGCAAGGGCCGACGGTTCCCGATCTCGCGTCGGTGTTCGGCGGTTATCTTCGCGATTACAGCGCAGGCGTGGAAGCCGCGCATGCGCTTCGTGGCTGGCGTACGCCGGTATCTGTATCGACGAGCAATGTCGTGATTAAAACAGGAGGGCACATGGGGGCATTTTCCGGGCAAGCCTGGTTGCCGCCTGCGCTTCCATCCGGCCTGACCGGCAACGATATCCTGTAACCCCGATGAGAATGATCATGAGCATTTTTCGTGCTGTCGTTCGGTGGTCGAGCCTATTCAGCTTGATGACCGTCTCGACAGCCTTCCTCGTTGCGTGCGGCGGCGGCGATTCAGGTTCCGGCGAAACGGGCGTCAGTAGTTCAGGCGCGTCGGACGGCAACACCGGAAATACCGCAATCGTTACGGTCGCGCGAGGCGTTGCACGCGTCGTCAACATTCCGACCGTCAACATCAAGATTTGTGCGCCCGGAACGTCACGCTGCCAGGTGGTGTCCAATGTGCTCGTCGACACGGCATCGTATGGCTTGCGGATCGTACGCGATGCAATTCCAGGCGTCATCGACAGCCTGCCTAAAACGACCACAAGCGACGGATCGACGCTTTCCGAATGCGGCATGTTCGTGTCGAGTTATACGTGGGGCACGGTTCGGACGATTGACCTGTCGATTGGCGAGGAACGTGCGAGTTCCTTGCCGGTGCAGATCATCGGCGATCTCGGAGCGGACAACGTGCCAAGTTCCTGTACGAACGGGAACAAGGCTGTGAACTCGGCCACCGACCTTGGTGCGAACGGCATTCTTGGAATTGGTCCGGCGCCCTATGATTGCGGCGCAACCTGTGTGAAGGTCGCGTCGTTGAGCAACTACTACGCGTGCATGGACGGAAACGCGAGTTGCGCACAAGTCACCGTGCCGCTCGCGCAACAGGTCAGCAACCCCGTCAGTCAGTTTGCCGCAGACAACAATGGCGTGATCGTACAAATGCCGCAGATTTCGGCAGACGGTCAGGAAAGCGCGACGGGCTCGTTGATTTTTGGTATCGGCACTCGAAGCAACAATGCATTTCGTGCCACCACGAAGCTGATGTCGACGACGACGGGTGATGTGCCGGGAGCGTTTCTTTCCAGAAAGGTCACCGCGTTCTTTGATACGGGATCCAATGCGAATTTCTTCGATGACTCGTCGCAGATTACGTGTACCAGGAACACGCAATTTTATTGCCCGTCGACGACTACTACTTATGCCGCGACTCTGGTTGGTCTCGATGGCACGGCGAGCATGGTTTCCATCTCCGTCGCAAATGCAGATACGTTGTTCTCAAAAAGTTCGACATATGCATTCAATGACGTCGCTGGTCACTTCGGATCGTCCTCCTGGCTCGATCTCGGCTTGCCCTACTTTTACGGTCGGACAATCTATTTTGGCCTGGATCGTTCGGCGGAAGGCGGGTCTGCGCCTTACGTCGCATACTGATGCGTTGAGAGGGGCCGCCACTGATCACGAACAAAATACGACCACTCGCCCCTTCGCCACCTCAATCCTTGCACTTATGCTGCGGCAGCACCCAAAGCATCCGTCCGACCGCCTCGGCCTGATTCCGCGAATGGGTCTTTTCATAGATCGCCCGCAATTGAGTACGCACCGTCGCCAGCGACACACCCGCGCCCGCCGCACATTCATCAGGCGTCTTGCCGTTGATCAGCGCCTCGGCCACCGCGGCTTCGGCGCTCGACAAACCGAATGACTGCCGCAACTGTTGTGCGACGACGAGCGGGGCCGCGCCGCGTCGCCTGACCGTGACCAGCATCGTCGCATCGCCGAACGTCGCATGGAGCGCCTGTCCGGACAGCGCCGCGATGCTGAGAAAAACTTCATGCGCGGCCACCAGCGTGCCCGAAAGTGCAAGGCTCTCGCTCTTGCGGGTCTTCGCGACACGCGCCAACGCCGCCTTGAGTGCATCGTTCTGCGGCGCGCTCGTCGCGCTCAGGTATCCGTTCTCGAGCTTGAGGCAGGTGGTGGCGCGCAGCATCGACTCTGCCGCCCGGTTGACGAAGACGACATGCGCGTGCCTGTCCAGCGCAAAGACGGAGAGGCCCAGCTCCTCCATCAGTTCGGCGCCGAGCGTGGCGTCGCGATGCAGCACGCGCGCGTCTCGCCACAGGTTGATCGAGCGTTGCAGATGCTTGGCCATACCGGTCAGCGTCGCGCGTTCCTCCGGCGAATACGGCGTGCGGCCGTGCGCTCGCAGTAGCCCGAGCAGAATGTTGTCGCTGCCGGGGCGCGCGAAGCGAATCCCCATCAGGTAGCGAAATCCGGACGGAATCTGAAAGTCCTGGAAGAACTCGCTGCGTTCGACGTCGCGGTCGGTGAGGTGATCCTGACAGCAAACGAATTCGCCGAGCGGTGCATTCTCGACGAAGCCGCGGCGTGGATCGAGCGCGCCGTAATACTGGTCGTAGAGGGCGATGATCTCGTCGAATTCCGCGCGCGGCGAATAGATCGAGAATTGCGGGGCATTGCGCGCGGCGTCCCAACTGAACATGTGAAAAACGTTTGCGCCGAGCGATTCGGATACCCGATGAAAAACTTCGAGAAAACCGTCCGGCTGCAGCGCGGCCTCATAGAGGTCCCCGATGAGTTGGTCCCGTTGCATGCTTCCCCCGTCGCTTCGCGATCTTCGTATGTGGTTTTTGTCTGACGATATTGCTTCGAATACCGAATTTTCAGGATCTGTTTTCAGGCTAACACAGGTTGTTTGCGTTTCATGCGATGTTATTTCCCGATTTTCATCCACGTGAATGATGATCGTCAAAATCGGCTTTGCGAGAATCCTCGCCATCCAGCGTGCATGAGCGGTGCATATGACACGCATCAACCAGAAGGATGTCGGGGGAAACGCAATGAAACTCACGCCTGTCGTATCCGGTATTGCAGCGCTCGTCCTGTCGGCTTGCGGTGGTAGCGATAGTTCTTCGCCACCGCCCGGGCAGCCGACGGCTCAGACAGTCAGCGGCGTCGCGGCGGCCGGCGCGGCGATGCAGGCCGCCACCGTGAAGCTGGTCGATGCGACCGGCAGGACGGTCGACTGCCCGGCCGATGCGTCAACCGGCGCGTTTCATTGCGCGGTGACCGGCTTGACCGCGCCTTTTGCGTTGTCCGCATACGGCAACGTCGCCGATTCGCAGGCCACGCTGATCGCGCTCAGCGCCACGGCGGGCACGCAGACGATCAACATCACGCCGATCACGAACGCGATCGCCGCCACGATCGTCGGCGGCGACCCGACGAAGCTGCTGGCCGACACCGGTTTGCTGCAAAGCAAGGTCACGGCCCAGGCCGTTGCCGGCACGGTGCAGGCTTATTCGACGGCGCTGGCCGACCTGCTGGCCGCCACCGGCAATACGGGCGTCGACCTGATTTCCGGCCCGTTGACCGCGGGTGCGCCGGGGCTCGACCGGTTGCTCGACCAGCTGAAGATCAACGTGCTGCCGGATGGCGGTGTCCAGATCAGCTCGGTGGCGGGCGCGTCCAGCGATACGCCGGTGCAGCTTCAGCTCGCGCCCGGCGTCGCGCCGCAGGCGAGTGACAAGGCCAGCCTGCCGGCTGCCGCGACGATCAATGGCGCGGTGGTGTCGAACCTGCCGAGCGCCAGCGATCTGGCGGCATTGCAGCGCGCGCTCAACCAGTGTTTCGCCGGGTCGACCGGCGCTGCGCGCACGGGCGGCAGCGTATCGGCGTGCGGCCAGATCTTCGTCGACGATGTCGCGTCCGGCGCGCTCAATGCAGGCGTGCCCGCCGCATATCTGAACAACGGGATGTCGGTCGACCAGGAGTTCGGTGCGCCGGCCGGCGGCGCGCCGGGCATCGTGGCCGACGATGCGATGAACAACGCCAGCTTCAGCCTGCCGGAAGTCATCCGCGTCGTCGCCGGCGACACGATGTGGATCAAGCTCGCGTGGACACGCAGCGACGGCATTCGCGACGGCATGCAGCAACATGTGCAGCTCGCGGTGCGGCCGGGCAGTCTCGCGAATGGCGATACCGGCTGGCGCGTGATCGGCAACCAGCGCGCGGTATTGAGCAAGGTCAACGCGAACGCGCAGAAGTGGGACTGGTTGAACCCGGCCAATCCGTCGACGGGGACCAACGCGTTCGTCGATTCGCTCAACCTGCAGGTGGGCGCCGTCGACGCGGCCGGCACGGCGGTGGACTTCGCGATCGTCAACGGCCCCGGCTTGCGCAACGGCGTGTTTCTCCAGCCGTCGAGCGGCACCTGCGACACGCTGAACATCCGCGCGCAGATCGCCAGCGGGCAGACGCCGGCGCAGCTCGCCGTACTGGCGAAGAGTGCGCAGTGCCGCAACAACTTCCGCCTGGCCGGCGTCGCGCAGGATCCGGCGGACCAGGGCCTGTTCACGTGGCCGGGCGACGCGCCGCGCAACAATACCGCGTGGGCGAAGCCGCAACTGAGCACCGCCGAGCTGGCCGACATCAAGCCGTTCAGCGCCTATACGATCGACGTCTACCAGAACGGCAATACGTCGACGCCGGCCAGGCACTACACGGTGCGCTTGCGTACGCCGTCACCGTCGCCCGACGCGCTGCGTCAGTACGCGTGGCACGACCTCGCGCAGTCCACGCGCGACAAGCTGACGCCGGGCTCCGCCGCCACGTTCGCGGGCGGCGCGACTTTCCCGCTGGGCTGGAAGTCGAAAGCAGGGCTGCCGTTCGTCAAGCGCGGCAACGTGCAGATCCGCGCAACCGCGACCGGGCAGACAGTGGCGACGTTCGTCAACGGGATTGCATCGGCGCTGGCGGTTCAGCCGGGTGCGGCGGTGACGCTCAACGTGCCGGGCGATCAGGGCGTCGCGTTCCCGTCGGTGGCCGGCTGGGGCGGCAGCACGGACTTCTCGTTCGTGAGCCTGAACTGGTCCGATTCGATCGACACGGTCTTCACCGAGTCCTTCGAGTACGACCGGTAACGGTCGGTCGGACCGATGCGTGCGGCGAACACGCGGCCGGCGGGACGATGCGCGACCCGTCGGCGCGTTCCCGCTCGCCGGCCTGGCGCGACCGCGGGGCCCGCTCGTGCTCATGCACGGCATGGACGGGTATCGAGATGTCGGCGGATGTGCCGTGCTCCGGCGCATGCACCGGCGACGATGCGCGCTACCAGCCCGCCGCCGTCCGTGCCTTCAGACACTTGAACCCCAGCCTCACGGCTCCGACGCCGCCCGCGACCGGAATTCGCGGCAACAGAAACGGATCGTCGTTCGCACCGGCACATCCGCGCCGGGTCGTCGTCGCATTGCCGTAACCGGCAGCGATGACCTGATCGCGCACGCGCGCATCCAGATCGCCGTACGGGTAGCAGAACGATTCGACGCATTGACCGCTCAGCTTTTCGAGTTTCCGCTTCGATTCGGTCAGCTGAAAGTCCGAGACAGTCGATGGCACATACGACAGCGCGACGTGATCGAGCGTATGCGAGCCGATTTCATGACCGTGATCGCGCCACGCGAGCATGTCCTCGCACGTCATCAGCGGCGAGCGCGCGGTCGGCGCGCCCGCGTCCCAGTCGTTCGCGCCCCCGAACCGGCCGGCGACGAAGTAGCACGTCGCGGTGAATCCGAGTGCGTCGAGCACGGGCATCGCGTGCGTGAGCACGTTGAGAAAGCCGTCGTCGAACGAAATGCCGAAGACCTTGCCCTGCCGCTCCCCGCGCAGGTACGGCTGCAGTTCGCGCACGCTCAGGCCGCGATAGCCGAGCCGCCTGAACAGCATCATCTGGCGGCGGAACGCGTCGGGCGCGACGCTCAGGCCGCGCAGCCGGTCGGTCGGCGGCGGCAGCGGGCGGATCTGGTGATACATCAGGATCGGATAGCGGGAGATGCGCGCAAGCATGGGTGGATCGCAGGAAAGCGGGATTACGCGGCCTTGCGGAAAATCCGCAGGGTCTTGAAGTCGCACTCCTGCGTGCGCAGGTCCCAGTATTTCTTCCAGATATTCATTGCCATTTCGTGTTTCTCAACGAGGTCACCCAGCGCGACGGGTTGCGTCGAACCGATTTCTGATAGACGGACAAGGTCGCGTCGATGAACGCGTCGAACGAGAATTCGCGCCGGCCTTTCAGCCGCGCGCTGCGCCCCATCGCCCGGATGCAACCGGGCGCCTGCACGATCGCGCGCAGGATCGCTTCGATCGCCGCGGGCTCGCGCGGCGGGACGACCCAGCCGTCCACGCCCGGTTCGACGTTTTCGGGCAGCCCGCCCACGCGCGTCACGATCGCGGGGCAGCCGAGCGACATCGCTTCGCGGCACGCATACGACAGGCTCTCGTGATACGACAGCACGAACGACACGTCGATGATCGAGAACGGCGCCCGCACATCGTCGAGGCGCCCGGTGAACGCGGTGCGCGACGCCATGCCGTGCCGCGCGAGCTGCTCGCGCTGCTCGCGGGACGGCTCCGCGCCGACCAGCAGCACGCGAAACCGCTCGCGCTCGGCTTCGGGCAGGCGGCCGAGCGCCGCGATCAGGTCCATCCAGCCTTTTTCGGGCGCGGTGCCGGCGCTGCTGCCCAGCACGATCGCGTCCGCGCCGGCCGCCCCGAACAGCGCGATCTTGCGGCGGCGGATCTCGTCGGCCGCCAGTCGTTCGGCAGCCGGCCGGCGCACGCCGTGCTTGACCACGGTGACGTTTCCGTACGGCGAGCGCAGCGCGAGCATGCTCGCGACGTAGTCGCTGACCGCGATCGTGTGGTCGGTGGCGAGCCGCGCGCGCAGCAGATTGCCGAAGCTGTCGGCGCGATAGGTGTTGTGCTTGGTCAGCACGACCGCGGGTCGATACCGGCAGCCGAGCAGCGCGAGCATCACCTGCCGGTGATCGGCGGACCCGTTCACGTGGATCACGTCGAAGCGCTCGGCGGCGATCCGCCGGCGCAGCCGCAGAATCTCCCGGCACAGCCGGTTCCAGCGCGGCTTGAATTCCATGTCGAAGATCGCCACGTCGGGACTGTCCCGCAGGAGCCGCGACAGGCGGCTGCCTTCCGGCGACGCCACGGTTACGCGGTGATGGCGGCTCATCGCGACCGCGAGATCGCGGACGTAGGTGTCCTGGCCGCCGCCGTAATCGCCGTGGAAGTTGGTGTACAGAATGTTCATCACGATGCGGCTTTTTCCCGGTCATTCATTTCAAAGGATTGCTGATGAAATGAATGACTCGACCTGATGGAAGCAATGACGTGAACGCGGTGCCGCGTTTCCGGCTCGAGATTGCGTGTTGGCGTCAAGCGCCGGCGTCAACGCGAATCATTTCCAAATATTACAGATCGGTTACGTGCCGTAGTGTCGATGTCTGCGCATCTTTGTGAGAATGTGTCGCGATCGCTGCATCGTGTCGCGTCGTGCGCGCCGACACGTCCTTTCCCGACGACATCAGGACGCAAATCAACCCGCGCCGCTTTCAGAATTGAAAGCTGGTGCGCCATTTGCGTTAGAATGCCCCCCCTGTCCGCCCGGGTGACCGCCGGAGACCGCCCGCAGCGGACGGATCGCCCGGATGGCGACACAGGTTTCGATTCGCCGCCGGACGCGAATGATCGGCCCGCCGTTAGCAACATACGCTTTGTAATTTGGACGACTAATGAAGAAGAAACACAACATTACCGGGTACATCGTTGTCGCGATGATTCTTGGTATCGCCGTGGGTTACGCCTGCCATAGCGCGTTTCCCGACCCGAAGATGGCGAAGGAAGTCGCCGGCTACGTGTCGCTGCTGTCCGACGTGTTCCTGCGCTTGATCAAGATGATCATCGCGCCGCTGGTGTTCGCGACGCTGACCGTCGGCATCGCGCAGATGGGTGACGGCGGCGCGGTGGGCCGCGTGGGCGTCAAGGCATTCGGCTGGTTCTTCATCGCGTCGTTCACGTCGCTGCTGCTCGGTCTGCTGGCCGCGACGATCCTGCAGCCGGGCAGCCACCTGAGCCTGCCGCTGCCGCCGTCCGATGCGGCGCTGAACCTGAAGACGGGCGCGTTCACGCTGAAGGATTTCGTCGTGCACCTGGTGCCGAAGTCGATCGCCGAGGCGATGGCGAACAACGAGATCCTGCAGATCGTCGTGTTCTCGATCTTCTTCGGCACCGCGCTGTCCGCGCTCGGCGAAGCGGGCAAGCGCCTGACCGGCGTGATCGACGATCTCGCGCAGGTGATGCTGAAGGTGACGGGCGCGGTGATGTGGTTCGCGCCGGTCGCGGTGTTCGCGGCGCTCGCGTCGACGATCACGACCGAAGGGCTCGGCATCCTGCTCACGTTCGCGAAGTTCATGGCGAGCTTCTATCTCGCACTCGCGCTGCTGTGGGCCGTGCTGACGCTCGCCGGCGTGACGTTCCTCGGCAAGCGCGCGTTCACGCTGCTTCGACTGATCCGCGAGCCCTTCCTGCTGTCGTTCGCGACGGCGAGCTCCGAGGCCGCGTATCCGAAGCTGCTGGACGCGCTCGACCGCTTCGGCGTGAACCGCAAGATCTCGAGCTTCGTGCTGCCGATCGGCTATTCGTTCAACCTCGACGGCTCGATGATGTACTGCACGTTCGCGGTGCTGTTCATCGCGCAGGTGTACGGGATCCATCTGCCGCTCGGCACGCAGATCACGATGCTGCTGATGCTGATGGTGACGTCGAAGGGGATGGCCGGCGTGCCGCGCGCATCGCTGGTCGTGATCGCGGCGACGCTCAACCAGTTCAATCTGCCTGAAGCCGGGTTGCTGCTGATCATGGGCGTCGACATGTTCCTCGACATGGGGCGCTCGGCGACCAACGCCGTCGGCAATTCGATCGCGGCGGCCGTGGTCGCGAAGTGGGAAGGGCAGCTCGGCGCGCCGCGCGACGACGACGATTCGGACGGCGCGCGCGTGGCCGAGGTGAAGGTGCGCGAAACGTCGGCATGACGTGTGGCAATGCGGCGGTGCAACGCCGCGTTGCCCGACCCGCGGCAAATGATATTCGCCGGCCTGGACGCGATACGGATCAGGCCGGCGATTTGCGTCGGACGCAGTAGCTTTTCCGATACTTCCGAAATGGCATTCGCCGTTTCAATTGATCGACGTCGAATGGGCGGCGATATTCCGGCAGGCGAGTGCCTGATTCTCCCGATTCCTGATTCGCCGCGTAAGTGACCGTTCACTGACGCACGGTCGAGCGCGTCGCAAGCGCGGGCGATTCGCAATTTTTTTCGATTTATATAACGCTATTCTCGCCCTGCGCATGATCGAATGCATGCCGTATGTCATACCGACCGCACCGGATGATTCGGGGAAGAATTTACATCTCGCGGACTACAAGCCATCTGGCCGGCCGATCCCTCGTGTGAACGACTACCCGATTCAGGAGAGCATCCGTCATGGTCGCCAGAAAACGCATCCAGGCTGCGGTCGTCGCCGCGGCGATCGCCGCGCTCGCGCCGGCCGCGCACGCAGCCAACACCACCGACTGGATCGCGAACACGTACGGCACGCTCGCGGCGCACGTCGGCAACGTCGCGCGCGCGATGTGGGTCGCGCCCGAAGGCGTGATCTACACGGCGTCGATGTGGGACGAGGATGAAGGCGGCGTCGCGATCTACCAGAACGGCAAGAGCATCGGCTCGATCGGCGCGCATTCGGAATTCCAGGGCAGCGCGATCACCGGCAATGCAACGTCGCTGTTCGTCGCGCTGCAGCCGGGCAAGACATACGGCAGCGGTGCGGTGGGGCGCTACAACCGCGCGACCAAGTATCGCGACCTCGTGATCCAGATCAGCGCGGCGACCAACCAGCCGCGCATCGACGTCGTCACCGGGCTCGCGACGGCCGGCTCGCTGCTCTATGCGAGCGACTTCTACGGCAATCGCGTGCGCGTGTTCACGACCGATGGTGTGTGGCAGCGGGACATCGCCGTGTCGGCGCCGGGCGCGCTCGCGGTGGACGGCGCGGGCAACGTGTGGGTCGCGCAGAAGCGTGCCGGCTCGATCGTCGCCTTCAGCCCCGCCGGCGCGTTGCTGAACACGATCCGGATGCCGGCCGGTTCGCAGCCGTCGGCGCTGTATGTCGATGCGGCGGCCGGGCAACTGCTGGTGGGCGACGAAGGCCCAGACCAGAACATCAAGCGCTATTCGATCTCGGGCCGGCCCGCGCTGGCCGGCACGTTCGGCGTGCGCGGCGGCTATCTCGACACGACGACGGGCATCAAGGGGCAGGTCGGCGCGCAGCGCTTCACGCGAATCGTCGGGATCGGCAAGGACACCGGCGGCAACCTCTACGTGCTCAACAACCCGTGGGGCGGCAGCTGGGATCTCGGGCGCAACGGCGCGACCGACATTCATGCGTACGGCAGCAGCGGCAACCTGCGCTGGACGCTGCAGTCGCTGAACTTCGAAGGCATCGCCGCGCCGGATCCGGTCACGGACGGCGCGCTGTTCTACGGCGGTACGCACATCTACAGCGGCAGCGCGGGCGGCAAGTTCGTCGCGAACACCGTCGATCCGTTCACGTACCCATCCGACCCGCGCATCGACATGAGCGACACGCAGCGCGACGAGCACTTCGGGCTGCTCACGTCGGTCGGCGCGAACCGGATCCTCGTCGCGGCCGGCCAGAATCCGCCGGTCTTCTACTTCTATCACTTCAACGCGGCGAACGGCTACATCGCGATTCCGGACGGCTCGATTCCCGGCCCCGCGTTCAACACGACGCAGCGCGTGACCGGCGGCTTCAGCGTCGACAGCCAGGGCGGCGTATGGGCCGGGCTCGACAAGACCGGCGCGATCACGCATTACCCGCTGACCGGCTTCGACGCGAACGGCAAGCCGTCGTGGGGGCCCGGCGTCGCGACCCGCATTCCGGCCAGCATCCAGCCGCTGACGCGCATCGTCTATCTCGCGGACAGCGACACGATGGTGCTCGCGCAGGGCGCGGTCGGCAGCAACGACTGGACGTCGATCGGCACGCGCATCGAGGTGTACCACGGCTGGCGCGCGGGCAACACGACGAAGCCGGACCCGGTGATCACGCTGCCGCACAGCGGCGCGAAATCGATCGATGCGGCGGGCAACCACCTGTTCGTCGGCTACTGGTTCAGCAGCAGCGGGCCGCTGTGGCCGAACGTCGACGCGTTCAACCTCAGCACCGGCAATCTCGACACGACGCTGGTCAACGCGAGCCCCGCGACCGTCGATACCAGCAGCGCGATCGATGCGATGTACAGCATCCGCGCGTATCGCCGCTCGAACGGCGAGTACGTGGTGATGAAGAACAACGTGAAGGGAAACAGCATCACCGTGTACCGGTGGACGCCCTGACGGTTTGAACGTGCGGCCGTTTCGGGCAGCGGCCGTACTCGCGAAGTCGTGAAAGCAATCGTGCGCATTTCGCTGGATTGTTGCGCAATGCGCGTGCAATGAATCGCACGCATCCTGCGTGCCGCGCCGTGTCGGGCCGCGTTCCCGAACCTCCCGACGTGGAAATGCGGTTCCGTGCACAATGGCGGCGGCTCCCGCAGACGGTGTGCGGGCGTGCACGATGAACCGGCGCGGCTGCCCCCTGCCGCGTTTCTTATGCTCGAAGCGACCCAACGATGAAAATGAAAACGACACCGAACCGCCTGTTGACGATCGCCGCGCTGGCCGGCGCACTGAGCGGCCCCGCCTACGCGCAGACGGCGGCGACCGTCGCGACCGTCAACGGCACGCCGATCACGCAGGCCGACGTCGATACGCTGCTGCGCGCGTCCGGGCAGCCCGATTCGCCGCAGATTCGCCAGGCGATCAAGAATCAACTGATCACGCGCGTGCTGGTTCAGCAGGCGGCCGAGAAGGCGAACTACGCGGACAAGCCCGAGGTCAAGGCGGCGATGCAGCAGGCGAAGGTGACGGCCGAGGTTCAGCTGTACCTGCGCGACAACGTGAAGCCGGAGCCGGTGACGGACGAGCAGGTCAAGGCGCGCTACGACGAACTCGTCGCGGCGCTCGGCAAGAACGAATACAAGCCGCGCGTGATCGTCGTCAAGGATGCGGTGGCGGCGGCGACCGTGCTGAGCGAGCTGAAGGCGGGCAAATCGTTCGACGGGCTGGCGCGCCAGTACAGCCTGGCGCCGAGCCGCGATACCGGCGGCGAGCTGCCGTGGGTGAGCTTCAATACGCCGGCGGCGGAGGGCAAGACAGCCGGGTTGCCGCTGCCGGTCGCGCAGGCGCTGGAGAAACTGCCGGTCGGCGCGGCGACGAAGGACTCGATTGCGGTCGATGGCGCGCGGGTGATCGTGAAGCTGGATGCGAAGCGGCCGACGCAGGTGCCGGGTTTCGAAACCGCGAAGCCGACGCTTCAGCAGCAGTTGCAGGCGATCGCGGCCGAGAAGGCGAGTGCGCAGATGATCGGCAATCTGCTGAAGGACGCGAAGATCACGCAGTAACGCGAAGGCGTCGAATCGCCGCGCGTCACGCGCGCCAGATCATGTTCGCGCTGGTGTCGGTCTCGGATGCGACGCGGAAGCCGAGCCGCTCGTAGAGCCGCCGCGCCGGATTGCCGTGCAGCACGCTGAGCGACACCGGCACGTGCATGCGTGCCGCGTCGGTCAGCAATGTGTGCAGCACGGCCTCGCCGATTCCGTGGCCCTGGCGCGCGGGGAGGATCTGGATCTGATGGACGTGCCATTCGCCGGCGTCGCGCGTCACCTTCAGCAGGCCGATGGGGGCGGCGCCTTCGCAGACGATCATCGCATCGTCGAAATTCGCGCGGATGCGCCGGTCGTGCGCTTCATCGTCGATCGGCGCGCCGACGCGCTGCAGGTGCTCGGTCATCGTGAGTCGACGGAGCGTTAACAGGAACGGGAGGTCTTCCCGAGACGCAGCACGCAGATGGATCGCCGGTTTCATGAATGGTGCGCGGTTGCGTCGGGCGCGAGGCCACGGCATGGATCACAGGCCCGACAACGGAATCTGCAGGCCGGCCGGACGATGTTCGAGGACATTGGTGACCTCGTATTCGGTTTTTGCTCCGTCCGAAGTTTGCCACTGCTGCATACGGACATTGCACAACAGCACGTCGCCCCTGCTGAAACTGATCTGGCTGTTGTTCACGCGCGACAGGAAGCCGGCATCGGTGATCGTCGCGTGAATCGTCGACGTGCCGTCGTACAGGCGCCACTTGTTATCGTCCTTGAATGCGAGCGACACGATCGAGAACGCCATCTTGCGATGCTCGTCGAGCAGGAGCGCATCGGTTGGCTCCGGCGCGTGAAACCATGCGATCTCGTTGCGGGCGACCGTCTCATACACCTCGGTATCGGTGCCGGCCGCGAAAATCTCGATGCCTTCGCGCGCGAGCGGCGCAAGCACTTGCGCGGTTGCGCGGCGAACGCGGACGTCGCGTAGCAGCGTGAGCACGGACAGATCGATTTCGAGTGTGTCGCCGTCGACGTGCAGCACCGCGGTGTGGTCCTGCATCCGCACGTGCGTGATCTCGCGCCCACGCAACCATTTGAGGACGGCGAAAAGCCCCTTCCTCGCCCTGGGCGCGGCGATGCCGAGCGCGGTCAGGATCGTCACCGCATTGGCGAGCGCTGTGCCTTCGCTGCCGCTCAGCATGTCGCGCATGCGGCCGAGCAGCGAGGTCGCAAGCGTGAAGTCGATGCCGAAGCTGCCGGTCTTGAAGCTGCCGCGCACGTTGACCTGCGGCCGGACCCGATCGCCGCATAGTGCGCGCGTCGACGCGTCGAGCAAATCGCCGAAGGCGAGCAGCGCGGGCGCGAGTTCGCGCACGTCCATCTCGGACGATTCGAGCGTGGGCCCGTCGTACGTGATGCGAAATCGGCTCATGGCGTCGAAGGGGGCGATATCGGCCGGGTCGGTACGGTTTCCATTGCGTTCGGTCATGTCGAGTGCTGGCAGGAGAGGGGGACGATACCCGAAACGAAGACTTTCGGATGTCCTTCATGTTGAACGCGAATGACCGTTTGTGCGCGATTTTGGCCATCCGGGCAAGGCGGCTTTCCGACATGTCCCGATAGCGCCAGGCAAGCAACGAACTTTGCCGATCCCGGGCATGCGGTGAGGCCGGCGATGGCGCGGAGGAGGCGTGGCGGGATCTGGATGCGAATCGATGCCAGATTGCTGCAACCAAGAATCAGCTGGAAGCGCTGTGCGCGCGGATCGAACACGGTGAATCATCCGATCGCTTGCTGGCGGGGCAGCAATCACGTGCCGTTACGCACGTTCATCGTGAGCGGCCGAATCTTGCGGCGCGCGGCGAGTTCGATCAATCGTACTCGACCCGGGATGCGAAGGCCGGATATTGCCGCGCCATGTCCTGCAGGCAGTCGCGCATCAGCCTCGCGTCGCGGGGAAAGCGGCGTTCGAATTCCGACCAGCCTTTCAGCCGAAGAACGAGCGGCATATCGACCAGCGCGGTAATGGCGTCCCGGAACGCATCCCAGTTTCTTCCATACCAATCCGGGAAACTCAACTGCTTCATCAGCCGCACGTGCAACTGTTCGGTCGATTCGATATCGTCGAGTTCGATTTCCACCCGCGTGTCGCGTGCCATCCTGTTCTCCGACGGACAGTCGCGAAACATTCAATTCATTTCGCGCTCCGTACCGAGCATCATAGCGCGCGCTTCCGGCGGCCGTGCAATCCGCTCCCGAACCGCCGGCGCCGCCAGGCACGTGGCGACGGCCTCATACCCCGGCGCACCGGGGTAAGGCGCCACGCGCGCAGGCGGGCTGTGGTTGGCCGGGCATAACAGGATGGTTTCGTCGGGGCCGACCGCAGCGAGATCGAGGATCGCCGACGAGCGCGTCAGCAGGAACAGCGGACGCATGCCGGCGGCCGCGCATGTGCGCAGATGCGCAATCAGCGCCCGTTGCGTGGCCTGATCGAGGCCCTGCTCGATCATGTCGACGATCCGCACGCGCGGGCCTTCCGCTTCGAGGCTGACGAGCAGGGCGGTCAGCACCGCCGACGGCGTCGCGCCGTTGCCGGCGAGTAACGCCGCGGTGCGGTCGACGCGCGACTTCAGTTCCGGATCGGCGCGCAATGCATCGAATGCCGCGGCACAGTCGTCGTCCAGCCGATCGAGGCCGACGAACACGGCGCCGGGCAACGCATCGGCCAGCCGAAGCGCGAGCCGCGTCTTGCCGCTTCCCAGCGAACCGATGATGTAGTTCAACGGCCGGATATCGCGACACTCGAACCGTTCGCCACCCCACGGCCACGGCAGGTCGAACGCAACACCCGCGCTGCCAGGGTCGACCAGCCGCGTCAGTTCGCCGTCTGTCGGCATCCGCCCCCGTGCCAGGCCGGCACGCATCGCGCGCACGCTGTCGAGCTTGCCAACGAGATCCCGAATCCCGCGATCGAGCGCCGTTTCGTGAGCCGCCAGCGCGGCATCGAGACGGCGCGCGTCGCCGTCGAGCACGTTCGCCACCTGCGCGAGACCGAGGCCGAGCTTGCGCAGCGCCGCGATGTCGGCGGCGCGGGCGAGATCGTCCGGGCCGTACGCGCGGTATCCGGCCGGCGTGCGTTCGGGCATGACGAGGCCGTGCCGCTCGTACAGCCGCAGCGCCTTGATCGAGATGCCGAGTCGGGCGGCGGCGGCCGATGCGTGCAAGCGGAGTGTGTCCGTACCCATCCGTCACCTCTTTGCTGTCGATTCGTTGCGGCCAGCATAAAGGCGATCCCAAGGGCCGAGTCAAGCGCGATCGCGCTAACGCTCAATCGGCGGCCGCGAATTCGTCGCGCAGCGCGCGATACAACCGTCGATAGCGCGCGATCCGCCCCGCGAGCAGATCGATCGACGCGGGATCGGGCGCGACCGTTTCCGTGACGGGCGGCGCGACACAGACTTCCTCCAGGCTGTCGTTCGTCGCAGCCAGCCGTGCGAGCCGCGCGGCGCCGAGTGCCGCGCCGACCGCGCCATCCGCATGGCGCTGCATCGCGAGCCCGGTCGCGTTCGCGCACAACCGCGCCCAGAACGCGCTCTTCGAGCCGCCGCCGATGAACGACACCGCGTCGAGCGTCGTGTCGGCCGCGCGCAGTGCGTCGTAGCCGTCGGCCATCGCGAACGCGACGCCTTCCATCACCGCATACGCGAGGTCGTCCGCATCGTGTTCGTTCGACAGTCCGAAGAACACGCCGCGCGCATGCGCATCGTTGTGCGGCGTGCGCTCGCCGCCGAGATACGGCAGGAACAGCGGCGCGCGGGCCGGATCGGCGTGTTCGGCGCGCGCGGCCAGCGCGCCGGGCGTCTCGCCGTGCGCACGCGCGAGCCAGTCGAGGCTCGCGGCTGCCGACAGGATCACGCTCATCTGGTGCCAGCGCCCTTCCACGCAGTGGCAGAACGCGTGCACGGCGGCGTCCGGGTTCGGCGCGAAGCGGTCGTTGCCGGCGAACAGCACGCCCGACGTGCCGAGCGACAGGAAGCCGCTGCCGGCGCCCGTGACGCCCATGCCGATCGCGGACGCCGCATTGTCGCCGGCGCCGCCGGCGATCGTTACGGGCCCGGCGATCCCCCATTCGCGCCGCAGCGCGTCGCGCAACTGCGCGGCGGCCGCGTTGCCTTCGACGAGGCGCGGCATCTGCGCGCGCGACAGCTCGGTCGCGGCGAGCATCCGGTCGGACCAGTCGCGGCGCGCGCAGTCGAGCCACAGCGTGCCCGACGCGTCGGACATATCGGACACGAACTCGCCGGACAGGCGCCAGATCAGATAGTCCTTCGGCAGCAGCACCTTGTGCACCGCACGAAACACGGCCGGCTCGTATTTCGCGAGCCACAGCAGCTTCGGCGCGGTGAAGCCGGGCATCGCCATGTTGCCGGTGATCGCGCGCGATTCCGGCACCAGCGCCTCGAGCTCGACGCATTCGGTGCCGGCGCGCGTGTCGTTCCACAGGATCGCGGGGCGCAGCACCTGGTCCGCGCGGTCGATCAGCGTCGCGCCGTGCATCTGCCCGGACAGCGCGATGCCGCGCAGCGCGGCGAAGCCGGCCGGATGCGCGGCGCGCACCGACGCGATCGCGTCGAGCATCGCGTGCCACCATGCCTGCGGGCTTTGTTCGGACCAGTGCGGATGCGGCCGGCTGATCGACAGCGTGGCAGCGCCGGTCGCGAGGGGGACCGATCGGGAATCGGTGAGCAGAACCTTGACCTCGGACGTGCCGAGATCGATGCCGAGATATGTCACGTATGAAGCGTCCTGTCTGGGGCGCGCGGCGGCATGCGTCGCAGGGGCGGCGCGTCGTCGCGGCCGTGCGGTTCGTTGAGCCGGTGCAGCGCGCGGAATTTCGACGGCGGCACCTGCTTCATCGCGAGAAACTGACGGTTGAAGTTCGACAGGTTGTTGAAGCCAACCCGGTAGCAGATGTCGGTCACCGTCAGGTCGGAAAACATCAGCAGCTCGCACGCCTCGTTGATGCGCAGCCGGTTCAGGTAGCGCACGAACGACGAGCCGGTGTGGCGCCGGAAAAACCGCGTGAAGGTGCTGACGCTCATGCCGGCGAACGCGGCGACGTCGGTTTCGCGCAGCATGCCGGGCAGGTTCTGCTGCAGGTACGACAGCACCTGGTTGATGGTCGACGACATGTAGTGCTGCGCGTCGCTGCGATAGCCGGGCCCCGCGAGCACGCGCCGCTCGCGGCACGACGACAGCCGGTCGAACAGCGACATCAGGATCTCGACGCGCCGGCAGCCGTGCGCGCTGGCGAGCTCGAGCATCAGCGGCGCGACCTCGAGGCCGATGCGGTCGGGAAACTGCACGCCGCGCGCCGCGTCGTCGATCAGCTCGATCACCGGCTGCAGCTCGCTGAATGCGTCGACCATCTTCTCGATCGCATCGCGCGAGAACTGCAGCACGACGTCGCGCGACGGCACGCGTTCGCCGTCGGCGAGCTCGCTGACCCAGTTGTGCGGCAGGTTCGGCCCGGTGACGATCAGGTTGCCGGGCCCGAAATCGCCGATATGGTCGCCGACGAACACCTTGCCGCGCGACGCCTGGATCAGGTGAATCTCGTACTCGGGATGGAAGTGCCACTTCGCGACCGAATGCGGATAGTCGTGGACCCACGCGCGGAACGATTCGTCGCGGTGGGTGGGAACGATCTCGAGATCCGGGTTCATCGTATGCTCCGTCGGGGCGTGCCGGCGTGCTACGGACGGGACATCGACCAGCCCGTCGCGGCAGGCGGCGTGGCGCGCGTCGCGGCCGCCGGCGGCGACGCGTGCGCGATCGCGTTCGCGTCCGGCAGCGTGACGTTGCGCTCGGTGCCGGCGTCGAACAGATGCAAGGCTTCTTCGTCGAAGCGGAACGCTACCACGGCGCCCGGCGCCGGGGCCATCGGGGCCGGCACGAGGGCCGCGCACGGCTGGCCGCGCCAGTCCAGCGTGACGAGCGCCTCGGCGCCGAGCAGCTCGACGAGTTCGACCGTGCCGGTCAGCGTGAGCGTGCCCGGGGTCGGATCGCCTTCGGCGACGAGTTGCAGGTGGTTCGGGCGGATCGCTGCCTTGACCTGCTGGCCGTGCTGCAGCCGCGCGAAGCGTGCAGACGCGAGCGGCCAGCGCGCGCCGTTGCAGTCGAGCAGCACGTTCGTGCCGATGCGCTCGATCGTGCCGTCCGCGAAGTTCATTGCCGGCGTGCCGACGAACCCGGCCGCGAATACCGTGTGCGGCTGGCCGTACAGCTCGGCCGGCGTGCCGATCTGCTCGATGTGGCCGCCGCGCATCAGCACGACGCGATCGGCGAGCGTCATCGCTTCGAGCTGATCGTGCGTGACGTACAGCGTGGTCGTCTTCAGTTGCCGATGCAGCCGCTTGATGTCGCCGCGCAACTGCGTGCGCAGCTTCGCGTCGAGGTTCGACAGCGGCTCGTCGAACAGGAACACGGCCGGCGTCTTGATCATCGCGCGCGCGATCGCCGCGCGCTGCTGCTGGCCGCCCGACATCGCGCGCGGACGGCGGTCGAGCAGCGCGTCGAGGCTCAGGATGCGTGCGACGTCGCGCACGCGGCGGTCGATCTCGTCGGCCGGCACCTTCAGCCGCCGCAGGCCGAACGCGATGTTGTCGTACACCGTCATGTGCGGGTACAGCGCGTAGTTCTGGAACACCATCGCGACATTGCGCTCGCGCGACGGCAGGTCGTTGACGACCGCGTCGCCGATCACGAGCTCGCCGCCGGTGATCGCCTCGAGGCCCGCGATCATCCGCAGCATCGTCGACTTGCCGCAGCCGGACGGGCCGAGCAGCACGATGAATTCGCCGTCGGCGATCTCGAGGTCGAGCGGATGCAGCACGGCGGGGCCGCCGTCGTAGTGCTTCGACAAAGCGTGGCAGACGATTCGGGCCATGGCTCAATCCATTTCGATCTGAATCTTGACGTCGCGCGGGTGCCCGCTCGCCGCTTCCTCGAACGCGCGCACGCCTTCGGAAAACGGGAACGTGCGCGAGATGAACGGCTTCACGTCGATCGCACCGGATGCGATCAGCGCGAGCGCGCGCGGGAAGATGTTCGCGTAGCGGAACACCGATTCGATGCGGCCTTCCTTCGCCTGCAGCGCGACCACGTCGAGCGGTACCGGTGCGACCGGCATCCCGATCAGCACCGCGCAGCCGCCCGGGCACATCAGGTCGACGAGGCCCGCATACGCGTTCGCGCTGCCGCTCGCCTCGAACACGACGTCCGCGCCCCAGCCGCCGGAGGCTTCGGCCACCGCGTCGGCCAGCGGCCGCGTACGCACGTCGACGGTCGTGACGGCCGGGTTGCCGGCGAACAGCGCGAGCTTGTCCGGCACGACGTCGGCGAGGATCACGCGCGCGGCGCCGCCGGCGAGCGCGGCGAGCGCCGTCATCGCGCCGATCGTGCCCGCGCCGATCACGACCGCGAGGTCGCCCGGCTTCATCGCCGCCTTCTTCGCGGCCTGCAGGCCGATCGACAGCGGCTCGACGATCGCGCCTTCGGCGAACGACACGTTGTCGGGCAGCCGGTATGTGAACGCGGCCGGATGCACGACGAACGGCGTCAGGCAGCCGTGGACGGGCGGCGTCGCCCAGAAGCGCACGTCGGGGTCGAGGTTGTAGAGCCCGCGCAACGTCGCGGGCGAATCGAGGCGCGGCACGCCCGGCTCCATGCACACGCGATCGCCGACGCGCAGGTGCGTGACGCCGGCGCCGGTCTCGACGACGGTGCCGGACGCTTCGTGGCCGAGCACCATCGGCGCGTCGACGCGGAACGGGCCGATCCCGCCGTGCACGTAGTAATGCACGTCGCTGCCGCAGACGCCGACCGTATGAACCTTGATCCGGACGTCGCCGGGGCCGACCGCCTGCGGCAGGTCGATGTCGCGCAGCGCGAGTTCGCGCGTGCGTTCGAGGACGAGTGCTTTCAACATGTTCTCCTTATTTTCCCTTGACGATCGAATTGAGCAGCCGGCTCAGCATGCCGACGAAGACGAGCGGCGGCAGCGCGAGCAGCACCGTCGACGCGTTGATCACGCCCCACGGCACTTCCTGGCCGAGCGACGTGAACGCGGACGCGACCACCGGCAGCGTCGCGCTGCGCGACGAAGTCAGCGCGAGCGCGATCATCAGCTCGTTCCACACCAGCACGAAACTGAACACGATGCCGCCGAGCAGCGTGCTCGCGCACACCGGCAGCGCGATGTGCCAGAACACCGCGTACGGGCCGTAGCCGTCGAGCGCGGCGGCTTCCTCGATCTCGCGCGGCAGCCGGCGGAACACGGGAATCGACAGCCACGTGATGGTCGACAGCGTGACGAGCAGGTACGTGACGATCATCGACAGCTTCGTGTCGTACAGCCCGAGATCGACCCAGATCGCGATCAGCGGCAGCGCGACCGCGACGGGCGGCAGGAAGCGCAGCGACAGCAGGAAGAACTGGATGTCGCGCTTGCCGCGTATCGGGTAGCGCGCGATCGCATACGCGGCCGGCACGCCGAGCACCGCGCCGATCAGCACGGCCGCGCCGACGATCGCGATGCTGTTGCCGAGCCCGATCAGGACCTCGGGGCTCGACAGCACCTGCTCGTAGTTCGCGAGCGTCGGCGTGAAGAAGAAGCGCGGCGTCGGCGTGACGATGTCGAGCAGGTGCTTGAGCGAATTGAGCACGGCCCAGAACAGCGGAAACGCGGCGACGAGCAGGATCGCGCCGGCGATCGCGACGGTGGAAACGGCGGTGGGGCCGCGGCGAGCCGTTCGGCGAGCCATTCGGCGGGCCATCAGTCGTCCCATTTGTTGACCCTCTTCCAGATGAGCGTGAACACGAGCGTGGTCGCGACCATCATCAGCACGGCCATGCCCGACGCATACGACACCTTGCCGGCGAGGCCGATGCCCTGCTGGTACGCGTAGAGATCGAGCGTCTCGGTCGCGATGCCGGGGCCGCCCTTGGTCATCACGTAGATCAGGTCGAACGAGCGCAGCGACTCGACCATCTTGATGAATACGAGGCTCACGAGCGGCGCCTTCAGCATCGGCAGCGCGATGTACGCATGCACCTGCCACGTCGTCGCGTAGTCGAGCCGCGCGGCCTCGAGCGGCTCGGGCGGCAGCGTCTCCAGCAGCTTCAGGATCACGACCGCGAAGAACAGCCCCCACTGCCACACGTCGACGAGCGCGACCGCGTACAGCGCGAGATGCGGATCGGCGAGAAACGCGGTGTGCTCGACGCCGAGCGTGCCGAGCAGCCAGCTCAGGATGCCGGTGAGCGGCGCATACATGAACTTCCAGATGAACGCGGCCGACACGCGCGGCAGCAGCACCGGCATGATCAGCACCAGCGACGCGAGGCGGCGCCAGGGGCCGTGCACGCGCTCGAACAGGAACACCGCGAGCGCGATCCCGACGAGCACCGCGCCCGCGACCGTCACGACTTCCCACAGCACCGACACCTCGATCGCGTTCAGGAAGCGCCGGTCCGACGCGAGCCGCACGAAGTTGCGCAAGCCGACGTATTCGCTGTCCGGGTAGCGCAGCACGCGGTTGCGCAGCGCGAGGTTGATCGCGGCGATCGTCGGGACGAGGCTCAGGACCGCGAGCAGCGCGAGCGTCGGCGCGAGGAACACCCACGGCAGGCTCGTGCGGTCGCGGCGCGCGCGGCGGTGCGGCGCCGACGGTGTGGAAGGGGCCGGGCGGACGCCGAGCGCGCGTCCGCCGGCGCCGTCATTTGCGAGCGCCATGTTCGAGCGCGTCCTTCGCGTACTGGTCCGCGTCGTCGAGCGTGCCGCGGATATCCGTCTGCGTGCCGGTGAATACCTGTTCGAGCGCGATGCCGAGGTTGTCGCCGATATCCGGCCACTGCGGCGTGCGCCAGATCGTCACCTGCGTGACGGGGTTGGTGTCGTTCAGCCCGGCCTGGATCTGCGGCGCGACGTGCTGCTTGAAGTACGGGCTGCCGATCGTACTCGAGCGGTTGTAGTCGCTGAACACGCCGTTGCGCAGCCGCGCCTGTTCCTGGTCCTTGCTGGTCGCCCATGCGATGAAGCGGCCGGCGGCCGTCCGCGTGCAGTCGTCTTTCGCGCCGACCGCCGAGATCGCGAAGCCGTGCCCGTACGCGGCCGACGGCAGCGGTGCGGGGGGGCGCGTGTAGCCCACCTTGCCGGCCACGCTCGACTTGCTCGTATCCTCCATCCAGTCCGCGAACGGCGTCGATTCGATCATGAACGCGACCTTGCCCGAGCGGAACGCTTCGAGCGCGTTGCTCCAGTCGTAGGTCGCCGAGCCCGGCGGCGCGTACTTGAACAGGTCGCTGTAGAGCTGCGTGGCCTTCACCGCGCCCGGCGAATTGAACGCGGGCCGGCCACCCTTGTCGGTCCATGTGCCGCCCATGCCGAGCATGAACGGCGACCAGCGCCACACGTTCATCCCCGAGCCGCGCTGGCCGCGTGCGACCCAGCCGTACAGCTTCGGCGGTGCGTTGAGCTGCTTGATCGCGGCGACGAGCTGGTCAAGCGTCTTCGGCACCGGAATGTGCGCGGCGTCGAGCAGGTCGCGGCGATAGAACAGGAAGTCGCCGCCGCCGATCAGCGGCGCGAAGTACGCGACGCCGTTGTAGCTCGCGACCGCGCGGCGGCCGGGCAGGAAGTCGTCGTAGTCGTATTCCTTCGGGTAGTACTTGAGGAGCGGCACGATCCAGTTGGCCGACGCGAATTCGGCGACGTTTGCCTCGTCGACGTAGTAGATCTGGTAGGAACCCGCGCCGGTCGACGCGTCGAGCCGCGATTTCGCGCGGCGGTCGTTCTCGCCGAAATAGTTGATCTCGACCTTCGTGCCGCTTTTCTTCTCGTAGTCGGCCAGCGATTTCTCCATCACCGACAGGCCGAGGCTCTTCTGCGCGAGCACGCGGAGGGTTGGTACCTTGCAGGTTTGCGCGGCCGCGACGCCCGGCAGACAGGCGCCGAGCAGCAGGCCGGCTGCGACGATTCGCATCTTGTTCACCCGTGTCTCCTTGATTCTGCTTGTTCGAATGCCGCCGATGACGGCAGGAACAATGGTGTGACGCGGGCGATGCGATCACCACATCAAAAGAGTTCGCGGACCGATACTTTTTGCTCAGGGTTCGTCGTGCGATGCACAAAATGTGGTGGTCGGGCGGCGGTGGGCTGTTTCTCACCGTGCCGTGTATCCGGGAGAGATGCCGGGTTCAGCCCGCCGCTCGAACAGGTCGGGCGCGAACCGCGCGCGTGAGCGGCGAGGCCCGCGCGTTACGCCGGGAAGCGCTCGCCTTCGGGCGCCGGCGCGAGATCGTCGGGCCACCGCACCTCGAACCGCGTGCCGCCCGCGCCGGTCGGCACGCACAGCGCTTCGCCGCGATGCGCATGCGCGATCGCCGCGACGACGGCGAGCCCGAGGCCGGTGCCGCCAGGTTGCGATTCGTCGACGCGCCGGAACGCCTGGAACACGTGCGGCGCGAACTCGGCCGGGATGCCCGGGCCGTCGTCCTCGACGCGCAGCCGGCACATGCCGTCTTCGATGTGCGTCTGGATCCGGATCGCGCCGGGCACCGCGTGGCGGCGTGCATTTTCCAGCAGCGCGAGCAACGCCTGGCGGATGCGGACCGGGTCGCAGCGCATGCGCCGCGGGTCGAGATCGAGCACCGGATGCTGGCCGGCGGCCAGCAGCGCGTGCGCGAACACGTCGACCACCGCGCGCACGTCCGCGGCGAGATCGGTGTCGCGGATCTCGATGCTCAGGTGGCCGCTGTCGGCGAGGCTGACCACGCGCAGATCCTCGATCAGCCGCGTCAGCCCTTCGACCTGCGCGAGCAGGCTGCGGTACAGCGTGTCGCTCGGCGTGAACACGCCTTCGGCGAGCCCCTGCAACCGGCCGCGCAGCACGGTCACGGGCGTGCGCAGCTCGTGCGCGATCGCCGCGTTCCAGAAGGTTTGCTCGTCGGTCACGCGCTGCAGTTCGCTCGCGAGCGCGTTGAAGTTGTCGGCGAGCAGCGCCGCTTCCTTCAACGAACGGTCGCCGGCGACGGCGCGCGCGCCGAGATCGCCGCGAGCCACGCGGCGGATGCTGTCCGTCACCGAATTCAGCGGCACGAGGATGCGGCGCGACAGGTTGATCGCGACGATGACCGCGATCAAGAGGCCGACCAGCGTGGTCGAGATGATCCACACCCACTCCGGCCCGCTCGGGAGCCAGCTTTGCGGTTGGAACGACTGCGGCGAGTACTGGTACAGCAGGTAGTAGAACGCATAGGCCGTCACGACGATCAGCACCGTGATGCCGAACGCGATCGCGCCCATCGTCAGCGCGATCTGGCGGCTCAGGCCATCGAGTCTCACTCGCCGCTCCACAGTTTGTAGCCGACGCCGCGCACGCTGGCCGGCACGCCCGCGACGCCGAGATCGTCGAGTTTCTTGCGCAGCTTGCTGACGTGGCTGTCGACGGTGCGCTCCAGCGCGTCGCCTTCCGGCAGGCAGGTCGCCATCAGCTCGGCGCGGCTGAACACGCGGCGCGGTGCGCGCGCGAGCTGCGCGAGCAGCTTGAATTCGGTGAGCGTCAGCACGAGCGTGTGGCGCGCGCCGTCGACTTCGACCGTCGCTTCGTGATGCTCGAGATCGATCTCGAACGGCGCGGCGCGCAGCACGCGCTGCTCTTCCTGGCGCGAGCCTGCCATCGACCGGCGCAGCACCGCTTGCGCGCGCGCGACGACTTCGGCAGGGTTGAACGGCTTGACCACGTAGTCGTCGGCGCCGATGCGCAGCCCGGTCAGCTTGTCGATGTCCTGGTCGAGCGCGGTCAGCATGATGACGGGCGTGTCGCCGCGGTGGCGGATCTCGGCGAGCACCTTCCAGCCGTCGACGTGCGGCATCTGCACGTCGAGCAGCACGAGGTCGGGCTTCAGCGACAGGTGGAGTTCGAGCGCACGGCGGCCGTCGGCGGCGTGCACGGTGCGCAGGCCGCTGCGCGCGAAATAGGCGGTCAGGATCTCGGCGATCTCGGGTTCGTCCTCGGCGATGAGGACGAGCGCTTGCGCGCCTTGGCCGGCGCCGGGAGAAGAAGAAAATTCGGGCATGGCCACTCGTTCGGATTCAGCGGGGTTCCATCGAATCGCCATACTACCGTACGGTTCCGGCGGTCGAATGGAGACGGGCGGCCACGCCCCGGCGAGACGCCGCCCCGGGCGGCGCAGCCCCTCAGTGCCCGACTTCCTTCAGCAGCGCGGCGGCCGCGAGCTTGCCGATGCCGTTCGACGCGAGCGGGCTGTCGCCCGTGATCAGTTTGCGGTCCTGATGGCAGCGGCCGGTCATGTCCTTGTTCAGCACGCGCGCGCCGAGCTTTTCGAGGCTCTGCGCGACGAGCCACGGCAGCGGGCCCGGCATGTAGCCGATGTCGAGGTTCGGCCCCGTGTCGAGCGCATCCGGAAACACGCAGAGCTCGTAGTCCTTGAACGGGTAGTCCTGCGGATCTTCGTCGACGGCGGCCGACAGCAGGCATGCGGGCCCGTGACACAGCGTGACGATGTGCCGGTCGTGGTCGAGCGCCCAGCGCAGCGTGCGCTTGACGTCCTTGCTGTACGGAATGCCGGCGAGCACGCCGTGGCCGCCGGGAATGAACACCGCGATATACGGCGAATCGCCGCCGGGATGCTGGTCGAGCACGTCGGACAGCTTGAGCGGCGCCTTCAGCTTCGGCAGGTACTTCCGGTAGGTGCTCTGCACGGCCTCGTCATCGCTCGGCATCGCCCAGAGTTCGAGCTTGGCCGGATTGCCCGACAGCGTCGCGATGTCGATCTCGAAGCCGGCCTTGTCCATGTGGTGCATCGGCAGCAGCATCTCGACCGGATGGTTGCCGGTCGAGAACATCTTGCCGTTCGTCATCAGGATGTAGCGCTCGTCGGTCGCGATCATCAGCACTTTCCACTTGCCGCCGGTGTACGGACTCGGGTAATCCGCGCCGTCGAAGTCGGTCTTCGACGACGTGTACTGCGACAGCGAATACGGCGACGGGAAATACGCATTGTTCTCCGCCGGGTCGGGTGCGGGCGTGCGGTCCACCTGCGTCGTGTCGGAAGTCATGGCTGCTCCTTGCTCGGGGGAATGGGTTCGGGCGGGGCGGGCGTGGCCGGTGAGATGCAGGCGCGAGCCGGTGCGGGGATTCCGCAGCGGCGGCGCGGCTTTCCGGTCATGTCCCGGCCGTGCGGACGGGTATCTCACAGGAGGGATACGCGCTGCGATGCATCCTACGACGGCGTGTCGCGGCGAGGGCCTCCCCGAACGGGTGGGTATCGCGCGCGAATCGCCGTGATACGTATCCGGGCGGCCCGCCGCCGGCGCCGACAAGCGGACCCGCTCCCCCCGGACAGGGGGGGCGCGAAAGCCGGCCGGCGCGGTATCGTGGCCGCACGCTCGACGACCCGACCGGTCGCCCATGGAGACAGTCATGAATTCGTCATACCCGTATCCGCAGGACGAATCGGCCGCGGCCGCCCACGCGTATCCGCTGCTGATCAAGCAGTTGCTTCATGCGCCGCTGGCGACGCGGCCCGAGCAGGAGATCGTGTACGGCGACCGGGTTCGGCACGATTACTGGACGTTCCGGCATCGCATCGGGCAACTCGCGAGCGGCCTGGCGTCGATCGGCGTCGGCGCGGGCGACGTCGTCGCCGTGCTCGACTGGGACAGCCATCGCTACCTGGAGTGCTATCACGCGATTCCGATGATGGGGGCGGTGCTGATGACGGCCAATGTCCGGCTGTCGCCCGATCAGTTGCTGTATACGCTCAACCATTCGGGCGCGCGCATCGCGCTGGTGCACCGCGACTTCCTGCCGTTGTGGGCGGGCATGCGCGACCGGCTCGACACGGTGCGGCATGTCGTGCTGATCGCCGACGGCGACGAAGCCGGTTTGCCGGATGGTTTTACCGACGAATACGAGGCGCTCGTCGCGGCCGGTTCGCCCGATTTCGTGTTCCCCGATTTCGACGAGCAGACCCGCGCGACGACGTTCTATACGACCGGCACCACCGGCCTGCCGAAGGCGGTGGCGTTCACCCATCGGCAGCTCGTGCTGCATACGCTCGCGGGAATGGCGGCGTTGTCGGGCGCGCGCGATCGCGGCCGCGTGCATCGTGACGACGTCTACATGCCGATCACGCCGATGTTTCATGTGCACGCATGGGGCATGCCGTACATCGCGACCGCGCTCGGGCTCAAGCAGGTCTATCCGGGCCGTTATTCGCCGGACGGATTGGTGGCGCTGATCGCGCGCGAAGCGGTGACGTTCTCGCATTGCGTGCCGACGCTGCTCGCGATGATGCTCGACAGCCCGACGTCCGCGGCGCTCGACCTGTCGGCGTGGAAGGTGATCGTCGGTGGCTCGCCGCTGTCCGACGGGCTTGCTCGGGCGGCGCTCGCGCGCGGGATCGAGGTCTACACGGGGTACGGGATGTCGGAAACCTGCCCGCTGATGACGATCGCGCAGATCGACCCCCCGCGCGCGGCCGGCGGTGCATCGGCCGACGACGACATCGCGCGCCGGACGAAGGCCGGGCTGCCGCTGCCGCTCGTCGACCTGCGCATCGTCGACGCGCAGTTTCGCGACGTGCCGCACGACGGCCGCTCGGCGGGCGAGGTCGTCGTGCGGATGCCGTGGGCGACGCAAGGCTATCTCGGCGATGCGCCGGCGTCGGCGGCGCTGTGGGCCGGCGGCTATCTGCATACGAACGACATCGGCGTGATCGATCCCGACGGCCGGCTGCAGATCACCGACCGGATCAAGGACGTGATCAAGACGGGCGGCGAATGGGTTTCGTCGCTCGAACTCGAGGACATCCTGTCGCGCCATCCGGCCGTGCGGGAGTCGGCCGTGATCGGCGTGAAGGATGCGCGCTGGGGCGAGCGTCCGCTCGCGCTGGTCGTGCTGACCGAGGAGCACGTCGGCCGCGTCGAGCCGGAGGAATTGAAAGCGCATGTGAAGCAGGTCGCCGACCGCGGGCTGATCTCGCGCTATGCGGTGCCGGAGCGGCTGCTGATCGTCGACGCGATCGAGAAGACGAGCGTCGGGAAGATCAACAAGCGCGCGTTGCGCGAGCGCTACCAGCCCGACTGAGCGGCGCTTCGACCGCCTGCGACGCCGGTCGGTCGGGATAAGACATCTTCTCCGCCAGACGTCCCCCCCGAATGGGGGGCTGAACATCGCGCGCCGGTTCGACAACAATGCGGGTCCTTTGTCGTCGACCGGTACGCGCGGCATGCGCCTCCGCCGGTACGGACATCACCTAGTTTTGAGGGCCGGCGCGGAATCGCTATGCTGTTTTCGATGCGCGGCGAGACCCGGCCGGCCCTCCGGTCGGGGCGCCGGCTTCGCCTGCCATGCCGGCGGACACGCAATCAGCGCGAGGAGAACAGGAACAGCATGGCGCCGACGGACAGCAGACAACCGGCCCGCGCGCCGGACACCGATGCGATCGAAGTGCTGGTGCGCACCAAGCTGGCGCCGGCGTCGACCCGCGGAATCGTGGCGCGCATCGCGCGGCTCGGCCGGCTCAGGCGCGGCCTCGACCGTCGGCTGACGCTCGTGTGCGCGCCGGCCGGATATGGCAAGACCACGCTGCTGGCGGAATGGCGCCATGCGCTGGTGGCGTCGGGCGTGAAAGTCGCGTGGGTGAGTCTCGATCAGGACGACGACAACCCGTCGATCTTCGCGTCCTACGTGGTCGCCGCGATCGTCGACGCCACCGGCGGAGTCGGCGCCCGCGCGCAGCAGTTGCTGCGCGATCGCGCGCTGATTCCGCTGAAGACCGTATTCGACGAACTGCTCAACGAACTGGACAGCGCGGGCGTCGACCTGTTCCTGATGCTCGACGACTTCGATCGCCTCGCGTCGCCGGTCATTCACGACGCGATGTTCGACCTGCTGCGCTATGCGCCGTCGAACCTGCACGTCGTGCTGGCGTGCCGCTCGGTACCCGCGTTGCCGCTCAGCTATTTCGAATCGCGCGACGAACTCGTGCGGGTGGACGAGAACGACCTGCGCTTCGACGACGCGGAGACGCGCGCGTTCTTCGAGCGGGTGGCCGGCAAGCCGCTCAAAGCGGAAAACGTCGAGCGTCTGCGCGCGGCGACGGAAGGCTGGGTGTCGGGCCTGCAACTGGCGGCGCTGGCGCTGCACGACGACAGCGACGCGGTACGCGTCGCCGAACAGGTCAGCCACGCACGCGCCGGCATCGCCACCTACCTGAACGAGAACGTGATGACGCGGGTGCCGGACGCGATCCGCCACTTCCTGCTGCATACGGCCGTGCTCGACCGGATGACGCCGGCGCTGTGCGATGCGCTGACCGGCCGCGACGACGCGCTCGACTGCCTCGAATGGCTGGGCGCGCACAATCTGTTCATCCGGTCGATCGACGGCGACCGCCGGCGCTACCGCTATCACGCGCTGTTCCTGCAATACCTGCGTGAGGAGCTGGCGCTGCGCGAGCCCGGCGCGGTGGCCACGCTGCATCGCCGCGCGAGCGCCTGGTACGCGGCCGAGCGGCATTGGCCGGACGCCGTCAGGCACGCGCTCGCGGCGGGCGATTTCGATGCGGCGGCCGGCTGGGTCGAGGCATGCGCGATGAAGCTCATCGCGTCGAGCGACGTGCGTACCGTGCTCGACTGGGTGTCGCGCCTGCCCGCGCCGGCGCTGACGGGCCGCCTGCGGTTGAGGATCGCGCATACGTGGGCGCTCGCGCTGTCGATGCAGATGGTCGAGGCGCGCCGCGCGCTGGAAGCGCTGGAAGCCGACATCGCGGCCGGGCGGCTCGATACCGATGCCGTCACGGCGACCGAACTGCTGGCCGTGCGCTCGCTGATCGCCGGGCTGTCGGATCGCAGCATCGAATCGCTGCAGCTCGGCGAGCGCGTGCTCGCGGCCGCCCCGCCGGCCGGTTCGTGGGTCGAGCAGATCGGGCAGACGACGCTGATCTTCGGGCTCGGCTATGCGGGTCGCCTCGGCGACGTGCGGGATCTCGGCGCGCGCGCGGAACATGCGGCGTCGGGGCACGAGCCGCTTTACGCGAACGTGTACCGACGGAACATGTCGGGCCTGGCCGAGTTCGTCGCGGGGCGCCTGCACGACGCGTCGAAGACGTTCGAGACGGCGTTGCGTGCCGCGGAGCGATCGGCGGGGCGGCTGTCGGCGGCGACGGCGCTGTCGGCCGGCTACCTGTCGGCGATCTACTACGAATGGAACGACTGGGCGAAGGTGCGCGACGCGCAGGCCGACCGTTTCGACATCGCGATGCAGGCCTGTTCGCTCGGGCCGCTGCTGAGGTTCATGCAGACCGCCGCACTGCTGCAATTCCAGTCGGGAAACGACGCGCGCGCGCACGACATGCTCGACGAAGCCGATCGCGTCGCGTGCAGCCGGCAATGGCTGCGGCTGCGCGTCGGGTGCATGGCGACCGGTATCCGGCTGCATCTCGCCGCCGGCAAGCCGACGCAGGCCCATCGCGTGGGGCGCGCGCTCGCGTCGCTGGTATCGCCCGTGCCGCCGGACGAAGCGTCGAGCCACGTCGAGACGTGGCAGATGGCGCAATCCGCGCAGGCAAGGCTGCTGCTCGCCGATGCGCGGGCGAACGAAGCCGCGCAGCGCATGGCGATCGTGCACGCGGTGCTGGCCGCGCGCGGGTTCGACTGGTTCGCGGCGCAGGCCGCCGTGTTGCATGCGATCGCGCTCGACCAGGCGGGCGACGACAGCGCGGCGCTCGCGGCGTTCGCGCGTGCGCTCGAATACGGCCAGGGCAACGGACTCGTCCGCACCTTCGTCGACGAAGGGGCCGCGGCCGAGCGCCTGCTGGCGCGCGTACAAAAGCGCGCCGACCGCTTTCCGGCAGTCGGCGCATGGTATCTGCGCGATCTGGCCCGTGCGTTCGACGCGCAGCGGGCATCGAACGCCACGCCGGCCACGCGGCAGGGTGGGCCGGGCAACCTCAGCGCGCGGGAAGTCGAGATCCTCGACTACGTCGCGCGTGGCCTGTCGAACAAGGAAATCGCCCGCGCGCTGCGTGTCGCGCCGGAGACGATCAAGTGGCACCTGAAGAATATCTTCGAGAAGCTCAACGTGACGTCGCGCATCCAGGCGGTGCGTAGCGGGCTGTCGCTCGATCCGTCGCGAGTGCGGCGCGACGACGAATGACCGGCTGGGACGGCGCCGACCCGCGTCAGTGGTGTGCGGCGAACGCGGCCACGATCTCGTCGATCGCCGCGCGGATGCGCGCGGTGTGGCGCAGGTCGCGGTGCGTGACGAGCCAGACCTCGTACGGCGACTGCCGGACGCGGTCCGGCCAGATGCGCGTGAGCCCGTCGCGCTCACCCATGTGAACGGGAATCTCGCCGACGCCGAGGCCCGCCCGCAGCGCCGCACGCATCATCAGGTTCGAGTTCGTGCGCGTGACGATGCGCCCGCCGTCGATCGGTTCGCCGGCGAGGGTCGGCTCGCGGCTGGCGTCGATGTACGGCTGGTAGACGACGAGGTCGTGGCCCGCGAACGCGCGGCCGCGCTCGGGCTCGCGGTGCCGATGCAGATAATCGGGCGACGCGAACAGGCCCATGTCCCAGCATGCCAGCCGGCGCGCGACCAGATCGGGGTTCTCGGGCCGCACGGTGCGGATCGCGATATCGGCTTCGCGTTTCGCGAGATTCAGGATGTGGGTCGACGTGTTCAGCGCGACGGAGACGTCGGGATGCTTCGCGTGCAGCCGCGCGATCGACGGCATCACGAACTCGATCGCGAGCGCGTCGGTCGTCGTGATCTTCACCTCGCCGGCGAGCCGCCGGTCGACGCCCTGCGTCAGTCGCACCAGCTCGTGCGCGTGCTGCTCCATCGCCTCGGCCGCGCGTAGCGCCAGTTCGCCGACCGGCGTGGGCAGATAGCCTGTCGACGAACGCAGGAACAGCGTCGCGCCGAGCATGTGCTCGAGCGTCGCGAGCCGCCGCCCGACCGTCGCCTGATCGACGCCGAGCGTCTGCGCCGCGCGGCGCAGCGTGCGCTCGCGATGGATCGCCAGAAAGACGCGCGCGTCGTCCCAGTTCATCGTGTGTCCCGACTGATGCATTTTTGCATTCCCCGACCGGTAATTCGCTGCGTGCCCGCACGCGGCATCGCCCATAGACTGGCTTCACATACATGGCGATGCCGCGATTCGGGGATGGCCCGCGAATCGGCCGCGCATCGACGAACGTTGAGGATCATATCGTGATGGATGACGCGAACCCCCTTCCCACCCACATGACCGCGATCGAAATCGTGCGGCCCGGCGGCCCCGACGTGCTCGTACCGGCGACGCGCGCCGTACCGGTGCCGGGCGCCGGCGACGTGCTGATCCGGATTCACGCGGCCGGCGTCAACGGACCGGACGTGTTCCAGCGCAAGGGGCTGTACGATCCGCCGCCCGGCGCGTCCGACATTCCCGGCCTCGAAATTGCCGGCGAAGTCGTCGCGGTGGGGCACGACGTCACGCGGTTCGCCGTCGGCGATCGCGTCTGCGCGCTGATTCCCGGCGGCGGCTACGCGGAATACGCGGTCGCGAACGAGAGCAACACGCTCGCGATTCCCGATGGCCTCGGCATGGCCGAGGCGGCGGCGCTGCCGGAAACCTTCATGACCGTCTGGCTCAATCTGTTCCAGCGCGGCCGGTTTTCGGCCGGCGAAAGCGTGCTGATCCACGGCGGCGCGTCGGGGATCGGCACGACGGCGACGATGCTGGCGAAGGCGTTCGGCGCGTCGACGATCATCACGACCGTCGGGTCGGATGTGCAGCGCGACGCGAGCATGCGGCTCGGCGCGGATCTCGCGATCGACTATCGCAGCGAGGATTTCGTCGACGCGGTCGCGCGCTTCACGGGCGGCAAGGGCGTCGACGTGATCGTCGACATCATCGCGGGCGACTACGTCGCGCGCAATTTCGCGGCGGCCGCGATGAACGGCCGCATCGTGCAGATCGGCGTGATCAACGGGCCCGCGAAGGCGCTCGACCTGTTTCCGATGCTGACGAAGCGGCTCACGCACATCGGCTCGACGCTGCGCTCGCGCACTTACGCGGAAAAGGCGCAGATCATTCGCGAGCTCGAGGAGGCCGTGTGGCCGCTGATCCGGCAAGGCACGGTCAAGCCTCAGGTCTACCGGCTGTTCGATCTGCGCGACGCGCGCGCGGCGCACGAGCTGATGGATTCGGGGCGACATATCGGCAAGATCGTGCTGGTGACGGCGGCCGCGGATGGAGCGATTCGGGCTGCCGTCGACGCAAACGCCAAGCATTCCACATGATCGGCCCACGCTTCAGCCCCCCGGTCGGGGGGCTGAAGCCGCGGCGCGGATGGCCCGACAATCGGTGACACCGAATGCGTCGCCGCGCCTGCCGGCGCGTCGCGTGGATGCAGCACCGGACTGGACGATGAGTCGAAATGGACATGCTCGAGAACATGCGGACGTTCGTGCGCGTCGTGCAGGCCGGCAGCTTCACCGCCGTCGCGAAGCAGACCGATGTGGCGACCGCACAGGTGTCGCGGGCCGTCGCGAGCCTGGAGGCGTATGCGCAGATTCGTCTGTTGAACCGGACCACACGGAAGATCGCGCTGACCGACAGCGGGCGCCGCTATTTCGAGCGCCTGCAATCGATCCTCGGCGATGTCGACCAGGCGAATGCCGAGGCGCGGAACGCGCTGGTCTGCCCGTACGGACGCCTGCGCGTGCATACGATGCCGGGGCTCGGACAGAGTCACGTGACCGCGTTGGCGGTCGCCTATCAGGCGCGCTTTCCCGAAGTCGCGATCGAGATGACCTACTCGCAGCGGATGCCCAATCTCGTCGAGGAGGGCTACGACGTGTCGGTCGTCACGGCCGCGAGCTTGCCCGACTCCGCCTGCATCGCGCATCCGTGCGGCACGTCCTTCAGCGTGCTGGTCGCGTCGCCGGCATACCTCGCCCGCTACGGCGCGCCGTCCGGGCCCGCCGACCTGGCGCGCCATATCTGCCTGCGCCTCGATACGCCGGCGGAAGCGAACGACGAATGGCTGCTGCACGGCCCTGGCGGCCAGACTGCATCGCATGCGGTAACGGCCGCGCCGTTCCACGCGAACGCCCCCGAGGCACTGTCGATCGCGCTGCGCGCGGGGCTGGGCATCGGCTCGCTCGCGATCTATTCGGCGATCGACGACCTGCGCAGCGGGCGGCTCGTGCGCGTGCTGCCGGACTACCGGTTGACGATGCTCGACGTGTACGCGATGTATGCATCGCGCCGCTTTCTGGACGCGAAGGTCCGCACCTTTGTCGATCATCTGCGCGCGGCGCTGTCGCCCGCGCTGAAAGCCGACGCGCGCGCGCTCGACGCGCTCGCGGCGCCGCACGGCCGCGAGCGTGCCCGCGCGGTGTCCGATGTCACGGCCTGACGGCCGGGCCCATCCGTCGTACCCATTCGTTCCTGTCGAGGAGAATCCGATGAAGTCCCGTTTTGCAATCGTCGTTGCAGGTTTCGTTGCGCTGGCGCCGTTGGCCGGTCACGCGCAGTCCGCCGCGTCCGCTGCGTCCGCCGAGCAGGCGCCGTCGGCCGCTGCGTCGCCGCGCGCGGCGAAGAAGGCCGAACGCGCGGCCGACCGCGCGTTCGCGAAGAAGGTTCGCCAGGCGGTCGTCAGGGCGCCCGGCGTGGGTAATGCGCAGATCGCCGTGTTCGTGAAGGCGAAGACGGGCGATGTGACACTGGCCGGGCAGATCGCCGACGCGTCGCAGGATCGGGCCGCGGTGGACGCGGCTCGCCAGGTATCGGGCGTGACGTCGGTGAAGAGCAAGCTCCAGTTACGCCTGGAAGGCGGCCAGTAACGGGCAGGGTTGACGGCATCGGGTGCATGTCTTTGCGGGTCTCGTCGTGTAAAGAATCCACGTCGAAGGTCCGGGAAGGCGCGCACCCGTGTCGCCGGTGGCGCGGCGTCAGATGCGACCCAGCAGCACCAGTATCACGACAATGACGACGATCAGCCCGACGGTCCCCGATGGCCAGTAACCCCAGCTTCGGCTGTGCGGCCATGCAGGAAATGCTCCGATGAGCAGCAGAATCAGAACGATGATGAGGATCGTACCGAGCATCGCATCCCTCCAGAATTTATTCGACACGGTGTGGGCTGTCGCAATTCGCGTGCCGCGACGGCACGATGAACACCGGCGCAAGCGCATCGTCTGGATCCGCATAATTCATGTGATGAATACCGATTGATTCAGAAAATAAATTTCAAAAATGTGCACCCGGTCGCTATGCTGGGCCTTCGGTTTTCCTCAGGCGAGCGCAATGGCTGAACTCTTTCTGGTACGGCACGGGCAGGCGTCGTTCGGTACCGACGACTACGACCGGCTGTCCGCCGCCGGCGACCGGCAAGGCGTGTGGCTGGGCGAATACTTCGCACGGCAGGGCCTGACGTTCGACCGCGTGATCTGCGGCACGATGAACCGCCATGCGCAGACGGTCGCCGCGATCCTGCGCGGGATGGGCCGCGAAGGCGTCGTCGTCGATCGCCATCCGGGCCTGAACGAATACGATTTCCACGGATTGTTCGCGGCAGCCGCCAGCGACTACCCGGAGATCGCGCGCCTCGCGGCCGGGTCGATGAAGGATCATTTCCGCGCGCTCCGTCAGGTGCTCCAGCTGTGGGCCGAGGACAAGCTCGGCGATGCGGCCCCCGAAACCTGGGCCCATTTCCAGCAGCGCGTGGCCGACGCGCGCGCGGCGATCCGCGCAGGCGGCGGCCAGCGCGTACTCGCGGTGAGTTCCGGCGGCCCGATCGCGGTCACCGTGCAGCAGGTGCTCGCGGCGCCGCCGTCGAGCGCGATCGCGCTGAACCTGCAGATCCGCAACAGCAGTCTTTCGCAGTTTTTCTTCAACGCCGACGCGTTCCACCTCGCGTCGTTCAACGGCATCCCGCATCTGGAGGATCCCGAACGACACGCGCTGCGAACCTACGGCTGACCCACGAACGATCGCGACGATGACGAACCCTTCCCAGCAACTCGACGTAGCCCGCCTCACGCGCTATCTGGAAACGCACGTCCCGGGCTTCGAAGGCCCGGTCGACACGGAGAAGTTTGCCGGCGGCCAGTCGAATCCGACTTTCCTGCTGAACGCGAAGAGCGGCCGCTACGTGCTGCGCCGCCAGCCACCGGGCGAACTGCTGAAATCCGCGCACGCGGTCGACCGCGAATTCCGCGTGCTCGCCGCGCTGTCGGGCACCGCGGTGCCGGTCGCGCACCCGTATCACCTGTGCGAGGACCGCGACGTGATCGGCAGCCTGTTCTACGTGATGAGCTTCGAGGACGGCCGGATCTTCTGGGATCCCGCGCTGCCGGAACTGCCGAAGGCCGATCGCGCGACTTGCTACGACGCGCTGCTGCAAACGATGGCCGCGCTGCACGATGTCGATGTCGACGCGGTGGGCCTCGCCGACTACGGCCGCCCGGGCAACTACTTCGAGCGGCAGATCGGCGTGTGGACGAAGCAGTATCGCGCGGCCGAAACCGGGCGCCTCGACGCGATGGAAACGCTGATCGACTGGCTGCCGAAGGCGTGCCCCGAGGACACGGGCCGGCCCGCGCTGGTGCATGGCGACTTCCGGATCGACAACGTGATGTTCGCGCGCGACGGCTATCGCGTGCAGGCCGTGCTCGACTGGGAACTGTCGACGCTCGGCAACCCGCTCGCCGATCTCGCGTATTTCTGCATGTGCCTGCGGCTGCCGTCGGGCGGGCAGGTGCGCGGGCTCGCGGGCCAGGATCGTGCCGCACTCGGTATTCCGGACGAAGCGGCGATCGTCGCGCGCTACTGCGAATTGCGCGGGATCGCGCCGATCCGCGACTGGCACTTTTACCTCGCATTCAGTTTCTTCCGGCTCGCGGCGATCGCGCAGGGCGTGAAGGCGCGCGCGCTGCAGGGCAACGCATCGAGCGAGCAGGCGCTGCGCGTCGGCGAAATGGCCGGCCGGCTGGCCGAACTGGCCGTCGGCGTGATCGACGCGCATCGCTGACCTCGCCGCGAATTGCCACGAATCGCCACGGCCATCACGCGGCGGCACGACCACACAATCAATGGAGGAGCACAGCAACATGGCAACGAACCTGTTCGACCTGACGGGCAAGATCGCATTGGTGACGGGCGCGAGCCGCGGCATCGGCGAGGAAATCGCGAAACTGCTCGCCGAGCAAGGTGCGCACGTGATCGTGTCGAGCCGCAAGCTCGACGACTGCCAGGCGGTTGCGGACGCAATCGTCGCGGCGGGCGGCCGCGCCGAGGCGCTGGCGTGCCACGTCGGGCGGCTGGAGGACATCGCCGCGACGTTCGAGCACATCCGCGGCAAGCACGGCCGCCTCGACATCCTCGTGAACAACGCGGCCGCGAACCCGTATTTCGGGCACATCCTCGATACCGATCTCGCCGCGTACGACAAGACCGTCGACGTGAACATCCGCGGCTACTTCTTCATGTCGGTCGAGGCCGGCAAGCTGATGAAGACGCACGGCGGCGGCGCGATCGTCAACACGGCGTCGGTGAATGCGCTGCAACCGGGCGACCGGCAGGGCATCTACTCGATCACGAAGGCGGCCGTCGTCAACATGACGAAGGCGTTCGCGAAGGAATGCGGGCCGTTCGGCATCCGCGTGAACGCGCTGCTGCCGGGCCTCACGAAGACGAAGTTCGCAGGCGCGCTGTTCGCCGACAAGGACATCTACGAAGCGTGGATGACGAAGATCCCGCTGCGCCGTCACGCGGAGCCGCGCGAAATGGCCGGCACCGTGCTGTATCTCGTGTCGGACGCGGCGAGCTACACGAACGGCGAATGCATCGTCGTCGACGGCGGCCTGACGATCTGAGCGCGCGATGAAACCCGACAGCTACGCCGGCCAGGTCGTGATGATCACCGGCGCCGCGAGCGGCTTCGGCGCGCTGCTCGCGAGCGAGCTCGCCGCGATGGGTGCGCGGCTCGCGCTCGGCGACCTGAACGACGACGCGCTCGAACGCGTCGCCGCGCCGCTGCGCGCGGCCGGCGCCGACGTCGTCGCGCAGCACTGCGACGTGCGCGTCGAAACGGACGTCGCCACGCTGGTGCAGGAAGCCGTCGCGCGCTTCGGGCGGCTCGACGTCGGCATCAACAACGCGGGCATCGCGCCGCCGATGAAGGCGCTGATCGACACCGACGAAGCCGATCTCGACCTGAGCTTTGCTGTGAACGCGAAGGGCGTGTTCTTCGGGATGAAGCACCAGATCCGCCAGATGCTCGCGCAGCGCGAAGGCGTGATCCTGAACGTCGCTTCGATGGCCGGGCTCGGCGGCGCGCCGAAGCTGGCCGCGTATGCGGCGTCGAAACATGCGGTGGTCGGGCTCACGAAGACGGCCGCGCTCGAATACGCGCGCCACGGCATCCGCGTGAACGCGGTGTGCCCGTTCTACAGCACGACGCCGATGGTCACCGACAGCGAGCTCGGCGAGCGCCAGGATTTTCTGGCGCAGGGCTCGCCGATGAAGCGGCTCGGCTGCCCCGCCGAAATCGTCGCGACGATGCTGATGCTGTGCGCGAAGGACAACACTTATCTGACCGGGCAGGCCGTCGCCGTCGACGGCGGTGTCTCGGCCTTCTGAACCGAACGAACGGAAACACGAAAATCTCGAGGAGTCGATCATGGACTTTGGCTACACCCCGAAAGTGGAAGCACTGCGCGAACGCGTGAGCGCATTCATGGATGCGCACATCGTGCCGCGCATCCGCCAGTGGAACGAAGAGGTGCACGCGGGCAAGTATCCGGTGTCGTTCATGGAGGAACTGAAGGAGCGCGCGAAAGCGGAGGGGCTGTGGAACCTGTTCCTGCCGCACCTGAAGGACGACGAGCCGGGCACGGGGCTGACGAACCTCGAATACGCGCCGCTCGCCGAAATCATGGGGCGCGTGAGCTGGGCGTCGGAAGTGTTCAACTGCAACGCGCCGGATACCGGCAACATGGAGCTGCTGCACATGTTCGCGACGCCCGAGCAGCGCGAACAGTGGCTGCTACCGCTGCTGCGCGGCGAAATCCGCTCGGCGTTCGCGATGACGGAGCCCGACGTCGCGTCGTCGGATGCGACCAACATCACGACGCGCATCGAGCGCGCGGGCGACGAGTACGTGATCAACGGCCGCAAGTGGTTCATCACGAACGCCGCGCATCCGAACTGCAAGATCTTCATCGTGATGGGCAAGACCGATCCCGAGGCCGAATCGCACCAGCAGCAGAGCATGATCCTCGTGCCGCGCGACACGCCGGGCGTGACGGTCGTGCGCAACATCACGGTGGTCAATCACTACGCGCCGGAAGGGCACTGCGAGATCACGTTCGACAACGTGCGCGTGCCGGCGCGCAACCTGCTCGGCGAGGAAGGCAGCGGCTTCGCGCTCGCGCAGGCGCGCCTCGGGCCGGGCCGCATCCACCACTGCATGCGGTCGATCGGCGCGGCCGAGCTGGCGCTGGAGCTGATGGTCGACCGCGCGCAGTCGCGCGTCGCGTTCGGCAAGCCGCTGAACCGGCACGGCACCGTCGGCGAATGGATCGCGCGCTCGCGCATCGAGATCGACCAGGCGCGCCTGCTGGTGCTGAAGGCCGCGTGGATGATCGACAAGGTCGGCGCGAAGGCCGCGCGCAAGGAGATCTCGATGATCAAGGCGCTCGTGCCGACCGTCTATACGGATGTGTGCGATCGCGCGATGCAGGTATTCGGCGCGGCCGGGCTGAGCCCCGATACGCCGCTGGCCGACCTGTGGACCTGGGGCCGCGCGCTGCGCTTCGCCGACGGCCCGGACGAGGTGCACCTGCAGGCGATCGCGCGGATGGAGATCAAGGACGGCGAACCCGGTTCGACCTCGCCGTACCTGACGCCGCCGCCGCGCGGCTGAGCGGGGCGCCGCGCGGGAGAGCGACGTGGGCGAACGGGAGGCGCACGCCGTATTAAGATGCCGGCAAGGAGATCCGGCGATGCGCCTTTCGAAGATTGATCTGAACCTGTTCGTCGTATTCGAGGCGATCTACAACAAGCGCAACCTGACGCGCGCGGCCGAGGTGCTGAACCTCACGCAGCCGGCCGTCAGCAACGCGCTGGCGCGGCTGCGCAAGACGCTGAACGATCCGCTGTTCGTCAGCACGCCGGCCGGGATGATGCCGACGCCGATGGCCGAGAACATCGTCGGCCGCGTGCGTGAGGCGCTGCAATTGCTCGATTCGAGCGCGCACGAAGGCGACGTGTTCGATCCGGCTTCGTCCGAGCGCGTATTCCGGCTGAGCATGAGCGACCTGACCGAGGCGCTGCTGCTGCCGGCGCTCGGCGAACTGCTGCAGACGCATGCGCCCGGCATGCACGTGCGCAGCTACACGATGGACCGCCGCGAGGTCGCGACCGCGCTCGCGAACGGCTCGGTCGACATCGCGATCGACGCGCCGCTGATCGGCGATCCGCATCTGCACCAGGCGCTGCTCGTGCAGGACCGCTACGCGTGCATGATCCGCGACGATCATCCGTTCAAGGGCGACACGCTGACCATGGACGACTACCTGTCGATGGGCCACATCCACGTGTCGAGCCGCCGCAAGGGCAGCGGGCACGTCGACGCGGAACTGACGCGGCTCGGGCTGCGCCGCAACATCCAGATGCGCGTGCAGCACTACATGGTCGCGCCGCTGATCGCGATGCGCGGCGATCTCGCGCTGACGGCGCCGCTGCGGCTGCTGCAGCGCTATCCGGCGCGCATCCTCGAACTGCCGTTCGAGATGCCGGGGCTCGACTACTTCTGCTACTGGCATCGCAGCGCCGATCAGGATCAGGGCAGCCGGTGGCTGCGCGAGCAGTTGATGGCGTTGATGGGCGGGGTGGGGGAGGGGCGGTGACGTGAGCGCGCCCGCTCAATACGAATCGTCGTCGAAGCGAGACGACGCCGGCCGGCGCTTCATGTCTTTCAGCCAGCGCCTGACCTGATCCGGGTCCTCGAACTCGCGCAGTGCGACGCTCAGATCCTGGTTGCTCCGCTGCGTGCCGGCGATGTCGCGCGCCAGCATGCGCAGCACGGTATCGGGCGCGACCTTGGTGGACGATGCGATCCCGTACGTGCGCCGGAAGTCGTTCTCGACGTGCACGATCTCCTGATCGAGTTCGCGCAGCTGTTCCTCGAGGATGCCGTTGTAGCGCGTGAGCCGCGCTTCTCCGAGGCCGTCGATCGCACGCCGGTCGATCTGTTCGATCTCCAGCTGGAGTTCGAGCAGGTGCAGCAGGTTGCCCTTCTCGTAGGCGCGGTTGACCCGCTGCATCAGCACGGTCTTGCGCTGCTGTTCCTGCGGGTCGGTTTCGCGATCGGGATGCAGCGCGCTGGCGAGCTTGCGATAGATCTCGCGGATCGATTTGTTCGATTCGGCCTGCTCGGCTTCGATCCGGGCCTGGGCGGCCGATTGCTTCGGTGCTTTCTTGCGCTTCGCGCGCTGCGCCTCGCGGGCCGCGTGGGCGGCCATGTCGCGCTCGAACTGGGCGTCGAGTTCGGCCTGCATGCGCTCGGCAAGCTCGTCGGGCGACAGAGCGTCGAGATTTTCTGGCTGTTCGGGCTCGCGTGCCTGTTCCGGCTTCGTCGGTTCAGGCGCAGCCGCTGCGCCGCCGCCGTCGCGGGACGCGGCATGCCGGTTGTAAATAACCTTCAGCGCCGCATCGTCGCTGACGTTCAGCACATCACCCGCCATATCGGCGATCAAGTCCGACAGCGTGCGCTGCTCGGCCTTGCTCAGGCCCTTCTGCAGGAACGCGTCGTCGAGCAGATGGATCAGCCGGATGCGCAGCGCCGTCGCTTCCTGTTCGAGTGGCAACAGCCCGTCGACGAATTTCTTCTGGAACGCCGGCATCACGGCTTCCCACGCGCCGAGCCGCTCGCGCCGCTTTTCGATCTGCTCGACGAGCGTATTGAACGTTTGCTGGGCTTTCGACAGGCTGGCTGTCTCGTGGCCGGGTGCGATGGCGACCGCGGCACCGCGACGTGCGGTCATGATGAGTGTCCTCCGGCCGCGGCGGGACGCGCGGCAGGCCGTATTTTAGCCGCATGCCTGCAGGGCGGCGCGGAATGAGGGCGCTTCCCCGCGGCGATCGGCGGCGCGTCAGCGCTTCACGGCGGGCACGGCCGGCGCGCTGGAATCCGCGCCCGGGGAGCCGTTCGGCCCGTAGGCCGCTTCGGCATTCCTCTGTTCGGCGAGGCGCTTCGCGGCCAGGCGTTCCTGCGCGGCGACGATGTCGTCCGGATAGCTGTTGCGCTGCCTGAAGGAAATCGGTTGCAGGCACAACCGGGGCAAGCTGGAGTGCGGTCCGTCAGTCGCCGAACAACTGCCCCTGCCCGGAGATCACGCGTTCGAAATCGTCGCGCAGAAACGGCAGGATCGCATCGGCGACCGGCTGAAGCTGGCGGCTCAGGTAGAACGCATAGTCGATCGGCGAGCGCATCGTCTCCAGCGGCTCGGGGCCGGCCGTCGTCATCACGTAGCTGATCCAGCCGCCGCGCTGATACTGCAGCGGCCGGCCCTGCGCCTGATTGAACTCGTCGGCGATCCGCGCCGCGCGCACGTGCGGCGGCACGTTGCGCTCGTATTCGCGCAGCGGCCGGCGCACGCGCTTGCGGTAGACGAGTTGATCGTCGAATTCCCCGGCCAGCGTGCGCCGCACGTAGTCGCGAATGAAATCCTGGTACGGTTCGCGGCTGAACACGCGCCGGTACAACTCCCGCTGGAATTGCTGCGCGAGCGGCGTCCAGTCGGTGCGCACCGTTTCGAGCCCTTTGAACACGAGGTCCTCGCCGCCGTCGGCCGTCGCCGCGAGGCCGGCATACCGCTTCTTGCTGCCTTCTTCCGCGCCGCGCACGGTCGGCATCAGGAAGCGGCGGTAATGCCGCTCGTATTGCAGCTCCAGCGCGCTGTCGAGCCCGAACCGTTCGCGCAGATGGGCTTGCCACCAGCGGTTCACGTGCTCGACGAGCGCGCGGCCCTTGGCGCCGGCGTCGTCATCGTCATGCGCGCTGCCGAGCCACACGAACGTCGAATCGGTATCACCGTAAATCACTTCGTAACCCTGATCTTCGATCAGTTGGCGCGTGCGGTGCATGATCTCGTGGCCGCGCATCGTGATCGACGACGCGAGGCGCGGGTCGAAGAAGCGGCAGCCCGTCGAGCCGAGCACGCCGTAAAACGAATTCATGATGATCTTCAGCGCCTGCGACAGCGGCGCGTTGCGCTGCCGTTTCGCTTCGTCGCGGCCTTCCGACACGCGGCGCACGATGTCGGGCAGGCAGTGCGCGGTGCGCGAGAAACGCGCGCCGAGAAAACCGGGCACCGACGCGTCGTCGCCGGGATGCGCGAGCCCTTCGATCAGGCCGACCGGATCGATCAGGAACGTGCGGATGATCGACGGATAGAGGCTCTTGTAGTCGAACACGAGCACCGAGTCGTACAGCCCGGGGCGCGAATCCATCACGAAGCCGCCGGGGCTGTTCTGCCCCGTCACGTCGCCGAGGTTCGGCGCGACATAGCCGAGCCGGTGCATGCGCGGCAGGTACAGGTGCGTGAACGCCGCGACCGAGCCGCCGGTGCGATCGGCCGCGAGGCCCGTGACGCTCGCGCGTTCCAGCGCGAAGGACAGCAGGTCGGCCTTGTCGAAGATGCGCGTGACGAGTTCGCAGTCCTTCAGGTTGTAGCGCGCGAGCGCGGGCTTGTCGTGATCGAAGCGGCGCTGGATCTCGTCCATTCGCTGGTACGGATTGTCGATCGACTTGCCTTCTCCGAGCAGCGATTGCGACACGTATTCGAGGCTGAAGGACGGGAAGGTCCACGTCGCGGATTTCAGCATGTCGATGCCGTCGAGGATCAGCCGGCCGGCCGCGCCGGCGAAGAAGTGGTCGGGCTGCTGGCCGTGCGCACGCCAGTCGAGCACGCTGCCGCCGCGCCCGAGCTTCAGCGGCACGCCGTATTGCTCCGCGTGCGCGTGCAGGATGCGCAGGTCGAACTGCACGAGGTTCCAGCCGATCACCGCGTCGGGGTCGTGTTCGTTGAACCAGTCGTTGAGTCGCGCCAGCATCGTGGCCCGGCTGTCGCAGTAGTCGAGGTTGAAGTCCAGGGCGCTTGCGCTGCCGCTTTCGTCGCCGTTCGGCGGGCCGAGCATGTAGACCTGGCGCTGCCCGCAGCCTTCGAGCGCGATCGAGTACAGCTCGCCGTGGACGCTGGTTTCGATGTCGAGCGACACGCAGCGCAGCACGGGGCGGTAACCGGTTGCGGGCTTCAGCTCGCCGGCCGTGAGCGTGCCGTCGCGGCCGGGCTGGCCGCGAAACTGGACGCAGGCGGTAATGAAGCGCTCCATCGCGTAGCGGTCGGGTGGCTGCACGTCGGCTTCGTAGACATCGACACCGGCGGCGGCGAGCCGCTTCTGGAGCCCGGACAGATGGCGGTAGCGCTTGCAATAGAGGCCGACGACCGGGCGCTGCCGGAAGTCGCGCAGTGTGAGTGGGCGCAACTCGGCTTCGCGCTCGTCGGCCAGCATCCGTTCAGCGAGCGCCTGCTGTTCGGCCGGGATGAACGCGACGGCTTCCTGCGGGCGCAACCGCACGTGGCGCGGACCGTGTTCGGTGGCCAGCCAGAACTCGATCTCGATGCCGGATGCGGTGTCCCGCCAGTGGCGGGTAAGGATGAAGCCCTGCTCGAACGCCGTCAAAACGCTTGCTCGTGGTGGATGCCCAGGGGGCGGATTTTAGCGCCTGGAAGCGCGTCGCGCCGGCGGCGGGCCGGTGGCATCAGGTGGCAGGAAGCCGGAGCGTGACGCGCCATCCCGTCTGGGCCGCATCGATCGGCCGCAGCAACCACCGGCGCGCGACGATCGCGTGGCGCTTCTGCGTGACGTATTCGTCTACCGCGAGTTCGAGAGTGTCGTCGCCGACGCGGGACAGTGTTGCGGGGGCGCCGGAGCCGTCTGCAAATTCGACGACGGCGGGATGCGGCTTTGCGGTGCGCGGTGCATCGCGGTCGAGCGTCACGATGCTGCCTGGGTAGAGATGCGAATGGCTTGTACGCAGCAGGATGGCGGTGGGCATGGAAAGCGCTCCGGAAAACGTCGGCTTGGGCAACGTGAGCCCGATTCCGGAGCCTATGGGAAGGTGAGCGTTTGCAGCGTCATGGCCGGCGGATGCCAAGCTGTTCGGTGCCTGAGGCCGGACCCGAGCCGGCACCTCTCAAACATGCCCCTCATGCTCGATCGCCCCGCCATGCCCCGCGCGTGCCGCGACCCTCACCGGCACCCCTGACGCCCTGGCCGCCCGCTTCGCCCACATCGCCGTGAGAATCGGCACGAGAATCGCCGTCACGAGGCACGCGGTCGCGACGATCGCCGTCGCCGCCGGCACCATCGGCTTGAACTTCGGAATCATCTCGCCGATGATCGCCGGGTTCGCGACCGCGGCGCCGGCCGTCGACGACGCGGCCAGCCCGGCCGTCCCGTTGCCGCCGCCCACGAACTTGTCGGCGAGAATCAACGGTACACCCGTCACGACGATCACCGCGAGCCCGAGCGCGATGCCCGGCAGCCCGCTCTTCGCGATCACGTTGAGATCGATGCCGTTGCCGAGCGCGAAGCCGAAGAACGGAATCAGCGGGTGGACGCAGCGCCCGAACAATTCGCGCAGTGCCACATCGAGATTGCCGAGCGTGAAGCCAATCAGGAACGGCAGCACCGCGCCGACGAAAAGCCGTGTCTCGAACACCGCGACACCGGCCGCGCCGAGAATCAGCATGCTGACGAGCGGGCCCGATTCGATCGACATCAACACGAACGCGCCGGCTTCCTCCTTGGTGCCGTACTGCTGCATCACGGCCGCATAGAGGCCGCCGTTGGTCATGTCCATCGACGTCGTGATCGCGAGCAGCGACAGGCCCGCGAACAGGCCCGTGCGGATACCGTCGTCGGGGATGAATCGTGCGGCGATCACCGTCGCGAGCCACGCGACCACGATTTTCGTCGCGAGCAGCGTGCCCGATTTGCGCAGCACGACGCCTGTTGCGCGCAGGTCGATCGTCGCGCCCATGCAGAAGAACCAGACGGCGAGGATCGGCACCGTGCCCGCGATCAGGCCGTTGGTGAACGAGCCGAAGTACTTCCCGGCATTCGGTGCGAACGTGTGCACGCACGCGCCCAGCAGCATCGGGACCAGCATGAGGCCGCCCGGAATGCGGTCGATAGCCTGTTTCAGCTTCACGTCTCCTCCGTGGACGTCGATGCGTCCCGTTGTCGAATGATGTCTGCTGACTGACTATAGGACAGGATTCGGAACGGTGGCCGGTTTTTATGCGTTTCGACGGTAGTCGTATTATCCCGAAGCAGTCGGCACCGTAGCGACGAGTCGAAGTGACGACGGTCGCGCAGGATTGCGCGTGCGCCGGCCCCGAACCGGCAAACCGAAAAAACGATAAGGCGTAGAGGGCGAACGATGAAGATGAAAATGACGATGCGCATGGGCATCGCGATGCTGGTGCTCGGCGCGAGCCTGGGTGCGAACGGTGCATACGCAAACAGCGCGGTCGATTGCGGGAAGCTCGACGCAGCCACGAGCGGCCCCGACGACAACTTCCGGCCGCCGGCGTTCGGCACGGTCATCGGCGCGGGGCGCGCGTATTTCCATTCGGCGCCCGACGCGCAGTGCGTGACGAAGCGGACCTTCATCGTCCCCGGCGATTCGGTGACCGTCTACAAGTCGCACGGGCGCTGGTACAACATCATGTACGTGAACGGCAAGACCGGCGACGACTTCGAAGGATGGGTCGAGCAGGGTCGCGTGCGCCTCGGCGGTCAATACGGCGCGCAGTAGTCGCCGCCGGCGTCGCGGCTACATCGGCGCCGATGCGACATCGCGCTTCAGGTTCTCTGCGCGCAGCGGCCGCTGGTACAGGTATCCCTGCGCGTACTGGATCCCGACCGCATGCAGCGCGCGATGCTGGGCTTCCGTCTCCACGCCTTCCGCGATGATCTTCATGCCGTAGTGATGCGCGACGGCCGCGATCCCCTCGATCAGCTGCGCGCTGCCGCTGTCCAGCTGCGAGACGAACTGTCGATCGATCTTCACGTAGTCGAAAGGGAAGCGCGACAGCATGTCGAGATTGCTGTGATGCGTGCCGAAATCGTCGATCGCGAACTTCGCGCCTTTGGATCGCAGCGCCTGGAAGATCTCGGTGGTGCGCGCGTTCTTCTCGAGCAGGATGCGCTCGGTGACTTCGAGCACCAGCGTGAAGCCGGGCGGCAGCGCGCGGATCGTTTCCCCGACGATGGCCACGAACCGCGTGCGCTCGAGATCCTGCGGCGCCACGTTCACGGCGATGCGCAGCGGCGCGGATGGCGTCAGCGCGGTCAGCTCGGACACCGCCGTGCGCAGCACGAATTCGGTGACCTTCGGCAGCAGCGTGCTCGATTCCACCTGCGGGATGAACACGGCCGGGCTGATGGCCCCCCACTTCGGATGGTGCCAGCGCAGCAGCGCCTCGACGCCGACCGTCCTGCGCGTCTGCACGTCGACGATCGGCTGGTACACGACATGGAACTCGTTGCGTCTGAGCGCGTGGCGCACGGCCTTCAGCAACAGCCGCCGCGGCGCCATCGCGAGCAGGTAGGCGGCCATCACGAGGCTGTCGGCCAGCAGGACGATCGTCGCGCAGATCAGCCGGTCGTGGCGCTGGACCTGTGACGCGTAGCGCGCCGATGCGACGACCGACACCGTGAACGGCCAGCGCTGCGACGCAATCGTGCTGCCGCCCGTGGGGCCTGCGTCCGTGTCCGGCGCGAACCTCCCGTGCTGATCGAGGCGGCCCGACCCCGCGATCGACAGCGTCGCCGTTTCCGCTCCGTTGGCGGTGCCGAGGGCGAGCGCGTCGGCCACGTAGTCGCCTTCGATCAGGTACAGGACGCCCGCGCCGCGCGCAGTGGCGCGGAACGCGTACAGCACCGGAATGCCGTGCTGGAACGCCGTCTGGCGCAGCAGCGTGACGGTCATCGATCCCGGTTCGGGCTCGCGCGCATACTTGATGAGCGGCACGTCGATCGAACCGAGCGCCGACGAGCACATGACGCGGCCGTCGTTCACCAGCGCGACCGCACGCAGATAGCGCAGGCGAGTGCTCACTTCGGCCAGCGTCCGGAACACCGTCGCACACGGCTTTCCGACGAGCGCGGTCAGCTCGTCCGCGTGTCGGAGGCGCACGCCGTCCAGGATGCGGTCCACGGAAGCCACGATGTCGTTGGCCACGGCGCGCTCATGCGCGGTGACGGTATCGCGTGCGTAGCGGTCGGCCAGCACGATCGCGAACGCGGGCACGAGTACGCAAATGATCACGGCGGCGAAAAGGACGACGCGCGGCCACGCGCCGCCGCGGTGGAAAAGATGTGTCGAGCCGGGCGGGAGCGCCCGCAATCCCGCGGTTGCCTTTGGTGTTGTACGCATGGCGTGGCAAGTCGAACCAGTCGGTGCGCCGACGGCGTGCATGCCGCATGCCTGATTCGGACCATGCGGCTTGCGCGCCGGTTTCGGGACGCCGGCCGAGTCGACCGTCGCGACGGCATCCGCTCGGCCAGTCGCGATCAGCCATTCATCTGGCAGCATTCCTCAATAACATGCGCGCATTCGGCATGTATATCGACGCAACGTACCGAAAAAAGCCCCGGCCGCACGGTGCGTGCAGCCGGGACAAAAGACACCGTCTCTTGGCACGAGGATGGTGCGCGGCAAGTATAAGATGCGGCGCGCCATTACGTAATATTGTTGTCTAAAAATTGATGCCGTTTCTGGATTGTGTCTCGAAAGGAAACATTTCAATAGGGCGCCGTGGTCGGCAGTTTGCCGCCATCGCGTCAAACCGGAGCGTTGCGATGGAAGAAAATGCCGCACCGACGGTCATGGTGACCGATGGCGCCGCCGCGGCGGACGGCGGGTCACTGTGGATCCGGATTTCGGTGGACGGGGAGGCCCGCGACTATTCGCTCGATCGCGCGCTCACGTCGCGCGGTACGCCGCGTTACGACAGTATCCGCGGCGCGCACGGCGTGTTGTCGGAAGGAGAACGACGGGAATTGCGGGTGCTGCTGGCGCGCATCGCCGACCCCGCGATGTGGGCCGGCATCGTCGGTACGTTCATCCAGGTGCTGACGCGCCCCGACGAGCCGTGAACGATGCAGTGCCGGCGGCGAGTCAGAAATCGTTGCGCATCTGGTGGAGCAGGCCGCTGGGCGACTGGTGCGTATCCACGGCGGTGAGGACATCGGTCAGGAACCACGGCAGGTTCAGCTGCGTGTCGGAATCGCCGACGCAGACGCGAATCGGCGGCGCGCTGGACGGTGAACGGGCGCCTTGCGCGGCATCCCGCGACGGCACGCAATTTTTCGCGTAGGCCTGAGCGTGAACCGGCGCGACGCCGGAGGACGCACCGGCGAATGCCGGCGCGGACACGCTAATGGTGGCAAACAGGGTCAGGGCAGCGGCAAGGGCGGCGCGTTTCATGAAGGTTCTCCGGCGATGCACGTTCGACCATGCGAGCCGCCGCGAGTTCGTCGGCCAAGATATGAGTCACCTGCCCGAACAGACTGCTCGGCCGCGTGCAACGCCGGCCGCCCGCGTCGGCCGCTCGCCGCACTGGTGTCGTTCCACGCATGTATATTGTCGCCGTGCATCGATCGGCCGACGACATCGCGCGGCTTCGTTTGCACGTCACCGCGCGCGCACTGCCAACCTGCCGGAGCGCGGTGCTCGCGGTGAAGCGCCAAGCGCCATTACAAGAACCACAGAACGTTCCGAGCCCGCTCATGAGCGATACCGAAGCCGTTTTTCAAATAACCGCGGATGATCTCGTCCACGCATACCGCCTGCATCTTTGGCGCAGGTACAACGCGAAATACCTGCTCAAGTCATTTGCGATCGTTACGATCGTGTACGTCGTCCTGCTGGTCGGCGGCCTCCGGCTGGCAAGCGGACATTTTCCAGAATGGCGCTATGTCTGGATGGCCGCGGGAATCGCGGCTGTCGTCGCGATCGGCGTGCCCGTCCTGAATCATCTGATATTGCCGCGCGCAGGCCGCAAGATTTACGATCAGCAAAGGACGCTTCATCAGGTGCACACGGTCATTTTCCAACGCGACCGGTTCATTGTCGAAACGCCGACTTCGCGCGACGACATTCACTATGCGGATCTCATTCACTGGAGCGAGGATCGTCAAATGATCCTGCTGTATCAGTCATCGGTGATGTTCCGTGTGGTACCGAAGCGCGCGCTGGACGACGGACAAGTGGCGTTCCTGCATCGAGTGCTGCTTCAGAACGGCGTGCGCAAAGTCTAGCGCGCCGTGGAGCGCATGACGAAGTCCGGACGGCCTGCGCCGTCCGGGTTGCAAAGAGCGGTTCGGGTCAGAAAGCCCCGGACATCACATCACTGATACCCGTAACACTGCTTCAACCCCGCGTAGTCGTAGAAGTGGCTGCCCGGCGCGATCTTCGCGCCGTCGCACGCGGCCTGGAAATCCGTCTCGCGCTCGTTGTACAGCATCTTCACGATGAGCCGCGACCCGTTGCGATAGACGTCCCACTGCATGTTCGCGGCCATCGGCGACACCTGGTCGCCGCGCCACGGGTTGTTCGCATACGTGTACGTCCGTGCCTGTGGCGTCGGCACGAACACGTTCTTCAGGTTCATGATCGACGCGAACGGAATCACGATCTCCGCGTGCGTGAAGCGCAGCTTCGCGGCGTGCGTCAGGTCGCCGCGCGCGATCGCGTCGACTTCGCCGAAGAAATCGTCCTGCAGCACCTTCGCCATCCGGTATGTCGCCGGGTTCGCTTCCTGGATGCCGGGGCCCTTCTGGTAGTAGTCCTCGGCATCCTGCAGATACGCGAGATACTGCGCCTGCGCCGCGCCGATGTACTTCTCCATCGTGACGCCGCCGGTTTCCGCGGTCATCGCCGGCGCGACCTGCAGCAGGTTGTACAGCACGTTCACCGCATCGACGGCGGTTGCGATCTTCGTCTTGCCGTCGCCCTTCAGCGTGTTGGTGAACTTGCCATCCGTCGACGTGAACGCATAGGTGCCGGTGTTCGCGAACGTGTAGCCGTCGGAGCCGAGCTTCGCGATGAAGGCCGGCGACACGAGCGCGGACAGCACCGTTTGTGCGACGTCGGCCGCCTGCGGCGCGGCCTTGATCGCCTTCAGCTTCGCGGCCACCGTCGCGTCGTTTGCATAGGCCTGGTACGTCTGGCTCGCCTGATAGGTCGCGTAGTACGGATCGCTGGTGTCGGTCACGAGATCGGTGGCCGGCTTCAGCGAATGGAAATACAGCAGGAAACGGTTGGTGCCGGCCGGCTGCGCGACCGGTGCGCTCGCAGGATAGCCGGCCGGCGCGGCCGGCAGCGTGATGGCCGGCGACAGTGCCGGCTGCGCGGCAACCAGTGCCGCCGAGAAATACGTCGAGCTGTCGACCGCGCGATCCTGGCCGGAGTTGACGACGACTACCTGCCGGTTGCCCGTCGCGAACAGCGCGGGTAACCGCTGCGCGAGACGCGCGGCGAGTTGCTGATGCTCGCGGATGCCGGTTTGCGTGAGGTTGCCGTACCCGGGTGTCGAGATGCCTTGTACGCCATAGCCGAGCAGCGCATTGGCCTTCATCATCGCGTACGTGTCGGCCTTGAGCTGCACGCCGAGCGGCGTCAGCGCGCCGTCGGCCTCGGCCTTGATCAGCATCGCGTAGATCGCGCCGTCGTATTTGAAGCCCGACAGCCCGCGCGAGCCGTGACGGGCGACGAGTTCGGTATAGACGGGCGCATAGCCGGTCGGCGGTGCTTCGTACGTCGCGGCGTCCTGCTGCGGGCGGTACGGCGTCTTCGTCTGGTAGTAGGTCGCGGGTGCCGGGGGCGGCGTGGGTTGCGGCTGCGGTGCGGGCGCCGTGCCGTTGTTGTCGGCCGACGCGGCGGGCGGTGTCGAATCTTCACCGCCGCAAGCGGCGAGCAACAGGCAGGCAATCGCGAGGGCGGCGGCGGTGCGGGTCGGGCGTGTCATCGTGGCGGGCAACGGACGGGACGAAGCGCATGTGCGTCGTCCCGTCTTCGGGGGAAGGTAGTCGAGCCCCGAAGTGTTGCAAGCGACTTTGACAGCAGAATGTCAGGATGCGGTCGGGCAATCGTCGGATCGCCGCCGGATCGACGTGGATGGCCGGCCGCGGCCGGCCCGTGTGCCGGCGTTCAGTGCAGCCCGGCCGACGCGATCGAGCGCACCGTATCGGTGATGTTCACGCAGCGCGACAGCCCGAAATGCTCGGCTTCACGGCGTTCCGGTTCGCTGCTCGCGATCCCGACCGCGCGCTCGCGCGGCACGCCGAGCGCTTGCAGCGCGACATCGAACGGATGCTGATTCGATCCGGAGTCCTGTTGATTCGTATCCGTGACAACGACCGAGAAACGGTCGAGGTTCGCGCGGCCGAACTGGCCTTCGAACATGTCGTTGAGCCGCGCGGCCGGCAGCGTCGTGACGAGGCCGAGCCGATAGCCCTCTTCCGATGCGCGGTCGAGCCACTGGATGATTGCATCGCGCTGATGGCGCGATTCGCGCGAATCCGGGGTTGCTTCGATTTGCGCGAATGCTGCGTCGAGACGGGTGACGATGGCTTCGATGACCACGGTGATTCCTTTTCAGAAACGTGATGATCCGTTCGCCGACGGGAATGCCACACACCTTAGCGTCGATCCGGAAAACGCGACCAATTAATATTTTTAGCCGACTCATACGATTCGACTAATGAATGAGGTGGCAAGCCAGAGCGGGCGCGGGCTGCGTGTCGCGCATCGTGAATGCATCGAGCATATGCATATAAAAAAACGGCATATCGAGCGATGCCCGCCCGATATGCCGCGTTGCGATGCCGTGCGCGAACCGATGCGATCAATGCAGCTTGATCGACGGCTGGTTACGGCTTTGCAGCCAGTGGCTCAGCGACTGGAACAGCGCGCGCTTCATGCCGACCACGCTGAACAGGTGCTTGCGATACAGGAACTTGTACAGCCCGATCGCCGCGAGCCCGTCGACGATCAGCGAGCGCGAGCGCACGCCGATGTCCGCCTGATACGCGGCGCCCGCCTGCCCGAGCGACACGACGGTGCCTGCGTCGTGGAACGTGAAGCTGGCCACCGGCTTGCCGGTGATGCGGCGCGCCAATGCGTTGACCAGATACACGGCCTGCTGGTGCGCGACTTGCGCACGCGGCGGCAGGCACCCGCTTGCACCGGTCGACGGGCACGCGGCGCAGTCGCCGAACGCATACACGTGCGGATCGTCGGGCGTCTGCAGCGTGTCGGTCACGATCACCTGATTCGACCGGTTGAGCGCGATGTCGCCGATGTTCCGCAGCATCGCGGGGCCCGCGACGCCGGCTGCCCAGATCGTGATGTCGCTCGCGAGCCGTTCGCCGGTCGCGGTCGTCACGGCGTCCGCACCGACTTCCGCCACGCGCGTATCGGTCAGCACGTCGACGTTCAGCGTGCGCAACTGCGCGTGCATCTTGCCGGCCAGCCGTTCGTCGAGCGCCGGCAGGATGCGCGGGCCACCTTCGATCAGCCGGATGTGCACGTCGCGCGCGGACACCAGCGCCTTGAAGCGATACGTCGTCAGTTGCTGGATCGCGTGCCGCAGTGCGGCGGCCAGTTCGACGCCCGTCGCGCCCGCGCCGATCACGTTGATGCAAATGGGCGCCGCGCGCCGTGCGGGCTGCTGCTCGGCGACGTGATTTGCCTTCGTGCAGGCGGCAAGGAACTTGCGGCGGAAATCCTCGGCGTGGTCGAGGTTTTCGAGCGGCAGCGCGTGACGCTCGGCGCCCGGCACGTCAAAGAAGTTCGTCACGCTGCCGACCGCCAGCACGAGATCGTCATAGTCGAGTGCCCGCTGCGGCAGGATTTCCGTGCCGTCCGCATCGTGCACGGCCGCGATCGTCGCCGTGCGCGCCGCGCGATCGACCCGCTGCAGCGCGCCCTGCACGAAGCGGAAGCCGTGGCGCTTCGCCTGCGCTGCGTATTCGATCGTGTGGGAAGCCGGATCGCGATGGCCCGATGCGGCTTCGTGCAAGAGCGGCTTCCAGAAGTGCGTCGGATAGCGGTCGACGAGCACGACGTCGGCCTGTCCGCGGCGTCCGACCGTATCGCCGAGGCGCGTCGCGAGCTGCAGGCCGCCGGCGCCGCCGCCGACGATCACGATGCGCGGCACGCGCGGTGCGCGGTCCGTTGCAAGGGTGGGCGTGGTGTTGTCCATGTTGGGCTCCCGCTGAATGACGATTCGGATGACATTGCTCAAGAACCGACGATATAGTTTCGTATCCAGTCGAACAATTTAATGTTTATAAGCGACTCATATGTATTCACTTATAGGAAAGACCGCGACGTTCCGGCAGTTGAAGGCGCTGGACATGATCGCGCGGCTCGGCAGCGTGTCGCGCGCGGCGGAGGAGCTGAACCTGACGCAGCCGGCCGTGTCGCTGCAGGTTCGCCTGCTCGAGGAGGCCGCGGGCGCCGCGTTGTTGCAGCGGGTAGGGCGTGGCGTGCAGCTGACCGCGGCCGGCGAGATCGTGGCGCGCTACGCGCGCGAGATCCTGCACCTGTGGAGCGAGGCCGGCGACGAAGTGGCCGCGCTGACGGGCGATCTCGGCGGCACGCTGCGGATCGGCGCGATCACGACGGCCGAATACCTGATCCCGCCGCTGCTCGTCAAATTCACCGCGACGCGTCCGCACGTGAAGACGTATTTCAAGGTCGGCAACCGCGACGACATCATCCGCATGCTCGCGACGCATGAAATCGATCTCGCGGTGATGGGCAGCGCGCCGAAGGAACTGCGCACGCACGCGGTCGAGTTCGCGAAGCATCCGATGGTGTTCGTCGCGGCGCCCGGCCATCCGCTGATGCAGCGCAAGCGCGTCGCGCTGAAGGATCTCGAATCCGCGCACCTCCTCGTGCGCGAGCGTGGCGCGGGTACGCGCTCGACCGTCGAGAGCCTGTTCAAGAACGCGGGCTATCGCTTTCATGTCGGATCCGAACTGTCCAGCAACGAGGCAATCAAGCAGATGGCTGAAGCGGGCCTCGGCGTCGCCTTCCTGTCGTTGCACGCGTGTGCGCTCGAACTGCGGACCGGGCTGCTCGGGCAGTTGCCGTTTCCCGGCAATCCGATCGAGCGCGAATGGTATGTCGTCACGCTCGCCGACCGGCGGATCTCGCAGGTGACGGGGCTGTTCCGCGACTTCCTGATCAAGCAGGGCGCGCCGGTGATCGACGGCGCGACGGTGGCGTCGCACGAGCGGCGACGCAAATAGATCGAGTGTGTCGACCGGCCGGTCAGACGAGCCCGAAGTCGTCGTTGCTGTCGGGAATCGACGCGAGCAGCCGTTCGAGCCGGTACCCGCCGACGACGCGCAGGCACCACATGGCGATGGCGGTGCGGCCAATGCGGGAGTCGGGGCCGGATGAAGGGCGGGCGGCGGACGGCGAGGGCGCGATGAACGCCGCGCGTAGCGGGCAGTATTGGGGCATGACGGGGCTCCGTAGGTGTCGGATGACGCGATCGTAGGCTTCGGGGCGCCCGCCGGCGCGCACGCAAGGATCGTCCCGAGCAGAAACGGATGATCTTTTTCTGCTTGATTCGACGGCGGCCGCGCACGGCCGGCACGCCGGCCCGAAACGCGTCACAATGCGCGTTCGGCACCTGATCTGGTGGAGACCATCAATGAGCGATCCGATTCTTGCCGCGCCGACGGACAACGGCGTCCCCGTCAGCCTGCGCTCCAGCCGCGGGCTCGGCTGGCGCGGCTTCGGCGCGTCGCTGCTGGAAATTCGCGCGGGCACGTACCGGATTCCGGCGGCCGAGCACCACCGGATCGGCGTGCATATCGGCGCACCGGTGCGCGCGGATTGCGTGTGCGACGGCGAGCGCGTGTCGCGCATCCAGGCGCACGGCGACGTCGACGTGATTCCGGCCGGCCTGCCCGGCCAGTGGACCGACAGCGCCGACTGCCGGATCCTGCACATCGCGCTCAGCGACACGTTCGTGCGGCGCACCGTCGAACAGCTCGAACTGAAGCCGTCGCACGCGCAGATCCGCCGGCGGCTGCAGGTGCGCGACCCGCGGCTGCAGCACATCGCGTGGGCAATGGCCGCCGAACTCGAAGCGGAAGACGCATCGGATCCGCTCTACGCGGAAAGCCTGTGCACGGCGCTCGTCGCACGGCTGGTCGACGGCCAGCCGGCGTTTCGCGAACGCCGGCGCACGCTGGCGCCGAAGGCCGCGGCGCGCGTGATCGACTATGTCGAGGCGAATCTCGACCGGCGCATGACGCTGGCCGAACTGGCGGCGCTCGTGTCGATCAGCGTGCCGCATTTCAAGGTGCTGTTCCGCGAAACGCTCGGGATGCCCGTGCACCAGTACGTCGTGCGGCGCCGGGTGGAGCGCGCGAAGGCGCTGCTGCTCGAAGGGCGGCTCAGTATCAGCCAGATCGCGCTGGAAGCCGGGTTTGCGCATCAGAGCCACATGGCGAACTGGATGAACCGCGTGCTTGGGGCGACGCCGACGGAGATCGCGCGGTCGGGCGCGCGGGGCGGGTTGCGGCTGGCTTATGACGGTGAGGATGGCGGGAAGCCTTCGCGTCGTTAGCGTGACGACGAATGCGCGGGCCAAGCCTGCGCTTGCATCGCGTCATCCTTTCCTGTTCGACTCATCCGTCCGTGCGCGCTTTCCCGGCCTCGCATGCCGACAATCACAACACTTTCATCCATCGGGAGCGAATCGTGTTCGTGATCTTCGGAGCATCCGGCAACGTGGGCCGGTCGACCGTGACAGCTTTGCGCGACGCAGGCCATGCCGTGCGCGCGGTGCTGCGCGACCCACGCCATCGTGAACGTTTCGTGCAGCTCGGCTGCGATGTCGCGATCGCGGACCTGACGGACGCGAACGCGATCGCCGCGGTGATCGACGGCGCGCAGGCCGTGCAGATACTGTGCCCGGTGCCGACCGCCGATCCCGATCCGGCCGCGACAATGACACGGACGATCGATGCAGCGACCGCCGCGCTCGCCGCGAACCCGCCGCCGGCATTGCTTGCGTTGTCGGACTACGGCGCGGAGCTTGAAGGCAATACGGGTATCACGCGTCTGTTCCATGACTTCGAGGAACGGCTGAAGCCGATCCCCACTCGACTGACGCTGCTGCGCTCGGCCGAGCATCTGCAGAACTGGGCGCGTGTGCTGCCGGTCGCGCTCGGCACCGGCGTGCTGCCGAGCTTCCACCATCCGGTCGGCAAGGCGTTTCCGACGGTCTGGGCGCCCGATGTGGGCGTCGTCGGGGCGCGGCTGCTGCTCGATGCACCGGAAGGCGGGAGCGGGCCGCGCATCGTCAGCGTCGAAGGGCCGCGGCGGGTGAGCGTGACGGCGATCGCGGATACGTTGGGCGCGGCGGCGGGCCGCTCGATCGTCGCGCACGAATTGCCGCGCGATACGTGGAACGCGGTGCTGTTGCGTGCCGGGCTCAGCGAACGTCATGCGCAGCTGATCGTCGATCTGTACGATGTGCACAACGCAGGGGTGATCGATGTGGAGGCCGACGTGTCGGAGCGGGTGTACGGGACGACGACGCCGGAGGAGGCGCTTGCTGTTCTAGTGCGCGCGCATGCGGCGACGGCGTGACGCAGGTAACCGGCATCTGGCGTCGATTTCGATGGACCGGGATTCGCAAGTCGCGAAACCGGTCCGGACCTCGGGGAGCACTTTTAATCGTGCCCGGTACTCCGGCGTTTCAACCACATACGTCCGGGCGGCTCGAAATACGTGCCGAACCGCACGAGTCCGGCCTTCTTCAGATGGCAAGTCATTTCAAAGCTCACCAGCACGCCGGGATCGTCGTTTTCGAGGATGGCGACGTCGATGGAGCGGATACGAGGCTCATATTTCAGGAGTGTCGCCTCCATCTGCTGCTTGAGCATGTGGGCTGACGCGGGCAGCGCCTTGTAAATGTTCGTCAGATCCGGCAGACCATAGTCCGGCAGATGCTTCAGCGCGCCGGCACGCGAGTTCAGGATGCGCTGCACATTCTGCTGGACGCTCATGCACTCGAGTGTTCGGTCGTCGTAGGCATCGAGCGGCTCACCGCCGATCTGGCCCAGCAGCATGTCGTGGAGAGAGGGGCGCGCCTGCATGGTCCTGGCCTCCGGTTACGCGGTCGCGCGGGTCGGCTTCGCCGCGCCCGCCGCGGCGTTGTTCCGGTCAATGAAATCGATCGTCACGCTCGCTTCGGCCGAGCTCGACAGCACGATCCTTTCCGGCGCGGCCCCGGCAGCCATCCGCGCTAGCAGTTCACGCGACACGTTCGGCAGAATCCGCTGGTTGAGGAACGCATCGACGTTGCGCGCACCGGACTCGCGCGCGAGGCAAAGCTCGGCCATCGTGTCGATCAAGGATTCGTCGCACGCCAGCTCGACGCCGTGTTGCCGGCGCAGGCGGTCGGCAACCTTCGACAGCTTGAGCCGCACGATCGACGCGAGTGCGGCGGCATCGAGCGGCCGATAGACCAGCGACTGGAAGCGCGCGAGCAGCGCGGGCTGGAAGTGCGCCACAAGCTGCGGGTGGATCGCCTCGAGCAACGCCGCCTGGGAAATCTGCGGATCGTCGGCGGTCATCTCGTCAATCCGTGCGCTGCCGAGATTGGACGTCATCAGAATCACGCAATTGCGGAAGTCGATCTCGCGCCCTTCGCCGTCGCGCATCATGCCGCGGTCGAACACCTGATAGAACATGTCGAGCACGTCGCGGTGGGCTTTTTCGACTTCATCGAGCAGCACGACACCGTACGGCCGCTGCCGCACGGCTTCGGTGAGGATGCCGCCGCGGCCGTAGCCGACATAGCCTGGTGGCGAGCCTTTCAGTTGCGACACCGTGTGTGCTTCCTGATATTCCGACATGTTGATCGTCGTGAGCGCGGCCTCGCCGCCGAACAGCAGGTCGGCCAGGGCCAGCGCCGTTTCGGTCTTGCCGACGCCCGATGGTCCTGCGAGCAGAAAGACGCCGAGTGGTGCATGTTCATGCTTCAGGCCCGCCTTCGCGGTGCGCAGGCTCTCCGCGAGCGCAGCCAGCGCATCGTCTTGTGCGACCACGCGCGTCGCCAATTGCTGTTCGAGGTTCAGCAGGCTCAGCAATTCGTCTTCGACGAGGTTGCCGACCGGCACACCCGTCCATTCCGCAACGACACGCGCGATGGCCGCTGCATCGACATCGACGGAGATCAGCGGGGCGTTGCCTTGCCGGTCGGCCAGTAGGCGCTTGATGTCATCGAGCTGGCCGTGGCTGGATGCCGAGCCGCCTTCGGCGATCTCCTCCCGACGCTGGTGAACGAGGCGAACCAGCTCGAGTTCGCCGACATGGCGCGCCTGCAGGCCGGTCAGGATGTTCCGCGCGTCGGTCAGCGCGTGCTCCAGCGCTACACGCCGCGGCGCAACGTCATCGATACCGGCCTGCGCGTCCGCGTCGAGCGTCGCCAGTTCGAGTTCGAGGGCGGAGACAGCGGCGCGCGCACGCTGCAGTTCCGCTGGCGGCGATTCAAGTCCGATTCGCACCCGTGCGGCAGCGGTATCGATCAGATCGACCGCCTTGTCCGGCAGCTGACGCGCCGGAATATAGCGTCGAGAGAGTTTCACTGCCGCGGTCAGCGCTTCATCCCGAATGTGCACGTTGTGATATTCCGCATAGCGGTTCTTCAGGCCTCGCAACATCAGGCAGGCCGCATCGTCGTCGGGTTCGCCGACCTTGATGATCTGGAAGCGGCGCTCGAGCGCGGCGTCGCGCTCGAAGAATTCCTTGTACTCGGACCATGTCGTTGCCGCGATCGTCCGCAGTTCGCCGCGCGCGAGCGCCGGTTTGAGCAGGTTCGCGGCGTCGGCGCCGCCGGCGGCATTGCCCGCGCCGATCAATGTGTGCGCCTCATCGATGAAGAGCAGGATCGGTTCGGGTGAAGACTGAACCTCGTCGATGACGTTCTTCAGGCGTTGCTCGAATTCCCCTTTCACCCCGGCACCGGCCTGCAGCAGGCCCAAATCGAGTGTCAGGATGCGCACGTCGCGAATCACGTTCGGGACGCTTGCCTCGGCGACGCGCAGCGCGAGCCCCTCGACGAGTGCGGTCTTGCCGACGCCGGGCTCGCCGACCAGGATCGGATTGTTCTTGCGCCGACGCGCGAGCACGTCGACCATCTGCTGGATTTCGCGATCGCGGCCGAATACCGGATCGATCGCGCCGCGTCGAGCCTTGTCCGTCAGATCGATCGCGAAGCGGGAAAGGGCATCACCGTCCGTCGTTCGCCGGGGCGCGAGCGTTGCTGCCGCGACGGGTGCGGCCGATTCCGGCGTCTGATTGGCTACGGGGACGAACGGAGGGTCATCCGCACCGGTTTCGACATCGTTCGCGTGCGAGCGCTCGCATGAACGATGCGCAAGACGCGGCAGGACGCGCTGGATCTGCGTGCTGCTGACGGACAGCAGAGGCCACGCGTTTTGCGCACGCAGTACGTGGGGTCGATCGACGATCGCCTGCAGCAGATCGCCAGACCGGATGGTCGCGTCGTCTGTCTCGGACGCTGCGCGCACCCATGCGTCCTGCAGCACGGTCGCCAGTTGCGGAGACAATGCCGGCTTGCCCCGAAGATTACGTGGAAGATGTTCGATCGATGCGAGCAGCGCATCCCAGACGATGTCGAGGTCGATACTGTAATGCCGCAAGATCGCCGGGATGTCTCCGTCGCCGGCCTCGATCAGTTTCAGCAGCCAGTGCTCGACGGTGATCTCATCCGCGAGACGCGTCAGGCATAAGCTCACGGCCGCTTCGAGCGCCTTCGCGCAGTGCGGATTGAGTCGGCGGAGCAGGTGGGTCGTGTCGCGCGGGGTCATGTCGATGTCCGAAGAGGGGAGGGGCGACGCGCAGTCGTTGGCCGGACTGGGTCTCGAGAACATGAAGGCCAGCCTGACCCGGCCAGGCTGGCAAAGGAACCGCGCGAGGAGCCGGCGGTTCGACCATCGATAGGGATCAGGACCGCTCGTTCCAGGTGTCCTTGTGGATAATGTTGCCGTCCTTGTACGACCAGGTGATCGTTTCGTAGCGAAGCTCCACGTTTTCGAGGTGGTTGTGCTTCTCGTAGGCCGGATTCTTGATGTCGTGCATGACCGGATTCACGGCGACGATCTTCACGTTGTCGAGCTTCGTGTTGAAGTATTCCTTCTCCTTGCCCGCGTCGTCGATCTTGTACCACTTGATCTCGACCGACTTGAGCGTCTGGCCGCTCGTCACGGCCTTGTACAGATACGGCGTCGACGCGTCGGTTTCCTTCGTCAGCGTGATGGGTTTGTGGACGCGCGTGCCTGTCAGCTTGCCGGTATTGCCGTCGGTCGGGATATGCACGCCGTGATCGAATGCGACGAGTTCGACGCTGCCTTCGCGCTCCTGAACCGTCACCGAACCCTTGATGTCGGCGCCGCCGTCGTCCTTGAGCCACATGTAGGCCGGAATTGCCATTGCCTTGCTCCTTTATATTTCACTGTACGCACTACTAAACTCGCCAGGAGCGAGCCCCTGAGCTTGAGAATCCCGAAGCGGGTTGCTTCGGGGGCTGAACCTGGATCGCTACCTTCCCGTGTCGGGTACCAGGGTAATTTCCACGCGACGGTTTCTCGCGCGTCCGTCAGGCGTGTCATTGCTCGAGAGCGGGCGCGTCATGCCGTAGCCTTGAATCGCAAACCGGGTTGCGGAAATACCGGATGCGTCGACCAGCCAGTCGCGCACGGCTTGCGCGCGGGCGGCCGAAAGCTTCAGGTTGCTGTCCGGATTGCCCACGTTGTCGGTGTAGCCGGCGACGAGGATGCGTTTATCGGGGTGCGCTTGGATCATCTCCAGTGCGCCGACCATCGCACGGTTCGACCCGGGCTTCAGCAGCGCCTTGCCACTGTCGAACAGCGACATGCTGTCGAGCGAGACGACAGCAGGAGGAGGTGGCGGCGGCTCGTACGAGGCGATCGCGCTGTTCAGCACGGGCATCAAGTGCGCGCCCCGATACATGCCGAACGACAAGCGCAGCGGAACACCGGTGCGCGCGTAGCGATCGAGTTGATCGCGATCGGCCACGAGCGCCTGCAGTGCGTCCCGCTTTGCCGCGTCGTGCTTTGCCGGGATATTCGAATAGCGGGCGAGATCGGCGGCGATGCGATCCAGCAGCGCTTCGTTGTTCCTGGCCGCACCCCAGAATGCGATGGCAGCGGCGCAGGCGAGCACGGCGAGTGCGTGGCCCGTGGCGGCCCGGCGCGGAGACATCCAGTATCGTCGCGGCATCGCTTCGATCAGCGACTGCGGGAGCGGCCACGGCGTCGGCGAGGCGATGGCGTTGACACGCGCCACGTGCGTCCGCATTTCGACATCGCGTTCCCACAGGTTTCGGGGCGTACTCGCCGGTCCGCAGTCGATCCAGCCGGTGCCGAACAGCGCCCATGGTGCCGCCGGCTGTTGTCGGTCCGTCAGTGGGCCGACAATCACGCGTTGCGTCCAGCCGACGATTGAGGCCAGCGCGGCGGCGCGTGCCGCCGCGACGCAATCGCCGGCCGCGCGCTGGACCTGGTTTTCCGCCGCGCGGACCACGGATTCGAAACGTTCGCCGACCGCCATGCGGGCGGCCGACGACACGCCGTACCACTCTGGCGTCGAGGGGTCGACGCGGCCGGTGGTGAGCCGCTGGTAGACCGCGACATAGCCCGGTAGTCGCGTACCCAGCACGCGGGCGGCATCGGCGACGGCCTGCCGTACGGCACGCAGGTTGTGGGTCAGCGTGTCGATTTCCGCATGCAGCGCAGGCGCGACCGACAGCACGACGCCGTCCGGGGCTCGCCCGTCGCGCCACTGCCTGACCGCAACGGCCAGGCGCGGCAGATCCTGAGGGCGATCGACGCGCAGCCAGATGCCGCCGTCGCCCACGTGTGCGTGCCGGACTTCTCCGGCACGGTCGAACAGCGCGGGCAGACTATCGCCGGTCACCAGCACGAGCGGCATGCGTGTGCGCAGCGTCACCGGAATGTCGGCCGTCGCTTCGCCCAGCGCGGTCAGCACATGTGCGCCCCGGCGACGCGCGCGGGCAAGCTTGCGCGTACACCAGAGCATCAGCGCGAAGGCGGCAGTCCCGGCAATGGCCGAAAGTGCCCAGGCGGCGCCGGAGCCGAGCGGAAGTACCAGCCAGATCACCGCGAACGCCAACACGGTTGCGAACGCGACCATGAGCCGCGACGGATAGCCGAGGCCTTCGTGCGTGCAGTCAGGTGGCCGCTTCGATTCCGCGGACCGAACAGGCGGGGCGGATCTCACGGGCGAACGGCTTTTGCCGCCACGAGATGCGCGAGCTGCCCGTCGAGCGCGGCCGACCAGATACCCCATACGATCGCGGCCGCGGCACAGGTGAGCCCCGCGATCGCCCACGGGGACAGCCGGTAGAACCAGTCGGACACACGGCGTCCCGCGCGATCTGTGATGAACGGCTGATCCAGGGCGGGCCGCAACGTTTCCAGTCTTGCATTCAACGCCGCGATCAATGCAGTCCGCTTGGCTTCACCGTCGCGCGCGTACCGGCCGACGAATCCCAACCCAAGGATGGCGGAGTAGCATTCGAGCAAAGCGACGGGCGGGGCGGGCTCGCTCATCCGGATGTCCAGGCGCTCGAATACGCGCTCACCGGCTTCATGCAGGTTGAATTGTTCCACTTGCAGCGGTTCGCGCTCCCATGCGGATCGGAATTCCCCGGGAAGGTGCCGCAGCGCGACCTCGTCGAGCAGCCCGCATTGGGCAATCAGTGCGTCGTTGCGCACGTCGTCCGAAAAGCCTCGGTGCCGCAGCGCGCTCGCAAATTGCTCGACCAGCTGCTTGCACCGAGCACGCAACGCGACCGCGTCCTGAGTCTGTCCGCCGGAGGCCAGCGTCGTCGCGAGCAGTGCGGTGTCGCGCAGCAGATCGCGCATCCGGTCGCCGTGCGGGTTGCCGGCGCCCGTCGCGTTCGGCAGCAGGGCGGTGTCGCTTCGATTGGAGGTCAGGGCATTCATGAACGCAACACAGCGTAGAGTTCGAGCGACGCGTCCGGTATCGACGCGGGCAGATAGATTTGACAGGCTCGCGCGGCGAGCATCTTCGCGTGCACGGCACTGGACGCGTCCAGCGCGAAATAGTGATTGTCCAGACGCACCGGGATCGCGCCGGGCACGCGCTGGACGGCCTTGAGCGGGACGCCTAGCAAGGCCGAATTGATGATGTGTTCGACGTCGTCGGGGGCGCCGATCTTGCATAGCCGTGGAAACTGCTCGACCAGTTCGAATGCGGGCATTGGCGCGCTGACCGACAGATACCAATCGACGGAATCCGCGACGATCCGTTCGTCGAGGAACTGGCCGGTCCACGTGGTCGGCCCCTTGCGGATGAGGCCGATCGACACGACTCTTGACGGAATGATGGCGTCGAGCAGCGTGCGGATCAGCGATTCCAGTTTCGCGAATACCTCGTCGGCGTGCACATGGTCGTACACCGGAATGTCGGTGAGCTCCGCTTCGGTCGAGAACGTCATCAGCGCGCTCGTCAGTTGCGCGAGTGCCGTGTACAGATGCTCCGGAGGGCGGCTCGGATGCGTGGCGAACAGTCGCAACTGCGGCCATGCCGCGTGGATGCAATGAAGCAGCCAGAAGAGTTGCACGTCGGCCACGCCGTATTCCGCGACGTCGGTCAAGCGCTCGCTACGACGCGTACCGAGCGCGAGGGTCCTGGCGTGAAGGATGTCCGTCAGACGATTGATTCGCTCGACGTGCAGCGGATGGCTGGCGAGCGTCAGGCACGGCGGCACGAAGTGTCGATCGACCTGGAACTGGCCGCCGGCGCCGCGCGTCAGTCGCGCGATCGCACAGACCGTGTCGTCGGCGTGCGACTCGAAGTCGAACACGAGCCGTACTGCATGCCGTTCGACTGCGATTTCGGCTTCGGCGGTCCCGTTCAGGTCCGTGACCTTGACGAATTCACGGTAAGCGCGCCGCGGGCGGGCGAGTGACGTCTCGTCGAAACGGCAGTTGCTGCCATTTGCATCCGGCAACGCGAGCGCTGCGAACACGACGACGCTCTGCATGTCCGCTGGCACGCCTTGCGTCAGATCGCGCGCCGGCGGCAGCGTATCGGCGACGGTCGTATCGATCGGCGTGCCGTCCGGAAAACACAGCCGCAGGCCAGCGAGTTTCAGGCGCCCTGTCGACAGCGCTTCTTCGTCGACCTCGACGGCAAGCGTTCCCCATGGCTGTGCGACAGCCGTGCAGGCGTACTGACGTAGCGCAAATTCAGCCCATCTATCCTGTTGCTGAAAATGCTGTTGGGTCAGGATGAGGCCCTCGTGCCATAGCGGCTTCGCGATTCGCATGGTCTCTCGTGTGGTTTGTTTGTTCGTTATTCGGGTCAAGGGCGTAACCTATACACGACCTCTTTTTGAACGTGCAACCAATTTTTCGAATAACCATATTGTTCGGTTTACTAATTGAAAGGTGTGAAGTGTGAACGAATTTCACAATCGGTCGGGTGGTTATTTTTGGGATATATGGTTGCGTGGACGAATGTGAGAGGCGCGGAAAACGATGGCACGCGATCGATTGGAAACGCATGAGTCGCCGTGTAACAAGGAAGTGCGGCGGAATTGCCGGTCGCTTTGAGTATCGTCATTCGGCTCGACCGAAATTTATCTCGAAAATATCGGGTGTATTTTGAATTGCAAATTGTTTCAGAATGTTTGCGATTTTTTGCATTTGATCGTTGTGGTTTTTTGAGCAACGCGCTTTGACTCACTCGGAATTTGCCGTGTATAAGTCCCATGCGATTTCGTCGCGCGAACGGAGACCATGCGATGAAATATCGATCGGGACACGGTGCACATTGCATCCACGCGCGACATATCGAAGAGACCATCGTGCCGAACACGCGGTGCGCCCGACCTATGCTTGACCATCACTAAATAAGGATTGCAAATGGATAGCTTCCAGAGAGAAATTCCGAAGAGTCGCGTCTCGATTACGCTGGATTTGCATACGGGCGGGGCCCAGAAGAAGGTCGAGCTGCCGTTGAAGCTGCTCGTCGCGGGCGACTTCAGCGCGGGCCGCGAACAGGCGCCGCTGGCGGAGCGCAAGAAGGTCAACATCGACAAGAACAACTTCGACGCGGTCCTGGCCGACCATGCACCGGATCTCAAGATCGCCGCGGAGAACACCCTGGCCGGCGACGGCTCCGAACTGCCGGTGAATCTCTCGTTTCGTTCGATGAAGGATTTCGAGCCAGAGCAGGTTGCTCGCCAGATTCCCGAACTGCAAGCGATGCTGGCGATGCGCAATCTGCTGCGCGACCTCAAGTCGAATCTGCTCGACAACGGCATGTTCCGGCGCGAGTTCGAGAAGATCCTGAAGGACAAGCGCCTGTCCGACAAGCTGCGCGGCGAACTGGGACAAATCGCGACGGCCACCCTGCAACAGGAAGGCCATGCGTGAGCGCGGCCGGCCCAAGACGGCCGTCACCGCCTCCCGCAACCACGCAGCCATACCAAACGTGACTGAGAGAAACATGAACCAGAATGAATCGCGCCAGGGCGCCACGGAAACCATCGCGCTCGAAAACGACAGTGTCTATGCCGCGCTGTGCAACAAGATCAACCTGAAGCCGGTCGCCGAGGCGCGGCCGATGGAAGCGTTCCGCGACAACGATGCGTTGTCGGAAGCGTCGGCCGACGAACGGGTCGCACGCGGCATGGACGCGCTGCTCAACCTGATCGCGAAGGAAAGCAAGCCGGTCGACCGACTCGACAAGTCGCTGCTCGATTTTTACATCGGGCAGCTTGATCGGCAGATCAGCCGCCAGCTCGACGCGGTCATGCATGCACCGGATTTCCAGGCGCTCGAAGGTCGCTGGCGGGGCCTGAAGATGCTCGTGTCGCGCACGGACTTCCGCAAGAACGCCCGCATCGAGGTGCTGGATGTATCGAAGGATGCGCTGCAGCGCGACTTCGAGGATTCGCCGGAACTGATTCAGAGCGGCCTGTATCGTCTCACGTACATCGAGGAATACGACACGCCGGGCGGCCAGCCGATCAGCGCGATGATCAGCGATTTCGAATTCGGGAACGCGCCGATGGATGTCGCGCTGCTGCGCAATATTTCGAAGGTCGCGGCTGCGGCGCACATGCCGTTCATCGGCTCGGTGGGCGCGGCATTCTTCGGCAAGAAGTCGATGGAAGAAGTGGCGTCGATCCAGGACATCGGCAACTACTTCGATCGTGCCGAGTACATCAAGTGGAAAAGCTTCCGCGACACCGACGATGCGCGTTACGTCGGCCTGACGATGCCGCGCGTGCTCGGCCGTTTGCCGTACGGCAAGGATACGACGCCTGTGCGTGCATTCAACTACGAAGAAGCGGTGAAGGGCCCGGACCACGACAAGTATCTGTGGGTCAACGCGTCGTTCGCGTTCGCGGCCAACATGGTACGCAGCTTCGTCAGCAACGGCTGGTGCGTGCAGATTCGCGGCCCGCAGGCGGGCGGCAAGGTGGAAGACCTGCCGGTTCACCTGTATGACCTCGGCACCGGCGTGCAGCCGAAGATTCCGACCGAGGTGCTGATCCCGGAAACGCGCGAGTTCGAGTTCGCGAATCTCGGCTTCATTCCGCTGTCGTTCTACAAGAACCACGATTTCGCGTGCTTCTTCTCGGCCAGCTCGACGCAAAAGCCGGCGCTGTACGAGACGAAGGAGGCGACGGCCAACAGCCGCATCAATGCGCGCTTGCCGTACATCTTCCTGCTGTCGCGCATCGCGCACTACCTGAAGCTGATTCAGCGCGAGAACATCGGCACGACCAAGGACCGGCGTCTGCTCGAGCTCGAGCTGAACAACTGGATCAAGGGGCTCGTGACCGAGATGAAGGATCCGGGCGACGAGCTGCAGGCGTCGCACCCGCTGCGCGAGGCGAAGGTGACGGTCGAGGACATCGACGACAACCCGGGCTTCTTCCGCATCAAGCTCTTCATCATCCCGCACTTCCAGGTCGAGGGCATGGACATCGGCCTGTCGCTCGTGTCGCAGATGCCGAAGGCCAAGGGCTGATCCGCCGTTTCATGCATGACCCGCCGGGACGCTGATGGCTGCCCGGCGGCGCCGTGGTGTTCGTGCACCTGAGAGAAAATCCATGTCGATGATACTGCCGTCGCAGGCTTATGAATTGAAGCTGGCGCCTCATCCGGCGCCGACGTCCGTGCTGCGGTTTACGGGCCGGGACGCCGTGAGCGAGCTGTACCGCTACGACATCGAATTCACGAGCCCGATGGCCGGTATCCCGATGGATCAGGTGGTCGGCCGTCCCGCTAAATTCATCATCGCGCCGGTCGATCCGAACCTCGACTATCTGCGCAGGATGTTTGGCGAGAACGCAGGCCAATTCAGCACGATGTCGCCGGCTTATACGATTCACGGCGTCATCACGCAGTTCGACGAGTTCGGCAGTTCGGCCGATCAAACCCACTATCGCGTGCGGCTCGAGCCGAAGCTCGCCGACTTGAACCGGGGTGTGACGAGCCGGCTGTTCCAGAAGCAGTCGGTCGAGGAGATCGTGACCGACACGCTACGTCATTACGGCTACCGGGCCGGTGTCGATTTCCTGTTTCGGCTGCGCGGCGAATACAAGCGGCGCGAGTACATTACCCAGTATCACGAAACGACATTCGCGTTTATTCAGCGCCTTTGCGCGGAAGAAGGAATCTGGTTCCGCTGGGAGCAGAAGAAGGATCACGCTGTGATCGTGTTTGGCGATGATCTGGATGCCTACGCACGCAAGCAACGTACCGTGTCGCACCGGCGAGACTCGGGGCTCGAAAGTTCCGGTGCTGACGCGATCAAGACGCTCGAGAAGCGGACCCGCCGTGTACCTGAAGCTGTTCGTCTGCACGACTACAACCATCGGCAGGCCGGTGTGTCGCTGCTGGTCGAGGAAAACGCCGCACGCGACGACACGACGACGAGCGGCGTCGATTACCGCTGGGGCGAGCATTACGAGACGCCGGAAGAAGGTAAGGGTGTGGCCCGCCGACGTCACGAGGCGCATCTCGCCGCACAGATCACGTTCAAGGGAACGGGTAATCCGTTCTGGCTCGAAGCCGGTGAAGTCATGCGGATCGAGCCGAACCCGGCCGACGCGAAGCATGGGGTCTTCATCACGGAGGTTCAGTCGCAGGGCGGTCGCGACCAGTCGTATTGGATGACGTTCGAGGGGATTCCGTCCGATCGTGTGTGGCGCACGTCCATCGATGCGATCAAGCGACCGGCGATTGACGGCATTCTGCCCGCGCGCATTACCTCTCCTGGGGATTACAAGTACGCGTATCTGACCGAACAGGGCTGGTATGTGATCAAGCTGCCGTTCGATCTCGATGAGTGGAGTCCGGGCGGCACGAGCCGGCCGGTGCGGTTCGCAAAGCCGTATAGCGGTGACGACTATGGGCATCATTTTCCGCTGATCGATGGGGCGGAGGTGGCCGTTGTTTTCACGCAAGGCCATCCGGATCGGCCAGTGATCATCGGGGCGATGCATGACAGCCTGCATCCGGATCTCGTCACCAGTCAGAACCATACCCGGAATCTGATCCGCACCGCAGCTCGGAACGAGATGCGGATGGAGGATAAGGAGGGTGTCGAGCATATTCATCTGACGACGCCGTTTCAGACCAGTGAGCTCAACCTTGGGCACATGGTCGACGGGGAGTGCAAGGAGCGCGGGCGCGGCACGGAGCTCCGGACGGACGGCCACGTGGCCGTTCGCGGTGCAAAAGGTGTTCTGGTCACGGCAGAGGCCCAACCGGCAGGCAATGGTCAACAGCTTGCGATGGAGCGGGCGCAAGGATTACTCGATCTGGCGCTCGAGCAAATGCGTGGGCTCGGAGAGGCCGCTCAAGCCGCGCAGGCCGTGGCGGGCGATTATGACCGCCAGCGCGTGTTGCTTGACGAGACGTTGAAGGAACTCAAGAAAGCAGGGGTTCTCGTGTGCGCCCCGGACGGCATGGGCCTTACATCCGGAACGGATCTTCAGCTTACCGCGAATGACAATTTGATTGCCACTGCCGGCGGGAATGCCGATTTCGGTGTCATGAAGCGGTTTACCGTAGCAGCCGGCGAGCTCGTATCGCTCTTCGCGCAGAGACTCGGTTTGAAGCTGTTTGCGGCGCGGGGGAAAGTCGAGATTCAGGCGCAAAGCGACGACATGAGCTTGCTCTCCGCAAGGGACATGCGAATCACGAGTGCGAACGGGCGGGTCACGATCGCGGCGAAGGAGGAGTTGCTCCTCAAGTGTGGTGGATCGTACGTCCGCATCGGCCCGACGGGCATTGAGGACGGCACGCGTGGCAATCGTACGATCAAGTCAGCTGCATTCAGTCGGCAGGGGCCGAGTTCACTCGCTGAATCGATGAACACGTGGAAGCACGCGAAGTTTGACGATTCCTATGTCGTGCGAAATCCGTCCACCGGCGAGCCGCTTACCAATGTGCAGGCAGAAATCAAGCGGGACGATGGCAGTGTGCTCAAGGTGGTGACGGACGAGTCGGGTAAGACACCAAAACAGAAGAGTCTCTTCACCGAGCATGTTCGCATTCGGCTGCTTGACTAAATTCGCTGACCTATTCTTCGGAGCAACATCATGACGGATGCCGCATCCGTTTTGCATCATAGCGTGGTAGACGAAAACGGTGACCAGTACAGCATCGCGACACTGACTTCCACGGAAGATCAGCGCGAAAAGATAGTGCTTGCCAAGCCTTACGTGATCCCGATTCTCTTTTTGCCGGGGATCATGGGAACGAACCTGCGCAAGAAGGACACCAAGGCCAGTGTCTGGCGGCCACCCAACCTTGATTTGCGCGGCGCGGCCGATCTGATCGGGCAGTTGTTCAGCTATCTGTTCAAGAGTACAAACGAGCGTGCCGGCGATCTGGTGACTAACTCGGTAGAAATCGATCCCAGCGGGCCTATCGATGCTGGCGAGAGCGGGCTGCCGAAGAATGTGCTGGTCGCGCGCGGTTGGGGCGCCCTGATGCGCTCCAGCTATCACCCGTTCATGGCAAAGCTGCAGCATCTGTTGAACGATTTGTCTCGATACGACTTTCAGCGTTGCGAGGCCGATCTCCAGAAATGGGCCGCTGAAGCCGGGCAGGATGCGCCGACCGAATGGGGTGCTAAAGAAGGTGATGCGCTTACGCGTGAAGAGATTCTGCACGCGGCCAATTATCAGTTCGATGTCTGGGCAGGCGGATACAACTGGCTCCAAAGCAACCGGGACTCTGGAGCCGCCATCAAGGAACTCATCGAGAAAACCATCCTGCCGTTCTACAACGAAGGCAAGAGTGTTGTCGTCAACGACACGCCGGACGGCAAGGGCGGATCGTACTGCGTCAACGAGCGGCCGGCGCCCGGCCGGCCCATGGCGGAGAAGGTGATCATCGTGACCCATTCGATGGGCGGGCTGGTCAGCCGCGCGCTTACCGAAATACACCAATGCGACAAGGTGTTGGGCGTATCACATGGTGTGCAGCCGGCGACGGGGGCTCCAGCTACGTATAAGCGTATGCGGTCCGGGTTTGAAGGTGGGGAACAAGTGTTCCTTGGGCGGAACGCGGCCGATGTCGTGGCGATTCTTTCTCAATCGCCAGGCGGCCTGGAACTGCTGCCTACCGCGGATTACAACGACGGCAAGCCGTGGCTCAAGGTGCGTGATAAGGAGACCGGTAAAGAGATTCTTGCTCTGCCGCGGAACGGCGATCCGTATAACGACATTTATTTCTCGCCTGCGTGGTATGCGTTGGTGCCGGAGGGGAGTTTGGGGCTGACTAATCCGGTCGAGGAGAAGGCTCGAGCGAGTTCAGAGAAGACTTCTAAATCTGAGCGTAAGCTTCCACGTGCAAGGCTTAACGAAACAATTGAACAGGTCATGGAATTCCATCGAGCGATTGAAAAGCGGTACAAACTCCCTACATTCGCTCACTATGGTGCACAAGGGAAGCGCGACTCTGACAAGGATCCTGGTGGTTTGCTCGGAACCGGGATGTTGGCAAGTACTAGTCGTTTCGCTTGGGGCGAGGTGTCGTGGGAGGGGCGCGACCTGGATGGTATTGAAGCAGTCGGAGTGACCATTGCGAGTGATGATGGAAACGGCACACTCAGAACTACCTCGGGCATCAAGTTGACCATTAGCGAACCCGACTGCCCCGGAGATGGCACCGTGCCCATGTATTCAGGCGAGGCGCCGGGAAAGGTGGGTATCGCCATGAGCTTTTCGCACGGACAGGGCCATCCGGGCAAGTCCAATGAACGTTTCGGTTACGACCATCAAGGCAGCTATGGCGATGCGCATGGGCGGTCGCTATACGCCACCATGTATGCCATTGTCAAGATCGCTCAGCAAGCCAACTGGCATAAAAAGGAGTCTGTATGAAACAGGGCTGGAGAACGCATGCTATCGGACGGCATCTTGTGGATGTGCCAGCGGAAGCGATAGTCGTTGAGGCATACAAATATAACGACGTCGAGATTGAGTTACTGCCGAATATCACGACAAAGGCAGGCTTTGATTGCATGGTTTCTCAGAGAGAGAAAGAGCTTCGTGCAGCAAAGCATGTCAAGTACGGTAGCTTGTTTGTTGAAAGGGTGTCGCATGCGAATGGTTCAGTGACACTGATTTCATGGAATCGTCCTACGGGAAATGTCCTGTACATTTTTGATACCTATTTCCGAGCTGGATCAAAAAGCTTGAAATACTCGGGAGAAGTATCTCCAGACCTCAAGGTGAGCGCTCTATCTACGTGTCAAGACCTATCCGGAGAATGGCGAGAAATTCCACAAGGCGAGCTACCGGAAGGGATCGGCTTCGTGGCAGGCGACACCATCTTAGTCGACAAGGACTTCAATCGTGAAAGCTGGGAGTTGAACATTCAGTTACCCGACAGACCGGACGTCTCGTTCCGACTAACTGCCTATGCGCAAACGAGCATAGGACCCGGCTTGCGCGTCCGCGCAGGCGGCATTTTGCCGGCCTTGCTCGGGACGGTGGCGGGCGTGGGCCAGTTGCGCAACCGCGCCCGACCGGTCGGGCCGATCGAAGCTGACGAGATTCTGGTGGCGGGCACACAGGACGGAAAACGGACCTACGGCTTCAAATGGGAAGCGCCCGGCAAGGCGTACTCGCTGGCCGAACCGAACCTCAACGCATCGTTGCGTGTCGGCGAGAGTGCATACCTCACGAACAAGGAATCGTTTGCCAACGACGGCGAGGCGCTGGAGCTGTGGGATGGCGTCGTGGATTCGATTCGGCTGCGTCCGGGGGCGGTATGAAAGCGCTGCCTCGCCGGAAAGTCTTGCTGACACTCCTTGCCGTGCCGGTTGCCACGATGCTTCCTCGCATCTCATTGGGGGCATCGGATGTGATGACCGTGAACGAGGCGATGCGCTTTTTGTGCGATGAGGTGTTTCCGTCGCCCTGCCAGAAGCGAAGCCAATTGCACGGCCTTGCCGATCACAGGCGCAAGAGGGAGGCCGCATGAATCAAGGCCCGGAAAACGTCAAGGGTACCCATGCCTGTTGACTTCGATAAATTGCCGCCAGAGGAACCAGTACCAGACCGGCCGCCTTCGCGCTTCGTCTGGACGATTGTATTTTTCGTTATCGTGCTTGCCTGCATATTCGCGGTACTGCTTCTCTGGCCCAAGGGCGAGCCGACACAATCCCTCTGGTTCTGGATATGCATCACGGTGTACCCGGTCGGCATCGCGGCCTTTGTCGTGCTGCGACGCTATAGCGTTTTCGAGGGCCGACGTTTGGACGCGATCGCGTGGAACGACGCTCGAGAAAAATACCTGAGTCGCGTGTTTGAGGTCGCTAGCCAGCCGCTTGTGCTGGTTGCCGCAGCATACCGATTTGCAAGCGACACGGAAGACGATGCGTTCAACAAACTGCTGGATGGCTCAATCAAACTCGAACCACGAATCGCGCTGAAACACGATGCGCCTGTCAATGCTCGCTGGTTTGATCAGCCAAACACCGACGAGGATGGTAATCGGTTCAACAGTGACGACGAGCGGCAACGCCATGTGCGCGAGTGGGTGTTCGGCGAATTGATCGGTGACGTTGCCGATGCCATCCGTGCGTTGCCGTCGGAATTGAAAGTGGCGATTCAGTTGGTGTTACCCGACGTTGCGAACCCGGGTGAGGCATTAGCGTCGTGGGATAGGCAATGGATGAAATCCAAGCTCCAACTACACAAAGTCGAGGTCCTGCCCGAGCCCCTCGATTTGATGGCGCTCGACGCGTGGCTGGATCGAATCAACCAGAAGCGTGATCAGCAAGCGCGCCTGCTCGTCTTCGTGAGGTTGAATTCGGTTCTTCAAGCGCTTCCGTCGGACGGGAGCGCAGAAGCTGGTGTCGCGCTGCTCGTGATGCCGGAACCAATGCAGCATCGATTCAAGACTGACTCGATTGCCAGGCTGCATCGGCCAAATGACACCAACGGCTGTCCCGTGGACATCGCCCTCGCACGCGCATTGCGCTGGGGGCGTATGGAACCCTCAGCCGTGAGTCGCATTTGGCAGTGCGCCCTTGATCCAGCCGTGAAAAACGCCGTGACCGCCGCCGTGGTCAAGGCGGGTATCACCGGGACGGCGACAAACATTGATTACATCGTTGGGCACGCAAGCGAAGTCGCGTCCTGGCTTGGGATAGCTTGCGCGGCCAGGGCGATTGCCCGGGATGGCACGCCCCAGCTTCTGGTAACGGCCGGGAAGTCGGGGACTTGCTTCTCGGTTTTGCGGAACGGCGGCTCGCCATGACCAAGAGCCGTGCGGGTCGCTGCATCGTTGCGAATCGCCGCACTACATAACCTATTCTGAATTGGAGAAAACAGATCATGGTCAGGCGGTACGACATTCTGAAAGGCGACAAGACAACCTCGAACGGCATTGTCCTGGTTGGGGATTCGAACGACAGAATCGGGAATCGCGAACAGGCTTACGAGCGGGATGATGTCTGGTGTCCCGCATGTGAGACGACGGGGCATATCGTGTGCGACGGTCCTCGTTTCTCGATGAAGGGCCCTGACGGCAGAGAAAGCGCCCTGAGCGATGATCTGTGCGTATGCAAGTGCGATCCACAGCCGCGTTTACTTCCCTCCCAGTACTCTTCCTGTGTCGATGTTTGAGCATAAGAGTCCTAGCCAATCGGACATTGGTCGGAACCGATGCCAACGAAATGCGCGGCGCCATTCGCCTCGGCAATCTCGATTCAATTTCTATTCAATATGCGCAAGTTCCGGATCGACACTTTAAGCATCGCCATAGTGGTCATCCTGCCTGGATTGCTGATCTGGTTCGCGGGCGATACCTGGGTAGGCCTGCACTCGATTGAAGAGCGTGCCCGATGGATCGCCGTGCTATGCATTGCGTTCGTTGTGCTGTTCCTATGGTTAAGCTTCGATTCGTCGTCTCGCCCGGCGGTAGCACTAAGACGTATTCTGTATTGGGTCGAGAAACAGAGAGGGTCATCATCCGAGCGGCGCGATACTGGAATTGCTGACGGCGGCACACGCGTTGCGCGTTTACGTGACAGTCTTCGCGACCGCCACGGATCGCGCTGGCGCTATCGCACACGGTGGGTGCTGATTGCCGGTGATGAACCGCTCGTGCAGCGTCTCGCGCCGGGCCTGATCGAGACCGGCTACGCGATTTCCGGCGATACCGTCCTGTTGTGCGCAGAGCAGCCGAGCAGTACGCTCGACACCGCATGGCTCGATCAGATCCGCCGACTGCGCCGCCGCCGTCCGGTCGATGCGGTCGTCGCAGTCACATGTAACCGCAATTCCGTCGATGCCCCGTTTGACACCGACAATCTTTCGCAACGGCTCACGCGCCATGCGCGTGCACTACGTTGGGCCGCGCCGGCCTATCTGCTCAATGTGACGGATTTCGGCAGCGAGGCGTCGAGTTCCGACGAGGCAATCGGTTTCACCTGGTCGAACGCGCGCGTCAACTCGGACGCGTTCGACGCGTCGCTCCAAGAGCTCGCCAACAACCTGGCGGATACCGGTGTCGTGCGCCTCACGAAGGATGGAGGCGATCGCTACCCAGCTGAACTGTCGCAGCACATTTCGAATCTCGGAAGTGCGCTGTCTGGTCTGGTGCTACAGACCTCCCAATCACGCATCTGGCGGCACGCGGTCCACGGCCTTCTGTTCGCACCGCTATTCAAGGAACGGGAACTCGCACCGCCGCAGGCACCGGCCAGCGCGAACGATGACGACCCGCCCGTCGACCCGCCACACCGCACGATATGGCAAACCGTCGCTGAACACAGTCGCAAGGTCCACGGCCGCCGCGTAGGCTTCTCGTTGTTGACTGCGACTGCGTGGTTAACAACCGGCCTGCTCGGCTGCTGGATCGCCGGCACGATGCTGTCTGGATTCGTCAACCGTGCAACGATCCAGAGCACCGCAGACACGATCGCCAATCTCTCCACGGTTCAGGACCGCACACAGGCGTTGCAATCCCTGAACACCTTGGGCCAACAGATCGATACGCTCGAAGTCCATCAGCGCGAAGGCGCACCCTGGTCATCGCGATTCGGCCTGAATCGCGACAGCGCGCTTCTCGACGCGTTGTGGCCGAGCTATGCCGGCGCGGCGAACCGCATCCTCATCGCCCCGATCCGCCAGACGCTCGAAGCGCGCCTGCAACAGCTCGCATCCCTGTCCGACGCTCAGATTGCTGACGGCGGCGACGCACAGACCCAGGCCGCCTATGACACGCTCAAGGCCTATCTGATGCTCGCGAAGCCGGAGCGCGCCGTCGCTGCCTTTCTGATGCCGCAGCTTACCGCGACGGCCGTGCCCGCGCGCCCGTCCAATTCGCCTCTGTCTGCGGGCGCTTGGGAGGACCTGCGTCTGCACGCTATCGCGTTCTTCGCCAATCATCTCGGCCGCGCCCCCGCATCAAACGCGTCGGCGTTCGCAAGCACACCGAACGCCAACCTGATTGCGTCAGCCCGCCAAACAGTGATTGGTGTGCGGGGCATCCAGAATTCGACGGACGCGCTTTACCAGCAGATCATCGACGAAGCGACGCCGAAATATCCGCCGGTTTCTCTCGCGACGCTGCTCGGCGACACGACCAGCCGAGGCCTGTTCAATACGACCGCGACCATCCCCGGTGTTTTCACGCGTGCGGCATGGGACGAGCGCATCTCGAAGGCGATCGACGACGCAAGCGCCAAGCGCGACGTGTCTGGCGACTGGGTGTTGCGGCCCGAAGGACACGCCGTTGGCGCATCCGACAACAAGGACAGCAACCACCCTCCACCGACATTGAAAGCCGAATTGCGCCAACGCTACTTCGACGACTACGCGCGCGCATGGGCAGTGTTCCTCAACAGCTTGCGCTGGCAATCCGCGCCAACGCTGTCAGCCACGGCCGACCAATTGACGCTGCTGGGCGACTCGCAACGTTCGCCGCTCGTCGCGCTGATGAACGCGATCGTCTACCAGGCGGGCGCGGGTGCGAGCGCCCAGTCGCTCTCCGAGAGCCTGATCAACAAGGCGCAACAACTGGTCGGCGCTGACGAAAAGGATCCGTCGAAGCAGGCTCAACCGCAGCTCGCGCCGCTTGCCTCGGCCTTCGGCCCGATCCTGCGCCTGACCGGCAGCGATCTGGCGTCCGGCGCGCCGGCCAACGGCAAGGCCGCTACGCAACTGGCCACGACCGGCGACCTCAGTCTCGCACGCTACCTCGAGCGGGTCACGGCGATGCGTCTGAAGGCATCGCAGATCGTCTCCGGAGCCGATCCGGATGCGATCGCGCGGCTGGCCGCTCAATCGGTCCTGCAGGGCAAGACGTCCGATATCTCGGACAGCCGCGACTACGCGAGCCGTGTGGCTGCAAGCCTGGGCGAGCAGTGGGCCGGCTTCGGCGCGCTGTTTCGCGCGCCGTTCGATCAGGCGTGGCAGGTCGTCGTGCAGCCGGCCGCATCGAGCCTGAACGAAATCTGGCGGACGGCGATCCTGGCCGACTGGAACAAGTCGTTCGGCGGCCGATATCCGTTCTCGGACGCCGACAACGACGCATCGCTGCCCGAGATGGCGCGCTTCATGCGACCCGACAACGGCGTGATCGCACAGTTCGTCGCCACGCAGCTCGCCGGCGTGATCGAGCGGCAGGGCGATCGGTGGGTCGTCGCGCAAGGTGCCGATCAGGGCGCGCTCACGATCGATCCCGCCTTCCTGAGCGGCCTGAACAAGCTCACGCGGATTTCGACCGTGTTGTTCCCGTCCGGAGACGCGCGCGTACGGTACGAACTGCAGGCCGTACCGACGCCAGGCGTCACCGGCATGAACTTCGTGCTGTCCGGGCGCGAACTGCGCTACTTCAACCAGAAGCAGGAATGGGTGCCGTTCGAGTGGCCGGGCCAGTCGCTCGAGAACCTGTCGCATATCGAATGGCAGACCGAGCAGGGTGGATTGCGCACGGCGCTCGACTCGCAGGGGCGCTTCGGCCTGATCCGGTTGCTGGAGCGTGCGAAGGTCGCACAGCAGGACAACGCGCGTTACTTGCTGACCTGGATGCCAGACACGAGCCGGGGCATTCCGCTGAAGGTGCAATTGCGCGCCGATGCGGGCGCCGGGCCGCTCGACGTACTCCAGTTGCGCAACTTCGCGCTGCCGGCACGGATTTTCGTGACCGGGGCGGCGGGTACCGGGCCAAAGCTGTCGACAGCCAGTCCGCCGCCGTTGCCGGCTGCGGCAATCGCCGCGGCAAAGCATGCTGCCGTACCGTTGCCGCCGGGACTTCCGGGGGCGATGTCGTTGCAGGATGAGCCGATACCGGCGACGCCGGCGCCTCGTCGAACTGCCGCGGCGGAATCGGCGCGAGCGAACGCGCAACCGGCTACGTCCGGCATGAAGTCGCCCACGGCCGATTCGGGGATGACGGTGTCGTCTCTGGCGACAACGTCGATGTCCGCCGACGCTTCCTCCAAACCATTCGGACACGCCCTCCAGTTGTTGGGCGACGCATTTGCGTTTTGAGACCTGCGATGACGCTAGCCAATTTCGTAAAGACACTCGTCGGCGGTCCACGCCTCGATTCGCTGCATGAAGCGCGCCGGAATACCTGGGCGGCATGGCTTGCCCCGATACCGGGGCAGCACGCGCATGGTCGCGATCCCGGTTACGAGGATGCATTCTTCGAACTGAAGGACGAAGCGACCAAGCTGTCCGGAATCGACGACGGCCTGATTACCCGAGCATGCGAACAGCTTCTCAAGGAAACCGGAAAGGATCTGCGTCTGGTCGGTTACTACGCATTTGCGCGGCTGCGTCAGGATGGTCCCACCGGGTTCGCCGACGGACTCGAGCTGGCCGCGTCGCTGGTCGACCGGTTCGGCGAGACCTTGCTGCCCGCGCGCGCCGAGGCAAAGCGCGCGGCGCTGGAAATGCTGTCGACCGCGCGAATGATCGAAACGCTGGACAGCCGCGGTGACTTCGGCCCCGCGGATCGCGAGCGCGCGATTGCAGCGCTCGAGGTACTCGTCACCCGCACCGGTACGTGGTCCGACGCCGCCCGTCCGAACCTGCATCCGCTGGTTGCCCGCTTCGGGAACAAGGACGAACCGGTTCGCAACGTGAGCCCGGACATGGCGATGCCGCAGACGTCCGCCTCAGCAAGCGTATCGAGCGGATCGATCGCATCGGCGCGCGACCTGCTCGATCATGCCCGCGCGATGTCGGCATGGCTGCGCGATCAGGAAAACGGCTATTTGCCGTCGGTGCGTATCGCGCGCAGCGTGCGGTGGGACACATTGCACGACGTGCCGCCGTCGGATGCCGCGTCGCACACGCGTCTGGCGCCGCCACGCGCCGAATTGCGCCAGCAACTGAAGCGGCTCGTGCTGCAGAAGCAGTGGCACGAACTGCTCGAGCGCGTCGAAGGGGCGTTCATGGAAGGCGTGAATCACCTGTGGTTCGACCTGCAGTACTTCCAGCATGTCGCGCTCGATCACGTCGGCGCGCCCTACCACGCATGGAGCGACGTGCTGCGCGCGGACTTTGCGTTGTTCCTGGAACGATTGCCGGGCATCGAGCGGCTTGCGTTCAGCGACGGCACGCCATTCTCCGACGACACGACGCTCGAGTGGATCGCCCGCCACGCGGTGGTGCGCGACCTCGAAGCGGGCGAGGCCGTTGCGCCGTTGCCGGTGTCCGCGGATAGCGAAGGCGATGCGGGCGACTGGCCGGAGATCGAGGCGCAGGCTCGCGAGCAGGTCGTGCGCGACGGCGTCGAGGCCGCGTTCGCATGGCTCGATGCGCTGCCCGGCATGAAGACCGAGCGTCACCGTTTCCTGCAGCGGCTCGTGATGGCGCGCGTGGCCGATCATGCCGGTAGACCGGATACGGCCCTTGCATTGCTGGTCGAACTCGACACGTCGTCACGCTCGCTGCCGGTGATGCGCTGGGAGCCTGCGCTGGCGTTCGAGGTCAAGCAGCAACTCGTGCGCGTGTTGAAAGCGACGAGCAACCGCAAGGACGCCGACAAACCGACGCTCGCGCGCCGCATCGGCGAACTGCAGGCGGAACTTACCGTGCTCGACCCGGCTCGGGCGCTGACTCTTTCGTAACGAGAATTCATGGCAAACGACGATCCCATCCTGCGCTACTACGAAGCGGAAATGCGCTATTTGCGCGAGGCCGGCAAGGAATTCGCGAAGGCGCATCCTGATCGCGCGCGGCTGCTCAACCTCGACCGTGTCGGCGATCGCGATCCGTACGTCGAGCGGCTGTTCGAGGGTTTCGCATTCCTGACCGGGCGCCTTCGGCAGAAGCTCGACGACGAGTTGCCGGAGCTGACGGAAGGGCTGGTCACCCTGCTGTGGCCGCACTACTTGCGCATGATCCCGTCGTTGTCGGTCGTGGAACTCATTCCGCTGTCGGAAAAGCTTCAGAAGACCGAAGTCGTGCCGGCGGGCGCGTCGATACGCTCCGCGCCGATCGCCGTACCGCCGCCGGCTGGCGCGGAAGGTTTGTCGCCGAAGGCCGTGCAATGCATTTACAGGACCACGCAAGCGGTCACGCTGCAACCGGTCACGATAACGCATGCCGCGCCGACCGTGCGGCACGACGGCCGCTCGGTCATCCGGCTCGGCTTCGCGCTGGGCGGGTCGGCACGCCGGATGGAAACGGATCTGTCCCGGCTGCGCCTGTACCTGAATGCGGATCTGCCGACGGCGTTCGCGATGCACCTTGCGCTCACGCGCCAGGTCGACACGATTCAGTTGCGCATTCCGGAGATCCGCGATGGCGAGGCGATGCCGCTCGCCGGCGTCACGATCAAGCCGGCCGGCTTCTCGGCCGAGGAGCGACTGTGGCCGAAGGCCGACGCGGCTTTCTCCGGCTATCAGTTGCTGCTCGAATACTTCACGTTCCGCGAGAAATTCCTGTTTGTGGATCTTTGCGGACTGGATGTCACGAAGCTGCCCGACCGTACCACCCGGTTCGAGCTGGAGATCGTGCTGACGCAGGCCTATCCGTCGGACCAGCGCTTCAGCGCGGAAAACGTGCGGTTATTCTGCTCGCCGGTGATCAACCTGTTCGAGCTGGATGCCGAGCCGATCGAAATCGACCATCACGAAACCGAATATCGCGTGGTGCCGGCGGGCCATCAAGGCGAACATGTCGAAACGTATTCCGTCGATGCGATCGAGGCATTCGACCACGAAACGGCCGAGCGGTATGAATACGTGCCGTTTGCGACGTTTCGTCATCGTGGCGGCATGCTGCGCCACGAGGCGCCGGAGCGGTATTTCCATTCGCGCGTGCGCTCGGGCGTGGCGGGGTTGCACGAAACGTGGGTGGTGCTCGGGGGCCATGCATGGGAAACCATGGAGGCGCTGCCCGAGGAAAGCCTGTCGTTGCGCGTGACGGGCACGAACGGGCTGCTGCCGCGCAAGGGGCTGCGGGAAGCCAGTCTCGACGAACTCGCGACCAGTTCGCAGAACGTCACCGGGGTGCGCAATCTCGTCTCGCCGACGCTGCCGCTGTATCCGCCGACGGAAGACCGGTTCCAGTGGCGTGTGCTGTCGCACCTGGCGCCGAACTTCCTGTCGATGATGAACGCGGAAGTGCTGCGCGGGGCGCTCGCGCTCTACGACTGGACGGATGACGAGCTGAACCGTCGACGGCTCGCGGGCATCCTGTGGGTGTCACAGGCACTGATCGAGGAGGTGTCGGGCGGCTCGGTCGAGCGCGGCGTGCTGATCGAGGTCACGCTCGACAGCCATGCGTTCGCCGGGGACGGTGACGTGATGCTGTTCGGCGAACTGCTGCATCGGTTCTTCGCGCTGTACGCGGACATCAACCTGTTCACGAAGCTCGCGATCGTCAGCCTGCCGTCTCAGGCACGCATCGAATGGCCGCGGAGCAAGGCCGAGCGGGCTCCGCTATGAAGCTGCACGATATGCCGAATCTTGACCCGCTTGTCGCGTCGCTGCTGGCGCGTGCACCGCGAATGAACTTCATGCAGCTGTGCCGGTTGCTCGAGGTGCGCTTTCCCGATCAGCCCGGGTTCGGTACACGCGACGCGCTCGAGCATGAACCGGTTCGCTTCCGGCCGCGACCGCGGATGGGTTTTCCGGCGAGTGAGGTCGCATCGGTCGAGTTCGATGACGGATCGGCCACGTTCGGGCCCGGTTCACCGCCGACCGTGCGCACGACCTTCATGGGGCTGTACGGCGTCGATGCGGCGATGCCGTCGCACATGGTCGACGAGATCGTGCTGCGCGAGGAAGGGCACGAGGCGGTCGAGGCGTTTCTCGACCAGTTCAATCATCGGTATGTCACGTTGCTGTATCGCGTCTGGCGAAAGTATCGCTATCCCGAGCACTTCAGGCCTGGCGGCATCGATGCGCATTCGCGCAACCTGTTGTGTCTGGCCGGGTTCGGCTGGGGTGACAAGCCGAAGCGCGCCGGCCTGCCCGATTCGCGGATGCTGGCGTTGCTGGGGCTCCTGATCCAGCGCACTCGCACGCCGGAGGGGCTGGCGGGCGTCGTTGCGCTGGCTATTCCGCGAGTCGAGGTTCGGGTCGACGAGTTCTGGCCGGTCGTGACGTCGACGGGGCGGCCGCGGCCGCTTAACGGTGCCGGGTCTGCGGTCGGGAAGTCGGGGACCAGTCAACGTAACGGGTTGGGCGGAGGCTACGTATTGGGAAAGCGGATGGCGTATCGAAGCCGGGCGGTACGGGTGACGTTGCGGCCGGCCGACGCTCGGCAGGCGCAGGACCTATTGCCGGGTGCAGGGCTGCATCGCGATTTGATGGCCTTTGTGCAGTTATATGTCGGTGTCAAGGCGGACGTACACCTGCGTATGGAGGTGTCGTCGCGATACACGCCGGAACCGGCGATCGGTCAGGGAAATACCGGGCCGGTGCCTCGGCTCGGCTGGACGACCGTGCTGCCCGCTGACGAGGAACGTATCGTCAATATTGCGCTCGGTGTTTACGAGGCTTTTCCCACACCGGATCCGAATCCACACCTTTCCGCATCGCATGCTTGACCAGGAACGACGCATGGCCTTCAGATTTCTCGGTTCAGTTGCTGCATTCATTTTTCTGCTATTGCGTCCGGCCGACAACAGCTGACACCAATAGACGCATGACCTATACACCATGCATTGCCGAGGCAAACCAATGTCCATTCGTTTCGCTATTTCAACCGTCTTGTCCGTTCTGCTGCTGTCCGCATGCGGCGCCTGGCAGTCCGTCTCGGACGCCTCGTCGAGCGCGTATCACGCGGTGTTCTTCAAGCAGGTCAAGGTGCTCAACGTCGATCTGTCCGCTCGGGAGGCTTTGAACCCCGATGACGCCGGCCGCGCAACGTCGGTCGCGGTGCGCGTGTATCAGTTGAAGGATCGCAAGATGTTCGATGGTGCGTCCTACGAGGATCTGCTGAAGAATGACCGGACGGTGCTTGCGCAGGACCTGCAGGCCAACCTTGCCGCGGTGTTGAATCCGGGGGCGTCGGCAAGCCTTACGCAGCCGATGCAGGCCGATACGAAATACGTCGCGGTCGTGGCGTTCTATCGCAACCCGGGCAATGGCGACGGCTGGAAGTACGTGATCGAAAAGAAGAAGCTCGACGCGGACAAGCCGTTGAAACTCGAGCTTGTCGATCAGCTTCTGTTGGCCAGCGGCGCGATTCGCAACACATCGAGGTAGTGCCTGACTGGCCCGGTGTCTTGACGATCCTTGAAATGCAAAGGACATGACCTGACCCGCGCACTCGATGAACCGAATCGCGAGAGCCGACGAACCCGGGCCCGGAACGCATTGCATCGAGTGCTCGAGGGCGATGTCATGCGCGGGCTCAGTCCTTCTGATGCCCCCGCATCCGGCTCTGCACCGCATACGCCACCGACCCGATCACGATCCCCCAGAACGCCGACCCGAGCCCGAGCCACGTCATCCCCGACGCGGTCGCGAGGAACGTGATCATCGACGCGTCGCGATGGTTCTCATCCTCGAAGATCCCGTGCACGTTCGCGCCGATCGCACCGATCAGTGCGAGCCCCGCCAGAATCGTGACGAACGCCTTCGGCAGCGCGAAGAACAGCGTGACGATCGTGCCCGCGAAGAGCCCGCCGATCAGGTAGAACGCGCCGTTCGCGAGCCCGGCGACATACCGCCGCGCCGGATCCTCGTGCGCGTCCTTGCCGGTGCACAGCGCCGCGGTGATCGCCGCGACGACGATCGTGATCCCGCCGAAGCACGCGACGACGAGCGACATCACGCTCGTCGCGGTGATGATCGGCCGCGCCGGCGTGTGATAGCCGGACACGCGCAGGATCGTCATCCCCGGGAGGAACTGCCCGGTGAGGCTGACGACGACGAGCGGCAGCGCGAGGCTGAGCGTCGTGCCGAGCGTCCATTCGGGCGCGATGAAGAGCGGCCGCGCGAGGCTCGGCGACACGTTGCCGAGATGCGTGATCCCGAGCAGCGTCGCGAGCGCGGCGCCCGTCAGCAGCACGAGCACGATGCTGTAACGCGGCAGCAGCTGCTTGAAGATCACGTACGCCGCGATCATCCCGAAACCGAGCACCGGCTGCGCGGTCGCGGCCGAGAACGCATGCATGCCGAACGGCAGCAGGATGCCGGCCATCATGCCGCACGCGATGCCGCGCGGGATGTGGCGCACGAGCCGGTCGAAATAGCCGGACACGCCGATCGCCAGGGTGATCAGTGCGGCCGTGATGTAAGCGCCGACGGCCTGGTTGAGCGTCAGTTGCGGGAACAGGCCGACGAGCAGCGCGGTGCCGGGCGCCGACCACGCGGTGACGACGGGCACCTTCAGCTTCCAGCTCGCGAACAACCCGGACACGCCCGCACCGATCGAGATCGCCCAGACCCATGAAGTCACCATTCCGTTGGACGCATGCGCGGCCTGCGACGCCTGGAAGAAGATCGCGAGTGGACCTGCGTAGGAAATCAGGACCGCGAGAAAACCTGCGGTGATCGCGGAAACGGACCAGTCGTTGCCGAGCGTGCGAATCGCGCCGGAAGGGGTGTTGGGTTGCATCGTCGTCGGGGAAGGCGGCGCGCGGCCGTGCGGCAGAGCCGGGGCGAATGATTGTTGGAAGCCCCGGATGAGCCGCCATTCTGCGCATTGCCGGCGCAATTGGCAATTCGCAGGCGGCGATCGGTGTTGTCGGCTTTTCGTAAGGATCGGTGTCGAAACGCGGAAACTTCTGACGTCACGTACTGATCTGCAACACTCTGTCGACCACCGCCACCTTGATCCCGCTGCCCGTCGACAGCGATGCCGTGCCTTCGTCGAACGGATGCACGGGCGGATCGGTCGGCGTCCACGCATGGCGCGCGAGCAGCGCACGATACCCGCCACGGATCACGAAGCCGCCGCATTTCTGTGCATACGCGTCGCGACGCATCCGGTATGCGCGCGGCAGGTCGTACCACGGCAGCTTCGGCAGGTCGTGATGGACGAGGTGATAGTTGTTGTTCAGGTACAGCAGCCGCATCGCGAAGCCGGCTTCGTTGATCGTGATGCGCGCCTTCGGATGCGGCGCGGCGCGATGTTCATACAGCGAGCGGATCATCGCGAGCGACAGCGCGGGCCACGTGACGGCCAGCAGGTAGTACCACCACGGCACGCCGATCGCCGATTGCAGCCACGCGAGCAGCACGGCCACGCAGGCAACGTGAGTCGCCCACATCGGCAGGTAATGGAAATCGCCGCGCAGGAACGCGGCGAATGCGTCGCGGAACGTCGCGGCGATGGCGAGCGGCGGCCCGACGACGATGCGTCCGATGAAAGTCTTGCGCGCGACCGTCAGCGCCCGGCGCCAGCGCGGCAGCCGCGCCCAGCGTTCACGTGTCACATAGTTCGTTTCGGGATCGATGCCCGGCACGGTCAGGTCTTCGTCGCGGTGATGCTCGAGGTGCGTGTCGCGATACAGCGTGTACGGATACCAGACCGTCAGCGGCGGATAGGCGAGCAGCTTGTTCACGAAGGCGGAACGCGTCGGATGGCCGTGCAGCAGTTCGTGTTGCAGCGACAGGTGCCACGCGCCGAGCAGGATCAGCGGCGGTGTCGCGGCGGCGAGAGACAAGTGCCCGGCGCGCACGAGCAGCAACACGGCGAGCCAGCCGCCGTAGATGACGACGACGAGCAGCCAGGTCGGCCACTCGGTGCGGGCGGTGAAACGGGCGTCGAGCGCGGCGATCGCGCGCGCGTGATCGACGTCGAAGTATTCGGCCATGGCGTTGAGGCAGGATGGATCGGGCGGTGCGGGGAACGAGCGATGGAACCGGGGCGCTCGGCCCGGGTGCGCTGGTGTCTCGCGGATCACGGTCGGCCCGCCCGGCATCGCGCACGGTGGCGGCGCCGGCAGGCATTCGAACGGTACCGGCACGGCGCGGCTACGCCAACCAATCGATTCGCATTTGCTTATCGTGTCGCAGTCGATAAGCATCCGGCCCGTCGCCGATGCGTAAAATGCCCGCATGAGCTCCTGGATCGCAGTCCTGCCGATGTACAACGTGACGCCGCGCCACGCCGCGCTGTGGCGCGCGTTGCTGCACGACGTGCTCGCTGCGTTCGCGGACGCAGGCGGGCCGGCCGATGTCGCGCAGCCCGACGCGCCGCTCGACGACCTGCCTGCACTGTGGCGGCGCGACGATCTGCTGCTGTCGCAGACCTGCGGCTACCCGTATCGGATGCTCGGCTTGCGCGATGTCGTGCGATTGGTTGCGACCCCCGTTTTCGATGCGGACGGCTGCGACGGTGCGCGCTACAGCAGCGTGCTGGTCGTGTCGGCGCGCGTGCATGCGGGCGGCGCGACGACGCTCGCCGCCTGCCGGGGGTTGCGGGCCGCGTTCAACGGCGAGGATTCCCACAGTGGGATGAACGCCTTCCGGCACGCAGTGGCGCCGCATGCGCACGACGGACGGTTCTTCGGCTCGGTCACGCCGTTCGGTTCGCACCTGAACGTGCTGCGTGCGCTGGCATCGGGAGAGGCCGATTGCGCGGCGATCGACTGCGTGACGTTCGCGTATGTGCGCGACGCGCTGCCCGATCTGCTCGAGGACATCCGCGTGATCGGCATGACGGCATCGGCGCCGGGCTTGCCGTTCATCGCATCGCGGGCGCTGGCGGACGTTCAGGTCGGCGCGTTGCAGGATGCGCTCGATCGCGCGGTCGCCGTCGATGCGGAACGGGCGCGCGTGCTGAGGCTGAAGGGATTCGACCGGCTGTCGCCGGCCGACTACGACACGATTGCGCGGTTCGCGCAGGCAGCCGCCGCGCACGGCTATCCCGAACTCGCGTGATGCACGGAGCGGCGCACGGCGGTGCGGCGACCACCCCGCGCCGCGCCCCGCTTACTCCTCGTCCATCAAGCGGACCTTGACCCGCTTGCCCTTGATCTTTCCCGCATTGAGCTTGCGCAGCGCGTCGCGTGCGACGCCGCGCTCGATCGCGACATAGGTCGAGAACTCGGTCACGTTGATCTTGCCGATCTGCTTGCCGTCGAATCCGGCGTCGCCGGTCAGCGCGCCGAGCACGTCGCCCGGACGGATCTTGTCCTTGCGCCCGCCGAGGATCTGCAGCGTTTCCATCGGCGGCAGCAGCACGCTGTCGTCCGCGGGCTTGAGCTCGGCGAGCGGATGCCATTCGACCTCGCGCTTCTGCGCCTGCTCGATCGCGCCGACGCGGCCCATCTCGTCCATGCTCGCGAGGCTCAGCGCCCAGCCGTCCTGATCCGCGCGGCCCGTGCGGCCGATGCGGTGCACGTGCACTTCCGGGTCGGGCGTCACGTCGACGTTGATCACCGCCTCGAGCTGCGCGATGTCGAGCCCGCGCGCGGCGACGTCGGTCGCCACCAGCACCGAGCAGCTGCGGTTCGCGAACTGGATCAGCACCTGGTCGCGCTCGCGCTGGTCGAGCTCGCCGTGCAGCGCGAGCGCGTGGAAGCCCTGCGCGTGCAGCACGTCGAGCAGGTCGCGGCATTGCTGCTTGGTGTTGCAGAACGCGATCGTGCTCACCGGCCGGTAGTGGTTCAGCAACTGGCCGACCGCATGCAGCCGCTCGTCCTCGGTCACTTCATAGAAGCGCTGGCGGATCTTGCTTTCGTCGTGGCGTTCCGCGAGCTTGATTTCCTTCGGATTGCGCAGGAACTGCTGGCTCAGCTTTGCGATGCCGTCCGGATAGGTCGCGGAGAACAGCAGCGTCTGGCGCGTCGTCGGGCACATCCGCGCGACCTTCGCGATGTCGTCGAAGAAGCCCATGTCGAGCATCCGGTCGGCTTCGTCGAGCACCAGCGTGTTCAGCGCATCGAGCTTCAGGTTGCCGCGATCGAGGTGATCCATGATGCGGCCCGGCGTGCCGACGACGATATGCGCGCCGTGCTCGAGGCTCTGTGCCTGCGGACGCATCGGCGTGCCGCCGCACAGCGTCAGCACCTTCACGTTCTCCTCGGCGCGCGCGAGGCGGCGCACTTCCTGCGCGACCTGGTCGGCGAGTTCGCGCGTCGGGCACAGGATCATCGCCTGCACGTCGAAACTGCGCACGTCGAGGCGCGCGAGCAGCGCGAGCGAGAACGCGGCGGTCTTGCCGCTGCCCGTCTTCGCCTGCGCGATCAGGTCCTGGCCGGCGAGCGCGACCGGCAGGCTCGCGGCCTGGATCGGCGTCATGTCGACATAGCCGAGCTGCGCGAGGTTCGCGAGCGTGGCGGGCGTCAGCGGCAGCGCGCTGAACGGCGTGGCGGTCGGTGGGGTCAAGACAGGTCTCCGAGGTAGGGGCGGCCTTCCATCTGCTCGTAGACGACGTTGCCTTCATCGTCCTCGAAGCGTTCGAGATAGTTGCGGGCGCCGCACAGCGGGCAGCGGAACAGCAGCCCCTGGCCTTCGTCCTTGATGACGACGTCGGACTGCTCCCACTGCGTGCCGCAGCTCTGGTTTCGGCAGGTAAACACGGTCTTTCTCCAGCTGAATTCGGTTGATGGCGCGCCCGAGCGGGCGCGGCCACGGCGGGCGGCGCTCGCGCGGCTCGGGCGCGGGCCGCACCGGCGGTGGCTCGGGTTGGGTCGATGCGGATGATGGATCGGGCGGCGACGGCGTCGCGCGTGCCGCAATTCTAGCGGAAGCCGGTGCTTCCGCCCGGCGCGCGCCACGAAAAACGGCCGCCCCGGAGGGCGGCCGTGTCGGGCGGCATGACAGTGGCGCGCGGGTGCCGGGCAGGTGCCGCGCGGCGTCGGACGCGTTACAGCGCCATGTCGGCCGATGCCTTCGCCGGGCGTGCCGGCGCGGCGCCGTTGGCCTGCGACGGCACGCCGAGGTCGATCTTCGGCGGCGGCGACAGCTGCAGCACGTCGCTCGTGTAGGTCCATTCGTCGACGACCTTCGCCGGGCTGTCGTTCAGCTTCGTGCCGTAGCTCGGCACGATCTGGCGGATCTTCTGCTGCCACTCGGGCGTCGCGACCTTGTCCTTGAACACCTTCTTCATGAGATTCAGCATGATCGGCGCGGCGGTCGACGCACCCGGCGACGCGCCGAGCAGGCCCGCGATGCTGCCGTCCTGCGACGCGACGATCTCGGTGCCGAGCTTCAGCACGCCGCCCTTGACCGGGTCGCGCTTGATGATCTGCACGCGCTGGCCGGCCTGCCACAGGCGCCAGTCTTCCTTCTTCGCGTTCGGGAAGTATTCCTTCAGCGCGTTGAAGCGGTCGTCGTCGGTCAGCATCAGCTGGCCGGCGAGGTACTGCACCAGCGGGAATTCGTCGACGCCCACGCGCATCATCGGCGCGACGTTGTGCAGGTTGGTGCTCTTCGCGAGGTCGAAGTACGAACCGTTCTTCAGGAACTTGGTCGAGAACGTCGCGAACGGCCCGAACAGGATGATCTTCTTGCCGTCGATGATCCGCGTGTCGAGGTGCGGCACCGACATCGGCGGCGAGCCGACCGACGCCTTGCCGTAGGCCTTCGCGAGGTGCTGCTTCACGACTTCGGGGTTGTCGGTCACGAGGAACGAGCCGCCGACCGGGAACGCGCCGTAGTCCTTCGCTTCCGGGATGCCCGACGCCTGCAGCAGGTGCAGCGCACCGCCGCCCGCGCCGATGAACACGAACTTCGCGTCGACGGCTTGCGGCGGTTCGTCCGAGTGCAGCTTGACCCACGACACGTGCCACGTGCCGTCGGCATTGCGCGAGATCTCGCGCACTTCGCTCGACAGCGACAGCGTGAAGTTCGGCTGCGTCTTCAGGTAGCCGACGAACTGGCGCGTGATCTCGCCGAAGTTCACGTCGGTGCCGATCGGCGTCCACGTCGCGGCCACCTTCTGGTTGCGGTCGCGGCCTTCCATCATCAGCGGCACCCACTGCTTGATCTGGTCGTAGTCTTCCGAATACTGCATCCCGCGGAACAGCGGGCTCGCCTGCAGCGCTTCGTAGCGCTTCTTCAGGAAGCGGACGTTGTCGTCGCCCCACACGAAGCTCATGTGCGGCGTCGAGTTGATGAACGAGTGCGGGTTCTTCAGCACGCCTTGCTTGACCTGCCATGCCCAGAACTGGCGCGAAATCTGGAACGACTCGTTGATCTCGATCGCCTTCGAGATGTCGACCTTGCCGTCCGCCTTTTCCGGCGTGTAGTTCAGCTCGGCGAGCGCCGAGTGGCCGGTGCCGGCGTTGTTCCAGCCGTTCGAGCTTTCCAGCGCGACGCCGTCGAGGCGCTCGACCATCGTCATCGACCAGTCGGGCTGGAGTTCGTGCAGCCAGACGCCCAGCGTCGAGCTCATGATGCCGCCGCCCACCAGCAGGACGTCGACCTTCTTCGTATCGGCGGCGTGCGCGGACGATGTCGCGACGCACAGCGCGAGCGCCGACAGTATTACCCGTAACGTTTTGATCACAGCAGATCCCTTTTTCAACTTGGATGCATCGATTTGCCATGCCGCCCGGCGCGCGGTCCCGTTGTGCCGAAACACGGGTCCGGAGATCCGGATCGCGAATCCGGAATTCCGGATCGGCGCTGCACGCCGTTGCATTTGCGCACGCGAAGCCATTCGGAAGGACACCTTCGGATCGGCCTCCCGGGAGCGGGCAAGCGCATGCGTCGCGACGGTGCGCCACGCGCAGGGGCCCTGACGGCAAGCCCGAGCGGACGGCGTTTCAGGCTGCGTTGAACGAGGCCGCGCGCGACGCGTTTTGCGGGGGCGGGGTGGCAAGGGGCGCGTAATATAACCGAACTCGGACAATGTGTCGCAGACGACGAATATCCCTGTTTTCGTGGGGTTTTTTGTGCGTCCGGGTTTCCGGAATGACGGTCCGCGGCGTGGGAAAATCGGTCGGGATCGGCGGGGTGGAATGTGTGCGGTGGGCATGCGATGCACCAGACCGGAACCTCATCGGATCGCGGCGTTGCACCGCGATCCGTTCACAGTGACATCAGTTCACTTCGCTTCGCTCCGCCGTTCCGGCAGATATGACGTCGTGGGCAGGGCGTCGTGCGCCGCCTTACGACACCCGCATGCGCGCGCCGTCCGCCCGGCGCTCCGCGTCGTGCACGATGTGCAGCTCCCGCGTGCGGATCGGCAGCGCGCAGTCCGCATCGGCGAGCGTCTTGCGTACCTGGCGCGCGAGGCGCCAGCGCAGCGCCCAGAACGTGTCGGTATGCGTCCACACGCGCATGTTCGCGACGGCGGTGCTGTCGTCGAAGCGCATCACCATCACGTCCGGCGCGGGATCCTGCAGCACGTCGGGATCGGCCGCGGCCAGCGCACGCAGCGCGTCGAGCGCGCGATCGATATCGTCATGCACGGATACTTCTACTTCAAGATCGAGACGGCGCGTCGGGTTGCGCGTGTAATTGCGGATCGAGCTGCCCCACAGCGCGCTGTTCGGCACGTACTCGCAGATGCCGTCCGGCTTCGTGAGGCGCGTCATGAAGAGCCCGACTTCGTCGACGGTGCCCGCGACGCCCGAGCCGCCGTCGATGTAGTCGCCGACCTTGAACGGCCGCAGCAGCAGAAGCATGATGCCGGCCGCGATGTTCTGCATCGTGCCCTGCAGCGCGAGCCCGATGGCGAGGCCGGCCGCACCGAGCACCGCGACGATGCTCGCGGTTTCGATGCCGAGCTGCGACAGCGCGCCGACGATCGCGACGATGCGGATGCCCCACACCGCGACGTCGCAGAGGATCGGCCGCAGCGTGTCGTCGACGCGCTCCTTGTTCGAGAGCAGCCGGTTCAGCCAGTTGCCGACGCGTTTTGACAGCCACCAGCCGGCGACGAGCAGCGCCAGGCCGGCGGACAGCTTGACGGAGAGGGTGGACAACGCGTTCCACAGGAACGTCCAGCGTTCCGGATGAAGATGATCGAGAAACATGACGGGATTCCGGTGTTGAAGACAGAGTGCGCGGCGCATGTCGCGCGCCGGCAGCCCTCGACTGTACACGGCGCCGCGGGCTTCGCGCGAATGCGTGGCGTCCCGGTTGCGTTGATTTAGTACGAGTATTAAGCGGCTTTTCAATAAAATAAGACGAGTCCTATTCAGCCGTTTCGACCACGCCGATACACTCGCTTTCGAGTAGCCGGATCGCGACGATCGTTCCTCCGCGATGTCCGGTTTTTTCCCGATTTTTCATCGAATAGCGAGTGACGACGTCATGCGGTCAGACCTGCGTTTCCGTGTCGCACGCGAGCAAGGTCGACCCGCCCCCCGCGGCGTCCACCGTTTCCCGATTGGCCATGCGTTACTGCGCGGCATCGTCGCGGCGGCCTGTGTGGCCGGCGCACAGGGCGCGGCAGCGCAGGCGTTTCACGACGCCGCGCCCGTCGCGCCCGCGACGGCGGAAACCACCGACCTTGACGACGTGCCTTTCTTCAATTCCGCGCGTACGACGTGGGGCCGCCTGCATGCATCGTCCGCGCCGCTCGACGTCGCATACGTGTCGCACGCGTTGAACGTGTCGACCGGCGCCGGGCGCGGCGATCCGGTGGCCCGCTTCGGCGCCTGCGTCGCGTATCGCGTGCTGTGCGAGACCGCGCGCGACGCGGTCGAACGCAGCTATGCGTCGCGGTTCGATTACAGGCTGGCATCGGCGCTGCCGGCGCCGGGCGCGCAACCGGCGTTCGCGCGAGGGGCGGGCGATCTGGCATCCGCCGAGCCGTTCACGCTCGCGCAGCCGGATCGCGGTACGCGGGCCGGTGCGATCGTCGGCAGCCTGCGCGCGTCGCTGGCGCGCGCCGATCTGCCGGCCGGCGTCGCCGCGCAGATCGTTCGCATGCTGGCCGGGCGCGTCGATCTGAAGCAGCACGGCGCGCATGGCGATACTTTCCGCGTGGCATTCGAGCCCGACCACGACGCAGTGCGGCCGGGCCGCGCACGTGTGACGGCGCTCGACGTCCGCTTTCGCGGGCAGCACGTCGCGGCCGTGTGGTTCGCGCCGCAGGCCGGCTCGCCGGGCGCCTATTACGAACCGGATGGCATGCCGCTCGCCGGCGCGCGCTTCGCGATGCCGGTCGCCGCGACGCGCATCAGCTCGCCGTTCGGCACGCGTGTGCATCCGGTGAGCGGGGCGCGTCACGTGCATTCGGGCGTCGATCTCGCGGCGCCTGCCGGCCGCGCCGTGCATGCGTCGGAGCGCGGCGTCGTGACGTTCATCGGCACCGAGCCGAGCGGCTACGGCAAGTACGTGGTGATTCGCCACGACGGCGGCTACGCGTCGTACTACGCGCACCTGTCCGCATTCGAGCCGACGCTGCGCACCGGCGCGCGCGTCATGCGCGGTCAACGCGTCGGCGCGGTCGGCAGCACGGGCACGGCGACCGGCCCGCATCTGCATTTCGAGGTGCGCAGGCATGCCCGCCTCGTCGATCCGATCGAACTCGTGCAGGCAGCCAAGGCGGCGAAACTGAAGGGCGCGCAGCGCGTGGCGTTCAACCGCGTGGCGCGTGACGCGCGCACGCAGCTCGCGGTGGCCGTCTGGTCGCAGCCTGTTGCGATGTCGAAGCGCGCCGCATCGCATGCCGGCTGACGGCTAATCGCCGATCTCCCCGTCATGCCGGCCGCGATGGCCGGCATCGTTGCATGGGCCAAACCGGCGTCCGCCATGGCGGCCTGCCGGCAACGGTGACGCGCACGCGGCCGGACTGGTCCTACATCCCGTCGGCGATTTCAGCCTGGTCTGATGGTCCCGTTTTTACCTCGTCGCTAAGATTTTCGTATCCAAGCGCGTAGCGATTTCCGCAGCGGATCATCGCGACCGCGTTCGTACCTCAATCGACTCGATCGTGGGCGCGCGTGAGCGCGCCCACGCGCTTCATGCATCGACGGCCGCCGCGCCACGCGAAACACGGCGCGACACGCACGACGACACAACGGGATGAAACACCATCTATGTCAAAACGGGATCTCACATCGAAACGCACGTGGGGAGCGCTGGCGGCGATCGCCGTCGTTGCCGGCGCGTTGACGTCGGCCTTTGCGTGGGCGGCGGGTTGGATCGGCTCGCGCACGACCAGCGTATCGCTGGTGTCGGAAACCCCGCAGCCGTTTCCGCCGGGGTTCCGCCGCGCGCACGGCAAGGGCGTCTGCTTCGCCGGCACCTTCCGTCCCGACCGCGCGGCGGTGCCCTTGTCGACCGCGCGTGTCTTCACGCAGCCGGACATCCCGGTCGTCGGGCGGCTCTCGATCGGCACCGGCAGTCCGTACGCGGCGGACAGCTCCACCACGACGCTCAGCATGGCCCTGCTGCTGACGACCGACGACAAGCAGCAATGGCGCATGGCGATGAACAACCAGCCGTACTTCCCGACGCATGAACCGGAGGGTTTTCTGGCCATGCAGCAGGCGACCGCGCCTGATCCCGCCACCGGCCGGGCCGACCCGGCGCGCGTATCCGCCTTCCTGAAGGCGTACCCGGAGGCGGAGAAGTTCATGAAATGGGCGGCCCGGGAACCGGCGCCCGGCAGTTTCGCGGGCGCGACGTTCTACAGCGTCAATGCGTTCTATCTGGTGGCCGCCGACGGTCACCGGCAGCCGGTGCGCTGGATGATGCGCCCGCATGATCCGTTCGTGCCGGTGAGCGATGCGCAACGGCAGCAGGCCGACCACGACTTCCTGTTTGAAGGCGTGCGCGAGCGGCTCGCGCGGAAGCCGCTCTATTGGGACTACGTGCTGCAACTGGCGCGGCCGGGCGATCCGGTAGACGACGCATCGCAGCCGTGGCCGGCCGATCGCAAGCAGCTCGTCGCTGGCACGCTGGAAATGACGCGTGTCGTCGAGCAGGCCGAGGGCGCGTGCCGTGACATCAACTTCGATCCGTCGATCGTGCCCGCGGGCGTCGAGGTGTCGAACGATCCAATCCTGAACGCGCGTTCGGGGGCGTACGCGCATTCGTTCAATCGCCGCGAGCGGGAAATCGGCTACGGCAAGGCGACCGAGGCGGTCGGCAAGCAGGAGGTCAAATGACGAGGCGGAAGACCACGAGCGGCGGCGCACCGCGCCATTTCAACGCGCTGGCGCGCGGTTTGCACTGGCTGATGGCCGCGATGATCCTGGCCATGCTGTTCATCGGCGCCGGCATGATGACGTCGTTGCATCACCGGATCTGGCTGATCGATCTGCATCGGCCGCTGGGTATCGCGATTCTCGTGCTGGCGCTGCTGCGCGTCGCGAACCGGCTGTGGAGCCGGCCGCCCGCACTGCCGGGGAGCCTGCCGCGGTGGCAGGTGCTCGCAGCGAAGACATCACATTGGGCGCTGTATGCGCTGATGCTGGCATTGCCGGTGATCGGCTGGGCGTTGTTGTCGGCGGGCGGTTTCCCGATAGTCCTGTTCAAGGGCGTCAACCTGCCTGCGATCGTACCGGCCAGTCCGACGCTCTTTGCATGGTTGCGCGATGCGCATGGCCTGTTGGCGCGGCTGCTGTTCGTCGTCGTGCTGGCCCATCTGTCGGCCGCCCTGGTCCATGCGTGGATTTATCGGGACGGCGTTTTCTCCAGCATGGCAAAAGGCGGACGGCAGCGCGGGTAAGCCGCCAGCTGTTCGAGCGTCGTCGGGCTTGCCGAGTGGCGGGCGCGACGGCGATCGTCCAGCTGTCCGAAATATGGGTCGTCCGGTTGGACGATCGCATCGACCGGAATGTCCGGCGACGCCGTCGCCCGGACGCGCGCGGCATCGCATCGTGCAAAGCAGCATCGGCAGCTTGCCGATATGCAATGCGCGGCCCGTCGATTACGGGATCGCGTTATATTTTCCGATTTCCCGAATCCCGTTGCCCACGGTTTCTCAGGGATTGCGTGACAATCGGCAAGTTCAACCGGTTTTGCGTCATTTAGCGCCACGATGTCCGGCGCGCAAAGGGTTTTCGCATCGCAACAAAACCCCCTTTTTCTTTATTTCCCATTCCGAAACGAATTGCGGCGTGATTTTCGATATTACGCATTCCGATCTTGCGATTGTTTCAAGACAGGTGCTATAACCCGTTCCACGCACCGATTTGCAGCAATAACGTCACCAATAAACGCGAGCGGAAAAATGAAAAGAAAGGCGCGGAACCTGGGTTTGGGCGGAATGGCGATCCTGACCGGCGCGGTACCGGTCAGTGGGTATGCGGCGTGTTCGGCCACCGCGCCGGGCAGCGGCACGACGGTGACGTGTACGGGTGGGAATGCGCCGTCGGTCGTGGCCGCGGCCGGCAGTACCAACGTGACGATCAACCTCGATTCGACCGTGACGGGCAGCTATGTGCTGACGTCCACGCCGACGCCGTTCTCCGTAGACACGTCGAGCACGATCACCAACAACGGCAACCTGTCGATGTCCGGCAATGGCACGGGCGTTGCGAACCGTGGCGCGGTGCTGCTCGGCGTGAACAACGGCAACACGCTCACCAATGCGGCGACCGGCGTGATTTCGACATCTGGCACGTACAACGACGGGATGGCCGCGAACGGCAACAACAACACGCTCGTCAACAACGGCACGATCACGACCACCGGCAACAACGCGTACGGAATGACGGCCGCGTGGGGGCAAAGTAATCCCGGCGCGTCGGGCAACCAGATCGTCAACACGGGCAACGTGACGACATCCGGCAACAACGCGCGCGCCGCGTCGCTGCTCGGCGGCAACGGTACGATCGCCAACAGCGGCACGCTGACGTCGAACGGCCGCGATGCGCCGGCCGTCTACATGCAGGGCAACAACGACACGCTGGTCAACAGCGGCACGATCCAGACCACCGGCACCGCGACGAGCGGCGGCAGCGTCGACGCGGTCGTGTCGAACACGCTCGGCAGCTCGTTTACCGCGACGATCACGAATCAGGCCGGCGGCCGGATCATCAGCAACAACGGCATCGGCGTGCGCTCGACCAACGGCGCGACGACGATCACCAACGCGGGGCTGATCCAGGGCGGCGGCACCGCGATCCAGGGCGGCAACGGCAACGTGACGCTGATCCTGCAGACCGGCTCGCAGATCGTCGGAACGGCCAATGGCGGCGCCGGCATCAATACCGTGACGTTGCAGGGCACGGGCACCGCGTCGAATCCGTTCACGAATTTCCAGAGCCTGACGATGGCCGGCACCGACTGGACGTGGGCCGGGCCCGGCACGTTCTCGACCGCGCTGGTGCAGAGCGGCACGCTGAACCTCACGGGCACGCTCGGCACGACGACGGCATCGGTCGTCGCGACCGTCAACGCGGGTGCGACGTTGCAGGCGAATGCATCGAACCTGCCGCTATCCGTCACCGACAACGGGCTCGTGCGCCTTCAGCAGGACAGCGCCGGCACGTACACGGGTACGATCAGCGGGTCGGGCGCCGTCGAGAAAACCGGCGCAGGAACGCTGACGGTCGCGCCTTCATCGGCCGGCGGCAACACTTATTCGGGTGGCACGACGATCACGCAGGGTACGCTGGCGGTTGCCGCGGACCATGCGTTCGGCGCGGCGTCGGGTGGGCTCGCGCTCAATGGCGGCACGCTGCAACTCGGCAGCGCGTTCGATCTTGCTTCGAGCCGGGCGGTATCGATCACGTCGAACAACGGCACGATCGATACGCAGGGCTTCAACTCGACGCTGACGCAAGGCATCACGGGCGCGGGCTCGCTGACGAAGCTCGGCAGCGGCACGTTGACGCTGAACGGCACGAACGGCTACACGGGCGGCACGAACGTCAATGCGGGCACCGTGATCGTCGGTGACGCGACGAGCGCATCGGCGGCACTGGGCGGCGGCGGACCGGTGGCCGTGGTATCGGGCGCGACGCTCGGCGGCTACGGCAGCGTGACCGGCAACGTGACGAACAACGGCACGCTGTCGGTCGCGAACGCGCTGGCGAGCCTCGCGAGCGGCGCGACCGGCAATTTCCGGATCAACGGCAAGCTGACCAACGCGGGGCGCGTGCAGCTCGGCGGCAGCGGCGTGGGCAACACGCTGACGGTCGCGGGCAACTACGTCGGCCAGAACGCGACGCTCGCGATGAACACGACGCTTGCCGGCGACGGAGCGCCATCGGACAAACTGGTCGTCAGCGGCGGCACGGCGAGCGGCTCGAGCACACTGAAGGTGACGAACGTCGGCGGCGCGGGCGCGCAGACGACAGGCGACGGCATCCAGGTCGTGCAGGCCGCGAACGGCGCGACGACGAGCGCGGGCGCGTTCACACTCTCCGGCGGGACGGTCAGCGCAGGCGCCTATACGTATTTCCTCGCGAAGGGCGGCGAGTCGGCCGGCACCGGCGACAACTGGTACCTGCGCAACACGGTGCCGCCGAAGCCGGAACCGCCCGTTGTTCAGCCCGGCCAGCCGACGCCGCCGGCCGAGCCGCCGGTCATCGCAGCCGAAGGCACGCCCGAATCGATCGTCGAAGCGGTCGATCATGCGGGTATCGGCGGCCATCCGGAGCCGGTCTATCGCCCCGAAGTGCCGCTATACGCGGAAGCGCCGGCCGTCGCGCGCCAGCTCGGCATGCTGCAGATCGATACGTTCCACGACCGTCAAGGCGAGCAAGGGCTGCTCGCCGAAAACGGCTCGGTACCCGCGTCGTGGGCGCGCGTGTGGGGCGGCAACAGCAAGCTCAAGCAGAAGGGCGACGCGACGCCGTCGTTCGACGGCACGGTGTGGGGGATGCAGGTCGGGCAGGACCTTTACGCCGATACGACCGCGAGCGGCCATCGCAATCACTACGGCTTCTTCCTCGGCTTCTCGCGCGCGGTCGGCGACGTGAGCGGCTTCGCGCTCGCGCAGCCGGACCTGGGCGTCGGCTCGCTGCAGGTCAATGCGTACGACCTCGGCGGCTACTGGACGCATATCGGTCCGGGCGGCTGGTACACGGACGCGGTGCTGATGGGCAGCGCGCTCACGGTGCGCACGCATTCGAATGACAACGTGAGCGGCTCGACGAACGGAAACGCGTTCACGGGTTCCGTCGAAGCCGGGCTGCCGATCGCGCTCGGCAACGGATTGACGCTCGAGCCGCAGGCGCAGCTCGTGTGGCAATGGCTGTCGCTCGATCGCTTCAACGACGGCGTGTCGAGCATCGGATGGAACAACGGCAACACGTTCGTCGGCCGGATCGGCGCGCGGCTGCAATATGCATTCGATGCGAACGGCGTGAGCTGGAAGCCCTACTTGCGCGTGAACGTGCTGCGCGCGTTCGGCGCCGACGACAAGACGACGTTCGGCGGCTCGACGACGATCGGCACGCAAGTCGGGCAGACGGCCGGGCAGATCGGCGCGGGGCTCGTCGCGCAGCTGACGAAGCGCGGCAGCGTGTATGCGACGGTCAGTTACCTGACGAATCTCGGCGGCGAGCATCAGCGCACGATTATCGGGAATGCGGGTGTGCGGTGGGCGTGGTGATTTGACGAGGACGACACGGAGATCGATCGGTCGTGGCGTGTATCGTCGCGACCGACTGCATGCGTGCCGCGCGAGCTTGGCTTCGCGGATGACGGACGCGCACCGGCCGATCGCCACGCCGGGCGGCGTGGCGACGCTCGTCAGGCTGCCGCGTTCAACCCAGCGGCCAGTTCAGGATCGCGATGCCGTCGTTGTAGTCGCCATCGCCGCCATCTTCGGATCCAACCAAACCGAAGTAGGTTTTCTTGAAGATGTCGACCTGACGCGAGCCGATCTTCGACGGCTTGCCGTTCGCCGTCACGACCACGCGCACCTTCCCCTTGCCGGAGTTCACGATCTGCGTGTTCAGGTTCGCGTCCTGCGTGCCGGCGCCCTGGAACGTCGCGGCCGGCTTCGGGTTGTCGTCGACGAAGACCTCGATCGTCTGCGGGGCGGACGAATTGACCAGCGCGGTCACGCCGAACGCGATGTTCGGCGGCAGGTTGAAGACGCCGTCGCGTTCGCCGCCGCCGGTCGGCACGGGCTCCGGCTGCACGGGTTGCGGTGTCGCTTTCGAGAAGTAATTGACGACCGCGCCGACGCCGAACTTCGCCGCGGCACCGGGCAACACACCGGGCGCGCCGGCCCACGTCACCGTGCACGCAACGACCTCGCCTGCCGCATCGGTTTTCACCTTGTTCTGCCAGCTGCCGACGTCGAAGCTGTACGGGATCGTCGCGATATCGACGAATACGTCGTACTGCGGCAGTTTCTCGACGAGCTGCGTGGTCATGAACTGACGCATCCGGTCGAGCACGGCCTGATCGCCGTTGGCCTGCACGGCGGTGGCGTCGTTGCCTGCGAGTTGCAGCAGCGCGTACAGGTCGTCGTGGGTAAAGGGTTGTGACATGTCGTCCTCGTCTCGATGGTAGGTCTCGCGTCGCGCGCCGGCGAACGGATGTCACCGGGCCGCGCGCGGAGCAAAGCGTGGGACTGCGAATGACTGCTCGAACGATTCGCAATGCGTGGTTGGCCCCGTCGCCATTGCGATGTTTCGCGATTGCCGCCGCTCAGCCGAGCGGCCAGTTCAGGAACACGATGCCGTCGTTGTAATCGTCGTCGGCGCCGTCTTCCGATCCGACGATCCCGAAGTACGACTTCTTGAAGAGATCGACCTGCCGCGAGCCGAGGCGCGACGGCTTGCCGTTCGCCATCACGATCACGCGCACGCGCCCCTTGCCGGAGTCGAGCACCTTCGTGCCGAGGTTCTGGTCCTGCACGCCGGCGCCCCTGAACGTCGCGGCGGGTTTCGGGTCGTCGTCGATGTAGATGTCGATCGTCTGGTCGTTCGCCGCGTTGGTGAGCGCGGTCACGCCGAACTTGATGTTTGGCGGCAGGTTGAACGTGCCGTCGCGTTCGCCGCCGCCGCCGATGTTGCCCGATCCGCCGCCACCGGTTTCGGCGCCCGGACTGCCGCCGCCTTGCGACGACGATGGCGCGGCCGTTTCACCGATCGCGGAAAGGCTCGCGTACGAATCGATATGCATCGCGCTGCCGCGCACGCTTTTCCACTGGCCCTTCACGAACGTGACGCCGCTGCCGACGTCGATCGTCGCGACGAGCGTGAACGGCATGCGTCCGGTGCTTTCGGGCACCTTCGACGAATAGGTGAAGCAGCCGTCCGCGACGACGCCCTTGTCGGTCGCGATCGCGAAATAGATGCCTGGGAAGTTGTTGCCCGTCGCGTAAGGCGTCGGCACGTTGAGGATGACCTGCAGTTTTCCGTCGCGAATCTCGGCCTTCGCGATGTCGATGTACAGGCCCGGGATATCGACGTAGGTCTCCGACGTCACGACGGGCGCGCTGACGATCGAAGCCGAAAGGAGGGGCATGGGAGTCTCCGGGGATGAGGCGGTATGAGGGGCCGCGGAACGCGGCGTAAACCCGCCGGCCGCCACGGAGGCGGCCGGCAGCGGTCGACCGTCGATCGCGCGTCAGGTCAGCCGATCGGCCACTGGAGCACGACGATGCCGTCGTTGTAGTCGCTGTCGTGGCCGTCTTCCGACACGACGATCCCGAAATTGACCGTGAACGGCGAGCCATCCGATTTCTTGCCGTTGATCGGCGCGAGGCGCGCGTCGGTCGGCGACGGCTTGCCGTTCACCGACACTTCGAAGCGGATCTTGCCGTTGCCGGAATTCAGCTTCGCTTCGCGCGGGCCGTCGCGCGTCGTCAGCTTGTGATACGCGGCGGGTTCCTGGCTGTCGCCGATAAACAGCTTGATGTGCTGTTGCTCGGCTGCATTCGCGAAGAAAATCGCGCGGAAATCGGTATTCGGCGGAATCGAAAATTCGCCGGCGCGGTTGGATGACGTTTGAGAATCGGCCATGCTTGCCTCCTGAGAAGTATTGGATAAGGCGCGAGCCTTGCCGCGCAAACGTTTGCCGTTTGAAACGCGGCTTGCAAAGCATGGCAAAAAATAAATAAAAAAATATTCGGATGGGAATGATTATTGTTCAGTAAATCGAAAGATGGCGCTAATCGATTTAATGAAATGTGCTTAATGAAGCCGATTTCGATATATTCAATAAATTATATCGATGTGTGTATCGATTTCTTGAACGATGCGCGAGCGCGCAACGCGGAGCGAGAGCGGCGAGGCACAATCGGGCTTCGGAGCAGACGCTCGGCGTTCGCATATGGCAGCGTTTCGTTTCAACATCGACATCTCTGTCGTGGCCGCGCCCACCGGCCACCGCCGAACGCCCACGCCGAAGCCCGATTGCGAGGGAGGGGTGTGCGGCGACCGGCGAAGAGGATGGACCGACTCACTCCGAACATGAATAGGACCTCACCGGCGCCGCACCCGTGAAGCATAGCGACGGGAGAGGCTGCCGCCTATCGGACGGGACTGATTCTGCGCGAATGCGCGTATCGCGGAATGGAGCGGGATGCAAGCGCACCCGGTTGACAGCCGTGGTCACCCTGTGATTTGATGCCGGCCATGCACGCCGCCCAGTTCCTCTTCTCGCTACGACTACTAGCCCGTTTCTCCGGGCTGGGTCTGCGGCTGCGCGCGTTCCATCTGCTTCTTTCCTGAAGCGCCAGATTTTCCCCGCATCACCGACCTGGCCCCGGTTGTCGACCGGCGCCTGAGTTCGTCTTTTTTCCGTCATCGCTCCGCTCCGTCCCGGTCGCTCAACCGTCAAGGCTGTCGTTTGCCGTACCGCTTTGCCGTTGTGCCGCTTTCTTGCCGTTTTTTCCGCTGCGCGCGCAGCCGGCTTCTGACGCCGATGGCTACCGCGCCGCGCTTCACCGACAAACAGACCGAGGACCGACATCATGATGCTGAAAAATCCCGCGACGAAATACCGACCGTTCACGCCCGTCAACCTGCCCGACCGCACGTGGCCGTCGCGCACGATCACGCAGGCGCCGATCTGGATGAGCACCGACCTGCGCGACGGCAACCAGGCGCTGTTCGAACCGATGGACGCCGCGCGCAAGATGCGGATGTTCAAGACGCTGGTCGCGATCGGCTTCAAGGAGATCGAAGTCGCATTCCCGTCCGCGTCCGAAACCGATTTCAACTTCGTCCGCGAGCTGATCGAAGGCGGCCACATTCCCGACGACGTGACGATCGAAGTGCTGACGCAGGCGCGCGACGACCTGATCGAGCGCACCTTCGCATCGCTGCGCGGCGCGAAGCGCGCGATCGTGCACCTGTACAACGCGACCGCGCCGGAATTCCGCAAGATCGTGTTCGGCCTCGATCGTGACGGCGTGAAGCAGCTCGCGGTGAATGCGGCGCGCACGATCAAGCGGTGCGCCGATGCGGCGACCGACACGCAATTCACGCTGCAGTACAGCCCGGAAACGTTTACGGCGACCGAACTCGATTTCGCGAAGGAAGTTTGCGACGCGGTGTTCGACGTGTGGCAGCCGACGCCCGAGCGCAAGTCGATCGTGAACCTGCCGGCCACGGTGGAAATCGGCACGCCGAATTACTATGCGGACCAGATCGAATGGATGCACCGGAACCTCGCGCGCCGCGATTCGCTGATCCTGTCCGTGCATCCGCACAACGATCGCGGCACCGCGGTCGCGGCGGCCGAACTCGCGGTGATGGCCGGCGCCGACCGGATCGAGGGCTGCCTGTTCGGTAACGGCGAGCGCACCGGCAACGTCGATCTCGTCACGCTCGCGCTGAACCTGTACACGCAGGGCGTCGATCCGGGCCTCGATTTCTCGCAGATCAACGAAGTCGCGCGCACGGCCGAGGAATGTACGCAGTTGCCGATCCACCCGCGCCATCCGTATGTCGGCGATCTCGTGTTCACCGCGTTCTCCGGCTCGCACCAGGACGCGATCAAGAAGGGCTTTGCCGTGCAGAAGCCCGACGCCGTGTGGGAAATGCCGTACCTGCCGATCGATCCGAACGACCTCGGCCGCACGTACGATTCGATCATTCGCGTGAACAGCCAGTCCGGCAAGGGCGGTATCGCGTACCTGCTCGAACAGGGCTACGGTGTCGTGCTGCCGCGCCGCATGCAGGTCGATTTCAGCGCGGCCGTGCAGCGCCTGACCGACGACAGCGGCCACGAGGTGACGAGCGCGCAGATCTGGTCGCTGTTCCAGCAGGAATATGTCGAAAGCGATACGCCGCTGCGCTATGTCGGCCACGAGCTGAGCGAGCGCGACGGCCGCGAATCGATCGTGCTGACCGCCGACGTGCAGGGCGAGCGCCGGGTGCTGCGCGGCGAGGGCAACGGCCCGCTCGACGCGCTGATGCACGCGCTGCACACGCCGCTGCGAATTCAGCATTACGAGGAACGCGCGCTGTCGCAGGGTGCCGATGCGAAGGCGATCGCGATCGCCGAGCTGGCCGGCACGGGCGTGCGCGGCAGCGCGTTCGGTGTCGGCGTCGATGCGAACCTGACGACCGCGTCGATTCGTGCGGTGATCAGCGGCGTGAACCGCGCGTATGCGCGTGCGGACGCTGCGGTGCAGGCGACGTTCTTCGACGTGGCGCAGGCGGTGAAGGCCGTGGCGTGACGGCGGCAGGGGCGGTCGCGTCGGGATGCTTCGGCGCGGCTGCGTCGCCGGCAGGGTCGCTGCACCGCCTGCCGAGTGCAGCGCCTGCTTCACGAGATCCACCGCTGCGCGCGTCTTCGCATCGAGATGCCGGCGCGCGACGGATACACCAGGAACACCCCACGTCGTCCACGGCGCAGTGGCGGAGGGGGGCGCGGCTGGCGCAGGGTGCGTGCACGCGCGGCGCGCCGACACGGGAACGAACGCGCTCGGATCAGTCCGATGGTGGCGGGCGCGGGGCTCTGCAACAATGCGCGGTCGGCCGCGATGCCCCGTTTCCGCCGGCCGTGCGCGTGCATTCGTTCCGCAGCGCGTCGTGCGCCGCCGGCATTCCCGATCGTTCTCTCGTCCATGCTCCGGATTTCCACGCTGTTCTTCGCCGCCGCACTGTGTTTCGCGGCACTGCCGTCGGCCCATGCCGACGACCGCGCACGCTGGCCGGATAGTCTCGACGGCCGGCCGCGTGTCGGCGTCCAGGTGAAGATCCAGTCGTTTACGCCCGACGATGCGCGGCAGATCCGGCAGACCGGCTTCGACTTCGTCCGCTTCGGCGTATGGACCGACCGTCTCGATCGTCCGGACTATCGCCGCCAGCTCGACGACGCATTCGCGGCGGCGCGCTCGACTCACCTGCCGGTGTTGCTGACCGTGCGCACGCTCGCGCCGTTCGGGCGAGCGGACGGGCAGCGCGACACGAAGACGGACCGCGCCTCGCTCGCGGCTGCCGGTGCCCGCCTCGCCGGCACGGTGACGCGGCTCGCCGCCCAATACGGCCACGCGCTGGTGGCGGTCGAGCTCTGGAACGAACCCGACCTGGGCCGCTATTGGCCGACCGGCGATGTCGTGCACACGTTTCCGCCGTTTGCCGAAGGGCTGTGCCGCGGCCTGGTCGCGCGCCGGCCGGACGTTCCGGTCGTCGGCTTCGGATTCGCCCGCCCGCCGCTGCCTGGCAGCGTGCCCGACCGTCTGCTGGCCGGCGTGTACGCCGCCGCACCGGCCTGTCTCGACGCCGTGTCGTACCACGCGTACGGCATGACGCCGATGCAGATCCGCGATGCCGCGCACGGCATCCGTGCACGCTACGGTCTGCCGGCACTCGTGACCGAAGACGGTGCAGCGTCGATGGGCGTCGATGGCAACGAGCGGCAAGCGCGACGTCTGCGCACGCTGCTCGACGCGCGCGCGACGCTCGGCACGCCTTTGCTGTCGATCTACGAATGGGCCGATACCGCGAACGCGAACGATGCGGCGCAGCGCAGCTACGGGCTCGTGCGTGCGGACCGGTCGCCGAAGCCCGCGCTCGATGCGGCCCGCGCGTTGCTGCGCGCGACGGCGTCGAAGCCGTAGCCGCCCGTCAAGCCGGCCCGCGCGTACGGATCGTCCACAGCACGACGGCGAACAATGCGACGCTGGACAGGTGCCGCAGATAGCTGCCGAGATCCGGCTCGAACAGCATCGATACCGCGACATGGCCGAGCAGCAGGCACGCGAGCAGTTCGCCGTTGCAGGGCAGGCCGTTCGTGCGTTCACCGGTGCGCTGCGTCGGCGCGCGTCGCCACGCGGCGCCGAGGAACAGCGCGACCAGCGCCTGCATCGCGAATCCCTTCGGATCGAACGAGAACAGCACCGGCAGGTTGAGCCGCACGAGCGAATACGCATAGTTGCCCGCGAAATGGACGAACGAATCGGGCGGGAACGGGTTGTAGAAACTCGTGCGCGCGCCGAACGGCGACGCATACACGAGATAGTCGACCGCGAGGTCGCGCGGCTGCTGAAGCAGCGTATAAGCGGCATTTGGCAGCGCGAGCAGCACGGCCGCGACCAACAGCGCCCCGGCCAGCCTCGGCAGTGTCGATACCCGGCGCCACACCCATGCCGCAAGCGCGATCGCGACGATCAACGCGAAGTAGCTGCGGATCGTCGCCGCGTAGCCGAGATACAGCAGCACGGCGATCGTCATCGCCCCCGCCGTGCCGCGTACGCGCGCAGCGGCGAGGACGACGATCGACATCGCGACGACGAGCGTGTCCTTGCTCGCGACGAACAGGTTGAAGAACAGGCACGGCGCAATCAACGCGAGATGGGCAGCCAGCGCGCCGAGCCGCCGTGTCGCGCGCAACGCGATCCAGATCGTCGCGACGCCCAGCGCGACCACGAATACGGCCGTGCCGGCGCTGCCGAGCGCCTGGTACAGCTTGCCGACCGCATCGAACGACGAGCCGTCGTAGGTCGAGCCGCCGCCGATCTGCGTCTGGATCTTGTCCGCGTCGCGGAAGATGAATTCCGGCAGCAGCACGCGCGCATTTGCATAGACGCCGACGTACAGCAGCGCGAGACACGCGGCGATCGTGTCGCGCAAGCCGCGGCTCAGCAGCGGACCGCTCGCGATCAGGTTACGCAGCATCGGCCGCTCCGGGCCGGGTGGCGCGGCGCGCCGTCGGGGCGCGAGACGACACGATCCACGCGAGCCACGCGGCCACCGCGATGCTCGCGACGAGATGCGCGACGGCCGCGCCGATCGCGCGCCCGTCATGCACGAGTGCGATCGTCATCGGGACGCACGCGAGCGTCAGAACGGCCATCACGCCGGCGACCACGCGGCCTGCCCTCAACGCGACGGCGGCGGCCCACAGTACGTCGCAGATGGCGCGCAGCACGAACGACAGCAGCAGGATCGCGAGGATGACGGTTGACGGCAGGTCGCCGCCTTCGTGCGCGAGCCGGAACAGCCACGGATGCACCGTGACGATCGCGAGCGCGGTCGCACCGGTCAGGATCGCCGACCCGCGCAGCGCCCGCGCGAGTTCGCTGCGAAATGCCCGCGGTGCGCTTCGCGGACTGTGGAGCGCACGCACGAGACGCGGCGCGGCGACCGCCGCGACGGTGGCCGACGCGATCGTCTGAATCGCGTTCGCGATCGACCATACGAACACGTAGCGGCCGAGCTCGCTCGCGTCGAGCATCGCGGACGCGACGAAACGTTCGAGATACTGCAGCACCGACAGCAGCAGCAACGCGACGAAGAACGGCGCGCCGCTGCGCCAGACCGTCGCGAGCGGCAAGCGCGTGGCCGACAGCGCGGGCATCGCGGGCAGCCGGCTAGCCGCACCCGATATCAGCAGCCCGCCGAGCGCGACGACGAGCACGTCGCCGGCGAGCCAGATCGCGAACACGCCGTCGATCGACTCGACCACGCGCGCCGCGAGTGCGGCGACCGCGACGCCGGCCCACGCGCCGGTCCGCACGAACAGCAGCCACGACGCCGCGCGGACGCGATGCAGCGAGAACAGCCATGTATTGACCTCGAGCGCCGCATGTTCGGCGCATGCGACGAGCATCACCAGCGCGAGCGGCACGTCGGCCAGCGCGCCTGCCCGCGGCAGCCCGAAGAACGCGCCGACTGGCAGCGCGGCCGCGCCGCACAGCACGGCATAGACGCCCGCATACAGTACCGACAGCCGCATGCAGGCCCGGATCGCGTCGCGCGGATCGGGGCCGGCGAGCCGGCGGTTGATTTCGGTGCTGAAGCCGAGCCCGAGCACCTTCGATCCGACGACCGATACCGCCAGCGCGACACCATAGACGGCGACCGCATCGAAGCCGAGCATGCGCGCGGCGACGATCGTCAGCACGAACTTCAGCCCGAGCGCGGCGATCCGCAGCGCGAGGCGCGACGAGGCGGCCTTCATCGTGCGGCTCCGTCGTAGAGCGCGGCCCTCAGCGCGGTGACGATCCGGTCACGCTCGCGGCCGAGCCGCACGATGCCGGTGTCGGTCTGCGCCCAGAAGCGGCGCAGCGCATCGGGCGCGAACAGCGTGTCGCATACCGCATTCGCATCGAAATCGGCGGCGTTCGCGACCCAGTGGCCGACGCCGAGATCGGCATACGCGCCGAACCCCTTGCGCTCGTAGCTCAGGTGGTAGGCCGGCACGCCGTGCAGGATCGACTCGAGCGCGCCGTGCAGGCGCACGGAGACGACCGCGTCGGGCGTGTCGCGGGCCAGTACGTCCTTCAGCGTGCGCGTGTCGTCGAAGCCGCGTTCGCGATAGTACGCGGCGTCGTCGTTGCCGCGCCCGGTGCTTTGCACGGCGAACGTGATGCGACAGAACGCGCCGAGCCGTTCGATCAGCGCTTCCGTCTGCGCGTGGTAACGCGCGCATTGCGCGGCGCTCCACGCGGGCGGGCGGCGCAGCACCAGCGCGATATGGTCGGGGCGGGCCGGCGGCACATGCGCGTGCTCGCGCTGACCGGCCGCACGCCGGCCGAATTCGAGCACCGCGAGATCGGGCGCTCGCCGCGTGTTCGGGTTGGCGGCGAGCAGCGCCATCGAGCGGTCATCGCGTACGAACACGGTGTGGAAGCCCGCAAGCAGCGACGTCAGGTGGGCGGCGAGCATCGCATTGCCGGCGGCCGGGCCGATGCTCTGCGGCAGGTAGACGGCAGGCTTGCGCGCCGCACGAGCCGCACGCATCTGCATGAGATGCCCGGCTTCGAGCTTGAGCGCCTCGACGCTGTTGCGCGCGCGCAGGTAGCCGCCGCCGACGCCGACGATCAGGTCGACCTGCTTCAGCAGGCCGCGCAGGTCGGCCAGTGCCGGATTGGCGCCGACGGGCAGCGCGGCCATCGCCGCGCCGATCAGCCGCCCGGCGCCGCCGGCAGCGAGCACGGGCGCGGGCCGCACGTCCGGATGACCGGGGAACGATGCGGGATCGGCCGCGACGACGGACACGCGGGTGTCCGTGCCGAACGCGCCGCGCAGCAACGCGACCGACAGTTCGACGAGCAACCCGTCGCCGGCGTTGCGTGCGCTGTACGCGTGCAGCAGGGCCACGTGAACGGGGCGGCTCATCATGCGTTCTCCCGGAGCAGGTCGCGATAGACGGCGAGCGTGCGATCGACCATTGCCTCCGCCGAAAAATGGGGGTAGGCGCGGGCGCACTGATCGCGCATCAGCCGGTGCGCGGCCGGGTGCTCGACGAGGCGGCCGACCATCGACGCGAACGCGGTCGGGTCGTCGCTGTTCGATACCGTCAGCCCGACGCGATGTTCGGCGATCAGCTCGGTCGCGCCCGACACCTGCGTGGCCACGATCGGCACCTGTGCGGCGACGGCTTCGAGGCATACGTACGGAAAACCTTCGTAGCGGCTCGGCAACGCGAGCAGGTCGAACGCGGAGAAGTAGCGGCGCGCCGCGTCGACGCGGCCCGCGACGCGCAGGTTCGCCGGCAGGTCGTGCGCTTCGTCGCCCGCGGCCCGGTCGAAATCGCCGGAGCCGATCGCGACGACCTGCACGCGGTCGCCGAAGCGTTCGTCCAGTACGCGCGCGATCCGCACGAGGCGGTCGACGCCCTTCTGATGATCGAATCGCCCGACGAACCCGACGACGAACGGGCGATCGGCCAACCCGAGCGCGATCCGTGCCGCCTGGCGCGCGAGCAGCGTCGGCGGCGTGACGCCGTTCTCGACGAGCCGGATGCGGCCGCGCGCGATGCCGAGCGCATGCAGGTGATCGGCTTCGTCCTGCGACACGGCGATCACCGCGTCCGAGCACGCGTTGCCGAGCACGCGCTCGATGCCGCCGTAGAACGCGCGCTTCGCGGGCGACAGCGTCGGGTTCAGCGTATAGACCGCATGCGGCGTATAGACCTGCTGCCATGGCCCGCGGCACAGGCGCGCGAGCGCGCCGGCTTTCGAACTGTGGCTGTGCACGATGTCGGGCCCGATCCGGCGCAACAGCCGGCGCAGCGCAAGTACGCCGCGCAGGTCGTGGGCCCCGACCGCGCGCTGCAGCGGCAGCCGGTGGAACGTCTTGCACTGCGCGGCCGCGCCGGCCAGCATCGCGTCGTCGAAGCGTTCGCCGCGCGGCGCGATCAGGTGGATTTCCGCGTGTCCGCGTGCGTGCAGCCCGGCGATCAGGTCGGTCAGGTGGACGGCGACGCCGCCGCCGGCCGCTTCGACGACGAGCGCGATGCGCAGCGGCGGCGCGGCGGTCGCCGGGGGCGCCGGGGGCGCCGGCGGGTTCGTATCGGGTTGAAGGGTCACGCGATCGTCGAGTGAAGGCGCGAATGCGATGTCGCTCATGCGGACCTCCGCAGCAGACGTTGAAGTGCCGCGCGTAGGCGGGCGAGGTGCGTACAGCGCTGCGTGTCGCACGTGTAGCGGTAGGCTTCGTAGCGATAGCCGCCGTATTTCGAGCCGAAGGCCGATGCGCCCGCGCGCGGATCGAGGCCGTTCAGCACGACGCCGGGCTGTGCGTCGGGCCGATGCGGCAGGCGTTTCGCGGCTTCGACGAGTTCGCCGGCCCGCGTCGAGCCCGCGCGTGCGACGAGCAGCGTCGCGTCGGCATGGGCGCCGAGCCAGGTCGAGTCGGTGGCGGCGAGCAGGGGAGCGGAATCGACGATGACGAGGTCGTAGCGCGCGCGCAGCGACGCAAGCAGCGCGCCGAGGCCGGCCTGCTGCAGCAGCGCGGTCGGCGCGGGCGGCAGTTCGCCGGTCGGCAGGAGATCGAGATTCGGCGCGACGTTGCGCTGGATGACCTCGTCGGCGCTCGCATGGCCGCCGAGCAATGCCGCGAAGCCCGCGCCGCGTGCGTGTCCGAAGTACTGGTGCAGGTAGCCCTTGCGCAGATCACCGTCGATCAGCAGCACGCGCCGGCCGCTCGCCGCGTGCACCGCCGCGAGGTTGACCGACACGAACGACTTGCCGGTGCCGGGTGCGGGACCCGTGACCAGCACGAGCGGATGCGCGCAATCGGCGAGCGCGAAATGCAGCGCGGTTTGCAGGCTGCGCAGCCCTTCGATCGCCGGCTCGTACGGATCGTCGTAGGCGAGCACATGCCGGCCCGCGTCGTGTTGCTCGATCGCACGCATCAGCTTGCGCTGGCGGGCGGCCGCAGGCAGCACCGCACGCACCGGCAGCGACGTGTGGCGTTCGATCTCGTCGACGGCGGTCAGGCCGCCGTACAGGAATTCGCGCGCGAACGCGGCGATCAGCCCGAGCGCGAGGCCGGCGAGCGCGGCGGCGGCGATCACGACCGGCCGGTTCGGCCGCACCGGATCGGCCGGCGCGACGGCCGCATCGACTACGCGCACGCTCGCCGTCCTGCCGGCCTGCACGAGTTCGAGCTGCTGGGTGTTGTTCAGCAGCGCGGTGTACAGGTCCGCGTTCACCTTCACGTCCAGCCGGGCGCGCACTTCCTCGCTTTGCTGCGCGGGCAGCCGCGCGATGCGCGCGTCGAGCGCGCCCTGCTGGCGCTTCAACGTCGCGAGCTGCGCGTCGAGCGCGGCCATGTCGGGGTGCGTCGGCAGGAAGCGGCGCGACAGTTCGTCGTGCTTCTGCTGCAGTTCGAGCACGCGCGTCTGCAGGTCGGCGCCCTGCTGCAGGACGACCTTGCCTTCTTCCTCGAGATCGACCGAGCCGGTGCGGCTGCGCAGGGTCGCGTAACGCGTTTCCGCGCGCTCGAGCTGACCTTTCACGATCGGCAGCTGCTCGTTCAGGAACGCGAGCGATTGCGCAGCCTCGGCCGTGCGGCGCGCGATGTTCTGTTCGACGTAACGGTTGGCGATCGCGTTGAGCGTCGCGCTGATGTCGACGGGATCGTGGCCGCGCAGCGATGCGACGAGCACGCCCGATTGCTTCACCTTCTCCTGGACGTCGAGCGCATTGCGCAGCGTGTCGATCGTTTCCGCGCGCGATTGACGCACCAGCGCGAAGCGCGTGCCGGGCAGCGCGTCGAAGCCGGTGATGTCGATGTGCAGCGGGCCGTGGCGCGTGTCGAAGGTTTCCGCGCGGCCGATCGTGCCGACCGCATCGGCCTTCATGTCCGCGCCGGTGAGCCGGTAACGCGTGGCGTCGAGCCGCACGACCTGGAACGTGTCGCCTTCCGCACGCGTCGGGACGTCGAAGCGCACGACGTCGATCCGCTCCTGCCCCCATGCATAGCCGCCGAAGCCGAACAGGCCGGGCTTCACCGCGCCGTCGTTGAAGCGCGCGACGAACGCGCCGATCACCGGCACGCGTGCGGGCGTCGCGACGATATAGGCGCGCAGGTCTTCCACCGCGCGCGTGACGACGAGCCGCGACGACAGGATCTGCGCCTCGGCCGACGCAGGCGACGCGACGTTGAAGAACGACGCGGCGTCGCCGAGCAGGTTCTTCGATGCGGCGTCGGTCGCATCGTCGGTCTGGATCATCAGGTCGGCCTGGTAGGTCGGCGGCGCGACGAACGCATACAGCGCGCCGGCGGCGACGCAGGCCGCCGTGATCGACGCGATCGTCCAGCGTGCCTGGCGCAGGACGTCGAGCACGCGGATCAGGTCGATCTCGCGTTCGGGAGAAGCGGAACTCGTCATGGCTGGGATTCGGAGAAAGAGGCGGTGACGTGCGGCCAGCGCGCGGCGAGCCGCGGCAGCCAGCTGCCGACCGCGAGATCGATCAGCGCCGCGCAGCGCACGAAATCGTCGCGCGTGCCGCGATAGGGATCGGGGACGTCGAGGCCGAGCGGCGCACCGTCGGCTATTCGCGCGTATTCGCCGAGACGGAACACGCGGCCGCGCAGGAACGGGTGACGCGCTTCGAGCACGCGGCGCTGCTTGCCGTCCATCACGAAGATCAGGTCGGCCTGCGCGCACAGCGCGGCCGTCACCGGCCGGGCCATGTGCGCGTCGAGGCTCAGCCCGCGCGCGGCGGCCATGTCGCGGGCCAGCGGGTCGGCCGGCCGGCCGTTCGGCGGCGCGAGGCCGGCCGAGCCGGTCCGCGCGTGCGGCAGCTTCGCCGCGAGCAGGGCGGCCGCGAGCGGGCTGCGGCACACGTTGCCTTCGCAGACGACGAGCAGGAACGGGGGCGGGTTCGGCATCATTTCGTGGCGATCCCGGCGGCGACGCCCGTGTTCACGCTGGGCAGCAACAGGCTCAGCACGCGGCTGATGCGGACGAGCCCGTTGCCGTCGACGTAGACGATGTCCTTCGGCTCCAGCTCGAACTGGTTCGCGAGCACCATCGCGACGGGCGAGCGCGCGTCGAGATGGAACACCGTCGGCGTGCGGCCCTGTGCGCCGCGGATCACGAACATCTGCGCGGCATCGGCGGTATTGGAATTGATGCTGCCGGCTTGCAGCAGCGCGTCGCTCAACGTCAGGCGGCCGTCGCGCTTCGGCAGCGCGAGCATCGGGCGGTTCACCTCGCCCATCACGTACACGCCGTTGCTGTCTCGCGCACCGACGCGCAGCAGGTCGCCGCCGCGCAGCACGATGCGCGACGGGTCGCGGTGGCGTTCGATCAGGCGCGCCAGGTCGATGCGCACGGGCGTGCCGTCGCGCACGATCGTCACGTCGCTCTGATCGGCGCCGGGCGTGAAGCCGCCGGCGCGCGCGATCGCGTCGGCGAGCGTCATCGGCACATCGTTGACGGGCAGCGCGCCCGGCGTATGGACTTCGCCGTCGACGTACACCTGCTGCGAACGGAATGACGCGATGCGCAGCGTGACCTGCGGGTCGCGGTAGAGCTTGCCGAGCGCCTGCTTCACGCGCGCCTGCGCGTCGGCGGCGGTCAGCCCGGCGACCTTCAGCACGCCGGCATACGGGAACGTCAGGTTGCCGCGATCGTCGACGACGAAGCCGGCAACCGGGTCGGCCGCCCGCGGCGGCGTCTGCTGTGCGCCGCCTTGGGCTGCCGCGAGTTCCGGGTGATCCCACACGGTGATCTGCAGCACGTCGCCCGGCCCGATCCGGTAGGCCGACGACGCGCGCGATGCGGCCGGCGTGTCGAACGACGCCGCGGCCGCATCGCGGGCCGCGCGCTGGCGCGCGATCAGCGACGGATCGATGTCGACGATCGGCGGCGTGGCGACGGCATCCCCGCCCGCGGGCTGCGCACGAACCGGCGTGCCGGCCGTGGTCGACGCGGCCGCGGCGCGTGCTTCGGCCCCGCGCGAGTCGGCCGCGGCCGACGCGGGCGCGCCGTCGTCCGGCGTGTCGGCGAGCCAGCCGAGATACGACGTGTTCATCTTCATGCCGGGCGCGAACGCGCATCCGGACAGCGCTACGCAGGCCGTCAGGACGAGCGCGAGCGCACCGTGGCGGCGCGCGGCCGCCGATGCGATCGAGGGTGTCATGAGTTCCTTCCAGTTGCGCCGCGCGTCGGGAGACGGCGGCGGCGCGGGAGCGGGTCTGCCGAAGCAGGGGCCGCCGGGTCAATCGAAGCAGCCGCGGCGGCGATGCCGCTGCGGCGAACGGCATGCGCCGTTCAGTACGCGTTGGGATGCACGATCCCTTTCAGCACCGTCGCGCCGATGATTCGCAGGTCGAGCGCGAACGACCAGTTGCGCAGGTAGTACAGGTCGTACTCGACGCGCGACTGCATGCTTTCGAGCTGTTCGGTCGCGCCGCGCAGCCCGTTGACCTGCGCCCAGCCGGTGATGCCCGGCTTGATCCGGTAGCGATGGATGTAGCCGTCGACGAGCGTGCGGTACTGCGCGTCGTGTTCCACCGCATGCGGGCGCGGACCGACCACCGACATGTCGCCGAACAGCACGTTGATGAACTGCGGCAGTTCGTCGAGGCTCGTGCGGCGCAGGAACGCACCGACCTTCGTCACGCGAGGGTCGTTGCGGGTCGCCTGCTCGACCTTGCCCGGTTGCGCGGCATGCACGCGCATCGTGCGGAACTTGTAGATGTCGAACGTGCGGCCGTCGCCGCCGCGTCGCTTCTGCGTAAACATCACCGGGCCCGGCGAGCTCAGCTTGATCGCCGCGGCGATCGCGAGCAGCAGCGGCATCAACACGATCAGCACGGCAGTCGCGAATGCGCGATCGAATACCGCCTTCACCCACAGCGCACCGCGCGACAGCGGCGGCGCGGCGAGCGAGATCGCCGGTTCGCCGAGGATTTCGTCGACCTGGCTGCCGAACAGCGCGTGCTGGCTCACGTCGGGCATCAGGCGCAGTTCGACGAAATCGCTGCGGAATTCGTCGATCACGCGCGTGATCGCGGCGTCTTCCGCGAGCGGCAGCGCGATCCACACTTCGTCCGCGCGCTGGCGGCGCGCGCATGCGGCAAACGATGCGAGATCGGTCGTGACGAGCGCGTCGCCGGCGAGCGTCAATTCGCGGCCGCCCGTGCAATACGCGCTGACGAGCCGGTAGCGCGTACTGCCGGCCGCGTCGAGCGACGCGACGATTCGCGCGAGGCGCTCACCGCTGCCGACGACCGCGATGCGGGCGGGCGTCGCCGGCACGCGCAGGCTGCGCCGGCGCGCGATGCTCAGTGCGATCCGGAACACGACCAGCACGATCCCGACCTCGATCGTCCAGTCGAAGAACCACGTCAGCATCATCACGGTCGCGGTGGTCAGCGCGATCATCTTCAGGAACACGAAACCCTGCACGACGAGCCACAGCGCGAGCGTGCGGACCGCATAGCGCGTCGCTGGGCGCGGCCGCCCATCGAGACCGATGCCCGCCAGGCGCAGCAGGAACGCCGCGAGCAGCGCGCTCACGCCGATCAGCAGCCATTCGATCGCAAGCGCGTCGAGATTCCACAGCGAACCCTGGTGCGTGAGTACCGCGATCGCGACGATCGCCGCGACATCGACCATGCAGACGACGATCTCGCCGCGCGGCCTGTGCTTCTTGTTCATTTCATCCGCCATCCTTGCCGTTGCGCACCGTCCGGAATGGCGGTGCGTCCGCGTTCGTGCAACGCTCCGCAGAGCGGTCTGCTGCCCGGCGTGTTGCACGATGCGTTCGGGCAGTACGGCGAGTCTAGGAGCGATGACGGGGCGAGACCATCGGACTGCGGGCGGTCCGCAAGGGCACTTCGATCGGACTGCGCCTCAACGGGCTAGGACTCGCTCCCGATGACGTCAGGGATTGTCAAACCGCCTGTGGACAGGCGATTGGCACACGCTGTCGGAACGCTGTGGCGATGGCGATGGCGGCTCGCGATGTGGCGTCGTCATGCCGCCACCGACTGCGCGGCCAGCAACGGTGCGAGCGATCGGGCTTGCGGATGGCGGCCGATCGTCGCCAGCGCGTCGGCTTCGAGCCGGCGACGCTGCGCGGCATCGCGAACGAGTTCGGCGCAGGCATCCACCAGCGCGTCATACGGCGCCGCGCGGAAGCCGTTGGCGTAATCGGGATCGACCGACGTCGTCGGCGACACTTCGCCCACGATCGCCTTGCCGTTCGTCATCAGATAGAACGCGCGCACCACCTCGAAAATGTGCGACGCGTAGTGATGCAGATTCAGCACGACCTTCGCACGCGCGATGAACGCGTCGCGCTCGGCGCCGTAGATGCCGCCGCTGACGATCCCGACGTTCAGTCCGCGCGCCTGCAGCGCATCGAGGATCGCCGCGCGGCGCGGGCCGATCGTGCCGTAAAACAGCACGTCGATATCCTGCTCGACGTCATCCGGAATGCGGCGCAGCTTCGGATGGAAACCGAGTTTCAGGTAGCGCGCATGCTCGATGCCGAGGCTATGCAGTTTCGCGAGATTGCGCGCGCTGTAATCCCAGGTTTCGTATCGCGACGCCCATCGATAGATGTTCCGGTTCCACGGCTGTTCGTCGACATGCAGCTGCTCGGTATTGACGACGATCGTGTCGTCCGGCACGTGCTCGGTCACGCCTGGATCGGCGAGATGGCAGCCGATCAGGATGTTCCGTGCATCGGACATCATGGTGTTCTCGTTGAAGTGAACCGCGTGGCCGAGATCTTCGAGCCCGTACGCGATCGCCTCGGCGAGTTCCGTGAAGGCGCCCGAATGCGCGTAGCCGGGCGGGCGGACGATGCAGAGGTTGTAATCCATGACGAATCTCCTGTCGGGACGGCGACCGTCAGCCGGCCAGGCGGCGAAGATCGGCGGCGATGGCGTCCATGACCGGCTGCCAGTCCGCGAACGTCGTCTGCCGATACAGCGACGCACTCGGGTAGAACGGGCTGTCGCGGCGGTCGTGCTGCCAGACCCAGTGCGGGTTCGCATCGAGCAGCACCCACGTGCGCTGGCCGAGCGCGCCGCTCAGGTGTGCGGCCGACGTGCAGACGGTGATCACGAGATCGAGTGCGCCGACGAATGCGGCGGTGTCGTCGACCGTGCGCCATTCGCGCGTGCAGTCATTCACGACGAAACCGGCCGCGCGGGCGGCTTCGATGTCGTGCTGCGCGCCCGGTTGCAGCGAGTAGAACGCGACGTCCTGCTGCAGGCCGCCGAACGCTTCGGTAAAACGCTCGAGGCCGACGCGGCGAAAGCGGTTGCGCTGGTGCGACAGACTGCCCGTCCACGCGAGGCCGACCTTCAGCCGCTTTTCGCCCGCGAGCGCCGTGCGCCACGCATCGGTGGCCGCCGGGTCGGCGTGGAGGTACGGCGCCGTCGTGGCGAGCGCGTCGCCGTCGAGGCCGAGCATTCCGGGGATGCTCATCAGCGGCAGCTCGACATCGAATGCGGGCAGATCCTCGATGCGCGTGCTGGTGTCGAACACGTCGACATGCGTTGCCAGGCTGCGCCCGAACAGGTCGCCCATCACCGGAAACGCATTCCACACGATCCGGCCGCCGTCGCGATGCACGCGTTCCGCAAGCCGCGGCATGTAGCGGCAGAATTGCAGTGCGTCGCCGAGACCCTGTTCGCCCCACACGAGCAGCGTCTTGCCCTTCAGCGATTCGCCGCGCCAGCGCGGAGCGGCAAACACCGGCAGTTTGCCGCGCAGTTCGGCCGAGCCTTCCCAGCGCGCTTCGTAACGGGGCCAGCCCGACGCGAAATCGCCGCGCGCAAGCTGGAGCAGCGACAGATTGTGGCGATACGTCGGGTTGTGCGGCGCGAGTTCGACGGCGCGTTGCGCGTGCGCCTCGGCCTGGCCCCACCATTGCGCTTCCTTCATGGCCGTCGCCGCGTTGTTCGCGGCGAGCGCGCTGTCGGGCGCCAGCGCGACCGCACGGGTAGCCGCGCGCAATGCGCCATCGAGATCGAAACGGTCGATGCGCGTGACGACCGCATTGATCCACGCGCGTGCGTCGTCGGGGTCGTCGTCGAGCGCGCCTTCGATGAGCGCGAACTCCAGATCGGGATCGCCTTCCGTCAGCCGGATCGCGAGCGCGAGATTGTTCTTCAGCGACGGCCACGCCGGCGCGAGTTCGAGTGTGCGGCGATAGGGCGCGATCGCATCCGCGTGGCGTCCCGCCATCTGCATCGCGTAGCCGCAGTTGAATGCCGCTGCCGGCGAGTCCGGACGCAGTTTCCAATGGGCGGCGGCCAGATGGGCGGCGCTCGCCGTTTCACCGCGATCGATCAGCGTTTGCGTGGCGGTGGCGACGGCGTTGTCGTCGATATCGACCGAGGCGGCATCGGTCCGCGTGGCGAGCGTCGTGTCGTCGGTGTCGGCGAGCGTGGGCGTGTCGTGGGGCGTGATCTGCATGTCGGGGCTCCGGGGGGGCGGCCGCGTTCGAGGCAGCGGCCGGTGGCGGGGTTTGTCGTGAGGGCGCCAGCGGCTTGCACGCATGGGCACAAGCAGCATGGCGCCGGCTTGACGTCCACTTTATGGATCCGCACTCGGCAACTGAATAAGACCAGTCCGAATCGATGAGGCCCCGCGATGCGTCCCCCGGTCACGAACGCGCCGTTCGGTCACGTTTGTAGTCCCAGTCCTATTTTTGGGTTCGCCGTTCGCCAATAAGACTCGTCTGATAGAGATCGCGTGCAGCGATCTTTGTAATACGCAGTATTCCGGCCGACGTCGTTCGGCAACTATCAGACAGGGAGTACTGACGATGAGCGCAGCAGATTTTCTGGTGAAAGGCACCGTGATCGGGATGGTCGCGAGCGCGGCCACGGTCGGTATGGTCCACGTGGCGGTCGAGTTCGGCACGCGCTGGTCGTCGAGCGGGATGGTCGTGACGACGGCGACCGCCTTGCTGATGGCAATGCTGCTGCTCGTGCCGCCGCTCGTTACCGCATGGCGGAACCGCAAGGACGTGGTCGATCCGCTCTACGAGCCGGCGGCATTGAAGCCGACGCTGCAAGGGCGGACGATCGGCATTGTCGTCGGCATCGTGTTCGGCATCTCGATCGTGACGGGGTGGTGACGATGTCGATGCCCGTTACCGATCTTCGCGACGCAACCATGGCGCCGGTACGCGCTTCCGCCGTCGATGTGCCGTCCGTCTGCAACACGCTTCGCGTGATCTCGCTGCAAGGCGAGCGTGGCCGCCGCGACGCGTTTCGTGCGAACAATCCGACGCTCGCATTCGAATTCGTCGACGCGGTCGACGGCCGTGCGCTGTCGGACGACGATATCGCGCGAAGTGGCCTGTTCGCGCCGGCGCTGCCGTATACGCGCGGCGCGATCGGCATCGCGATGACCACGCATCGCCTGTGGACCGACATTGCCGCAGGCAACGAGCTCGTGACGATCGTCGAGGACGACGCGATCTTCCGCCCGGACTTCGACGAGACGGCGATGCAGTTCCTCGCCGCGCATGCCGGCCGTTACGACTTCGTCGCATGGGGCTACAACTTCGACTCGATCCTGCGCGGTGCGATCTTCAACAGCCGCGCGCCGGTGACGATGCGCTTCGACGAAGCGGCGCTCGCGCAGGCCGTCGACGATTTCCGCACCGACCGCGGGCCCGTGCTGGTGATGGACCTGCTCGAGTTCTACGGGATCTGCGCGTACACGATTTCTCCGGCCGGCGCGCGGTTCCTGCTCGACCATTGCTTTCCGCTGCAACCGGAGACGCTGTTCTCGCACGGGCTCGGCCGCACGCTGCCGAACTACGGGATCGATGTCGCGATGAACAAGTTCTATGGCGCGATGCGCAGCGTCGCCGCCTTTCCGCCGCTCGCCGTGACGATGAACGCGCGCGAGACGTCGACGATTCAACGGTGACGTCGTGCGGAATAGGACCAGGCTGATTGTGCAGACGCCGTATGCGCTTCGACAATGCGAACGTCGGGCAACTGCATGGTACGCGCCCGATACCTCGTATCCGAAGCCACGCTTCGTTGGACGCGCTGCCCGTTCGCCGGGCAGCGCATTTTTCTCCGCGCGAGGCCGACGCGAGCGGCGTTGCCGGCGCGGCCCGGTCAGGATGGCGAGAGGTGAATGCCTTGCGGCGACCGGTGGGCTCGGTCGCATCTGCACCGTTCGGGTCGCAGGTTGGGAGAACGCTGCCACATGCGAGCGCAGGGCATTCATCTCTGTCGTTTCCTCCGTCGATCGTCGGTGTGCTGCCGGCGATGGCCGTTCTGCAAGACGACATGCGGCCGGTTCGCCCGGTTCGCACTTCAGGTCCGGCCGCGGCGCGATCGCACGCGCGGCCTGTCAGGCGCCGACCGGGTCGGTTGCCCGCGGTGAAGCTGCCGCATCTCCTCCTGGCCGCCATCGCGTGCGGCATCTCCCTCCATCGATGAAGGAATCGTCATGAAGAAGCATCACATTTCCATTATTTCCACGCTGATCGCACTCGCGTGCGCCTGCGGCGCCCCTGTCGCACGCGCCGCAGGCACCAAAACCGAAACGCCGCTGCCGCCGGGCGTCGAAGCGGTCGTCAACGACACCCCCATCGCGCGCAGCGACGTGGACGTCCTGATCCATCAATGGGGTCAGGCGGATACGCCGGCGCTGCGCGAACAAGCCAGGCGCGAGCTGATCGCCCAGCACCTGGTCGAGCAGGCAGCGGAAAAGGCCAACTACGGTAGCCGCCCCGAAGTGAATCGCGTCGTGATGCGGGCGCGCACGGTCGCGGCGACGGATCTCTACCTGCGCGACAACCTGCACCCGCAACCGGTGACCGACGCGCAGGTGAAGGCGCGTTACGACGACGTCGTCGCGAATGCCGCGCAGTTCGAATATCGCGCGGACGTGATCGCCGTGGCCGATCCGGCCGAAGTGAACGCGCTGGTCGCGGAGCTGAAGCAGGGCGCGGCGTTCGACGCGGTGGCGAAGAAGTACAACACGACGCCGAACGGCGGCGTCGCGCAGTGGGTCGAGTTGCGCACGCCGGTGACCGAGGGGAAGACGGGCGGTTTGCCGTTGCCGCTCGCGCAGGCGATCACGTCGCTGCAGCCGGGTGCTGTCGCAGGCCCGATCCGGGTCGGCAATGCGTTCGCGATCGTGAAACTCGACGAGAAGCGCGCGACGGTCGTGCCGACCTTCGAGGCGGCGAAGAACGTGCTGCGTCAGCAGCTCGAAGCGCAGGCGCAGCAGCGCGCGATGACGGCGCTGGTCGACAAGCTGGCCGGGCAGGCGACGATCCAGCAGTAAGCGGCTCGCGGTTCAGGCATGCCTCATGAATATCGGCCCGTTGCTCGAATCGAGTACGGGCCGATTTTATTTCGGCGCATGACCGAACAGTCTCGGGTCGAGTGTGAAGGGCACAGTGCCGACTACCTTGACGGCTTTCATGTCCGGATGCGACGGGTTCAACAATAGATTGAAATCGGTCGGACACACTACCGACGGCACACGCATAGTCAGTTGTTTGCCGGCCTCCAGCCACTGCTGACCCAGCTCCATCGTGGCTTCGGGATCGCGCGTCAAGTCCGCCCAGCCATCCGGTGGTGTCGGAATGAACGCCTCGTCATAAATGACGTCTGGTAATTCCAATGTCACTAAGTGATACCCGCCGGCCGGCATCAAGCCAGCCATGTGTACTAGCGCTTCGAGCAGTGCGGTTGAAGCATGAAGACATGTGTACACAACGCGCATTCCGCGCGGGTTCCAACGTCCGCCGGCCAACGCGGCACCATTGCCGCTCAAGTCATCGGCCCGGTAGTAGCCGCGCCGCTCCTTGGCGAGCCGATACAGTTTCATGCGCCAATTCCGTAAATGACGCGCATCAGCAGATCCCGTACTCGGTCATATCCAGGTTGGGAATCCAGGACTTCGAGCGGCCGCAACCCGGCAAGCTCGGCATGTGGCAGTTGCATCCATTCTGCGGCAAGCGCTTCGTTCTCGAATACGTCCATCGCGAGCCGAAAGACGTAGAGCACGCGTGCGACACGATCGGATTCTGCAGGGGATAGACGTTCCTCGCGCGCGATCTTGCGCAGGATCGTGGAACTCGGAAGGCCGAGTCCAGCGAGCAGCGTTTGGACTGGCACATTCAAGAGATTCTTCGCGACACGATCGATAATGCTGGCCTCCATCCCTTCACGAATTTGCCGGCGTTGCTCAAGGGCATCGAACTGGCCGAGGAACATCTCGATATCGCGACCGTGAGAGCCGAGTTGTTTAGAGCCGACGGTCGGCTTGGCCGCTTTCACGGCAGCCGGGCGAGTAGCTGATTGCCGGCCAGCGGATTGATTCCGTGCCATGATGATGTGCCTCTCAAATGAGAATTTCGACATTCTCATTGTAGAGTCGTTCAAGTGAGAGTCAAGACTTTCCCGTTTGGTAAGCATGCTGATGCTCCAGAGGTGGGGGCAACCGACTATGGCCACGGGCAGCACTGTGGGAGAAGAATCAGCCCAGTCCGATTGGTTGTAACGATTGTTCACGTTAAATTGAACGAGTGTGGCGCCGAAGTCGCTTCGGCGGCGGCCGTTGGGCCCGGCCGTCGTCATGCTATGTATTTGATAGCACCTACTCCTAACGCTGCCTCATGCGAGCGCCGAGGCGCTTCCGGCCGCCACACATTTCTTTAAGCCTGCGTCGCAGCCCGTCAGACCGAAACCGTAATCCCCGCCGGCCCGAATTCCCCCGCCGGCTTCACCACGATCTCCACATGCTGGCCGAACGATGCCAGCGTCAGCATCAGTTGATCCAGCGTTACGTTCCGGAGCCGCTCGCGCTGCTCGGGCGTGACGACCGGCCGGGCCATTTCGGCGAGCGCCGCCGCCTCTTCTTCGGTCAGGCCGCGAGACACCATCAATGCATTGAGTTTCAGTACGAGCACGGATTTGGCCGCCAGTTCGCCGACGTCGTAATAGTCGAAATCGTCCGGCACGTTGTCGGCGTGTTGATTCGATGTGTCGTAGTTCATTACGCTTCCTCCGTCAACACCGACAGTTGCCGCTGTTGCCCGGTGCCGCAATCGACATCGGGGAATCCATCCTTTCCGGCAGGGCTCGGGGCCGTTTCATCGATCGGCGTGATCACCAGCCGCTTGTGCGACACCTCGATATGCAGACGCTGTTCGGGATCGAAACCCGCCGCCTCGATCCATCGGCCGGACAACTTCATCCACAGATGCACGACAGGCGGCGCCATGTCGGCGAGCCTGATATGCGGGACGATACGGCGGGATTGAAGAGACGAACGAGGGGAGACAAAACGATCGCGGAAATACATCGGTGCGTTATGATTCGCGCCAGCCATGATTAACTCTCCGGTGTGGAGTTGGTTGTGGTCAGCGGCCCGCAGGTGCTGTTTCACCTGCGGGCCGCGCTCGTTTACGCACCGGATTTCGAGTACCGCTCCGTCACATGCATCGCATGTCGAAGCGGCCTGAGAACCCTGGCGAAAACGTGCAACCACTGTAGTCGAGAACATCCGGCGTCAGGGATCAGTCACGTACGAATTCATCGGTGTTGGCCATCAGGCCAGTACGTCAAACGCTTGCTGCATAACGAATCCAGCGCGATCACGTCGGCTGACCACATCGTCAATTAATTCCCGATGTGTCAGAAATCGTTTCAATCGACGATTCGATCAGCCCGCCGCACGCCGCATCAGGATCTCGTTCGCGCTCTGCCGATAGCGCTCGAACTCCCGCGCGAACGCGGCCGCATCCCCTGCCAGCGCCAGCGCTTCCATCGACGCGCAGAGCCCTGAAATCTCCCGCTCGCCGATCATCGCGAATGCGCCGCGCATGCTGTGAATCTCCGATCGCGCGACCTTCAGGTCGCCGTCCTGCAACGCCCGCGCGATGGTCGTGCTCGAGCGTCGCGTCGCATCGACGAGCACCGTATGCAGGTCTTTCGGCAGGGGGCCGGACGCGCGCGCCGGTACCGGCGGATACACCGGCCGCCGCCACGTGCCGGCGTACTTCGCGATCGCCTGTTCGAGCGATTTCAGCGACGTCGGCTTCGTGACGATCTCGTCGATACCCGCTTCCCACGCCAGCCGCAACTCGTCCGGTTCGGCATGCGCGGTGACCGCCAGGACCGGCTGCACGCGGCCGCGCTCGCGCAGCACGCGGGCGAACGCGTAGCCGTCGAGGCCCGGCATGTTGAGGTCGGTGAGCACGACCGCATAGTCGTGGCGGTCCACCAGATCGAGCGCGTCGGCGACGTTCGACGCGATATCGGCCTGATAGCCGAGTACGTCCAGCTGATCGTGGACGAGCGAACGGTTGACCGGATTGTCGTCGACGAACAGCACGCGCACGTCCGGCGCATCCTCGGCCGACCGCGCTTGCGCGGCGCCGGGCTGGCGGTCGAGCGGCAGCGGCAACGTGACCACGAACGTCGAACCCACGCCCGGCACGCTGTTCGCGTCGATGCGCCCGCCCATCGATTCCGCGAGCTTGTAGCTCAGCGCGAGCCCGATGCCCGTGCCGCCGAAGCGGCGCGCGATCGATTCGTCGGCCTGCGCGAACGGCTCGAACACGTGCGCCAGCTGGTCGGCCGTCATGCCGATGCCCGAATCGCTGACGCGGATCGTCACGGGCGTCGCGTCGCCCGACGGCGCCGACACCGACAACGCCACCGCGCCGCGGTCGGTGAACTTGATCGCGTTGCTGACCAGGTTCACGACGATCTGCCGCACGCGCATCGGGTCGCCGAGATACGTGTGCGCGACCGCGGGATCGACGTCGATGCGCAATGCGATGCCTTTCGCGCCGGCCACCGGCTCGAACAGGTCCGCGACGTCGCGCATCAGCTCGTCGATCCGGAAGCCGGTCGCTTCGAGCGTCATCCGGTCGGCTTCGATCTTCGTCATGTCCAGCACGTTGTTCAGCATGTCGAGCAGCATCCGCGCGGCCGACGTGACCGCATGCAGGCGTGGTTTCTGCCGGCTCGGGTCCGGCGCCTTGTCGAGCAGTTCGAGATTGCCGAGCATCGCGTTCAACGGCGTGCGGATCTCGTGGCTGATCGTCGCGAGGAACGTCGACTTCGCGCGGTTCGCGCTGTCGAGCGCGCGTTCGGCGTCGGCGCGCGTCGTGATGTCGGAGAAGCTGCACAGCAGCGCGTCCTTGCCCTTGTAGCGCACGCGCACGAAGTTGACGAGCAGGTCGCGCGCGCGGCCGTCGCCGAGCGTCAGCGGCAGTTCGACGTCGAGCTGGACGGGCGATGCGTCCGCGTGTTCGCGATAGCGCGCCAGCAGTCGCTCGTGCAGCGGCGGATCGCCGGCCTCGCGTTCGTACAGTTCGAGCATCCGGTTGCGCAGCAGCACCTGTCGCGTGTCGGGCGATACGAGGCCGATGCCGAACGGCGCGGTCGCGACGATCGTGCGGCTCATCCGCTCGCTTTCGAACACGCGGCGCGAGCGGCGAAACAGCGGCGCGAACACCCGCAGGTCGAACGCGATCACGAGCGTCCACAGCACGGTGAGGATCGTTGCAGTGGTGCCGAACTCGCGCAGCATCGTCGACCAGATCGCAAAGGCGATCGTGCGCCACGAGTACGCATAGACGATCGCGTAGCCGGTGTCCGAAATCCGATCGCTGATCGTGAACACGCCGTGACGGTAGCTTTCGTCGAAATGCGCGAGGCCGCGCCGCCACGTGCCTTCGGCCAGTGCGTGCTTCATCAGCGCGGCGCCGTCCTCCGCGTCGCCGGTGCGGTCGACATCGAGCAGCACGCGGCCGTTTTCGTCGATCAGCATCGCGACCGCGTCGGCCGGCGCGTGCTTCATGCGATCGGCGATCACGTCGACGTCGAAGTCGCTCACGAAGGTCATGAAATGTTGCTGACCGTCGAAGGCGGGCTCGACGAGACGGAAGACCGTCTTGCCGGTCAGCGGGTCGATCGCCGGCGCCTGCCACGCGATCCGGCGCGACAGGCGCCAGTAGCGCGCGACGGCCGGATCGGACCAGTCGGCCACGTCGAACGCGAGGTGCTGGATCAACGCATGCGTGTCACGCACGCCGATGCGCGCGAGCAGGTCGGGATACGGCATCGACGGCGGCGGCGTGATCGCGATCACGTTGCGGTCGGGGCTGTATGCATAGCCGCGCACCGCGCGGCCGGTCTGCCGCTCGGCAGCCGCGACCGAAATCGTCTGGCGCTCCATCAACTGCACGTAGCGATCGGTTTCGTGGTCGGCCAGCGCCTTCGGCGACGCGGCCACGAAGATCTCGCTCACGCCGGGCATCGGCGCGAGCAGCACGTGCCCGTCTTTTCTCAGTGCATCGGAGGCTTCGCGCGCATGCGGCGGATGGCCGTTCCACAACAGCTCGGCATTGATCACCGCGCGGCGCATCGATGCCTGTTTCGCATCCATTTCCAGTTGCACGAGCGCCTTGTGCGTCGCGAACAGGTCGCGGCGCTCGGCGATGTAGTCGCGCACCGAGCCGACGAGCAGGATGCCGGCCGCGATCAGGATCACGAGCGACAGCACGACCGCGCCGCCGTACAGCGTGAAGCGCTGATACCGGTTCAGCAGGCTCAGGTCGTGCGCATCGTCGTCGATCGACGCGAACGGCGCGCTGGCGTCCGTATGGGACGCGAAGAGATGGCGGATGGGCATGAGACGAAGACCGGTGAATCAATGCGCAAATCGGGAGACGCGCTACGGCGATGCCGGAACGCGGACGATATCCGCGAGCCGCACGACGGCGGCGCGATGCGCGGCCGGCTCGGGGAACGGGAAAATTATCGGGATAGCGGGCGGGTCTGTATGTAGGGCAGTCCGAAACACTAGCGCGCGATGGATAGGACCAGTCCTATTCAGGCAATCGGCGGCGCGGTGCGTATATAAGGCTTGCCGCGCGCTCGTGTCAAACGGAATCGTTCAAGCGAACGGCGTGTCGTGCCGCGTCTGGCACGGCCGATTGTCAAGCAACGTCATGTTAGGACTGGGCCTACGAAATAAGTCGTTGCACGTCCAGCCGTCTGATTATCGAAATGACAGGCGATCAATACATTGGCATCTGTGGACGAGGAGCGTCCTTCTCCCTTTTTCTCTACAGAGGCAATCAGCATGAACAAGAGTTATCGCACCGTCTGGAACGCGACGACGGGTACATGGACGGCGGCAGCCGAAACGGCGCGGATGCGCACGAAATCGAAGTCGAATACCGCGATGCGGTCGTCGGTCACGGCGGCGGTCGCGGTGATGGCCGGTGTGGGCGGCGGTGCGATGTCGGCCGATGCGAATGCGCAGGCGGCGAATGGCGGCGGGTCGTTGTCGCTGTGTGCGCCTGGTGGCACGCAGGGGATGCTCTTTGGTGGCGGCAGCGCGACCGGCACCCGCAATACGGGCTCGAACTGCGGTGCGCCGATCGCCAACTGGCGGCTCAGCGAAGGCCACGCGAGATCGTTCCAGCTGTACAACCATGCCAACGCCAATGGTTCCGGTGTCGGTCAGGCCAGCGCGGCGACCGAAGCCGGCATCAGCGGCACCGTCGACGGCCATCTGTTCCTGCTGGGCGGCTCGGGCGTGCACCTGCGCGGCCCTGTGGACGTCGACAGCAACTTCAACATGACGAACCACCGCATCAACAACCTGGCCGCCGGTACGGCCGGGACGGATGCCGTTAACGTCAATCAGTTGAACGCGGCGATCAAGGCGGCAGGGACGGCGAACCCGTACGTCGTGACCAATACGGGTACGTATGCGGCCGCGACGGCGGCGCGCGCAGGCGGCAGCGCGACCGCAATCGGGGCGAACGCGAATGCCGGTGGTACTTCGGCCGTGGCGCTCGGCGGGAATACCGTTGCGACCGGCCAGAATGCCGTGGCGCTCGGCACGCTGGCGAACGCGACGGGCAGTGAGACCGTCGCGGTCGGCGTGAGCGCACGCGCGACGGGGAACAATTCGACGGCGATGGGCCGGGGCGCGGCGGCGGTGTCGTCCAATGCGACTTCCGTCGGCTATGGCACCTATGCGGGCGCCGACGGCGCTACGGCACTTGGCACGACGGCGAGCGCCGTGGGTGCGAACGCCATCGCAGTCGGTCGCGGCGCGAGCACCAGCGGAACCTACGGCTCCGCGATCGGCTATTCCGCCAATGCAACCACGAACGCCGTTGCGATCGGTGTGCTCGCGAAAGCGACCTCGGCGTCGAGCGTTGCATTGGGCGAGCGCGCGAGCGCGACGGGCGCGACTGCGACCGCACTCGGTCGCGGGGCGCTGGCCAGCGGGACGAATTCGGTCGCGCTCGGCGCGAACTCGGTTGGCGATCGCAACAATGCTGTGTCGGTCGGGTCGACTTCGCAGCAGCGACAGATCGTCAACGTGGCCGCCGGTACGCAGAATACGGACGCCGTGAACCTCGGCCAGATGAATACCGCGTTGTCGACCAAGGTCGACAACACGTACATCAAGATCGATACGCGCAACGGCACGGCCGCCGCGCAAGCAGGATCGGGCTCGGTTGCCATCGGCACGAATACGAGTGCGTCCGGATCTTACGCGACGGCGTTCGGCAATAGTGCGCGGGCCAACGGGGACAACAGCACGGCGCTCGGCTTCCAGGCAAGCAGTGCGGGCGGCGCCGCCGTCGCGATCGGCAATGGTGCGAACGCAAGCGGTTCGCATGGCGTTGCGCTGGGTGTCAACGCTGTGGCATCCCATACCGATTCGGTGGCGCTTGGTGCCCTGTCGTCGACGGACCGCAACAACAGCGTATCCGTCGGCTCGTCGACGCTGCGTCGGCAGATCACCAACGTGGCCGCCGGCACGCAAGAAACCGACGCCGTGAACGTCGGCCAACTGAATGCCGCGATCGCGGCAGGTTCGAACCCGTATGTAGCGGTGCGTGGCTCGACCGCGGCGCGCGCTTCCGGCAGCCAGTCGATTGCGATCGGCGACGGTGCGATTGCGAATGCCACGGACATCAACGGTGGTCAGACGAACATCGCCATCGGTGCCAAGGCGTACACGTCGGGCGGGTTCGGGCAACTGGCGATCGGCGAGGGTGCATCCACGACGAACACCAATGCCGGCGGGGCGATTGCGATCGGTCGCGGGGCCAAAACCACGCAACGCGGCGTGGCGCTCGGCGATGGCGCATCGGTGACGGCTCAATACGGTGTCGCGTTGGGTGACACGTCGGTCGCCGATCGAGCAAATAGCGTGTCAGTGGGTTCGGCGACGCTGCAACGGCAGATCACGAACGTGGCTGCCGGCACGCAAGACACGGACGCAGTGAACGTGGGCCAACTGAAGGACTCGGGCCTGATCGGAGACGACGGCAAGTCGATCGCCGCGGTGACGTACGACCGCAATGCGGACGGCACGCCGAACTACGGCACGGTGACGTTGGGTAACGGCGCGGGTCCGACGCAGATCAAGAACGTCGCGGATGCGACGGACGACCATGACGCGCTGAACCTCGGCCAGCTGAAGGATGCGGGCCTGGTGGGCGACGACGGCAAGGGCAACCTGACGTCGATGGCGGTGACGTACGACGGCGCCGCACGCGACAAGGTCACGCTGGCCGGCGCAGGCGGCACGACGCTGTCGAACGTGAAGGCGGGCGTCGCGAACATGGACGCGGTGAACGTAGGCCAGTTGAAGGATTCGGGCCTGATCGGCGACGACGGCAAGTCGATCGCCGCGGTGACGTACGACCGTAACGCGGACGGCACGCCGAACTACGGCTCGGTGACGCTGGGTAACGGCGCGGGCCCGACGCAGATCAAGAACGTCGCGGATGCGACAGACGATCACGACGCACTGAACCTCGGCCAGCTGAAGGACGCGGGCCTGGTGGGCGACGATGGCAAGGGCAACCTGACGTCGATGGCGGTGACGTACGACGGCGCGGCGAAGGACAAGGTGACGCTGGCCGGCGCGGACGGCACGACGCTTGCGAACGTGAAGGCCGGCGTGGCCGACATGGACGCGGTGAACGTTTCGCAGCTGAAGGGCTCTGGCCTGATCGGCGACGACGGCAAGTCGATTGCCGCGGTGACGTACGACCGTAACGCGGACGGCACGCCGAACATGGGTTCGGTGACGCTGGGCGGCGCGGGTGCAACGACGCCGGTGGCGCTGAAGAACGTCGCGGACGCGAAGGACAACCACGATGCGCTGAACCTCGGCCAGCTGAAGGACGCGGGCCTGGTGGGTGACGACGGCAAGGGCAACCTGACGTCGATGGCGGTGACGTACGACGGCGCGGCACGCGACAAGGTGACGCTGGCCGGCACGGACGGCACGACGCTGTCGAACGTGAAGGCCGGTGTGGCGAACATGGACGCGGTGAACGTAGGCCAGTTGAAGGACTCGGGCCTGATCGGCGACGACGGCAAGTCGGTCGCCGCGGTCACGTACGACCGTAACGCGGACGGCACGCCGAACTACGGCACGGTGACGCTGGGCAACGGCGCAGGCCCGACGCAGATCAAGAACGTCGCGGACGCGACGGACGACCACGATGCACTGAACCTCGGCCAACTGAAGGACGCGGGCCTGGTGGGTGACGACGGCAAGGGCAACCTGACGTCGATGGCGGTGACGTACGACGGCGCGGCACGCGACAAGGTGACGCTGGCTGGCACGGACGGCACGACGCTTTCGAACGTGAAGGCCGGCGTGGCGAACATGGACGCGGTGAACGTAGGCCAGTTGAAGGACTCGGGCCTGATCGGAGACGACGGCAAGTCGATCGCCGCGGTCACGTACGACCGTAACGCGGACGGCACGCCGAACATGGGTTCGGTGACGCTGGGCGGCGCGGGTGCAACGACGCCGGTGGCGCTGAAGAACGTCGCGGATGCGACGGACGACCATGACGCGCTGAACCTCGGCCAGTTGAAGGACGCGGGCCTGGTCGGCGACGACGGCAAGGGCAACCTGACGTCGATGGCGGTGACGTACGACGGCGCGGCGAAGGACAGCGTGACGCTGGGCGGCGTTGGCGCGACCACGCCGGTGGCGATCCACAACGTCAAGGATGGCGAACTGTCGGCGACGAGCAAGGATGCCGTGAACGGTTCGCAGCTGTTCGCGACGAACCAGAACCTGAGCGACCTGAAGGACTCGCTGAAGGATGGCGGCGTGATCGACCCGGTCACGGGCGAATCGCTGGCTGTCGTGTACGACGGCAATGCGAAGGACACCGTGACGCTGAAGGGCACGGACGGCACGACGTTGTCGAACGTGAAGGCCGGCGTGGCGGATATGGACGCGGTGAACGTGAGCCAGCTGAAGGATTCGGGCCTGATCGGCGACGACGGCAAGTCGATCGCCGCGGTGACGTACGACCGTAACGCGGACGGCACGCCGAACTACGGCACGGTGACGCTGGGTAACGGCGCGGGTCCGACGCAGATCAAGAACGTCGCGACGGGCGTCGACGACCTCGACGCGGTCAACGTCAAGCAACTGAACACGGGCCTGTCCGACCTCCGCGACGAGATGTCCGGCGGCAACCTGCGCTTCGTCAAGGTCAATGCCGACCCGGTCACGGGCACGCCGGCTGTCGCCAGCGGCGCGCTCGCCGTCGCCATCGGCTCCGACGCACGGGCGACCAGCGCCAACTCGCTGGCGCTCGGCAGCGGCGCGCGCGTGACCGGCAACGGTTCGGTCGCGATCGGCTACAACTCGGTCGCGAACCAGAACAACGTCGTGTCGGTCGGCGACGTGGGCCGCGAACGCAAGATCGTCAACGTGGCGGACGGCGACGTCGCATTCCAGAGCACGGACGCGGTCAACGGCGGCCAGCTTTATGCGGCGCTGAACGACCTGTCGACGTCGGTGAGCTCGAAGACGCAACAGGCGATCGACAGCTTCTCGTCGGAGATCGACAAGAAGACGAAGGCGGCCATCGACGAGGTGAGCTCGCGCTCGATGCAGACGATGGACGTCAGCGACCCGCTCGTCGCGATCGAAGGCCTGCAGGGCAACAACGTCGCTTCGCTGAACGGCGCTGATCCGGCTACCGCAACGGCGGCCGCGATCGGCTCGTCGACGGCGGCAAGCGGCGCCAATGCGGTGGCGGTCGGCCTCCAGAGCGGCGCGGGTTCGAACAACTCGGTCGCAATCGGCAGCTTCGCGCAAACCGGCGCCGGCCAGGACTACTCGGTCGCCGTGGGTTCGAACGTCCAGACGAACGGCACGCAGGCCGTCGCGCTGGGTGCGAACGCGCAGGCGAATGGCGAGTACGCGCTGGCCGTCGGCAACAACGGCGCGCAGGCGATCGGCGACGGCTCGATCGCGGTCGGTAACGCCGCGAACGTGCGTGCCGGCTCGACCAACGCGATCGCGATGGGTACCGGTGCGAACGTCGCGCGCAGCGTCGAAGGCGCGATGGCGCTCGGCGCGAACACGACCGCGGGCGCGGCCAATAGCGTCGCGCTCGGCGCGAACGCGTTCTCGAACCGCGCGAACACGGTGTCCGTCGGTCGTGCGGGCGCGGAACGCCAGGTCGTCAACGTCGCGGCCGGCACGCAGGCGACCGATGCGGTCAACGTCAGCCAGTTGAAGGGCGTGACTGACGCGCTCGGCGGCGGTGCGGCGGTGGGCGCGGACGGCACGGTGACGAGCCCGACGTACTCGCTGGCCGATCCGGCGGATGCATCGCAGTCGAAGTCGTACAACAACGTGGGCGACGCGCTGTCGAACCTCGATGGCCGTACGACGACGAACACGCAAAACATCACCGTGATCAACAAGCAACTGGCCGATTCGGGTCTGGTCGATCCGGTGACCGGGCAGTCGATCACCGCGGTGACGTACGACCGCAATGCGGACGGCACGCCGAACCTCGGTTCGGTGACGCTGGGCGGCGCGGGCGCGACGGCTCCGGTCGCGCTGAAGAACGTCGCGGACGCGAAGGACAACCACGATGCGCTGAACCTCGGCCAGCTGAAGGACGCTGGCCTGGTGGGCGACGACGGCGCGGGCAACCTGACGTCGATGGCGGTGACGTACGACGGCGCGGCGAAGGACAAGGTGACGCTGGCCGGCGCGGACGGCACGACGCTTGCGAACGTGAAGGCCGGCGTGGCCGACATGGACGCGGTGAACGTTTCGCAGCTGAAGGGCTCCGGCCTGATCGGCGACGACGGCAAGGCGATCGCCGCGGTCACGTACGACCGTAACGCGGACGGCACGCCGAACTACGGTTCGGTGACGCTGGGTAACGGCGCAGGCCCGACGCAGCTGAAGAACGTGGCGGACGCGACGGACGACGGCGATGCGCTGAACCTCGGCCAGCTGAAGGATGCGGGCCTGGTGGGCGACGACGGCACGGGCAATCTGACGTCGCTGGCGGTCACGTACGACGGCGCGGCGAAGGACAGCATCACGCTGGGCGGCACGGGCGCGACCACGCCGGTGGCGATCCACAACGTCAAGGATGGCGAACTGTCGGCGACGAGCAAGGATGCCGTGAACGGTTCGCAGCTGTTCGCGACGAACACGCGTGTTGGCAATCTCGAAGACTCGCTGAAGGATGGCGGCGTGATCGATCCGGTCACGGGCGAATCGCTGGCCGTGGTGTACGACGGCAATGCGAAGGACACCGTGACGCTGGCCGGCACGAACGGCACGACGCTTGCGAACGTGAAGGCCGGTGTGGCGGACATGGATGCGGTGAACGTTTCGCAGCTGAAGGGTTCTGGCCTGATCGGCGACGACGGCAAGTCGATCGCCGCGGTCACGTACGACCGTCTCGCGGACGGCACGCCGAACTACGGCACGGTGACGCTGGGTAACGGCGCGGGCCCGACGCAGATCAAGAACGTCGCGGATGCGACGGACGACCATGACGCGATCAACTACAACCAGTTGAAGCAGTACGTCGCGGACAACTCGGGCGGTTCGGGCAATCCGCTGGCCGTCGGCTATGACGACGACACCAAGGCTCGCGTCACGCTGCAAGGCGGCGCGGACGGCACGACGATCACGAACGTGAAGGCGGGCGCGGTCACGGCCACGAGCACGGACGCGATCAACGGTGCGCAGCTGCACGGCACCGCGCAGAGCGTGGCCGATTCGCTGGGCGGCAAATCGACGGTCGACGCGGACGGCAAGGTGACGAACCCGACTTACACGCTGGCGGACCCGGCGGATGCATCGCAGTCGAAGTCGTACAACAACGTGGGCGATGCACTGTCGAACCTCGACGGCCGTACGACGACGAACACGCAAAACATCACCGTGATCAACAAGCAGCTGGCCGATTCGGGTCTGGTCGACCCGGTGACGGGCCAGTCGATCGCGGCGGTGACGTACGACCGCAACGCGGACGGCACGCCGAACCTCGGTTCGGTGACGCTGGGCGGTGCGGGCGCGACGACGCCGGTGGCGTTGAAGAACGTCGCGGACGGCGTGGAGCGTCACGACGCGATCAACGTGGGCCAGTTGCAGGACGCGGGCCTGGTTGCGCCGGTCGATCCGGCGAACCCGGGTGCGGGCCTGACGTCGCTCGCCGTCGCGTACGACGGTGTCGCGAAGGACACGGTCACGCTGAAGGGCACGGACGGTACGACGCTGTCGAACGTGAAGGCCGGTGTGGCCGACATGGACGCGGTGAACGTGAGCCAGCTGAAAGACTCGGGCCTGATCGGCGACGACGGCAAGGCAGTCGCTGCGGTGACGTACGACCGTAACGCGGACGGCACGCCGAACTACGGTTCGGTGACGCTGGGCCACGGCACCGGCCCGACGCAGATCAAGAACGTTGCGAATGCGACGGACGACGGCGACGCGTTGAACCTCGGCCAGCTGAAGAGCGCGGGCGTGGTGGGCGACGACGGCAAGGGCAACCTGACGTCGATGGCGGTGACGTACGACGGCGCGGCGAAGGACACCGTGACGCTGGGCGGTGCGGGCGCGACGACGCCGGTCGCACTGAAGAACGTTGCGGACGGCACGGAGCGTCACGACGCGATCAACCTCGGCCAGTTGCAGGACGCGGGCCTGGTTGCGCCGGTCGACCCGACGAACCCGGGTGCGGGCCTGACGTCGCTCGCCGTCGCCTACGACGGCGCCGCGAAGGACACGGTCACGCTGAAGGGTGCGGACGGCACGACGATCACGAACGTGAAGGCGGGCGCGGTCACGGCCACGAGCACGGACGCGATCAATGGTGCGCAGCTGCACGGCACGGCGCAAAGCGTGGCCGATTCGCTGGGCGGCAAATCGACGGTCGACGCGGACGGCAAGGTGACGAACCCGACTTACACGCTGGCGGACCCGGCGGATGCATCGCAGTCGAAGTCGTACAACAACGTGGGCGATGCACTGTCGAACCTCGACGGCCGTACGACGACGAACACGCAAAACATCACCGTGATCAACAAGCAGCTGGCCGACTCGGGTCTGGTCGACCCGGTGACGGGCCAATCGATCGCGGCGGTGACGTACGACCGTAATCCGGACGGCACGCCGAACCTCGGTTCGGTGACGCTGGGCGGCGCGGGCGCGACGACGCCGGTGGCGTTGAAGAACGTCGCGGACGGCGTGGACAAGCATGACGCGGTGAACGTCGGTCAGCTGCAGAGCGCGGGCGTGCTGACGCCGATCGACCCGACGAATCCGGGCAAGGGCCTGACGTCGCTCGCCGTGACGTACGACAAGCATGCCGACGGTTCGGCGAACTTCGACCAGATCACGCTGAAGGGCGCGAACGGCACGACGCTGTCGAACGTCAAGGCCGGCGCGGTGAACGCGACCAGCATGGACGCGGTGAACGGCTCGCAGCTGTACGGCGCGTCGAAGAGCGTGGCGGATGCGCTGGGCGGCGGCTCGACCGTCGACGCGAACGGCAACGTGACGAACCCGACGTACACCGTCAACGACAAGACGTACAACAACGTCGGCGACGCGATCGAGAACATCTCGAGCAGCCTCGTCCACGGCTCGATCGGCCTCGTCCAGCAGGACGCGGACACGCGCGAGATCACGGTCGCGAAGGACACGGACGGCACGTCCGTGAACTTCACGGGCACGGCGGGCGACCGCGTGCTGACCGGCGTGGGCGCGGGTGCGGTGAGCGCGACGAGCCGCGACGCGATCAACGGTGCGCAACTGCACGGCACCGCGCAGAGCGTGGCGGACGTGATCGGCGGCGGGACGACGGTCGATGCGGACGGCAAGCTCGCGGATACGTCGATCGAAGTGAACGGCAGCAAGTACAAGACCGTGGCCGAAGCAGTCCAGGCGGCGGCGCAGTACGGCGCGACCGATTCGCTCGCGGTGCGTTACGACCTGAACAAGGACGGCACGCCGAACTACGGCTCGGTGACCCTCGGCGGCTCAGGCGCGGCGCCGGTGCGCCTCGGCAACGTCGCGGACGGCTCGAGCCGGTATGACGCGGTGAACTTCGGGCAGTTGAGCGAACTGAACGACAAGATCGGCGGCCTCGACGACCGTGTCGGCGAACTGGAGCGGAACCCGGGCACGGGCAATCCTCCGGGCAACGGCGGGTCCGGCAACGACTACTTCGCCGGTACCGACGTGGGTACGGACGGCACGACGAAGGCGAACGCGGGCGGCGGCACGGGCAACACGGCCGCGGGTTCGGGCGCGACGATCGGCACGGGCGCGAACAACGCCACGGTCGTGGGTTCCAACGCGAACGTATCGGGCAGCAACGGTACGGCAATCGGTTCGGGCTCGAAGAGCAGCGCCGAAGGCGCGACCGCGATCGGCAGCAGCGCGAACGCATCGGGCGAGAAGTCGACGGCGATCGGCGACGGTGCGAACGCGTCGGGCAAGAACTCCGTCGCGCTGGGCGCCGGCTCGGTGGCGTCGAGCGACAACACCGTGTCCGTCGGTACGGCCGATCAGAAGCGCACGATCTCGAATCTGGCCGATGGCGTGAACGCGTCCGACGCGGCGACGAAGGGCCAGATGGATCGCGCGATCGGCGGCGTGCAAGGCCAGGTCAACGACCTGTCGCGCAACGCGTACTCCGGTATCGCCGCAGCCACCGCGCTGACGATGATTCCGGGCGTCGATCCGGGCAAGACGGTGTCGTTCGGTATCGGCGGCGCGACCTACAAGGGCTATCAGGCGGTGGCGTTCGGCGGCGAGGCCCGCATCACGCAGAACCTGAAGATGAAGGCCGGCGTGGGCATGTCGAGCGGCGGCAACACCGTCGGCGTGGGCGCTTCGTATCAGTGGTAAGCCGCCGGGCGGGGCGCGAGCCCCGCCCGCTCTCCGGCCTGACTCCGGCCTGACCCAATCCATTCAACTTTTTTCGGGCGTCCGCCTTCACGGCGGACGTTTCACCATGACCATGAAAACCTTGTTGTTGCGCGCCGCGTCGATCGGCGCGATCGCGATGGCGCTCGGTGCGTGCACGACGCAATCGGGCGTCACCTACGACATCCGCGCGGTGTCGATTCCCGGCAAGCCGGACACCGTATTCCGCGTGAGTTGCGACGGGCTGCTCGGCAGCGCGAACGCCTGCGCCCGCGCGGCGGAGGAATTCTGCCAGGGCAAGGGCTTCACGCCGCTCGAGATGATCGACCGCGTGTACAGCCGCGCGCCGATGAAGGACCCGCGCGAGATCACGTTCATGTGCGGCAAGCCGCAGCCGGTCGTGCAGGCCGCGCCGCCGGCGCCGCAGCCGCAACCGGCGCCGCAGCCGGTCCCGCAGCGCCAGGTGCTGCTGCAGGGCGATGCGAACTTCGCGTTCGACAGCGCGGTGCTGACGCCGGACGCGCGTAGCCAGCTCGACCGCTTCGTGCAGATCAACAGCGGTGTCGAATTCCGCCGCGTGGCGATCACCGGTTTCACCGATTCGACGGGCAGCAACACGCACAACCTCGCGCTGTCGGCTTCGCGGGCCCGCAACGTGATGAACTACCTGCGCGGCAACGGCTTGAAGGCGCAGTCGTTCGTCTCCGAAGGCCTCGGCGCCGCCGATCCGGTCGCGTCCAACGCGACCGCGGAAGGCCGCGCGCAGAACCGTCGCGTCGAGATCCGGATCGACGCGAAGTAATGCGCAACGGATGACGCTCCACCGGTACGCGCGGGGACCCGGTCGGCGCTGAGCCGACGGAAGGACGCTCCCACCCGCCCGCCCTGTACCTGGAACCGCCCGCTCGTCACGAGCCGGCGGTTTTTTTCATGGCGGTGCGCGGCGCGCCCGCCGCCGCCGGCCGGGGCGATGGCTGATGCGCCCGTTTTCGTGCGAAGATAGCGCCCAATTACGATCCACGACGCCGCGATGCGCGCCGTCGCCGCCCGCCGGGCGGCGAACCGGCCGCGACGATTGCCGCGCAAATCTGGACGACTATGGGAAGCTATCTGATACGCGTGGTACTGGCCGACGACCACCCGGCGATGCTGGTCGGTGTCGAGCACGGCCTGTCGTCGGTGCCGACGATCCAGTTGACCGGCAAGGCCGTCAATTCGACCGAGCTGATCCGGCTCGTCGAGGCCGGCGTGTGCGACGTCGTGGTGTCCGACTATGCGATGCCGGGCAGCGCGCACGGCGACGGCATCACGCTGTTCTCCTATCTCCAGCGCAATCACCCGGCCGTGAAGCTGGTCGTGCTGACCATGCTCGACAACCCGGCCGTGATCGGCGCGCTCACGCGGCTCGGCATCGAATGCATCGTCAGCAAGTCCGACACGATCGATCACCTGATTCCCGCGATTCATGCGGCCGCGACGGGCGGCACCTATTACTCGCCGTCGGTGGAGAAGGTCGTGCGGACGCTCACGTCGCATTCGAGCGCGCGGGCCGCCGACCAGAAGCGCGAGCTCAGCGACCGCGAACTCGAAGTCGTGCGGCTTTATGCGTCGGGCCTCACGGTCAACGAGATCGCCGACAAACTCAGCCGCAGCAAGAAGACGATCAGCACGCAGAAGGCGCGCGCGATGGAAAAGCTCGGGATCGACAAGGACATCGATTTGTTGCGTTACGCGATCGAGCACGGGATCGTCGCCGCATCGGCCAGCGAAGGGCGGGGCGGCGACGTGAAAGAGGAAGGCGGCGTCGATCCGGCCTGACGGCGCGCGACGAGGCCGGCCGCGCGGGATGGCGGCCATGACGAAAGGTGAGCGCGCCTGCCCGTACCGACGCACCGATGCCCCGGCACCATCAGGTTGCCGGGGCTTTTCGTTTCAGGTCGCGGCAGCGGCGTTACGCGCTGGCTTCGTCGCCGCGCACCGGCGGCGCATAGCCGTAGTCGGTCACGAGCCCGCAGGCGATCGCATAGCGCACCAGGTCGACGTCGCGCTCGATGCCGAGCTTCTGCATTGCCGAGCTTTTCTGCGTGCTGATCGTTTTCTTGCTGCGATTGAGCTTCTCCGCGATCTCGTTGACCGACAGCCCCGATGCGAAGAGGCGAATCACCTCGACCTCGCGCACCGACAGCGCGGGCGCCCTGCCGCCGACGCTGCCGGTGTTGCGCAGGATCCGGTCCATCGACGGCGACAGGTAGCGGCCGTTCGTATAGGCCGCGTGGATCGCCATCGTCAGGTGATTGGGCATGTCCGACTTGCTGACGATGCACGCGATGCCGATGTCGATCAGCGCGCGCAGCGCCACCGCGTTCTCCATCATCGTCATCACGACGATCTTCAGCCCCGGAAACCGCTTGAGCAGGGTCGTGAACATCGCGAGGCCGTCGCCGTATTCGGTGCCGGGCATCGCGTAGTCGGACACCAGCACGTCGCACGGATGGGTCGACAGCGCGTCCATCAGCTCCGTCGAGTTGTGCGCCGTCGCGACCACCGCGACGGTGTTCGTGGCCGACAGTTCGTAGCGGGCGCCGATGACGACGGCCGGATGGTCGTCGGCGATCACGATGCGAATGGGGAAGGTTCTGTTCATATTGGTCTCACGTGTCGCGCCGCGCCCGGCGGCGCGCGTGTCTCGCTCGGTTGAAAGAAGGGAATCGGCGCATGCGGGCCGCCGCGGGGCGCGCGATGGAAAGCCGCGCGTGAGGCGGATGCGCCGACGGCCGGTGGCGACTCCAGGCGGAATCGGCACCGGCCGTCGGCCGAACGGCGGGGGAGGACTCCCCCGCGTCGGGTCGATGCTCCGCGCGACGCGGAGCGATCGGGTCAGAACTCATAGCCGACTTGAGCACGGACACCCACGTCGCCGACCGACGTGATCGACGTCGCGCCGTTCACGAGCCAGTTGCCGCTGCGCGACCGGTAGGTGGCGCCGGCGGCGATCGCCGAGCCGCTCTTGAAGTTCGCGGCGCCGACCGCGACGACGGTCTTGCCCGGCTGCGACGGCGTCATGTTCGGCATCGCCATCGCGGCCGCGATACCGGCGTACGCGTTCTTCGCGACGTCGTTGATCGCGCGGTTCGTGTCGTTGAAGCGTGCGTCGACCGATTCCATCGCGCGGTCGAGCTGGCCCTTCGTCGCCGCATCGCTGGCGTTGATGCCGTCCGCGATGTTGACGAGCCGGCGGTTGCCTTCTTCCGTGCCGTTGCCGAACGAAACGGTGTTGGCTTCCGTTGCCACCGAGCCCTGGCCGATCGCGACCGAGCCGCTGCCGGTGGCCGATGCGCCTTGACCCAGCGCCGTGCTGTCCTTGCCCGATGCAACCGCGCCCTGGCCGAGCGCCGTGCCGTTTTCGCCCGACGCGACGGCGCCCTGGCCGACGGCCGAACCGTTGTTGCCCGACGCGACCGCGCCCTGGCCGATGGCCGAGCTGTTGCCGCCCGATGCCGTCGAACCCTGGCCGATGGCCGAACCGTTGCTGCCGGACGCGACCGCGCCCTGACCGACGGCCGAACTGTTTTCGCCCGACGCGAGCGCCTTCTCGCCGATTGCCGAGCTGTTTTCGCCCGATGCCACCGCGCCCTCGCCGACGACGGTCGAGCCGTCGCCCGTGCCCGGGCCGCCCGTGCCGGGGTTCGTTTCGAGTTCGCCGAGACGGTCGGACAGATCGTCGAAGCGGTGCGACAGGTCGCCGAACTGGCCGCTCAGCTCGCCGTACTGCTTCGCGAACTGCTCCTGCAGGTCGAACAGCTGGCTGCCGTTGATCGCGTCCATGCTCGTCGCGCTGATTTCGCCCGCGGCGACGCGCTGCAGCTTCGTGCCGAACGTGCCGGCGAACGTCACCGTGTCGAAATTCAGGCCCGAGTCATACGTGACCGCACCGACTTCCTTGCCCGTGTAGTCGATCAGGCCGGTGGCGCGGAGCTGCGACACGGTCACGACATCGTCGTCGTCCACGCCGTTCGCGACGCCGGACAGCACGCGCGCGCCGCTGGTGCCCGCGAAGTTCACCACCGAGCCGCCGGTGTTCGCGCCGACCGTGATGCCGCCCGTCATCGCGTCCTGCTGGACGAGGCCGAGCGTGCCGCTTTCAAGCTGCTCGGAGAGCTTCTTGAGGCCGCCTTCGTTGGTCGTGACGCGGCCGTCGAGGTTGGTGACGACGTCGCCGACGGAATTGACGATCTTCGTGCCGCCGCTGCCGTCGCCGACGGTGAAGGACGGTGCGGAGATCGAGCCGTCCGGGTTCACCGTCGCGCCGCCGCCGATCGCCGTGGCGACGCTGTCGGACACGCCGTGCAGTTGCGAACCATTGACGGCTTCGGTGCTCGTCGCCGACACGTCGCCTGCCGCGACGCCCTTGAGCGTGCGTGCAGTGCCGCCAGTCGCGCTGAAGTCCACGGCGGTGCCGTCGGTGTTCGCGCCGACCGTGATGTCGTCGCCGGGCTTCGCCTGCTGGACGAGACCGAGCGTGCCGCTGCCGATGTCGTCAGCGAGTTTCTTGATGTCGCCTTCGTTGGTCGTGACACGGCCGTCGAGGTTGGTGACGACGTCGCCGACGGAGTTGACGATCTTCGTGCCGCCGCTGCCGTCGCCGACGGTGAAGGACGGTGCGGAGATCGAGCCGTCCGGGTTCACCGTCGCGCCACCGCCGATTGCCTTCGCGACGCTGTCCGATACGCCATGCAGTTGCGAACCGTTGACGGCTTCGGTGCTCGTCGCCGACACGTCGCCTGTCGCGACGCCCTTGAGCGTGCGTGCAGTGCCGCCGGTCGCGCTGAAGTCCACGGCGGTGCCGTCGGTGTTCGCGCCGACCGTGATGTCGTCGCCTGCCTTCGCCTGCTGGACGAGACCGAGCGTGCCGCTGCCGATGTCGTCAGCGAGCTTCTTGATGTCGCCTTCGTTGGTCGTGACACGGCCGTCGAGGTTGGTGACGACGTCGCCGACGGAGTTGACGATCTTCGTGCCGCCGCTGCCGTCGCCGACGGTGAAGGACGGCGCGGAGATCGAGCCGTCCGGGTTCACCGTCGAACCACCGCCGATTGCCTTCGCGACGCTGTCCGATACGCCGTGCAGTTGCGAACCGTTGACGGCTTCGGTGCTCGTCGCCGACACGTCGCCTGCCGCGACGCCCTTGAGCGTGCGTGCAGTGCCTCCGGTCGCGCTGAAGTCCACGGCGGTGCCGTCGGTATTCGCGCCGACGGTGATGTCATCGCCCGGGTTGGCCTGCTGCACGAGGCCGGTGGTCCCGCTTTCGAGCTTGCTCAGCTTGTCGTCGATGTCCCCGATCTGCTTGGTATGGCCGGCGACGGTGCTGATCGTCGACGACAAGCCGGTACTCAGGCCCGAGACGATGCTGTTAGTCGACGAGAGTCCGGTGCTCAGTCCCGCAACGGTGCTGTTGGTCGAGGACAGGCCGGTGCTCAAGCCCGAGACGATGCTGTTGGTCGACGACAAGCCGGTGCTCAGGCTCGAGACCGTGACGTTGGTCGCGGCGATCGCGCTGTTCGTCTTCGTGAACTCGGCATTCATCTGGCCGAGGTTCACGGCGTCCGTGGGTTGCGTACCGTCAGCCACGTTGGTGATCTGCCGACGCAGCGTCGACGAGCCCACCGATACGCTGTTGTCGCGATCCGTGGTCGCACCGGCGCCGAGCGCCACCGAATCGGTATGGGACGCCTTTGCGTTGACACCCAGTGCAACGCCGTGCGAGCCGCTTGCGTTCGCGGCATTGCCGATCGCGATGGCGGCGCCGCCCGCACTAGTCGCCTGGAAGCCGAGCGCCGTGCTGTTGTTGCCGCTGGCGAGTGCGCTGTTGCCGAAGGCCGTCGCGTAAGATCCCGAGGCGCTCGTGTTCGTGCCGATCGCAAGCGCGGCCGTGCCGGCTTGCGCGGCGGCCGTGCTGTTGCTCGTGTCGATCTTGAAGTACGTATCGTCGACCTTCGTCGACAGCGCCGTGTTCATCTGGCCGACGTTCACGGCATCGTTGTCTTCCGTGCCGGCGGCGACGTTGACGATCTGGCGGGTGAACTTGTTCCCGTCGATATTGGGAACACCTGCACCCACGGATACGGTGTTGTCTCGGTCCGCAACCGTGCCGAAGCCCAATGCGACGGCGTTGTTGGCGCCGGCGCTGGACGTGGTGCCGATCGCGACCGACGCGTTGCCGGTTGCCACCGCAGCGCGGCCGGCGCCGATGGCGCTGCCGAGTGCAACGCTATAGTTACCGGTTGCCGTCGAATTGCCGCCGAGCGCCATGCTGGCGGTGCCGGTCGAGGTGGACGCGTTGCCCAGCGCACTCGAAAAATTGCCCGCCGCGGACGCGTTGGACCCGATGGCGGCCGAGTTCGAATTCGCCACACGCGCGTTCATCCCGAGCGCGACGGCGTTCGTCGCGCCGCTGACGACAGCTGCAGACTGGCCGATGGCGGTCGAGCCCGAGCCGCCGGCAGTCGAACTCGCCCCGATCGCCACCGCGCCGGTGTTCGTCGCGGACGAAGCGCGTCCGAATGCCAGCGCATCTTCGACCGTTGCCGATGCCAGGTAGCCCATCGCGATCGTGTACTTTCCGGCGGTTTGCGCTTGGCCGCCGATCGCGATTTGCCGGTCGCTGGCGTCTGCGTTCTTTGCGCCTGCACCAAGTGCAACCGAGTGCAGGCCGCTGGCCGTCGTGTTGGAGCCGATGGCAACTGAACTCGAACCCGCGGAAGTCACGGTTTGACCGATGGCGATCGCATTGGCGCCGGTTGCGTTTGCAGGATTTGCAGTAGCGTTGACCTTTACGAAGGTCGTATCGTCGGTCGCCATCGTCCCGACGGTGCCCATCATGCCGATCGCACCACCGTCTGCCGCCTTGCACACCCCCGCCGCATCGACCGTCCCGCTCGACCCGTCTTCCGTCGTGCACGTTTCCGCCGCGGCCGCGCCACCGATCGCCGCGCCGCCCAGCGCGATCGCGATCACCGCTTGCCGTGCCGCGCGCGCCGAGCCCTTCGAATGCGACTTCGCCGTTTCGGCCGCGGCCGTCCACGTGTTGGTCACGGCATTCCAGACGCTGCGATAAGTCTTGTTCATGTCCCTACTCCTTACAGTTTGTCAGTTCACAAACCGATGGTAGGGATCGGCCTCGTCCTAATCAGTCGTCCCTGGCTGATTCGAGATAGCGACCGTGTAGGCCCAGTCCTACGCGCGCGACGACGCGCCGCGGGCCTGCGCCGCGGAACGAAAGGCGATGGAGGGAGGAGGCCGGCGCGCGAGGGCCGGCCGTGCGGGATTCAGGTAGCCGGCGCCTGCGTCGCGCGCCGCTGCAGTGCTTCGCGCGCGAGCGCGTCCGCGTCGGCGAGCCGCGCCTCGAACGACGTCAGGTCGCCGCCGTGCACGATGGCCTGCAGTTCGCCGATTGCATCGGCCACCGCATGTTCGTGAATCGTCGCGAACGCGCCGCGCAGCGAATGCAGTTCGTGACGCAGCGCGGCGATATCGTTGCGCGATGCCGCGTCGTGCATCGCCGCCACCGATTGCGCTCGACTCGCGTCGAGCAGCGCATGCACGTCCGGCGGCAGTGGACCTTGCGCGAGATCGACGAGCGTGCGCGCGGCGGGCGCCTGCGCGGCGGCCGTCTGCGCGTAACGCCGCACGGTGCGATCGATCGTATCGAGCAGCACCGGCTTCACGAGCACCGCGACGATGCCCGCTTCCGCGCAGCGCGCATGCTCGGCCGCGCTCGCATGCGCGGTGACGGCGACGATCGGCAGCCCCGGATACTGCGCACGCAGCACGTGCGCGAGCGTATAGCCGTCCATCCCCGGCATGTTCAGATCCGTCATCACGAGGTCGTAGCGCGTATCCGCGCAGCGCCGCAGCGCCGCCGCGCCTTCGTCGGCGGCATCGGCCGCATAGCCGAGCGTGACGAGTTGTCCTTGCAGCAGCGTGCGGTTGACCGGATGATCGTCGACGACGAGCACGCGCGCGGTGACCGGCGGCAGCGCCGCATCGCCGGCCTGCGCGGCGTCGTGCTCGGCGATCTGCGCGTCGGTGGCCGCGCGCAGCGGCAGCGTGACGACGAACGTGCTGCCCTTGCCGGGTTCGCTCTTCACGTCGACCGTGCCGTGCATCATCTGCGTGAGCTGCTTCGTCAGCGCGAGGCCGAGGCCCGTGCCGCCGTAGCGGCGCGTGATCGACGTATCGGCCTGCGTGAAAGGCCGGAACAGCGCCGCGCGCTGCGCGTCGGTCATGCCGATGCCCGTGTCGCTGACGCCGATCGCGACCGGCGATTCTGGGTCCGTATCGTCGCGCAGGTAGACCTCGAGCGTGATTTCTCCGTGGTTCGTGAACTTGATTGCGTTGCCGACGAGATTCGCGGCGATCTGCCGGATGCGCGTCGGGTCGCCGACGTAGCGCGACGCGAGCGCGTCGTCGACGAACACGTCGAACTGCAACCCTTTCGCGGCCGCGAGCGGCTCGAACATCGCGCCGGTTCGCCGGATCGTTTCCGCGAGATCGAACGGGATCGCCTCGATCGTCATCTGGCCGGCTTCGATCTTCGACAGGTCGAGGATGTCGTTGATCAGATCGAGCAGCACCGACGACGCGCCCTCGACCGTATGCAGCCGCTCGCGCTGCGAATCGGCGAGCGGTTCGCGGCCGATCAGTTCGAGGTTGCCGAGGATCGCATTGAGCGGCGTGCGGATCTCGTGGCTCATCGTGGCGAGAAACGCCGATTTCGCGTCGTTCGCGGCGTCGGCGGCGCGCGCCGCTTCGTCGAGCCGGCGCTCGATGTTCTTCTGCGACGTGATGTCGGAGAAGTTGCACAGCACGACGTCCCTGTCGCGAAAGCGCGTGCGCACGAGATTGACGAGCAGGTCGACGGCCTCGCCGTCGGCGGTGGGCAGCGTCACGTGCAGATCGGGTTGCCACGCGGCGGCGGCGGGCGAACGGTCGAAGCGGGCGAGCAGCCGCGCCGGCAACGAAGGCTCGCCGGCCCGCCGCGCATCGTAGTCGCGCATCGTGTCGTTCTGCAGCAGCACCGCGCCGTCGGCGAGCGACAGCAGCGCGATGCCGGACGGCGCCGCTTCGACGATCGTCCGGTTCAGGTTCTCGCTGTCGATCACGCGGCGCGTGCGCGCGTCGTCGGGCTTCAGCACACGGCGGTCGAAGCGCACGAGCAGCCACCAGACGAGCGCGATCACGGCCAGCATGACCGCGACGTACCAGCCTGCACGCAGGCCGATCGTCGCGAGCAGCGAGCGCAGCGTAAACGCCTGCACGAGCGTCCAGTCGGTTTCAGGAATCGGCTGGCTGAGCGAAAACAGCCCGTCGCCGAACGCCGTGCGCGGGCCGCCGCGGCGCGCGGCCTCGCGTGTATGCGCGGCGAGGCGTTCGATCGCGGCGCGCGTGGCGTCGTCGTCGGCCGCGGTGCCCGCGCGCAGTAACGTTCGGCCGTGAGCATCGACGACGATCGCCGCGTCGGTCGTCTCGCCTGCGGACAAACGCGTGCGCAGCACGTCGACGGGCAGCGTCGACAGGAAAACGGCGCGCGGCGATTGCGCGTTGTAGACGGCGCCGGCGATCCGGAACACGTCGCGCCGCTGCACGGGGTCGTAGACGGGCGGATGCCATTCGTATTGCCCGGGCGGCGGCGTGCCGATGCCGGCGGCGACTTTCGCGACGAGCGTCGCTGCATTGGTCGCGGGCGACGCGGTGAGCGGATCGGGCGGCACCGGTTCGGGAATCACGACCGCGAAGCTGCGGTCGGGGCGATACGCGTAGCCGGCGATCGCGCGATCGGCGTCGTGCTTCGCGACGTACGCGCCGACGCGATAGCTCATGTCGCTCGCCATCGCCAGATCGTGCGCGTAGCTGTCGGCCGGGTGCGCGGGCGACAGGTCGGCCAGCACGAGCGTCGGCGGGAAGGCCGGGCTGCCCTGGATGATCAGCCGGCCGCGACCGGCCGCGAGGGCGGCGACGCGCGCCGGATCGGTCGCGCGCGAATTCCACACGGCTTCGTCGTGCGTGACGAGCGTGTCCATGCCCGTCGTGCGCATCTTGAATTCGATCTGGACCAGGAACTGGCGCACCGCGAAGGTCGTATAGCGCGCCTGGATCGCCTCGCGCGCCATCGTATACAGCATCAGGCCGCTCGCGAGCAGGATCGCGACGGTCACGGCGGCGCCGCCGGCATACAGCAGCGCGCGTTGGCGGCGGCCGACGCGGGTCGGCGCGGCGGACGGGTGCGCGGCGGCGGAGCGGGAATGATCGGGTGCGGCGCGGTGGTCCATCGGGAGCGGGGCGGTCGGCCAGGGTGCCCCCATGATAATGGAGTCCGATCAGCGCGCAATGGGGCCTGTCAGGGTTGCCGGGTGCCGGCGGGCCGATCGGCGGGCGGCGATCGCGCCACGGGGCCGGCTATCGGCGCGGCGCCGCTTCGTCGTCGTCGGGCGGCGTGCCCGGCTCGCACGTGACGAGCCGATACCCGAACCCGTACATCGTCATCATCTTCACGCCGTGCCGGCCGTCGAGTTCGAGTCGGTCGCGCAGATACGCGACGTGCGTGTCGAGCCGCCGGCTGGAGGCTGCGACGAGCGACCCCCACACGAGCTGGCTCACGTGCGCGCGGTCGAGTGCGCGGCCCATGTTCAGGAAGAATGCGGTCGCGATCTGGAAATGCTTCTCGGTCAGCACGTGCTCGCGGCCGGCGACGTTCACGCTGCGCGTGGCCGTATCGAACTCGAACGCGCCGATACGCCAGTGGCGATGATGGGTCGCGCGATGATGCGACCAGCGCAGCCACGTCGCGATGCTCGCGATCAGCGTGTCCGGCGGCACGGCGTACGGATGATGCTCGTTCGCGCCGGCGATGAAACACGCGGAGCGCGCGAGCTCCGCGTCGCGCTGGCTGATCGACACGATCGCGACGGTGCCGGCGAAACGCGCGCGCAGTGCATGGATCGCGTCCGTCGTGCGCCGGCAGGCCGTTTCGCATTGCACGACGAACAGATCGAACGCGCGCGTGTCGCAGGCCGCGAGCAGGTCGGGCAGATATTCGAAGCGCGATGGCCGGTAGCCGGCGCGGCGCAGGATGTCGTCGATGCGCAGGCGGTCGTAGCCGTAGCCGGCGCGACGCAGCCGGTCGTCGAACGTGCCGCGGCTCGGATGGTCGATCGTCAGGATCGCGATGGCGGTGGAAGGGGCGTCGGTCACGATGCGGACGGGTGAAGCCGGTGCGGCGCGGGTGCGGCAGGCGTACGCGGTCGGATGAAAAGAGGCGGGATCATGGCCGGACAGGTTCCGGGCAGTTAGCGGCGTGACGCCGTCCAAAAAAAGTCCCGCCGGGGAGGCGGGAAAAGTATCGACTATGGAGCCTGTACTCCAGGAGGCAACGGAGAACAAGCAAGCCGATTCTGGTCGGTTCGGAGTCTGAAGAAAATCAGCCCAGTCTGAAATTGCAGGCGGTGCAATCGATGTTGCCGCGGTTTGGGACTGGGCTGACAGCCGGCATAACCGGATTCGGACCACGGGCTGCGTCGATTTGCCGACAATGACGACCACCGGCGCAGGGGGCGGCAATCGTCTCGTGCAGTGCCCGGCCCGTTTTCCGGCTTGCCATCGAACATGAAACCGTCTTTCCGAATCGCCGCGCTGGCCGCGTGGCTCGCGCTGAGCCTCGCCGGCACTGCGTTCCTCATCTCGCGCGCCGTGTCCGACGCGTACGGCCGCTTCTTCCAGGATTCGAGCATCACGATCCGATTGCTCGCGCAGAAGGCCGCGCAGCACGAGGCGATCCTCGCGACGCTCGGCGCGTCGTCGCTGGCCGCGCCGCCTGCGCACATGCTCGACAACCTGCGCGAACGGATGCCGCAGCTCGACGGGCTTGCGTACTGGCGGCCCGGCGCGGGCTGGCAGACCGACGGCGGACCGGCCCCCGACGCGCTGCCGCAGCAGCGGCCCGGCAAGCCGTTCAGGCTCGCATTCGACGGCCCGGCCGCATACTGGCTCATCGCCGGGACCGGCTGGGCCGTGCGCGTCGATCCGCGCCGGATGCTGCAGCCGGGCGACTGGTCGACGGCGATTTCATCGGCGGCGCTGGAATTGCGCGACCGCCGCGTCGAGTTGCTGCAGCGCGTGAGCGGCGACGCGACGCCGTTGTGGACGATGCATCTCGAGAAACACCTGCCCGCGCAGCCGCAGGCATTCGTACTGCGCACCACGCGCACGCTGACGGCCGTCGATTTGCCGTGGCTGCCGATCGGGCTGTGGAACGCGGTGGCGGCGCTGCTCGCGGCGGGCGCGCTCGGCGCATGGCGGCTGCGCGAGGCGCGGCGCCGCGAGGATGCGCGGGCGCGCCTCGATCGCTTCGGTCGGCTCGATACCTTCGGCGAAATGGCGGCCGGCCTCGCGCACGAGCTGAACCAGCCGCTGACCGCGATCGTCAGCCACACGCGTGCGGCCGAACGCATGCTCGATCGGCCGACCGAGCGCGACAGCGTGCGCCGCGCGCTGCAGACGAGCGTCGCGCAGGCAAAGCGCGCGGCCGCCATCCTGGAGCGCATGCGCGAAGCCGTGACGACCGCGCATGGCGGCGAGCGCCGCGCGCTCGATCCCGACGCGATCATGCAGACGCTGCTGTTCCTGTACCGCGACGAATGCGCGCGCGAGCACATCGCGCTCGGCTGGCACAACGCGGCGGCGCGCGAGCGGCCGTTCGCGGAGCCGATCGCGGTCGAGCAGATCCTGCACAACCTGATCCAGAACGCGCGCGACGCGCTGGCCGGCGCCGGCGTTGGCACGGGTGCATCGCGTGGCGAGATTCGCGTCAGCGGCGCGCGCGTCGGCAAGCACTACCGCTTCAGCGTGACCGACAACGGCCCGGGCGTGCCGGAAGAGACGCTGCCGCGCCTGTTCGAACCGTTCTTCACGACCCGTGCGCGCGGACTCGGCCTCGGGCTGCCGCTGTGCGACACGCTCGCGCAGCGCCAGGACGGCACGCTCACGGTGCGCAACCTGCCATCGGGCGGCGTCGAAGCCGCGTTGCTGCTGCCGCTGGCCGCGGAGGCCGCATGAGCGATTCACTTCAACCGTCTGCAGTCCGCGACGCCTCCGTCGTCGCGATCGTCGACGACGACGAAGCCGTGCGCGACGGCCTCGCGTTGCTGCTGCGCACGGTCGGCGTGCCGACGCGCTGCTATCCGGACGCATCGGCCTTCCTCGCCGATGCCGACGACGCGGCGCTCGGCTGCGTGCTGCTCGACATCCGGATGCCGGGCATGAGCGGCCTCGATGCGCTCGACCAACTGCGCGCGCGGCGCGACCTGCCGGTGATCGTGATGACGGGTCACGGCAACGTCGACGCGTGCCGGCGCGCGTTCAAGCGCGGGGCGCTCGATTTCCTGCGCAAGCCGGTGGACGACGACGAGCTGATCGACACGGTGCAGCAGGCGCTGCGCCGGCAGGCCGCGCGGCGTGGCCAGGACGACGCCGATCAGACCCGCACGGCGCGCCTCGCGACGCTGAGCGCGCGAGAACGCGAGGTGCTGGAAGGGATCGTGCGCGGCGGCAGCAACAAGGAGATCGCCCGCGAACTCGGGCTGTCGCCGCGCACCGTCGAAACCTATCGCGCGAACGTGTTCGACAAGCTGCAGGCCGCGTCGCTGGTCGAACTCGTGCGCGATTACGCGGCGCTCGCGGGCGGCTCGCCTCCGTAGCGCTACGGAGGCGCAACCCGTAGCCGAACGGGTTCAACGATCGCGGCGCGATTCCTACGATGACGGCTTCTCCGACTCGTCATTCATCGTCAAGGATTCGATACACCATGATCAAGCGCTTTGCCCTGCCGTCCACGCTCGCCCTGCTGTTCTCGGGCGCCGCTTTCGCCGATACCGTCGCCGCGCCGGAGACGAAGAAGACCGCCGACGAGAGCGACGCCGGCTACTACGCGACGGGCCGCGTCATCGGCGCGTTCGACAACGCGGTGAACATGGAGCTGACGAGCCCGCGCGTCGCGAGCCGCGTCGGCGGCCCGGAGACGGGTTCGAACGTCACCGGCTCGCTCGGCCTCGGCTACCAGTTCGGCAATGGCTGGCGCGCGGAAGGCGAATACGTGTTCAAGCGCACCAACAACTTCACCAGCTACTGGGCGCCGTTCGACGCGAATGCGAACGAATTCCACGTGTCGGCGCAGCGCCTGATGCTGAACGGCTACAAGGACTTCGATCTCGGCCGCGGCTTCTCCGTGTACGGCACGCTGGGTATCGGTGTCGCGATCGTGTCGGCCGACGGCTGGCAGACCAACGATACGCGCCGCTTCGCGTCGAAGACGCAGACCAACCTCGCATACTCGGCCGGCGCGGGCGTGAGCTACGCGATCAACAAGCGTTTCTCGATCGATCTCGGGTATCGCTATGTCGACATGGGCAACGTCGAGACGGGCTTCAACACGTTCGCGAACCGCATCAACGCACGTGACGAACAGCTGAAGTCGAAGCTGTCGTCGAACGAAGTGTTCATTGGCCTGCGCGGCCGGTTCTGATGGAAGTCGCGCCCGCGGAGACGCATCGCATGAAGAACGTGATCGATACGGGGCGACGCAGGCTCGTGCTGGCGACGACCGCGCTGGCCGCCGTGCCCGCATGGGCAACCGACGGGGCATCCGCGCCGGGCGTCGCGCCCGGTGTGCGGCGCGACGCATCGCCCGATCTGACCGTGCGCATCGTCGACATGCTGAACGGCGTCCCGGCCGAAGGCATGCGCGTCGAGCTGTCGCGCGTCGACGGCACGCAAGACGTGCCGATGCGTCGTGCGACCGTCGATGCGCGTGGCGGTACCGGCACGCCGCTGCTGGCCGGCGACGCGTATCGCGCGGGCACGTACACGCTGACGCTGCATGTCGGCGAGTACTTTCGTGCACGTGACGTGCCGTCGCCGTTCCTGACGGTCGTGCCGGTCCGCTTTCGAGTCGCGCGCGACGACGAGCGGCTGCATGTCGCGGTGCAGTTCGGCCGCTGGAACTACACGTATTACCGCGGCACGTGATACGGCCGCACCTGCGCAAAAGGAGCACGACATGACGGGCATCAGCACGCATCTGCTGGACGTCGCCACCGGCAGGCCGATCACCGGCGTGCGGATCGAACTCTTCGACCTGCGCGAGCAGCCGCCGGCGCTCGTCGCGCGTGCGGTCAGCAACGCGGAAGGGCGTAACGACGCGCCGATGCTGGACGGCGATCTCGCGCGCCGCGGCGCGTTCGAACTGCGGTTTCATCTCGGCGAGTATTTCCGCGTGGCGGATGCGCTGACGGATGTCGTGCCTGTGCGTTTCACCGTGACCGATCCGGCGCGGCACCATCACGTGCCGGTGGCGTGTTCGCCGTGGTACGTGTCGGTGTATCGCGGCAGTTGAGCGTTCGACGGACGGTGCGAGGGCGCGATGCGCGGTACGCGCGCGGAGGGCGCCGTCCGTTCGGGCGCCCCCGGCGCGACGGTAGGACCAGGCTGACCGTCGCATCGGACCGAAGGTGACGCAGTCCGATTTACCGGAACCGGGGCGACGGCGATACTCGGAGCCATTCGTTCAACTACGGGAGCACGGATTGCCGCGGCGGATGTCGGATGTCGCGCAATGCGTCGTCGACATCATGAGCATGCAGGACATCACCGGGCATTACGCGATTCCGCTCGTGCATCCGTTCTCGGATGTGCCGCCGCCGTACGGCCGCCGACGCCGGCCGTTCGTGGCGAGCCGGCGGGCGCGGCAACACGTGTTCGATATCTACGGCGCGCCGCGCGTGCCGGCACCCGCGGCGAACGGTGGCAACGTCGTCGGCGCTGCGCGGCCCGTCAAGGTCGTGCGCGCCGAGGATTTCGGTTCGGACAACCGCGCATGGGTGCGCCCGCATCCGCTGCGCCGCCGCTGGCGTCTGACGTTGATGACGTGTGCGCTGGTCGGCGCGGCGTGCATCGTCGCGACGCATCTGGTCGACGAACGCCAGCATGCGGCGGAGCATGACGCGGGTTATTCGACTGCGATCGCGGCAGCGCCGACGGCGGCCGTCGCGGCGACGGAAGTCGCGCGGGCCACGGGCCACGCGGCGGAAGTCGCGATCGTGCGGGCGGATCGTGCGGCGCCGACGGATGCGCAGATGAAGGCCGCCGCGACGGTGGTGGCGGAAACCGCGTCCGCGGAGGCACGCGCGTTGCACGTCGCGGGTAGCGGGTCGGCGGCTGAACCGGTCGCGGTGGCGATGGCTGTCGCGTCGAATGCTGTCGTCGCGGAAGCCGCGGTGCCGCGTGCCGATCGCGGATCGTCGGCGCGCAAGCCGGTTGCGGTGGCTGCGGCGCGGCCGGCGGCGAAATCCGCAGGGGCGCCGCGTGGCAAGGCGGCGCGTCAGGCTGGCGCGAACGCGCCTGCCGTCCAACATGCAGCGATTGCGGCACGCGGCGCGATGCCGCATGCGCAACCGGCTGCCCGAGCGACCGATACGTCGGCGGCCACGCCGGTATCGAGTTCGGCTCAAGCCGTCGGCATGACCGCCGCCGAGTTTACGCAATGGCTCGCCGCGACGCGCGACACGTCGCGGCCGGCAGCGGCCGGCACCGATCTGACGGTTGAATTGCCGAGTCACACACGGTTGGTCGGGCGCTGACCGGCGCGCGTCGCGCGGCCGGTATCGACCGACGGAACGGCCCGGCGGCGCCGTGTATCGGCGTCGCTTTCCTGATTTCCATATTTCGACTATTATCGAATTATGGAAATCAACGAAACCATTGCCGCCCTCGCGGCGCTCGCGCATGAATCCCGCCTCGCGGTCTTTCGCGCGCTCGTGCAGGCCGGGCCACAAGGCATGCCGGCCGGCCGGATCGCCACGCTGCTCGACGTGCCGCCGTCCTCGCTGTCCTTTCATCTGAAAGAACTCGCGCACGCGCAGCTCGTGACGAGCCGCCAGGACGGCCGCTTCGTGTTCTATTGCGCGAACTTCGACACGATGAACGGGCTGCTCGGCTATCTCACGGAGAATTGTTGCGGCGGCAATCCATGCTCGCCGGTGTCCGGCTGCTCGCCTTCCGGGAAGATCGATCGTCCCCGTCAATCCTGACGCGCGTTCGCGCGCCTTCGCCCATGACCACGAACGTCCTGATCCTCTGTACCCACAACTCGGCGCGCAGCGTGCTGGCCGAGGGCATGCTCAATCACTGGGCCGCGACGCTCGGCAAGGATGTGCGTGCATACAGTGCCGGCAGCGCGCCGAGCGGCCGTCTGAATCCGTTCGCGCTGGAAGCGCTGACGAATGCCGGTGTCGACGTCGGCGGCTATCGCAGCAAAAGCTGGGACGAGTTCGTCGGCGACGGTGCGCCGGAAATGCGCGTCGTCATCACGGTGTGCGATAGCGCGGCGTCGGAGACGTGCCCGTACTGGCCCGGCACCCCGGTCAACGTGCATTGGGGCTACGTCGATCCGTCGAACGTGACGGGCGACGACGGCAAGCGTCTTGCCTTCGAACTGACGCGGCAGGCGATCGGCTACCGGATGCTGCAGTTGCTGGCGCTGCCGCTCGATCGCATGAGCAACACCGAACTCCAGGTGGCGCTGACCGCTATCTCGCAAAATTGATCGCTTGCGTTGCCATTCGAAGCATCGAGCGGCCAGCCGCCACTTCAACACCGACGCCCACGCCATGAACAACGTCAACGTCGCCCCGCCGCGCAAGGTTCTCGCGAAGTCGTCCATCAACGTCTTCGAACGCTACCTGACTGTATGGGTGGCGCTGTGCATCGTCGCGGGCATTGTCTTCGGCCAGGCGCTGCCCGGCCTGTTTCAGGCGATTGGCCGGATGACGTACGCGCAGGTCAATCTGCCGGTCGGGTTGCTGATCTGGGTGATGATCGTGCCGATGCTGGTCAAGGTCGACTTCGGCGCGCTGCACGAGGTGCGCCGGCATGTGAAAGGCATCGGCGTCACGCTCGTCGTGAACTGGCTCGTCAAGCCGTTCTCGATGGCGTTCCTCGGCTGGCTGTTCATCCGCCACTTGTTTGCACCGCTGCTGCCGGCGGAGCAGCTCGACAGCTATGTCGCCGGGCTGATCCTGCTGGCTGCTGCGCCGTGCACGGCGATGGTGTTCGTCTGGAGCCGGCTGACAGGGGGCGATCCGCTCTTCACGTTGTCGCAGGTGGCGCTGAACGACGGCATCATGGTGATCGCGTTCGCGCCGCTGGTCGGCCTGCTGCTGGGGATGTCGGCGATCACGGTACCGTGGGCGACGCTGCTCACGTCGGTCGTGCTCTACATCGTCGTTCCGGTCATCTTCGCGCAAATCATGCGCAGGCGGCTGCTCGCGAACGGCCAGGCTGCGTTCGATGCCGCGATGACGAAGATCGGCCCGTGGTCGATCGCCGCGCTGCTGGCCACGCTCGTGTTGCTGTTCGCGTTCCAGGGCGAAGCGATCCTGAAGCAGCCGCTGGTGATCGCGCTGCTCGCGGTGCCGATCCTGATCCAGGTGTTCTTCAATTCGGCGCTTGCGTACTGGCTCAATCGCGCGGTCGGCGAAAGGCACGACATCGCATGCCCGTCGGCACTGATCGGCGCATCCAATTTTTTCGAACTGGCGGTCGCGGCCGCGATCAGCCTGTTCGGTTTTCATTCCGGCGCAGCGCTGGCCACCGTCGTCGGCGTGCTGATCGAGGTGCCGGTGATGTTGCTGGTCGTGCGCATCGTCAACCGGTCGAAGGGCTGGTACGAATGCCGGGTTCGAGATCACGAGAGAACCGCCCCATGACCGACTCCCTGAACGACCTGCCGCAACTCGACGCCACGCTGTTTCGCGTGCCGGACGTCGCGCAACTGCGGCCTGCGGCGCCATCCACGCATCCGCTGCGGTTCCTGCTGCTGTACGGCTCGCTGCGCGAGCGTTCGTTCAGCCGTCTGCTGGTCGAGGAAGCTGCGCGCCTGCTCACGGCGATGGGCGCCGAGGTGCGCATGTTCAATCCGGGCGGATTGCCGCTGCCCGACGACGCGCCGGAGAGCCACCCGAAAGTGGTCGAGCTGCGCGAGCTTGTGATGTGGTCGGAAGGCATGGTGTGGTGTTCGCCCGAACGTCACGGTGCAATGACCGGGATCATGAAAGCGCAGATCGACTGGATTCCGCTGTCAGTCGGCGCCGTGAGGCCGACGCAGGGCAAGACGCTCGCGGTGATGCAGGTGAGCGGCGGCTCGCAATCGTTCAACGCGGTGAACCAGATGCGTGTGCTCGGGCGCTGGATGCGCATGCTGACCATCCCCAACCAGTCGTCGGTGGCGAAGGCCTTCATGGAATTCGACGAAGCGGGGCGGATGAAGCCGTCCGCGTATTTCGATCGCGTCGTGGACGTGACGGAAGAACTTGTGAAGTTTACGCTGCTCACGCGCGATGTCGGTCCCTATCTGGTCGATCGGTATAGCGAGCGGAAGGAAAGCGCGGAAGAACTTTCGAAACGCGTCAATCAAGCGCGTGCCTAGCGTTCGCCATCGAATCGACGCCGGGGCGTTCGGCCAGATTCCGATGCGCAGGGTTGGATTGGCGTAAGCGTGTCGGATCCAGGGATGTCGCAGCAAACCGGGAGTGCAACCATGGCACATATTCGTCAAGCGACCGAATCCGATCTGGCCTCGATCGAGGCGCTGCTTCGGGTCAGCTGTTTGCCGACCGAGGGCGTCGCCTTGTATCTGCCGCATTTCGTTGTTGCCGATGCGGCATCCGGCATCGTGGGATGTGGCGGAATCGAGTTCCACGGACGTCATGCGCTCGTGCGTTCGATCGCCGTCATCGAACACGCGCGTCGTGCCGGTGTGGGGCGCATGCTGGTGGCCCGTTTGCTCGAACAATGCCGCGCTCGCGCCGTCCGGTCGGTCGGGTTGCTGACCACGACGGCAGAAGACTACTTCGCCGGGCAGGGTTTCGTCCGTATTGCGCGCAAAGATATGCCGGAGCCGTTGTTGGCGTCCAGCCAGTTTCAGGGTGTCTGTCCGGGATCGGCCGTCGCGATGCTGATGGTCTGCGACGACAAAATCAGACTCGACTGATTCCCTTGCCGGTTCACATTCCCGACAATCAAGTTTCTGCGGCCCGGCATACCCCCGTGTGCCGGATCATGGAGATATCTCCTCTTTGCGGCCGGTCTTCTCGACTGGCCGCTTTTTTATTCCCGTTCGTTACCGGAGAGCACGATCGCGATGCAGCTCGACCGCCTGATCCCTGAAATCCTGTTCGGCTTCACGGGCCTGATCGGCATCATCAACCCGTTCGGCATGGCGTTCGTGTTTCTCGAACGCACGCAATCGCTGAGCGAAGCCGAGCGCGCGATCCTGTCGAAGCAGCTCGCGACGAACGTGTTCTTCACGCTGCTCGTGATCTTCTTCGTCGGCGCGCCGGTGCTGAACTTCTTCGGGATCTCGATGGAGGCGTTGCGGATGGGCGGCGGCTTCGCGGTGGCGGTGGCCGGCTGGTCGATGCTGAATGCACCGGACGTCCCGGCCGGCGGCGACGTCGCCATGCATGGCGACGATCTGCAGAAGCTGATGTCGCGCGCGTTCTTTCCGCTGACGGTGCCACTGACGATCGGCCCCGGCTCGATCGCGGCCGGCATCGCGCTGCATGCCAATCGTGCGCATACGGCGAGCGATTACCTGGTGTCGGGTGTCGTGTCGGTGGCGGTCGCGGCGCTCGTCGCGTTCGCGATCTGGCAGATCTACAGCCGCGCGACGACGCTCGCACGCTATCTCGGCAGCGAAGGGACGAAGGTCGCGATGCGCGTGTCCGCGTTCCTGCTGCTGTGCGTGGGCGTGCAGATCATGCTGACGGGCTTGGCCGCGTTCGTGCAGATGCTGGGCGGGCAGGCGGGGTGAGAAGCGCGCGCTTTCATGGTTTGTGTCGGCGCCCGATAAAAAAGCCGCTCCGTCAGGGAGCGGCCGGTTCGCTACATCAGCTTCGCTTGTACCCGCGCAATCCCCTGCAGCGCACACGCTTCGTCGAGATGGCCGCCCGGCGCACCACCGACACCCACCGCGCCGATCACTTCGTCACCGGCCTTGATCGGCACGCCGCCGCCGAGTACGAGGAAGCCGTCGATGGCCGTCATCTGCGCGGCGGCCGGGTTCTTCTGCAGGTTCGTGGCCAACGTGGCGGTCGGCGTTTTCGTCGACAGCGCGGTGTAGGCCTTGCGCTTCGACGCATCCACCGTATGCAGCCCCGCGTTGTCGCCGCGCAGCACCGCGCGCTCGATGCCGCTTCGGTCGGTCACGGTGACCGTCACGTCGTAGCCGCTGGCCGAGCAGGCCTGGATCGTCTGCTGCGCGATGTCGGCGGCGAGATTCAACGACAGGTTTTTTTCGTGAAGCACCTGGGCGGAAGCGGCGGTCGTCAGCGTGGCGGCGACGAGCGTCGCCAGGGTAGCGCGAATGATCATGTGAACTCCTCGATGAAATGACGGATGCGAGCGGGGCATTGGGTGGGCGGTTTCATGCGAACTTTCTTGAAAACCGCCAGCGCTTGCGACCGATGCGCAGGCCGTTACGGCCCGGAGCGATCGGTCGCGGTCGTCCGCTCGATGAGTTCAGTGTCGGCCAGTGGGAAGGGAAGCTGAATAGGACAGGGCTGATTCTTGCCGCGGCTATCGCGCGTCGCGGCCTTTGGCGGGCACGCGGCCGTGCGCGGGGGTATCCGCTGTACCTTGCACCGGGAACACGCCACCGCAATGCGGGCAGCACGGCCCGTCGCCGTCGGCGGGCCGCGTATTGGCCCGGCTGCGCTCCAGCGCCGATGCAACCAGCTCCGCGCCCATGATCCCGGTCGGAAACGCGATGATCCCGTAGCCGAGCAGGATCGCGCACGACGTGATCAGCCGGCCGAGCGGCGTGACGGGCGTCAGGTCGCCGTAGCCGGTCGTGCTCATCGTCACCGCTGCCCAGTAGACGCCGACCGGAATGCTCGTGATCCCGTGCTCCGGCCCTTCGACGAGAAAGATCACGGTGCCGAGAATCACGACGAGCACGAACATCCCGCCGATGAACACGAAGATCTTGCGCCGCGCGCGCGTGAGCGCGCGGATCAGCATCTGCCCTTCCTCGAGATAGATCGACAGCCCGAGGATGCGGAACACGCGCAGCAGGCGCAGCAGCCGCACGTCGATCAGCGCGTGCAGGCCGGGGAAGAAGAACGCGAGATAGGTCGGCAGCACCGACACGAGGTCGACGATGCCGAAGAAGCTGCGCGCATACGCGGCCGGCTTCTTCGCGGAGCAAAGGCGCAGCAGATATTCGGCGGAAAACAGCAGCGTGAACGCCCATTCGGCCGCATAAAGCGCGTGGCCGTATTGCTGGTGCAGCTCCTGCACGCTGTCGGCCATCACGACGAGCACGCTCGCGACGATCAGCGCGAGCACCGCGATGTCGAGCTTGCGCAGGAACGAAGAGCGGCGCGCGACACGGGTGACGGCATCGCGCGCCGTATCGAAGGAGGACTGGATCAGCGAAATCATGGGCCCGAGTGTACGGATCGCGTATCGCCGGGCCTATCGGACGAGTCTGATTCGAGCCGCGCCGGATTCCGGCGCCGCGCTTGCGGTCAGATCAGGAGCGTGAGCGTGTGAAACAGCGCGACATCCTCCTTGCGCGCGGAGCGCGCATGCTGGCGGATCACGTGCAGCAGGCAGTCGATGAAGCAACGCGCCGCGTCGAGCCCGGATTTTGGCGGTTTCTCGTTCGGCGGCACGTACAACTTCAGCAACGACACCGGGTTCGCGAACAACCGGCAGTGGAGCGTCGGCGCGCAGTACGAGCAGGGCGGCCTGCTCGTCGGCGCGGCGTTCCTGAATGCGGACGACCGGGCGCGACGGCCGGCGGCGCGATCGCGGGCGCGGGGTCGGTCGGCGCGGATGCGAACTTCGCGTCGGCGAGATTGCGGATTTTCGGCGCGGGCATCAACTACACCGCAGGGCCCGCGACGGTGGGGTTCGCGTATACGAACAGCAACGTCACGCGGCAGAGCGCGAACGTCGGCTACCTGTTCGGCGACGAGACGATCGAACCGTTGACGGGGCCGCTCGCGGGCGGCACGGTCGCGGCGATCAAGTACCAGAACGTCGAAGTGAACGGCAAGTATCAGTTCACGCCGGCGTTCTTCGTCGGTGCGCAGTATGTGTACACGACCGTGCGTTATGACACGACCATGGGCAGCGCGAAGCCGAAGATCCATTCGATCGGGCTGATGGCCGACTACACGCTGTCGAAGCGCACCGACGTCTATCTGATGGGCGGTTACCAGCGGATCGCCGGCGATGCGACCGGCTCATCGCTCGATCAGGCCTATGTCCCCGGGGCGGCCGATCTGTCGTCGACGTCGAGGCAACTGATGGTGCATGCGGGAATTCGGCACAAGTTCTGAGGGCGTGACGCGGGAAGACCGGGGCCGGCATCACGCCGCGTGCGCGGCGCCGGCCATTGGACGGACATGAGGCATTCGGGCACTTGCCGGGTGGACGTGTCACGCGGTCGATACCGGACAGGTGGGGCGGCTTCCGGTCAGCCGTCGGCCATTACTGCCCGAAGCGTTGCGTGACGGTGTCCTTCAGCCGTGCGGCGGTCAGCTCGCCCATGTGCGATTCGACGAGTTCGCCTTTCGCGTTGAAGAACAACGTGGTTGGCAGCCCGCGCGAGCCATACGCGTGCATCGCATGCAGCGAAGGGTCGAGCAGCACGTGATCGAAGCGCAGGCTCTGCTGTTCGAGGAAAGCGCGAACGGCTTGCGCGCTTTCTCCCTGGTTGAGCATCAGTACCGTGATGCCCGGATGATCGCGCTGCGCCTGTTCGAGGATCGGCATCTCACGGCGGCACGGCGCGCACCACGTTGCCCACAGGTTCACGACGACCGGCTTGCCGACGAAGCCCGCCGGCAATACGGGCGTCGAATCGAGCGCCTGGAGCGGTATCGCGGCGAGCGGCGGCGCGCCGCGTTGCAACGTCGCCAGCGTGCCTTGCGCGATGCCCCACGCACCGAGGCCCGCGACGATGCCGGCCAGCACCGGCCGACGCAGCGCAGGCAGGCGGCGCAGACGCCAGCCCGCGAACACCAGCGCGGCCGCGATGCCGATGCGCGCGTCGAAGCCGCCATCGCCGAGCGCGACGATCGCGCGCGGCGTCTCCGCATAGTCCGGCCACCATTGCGCGACGTAACCGGCGCGCGCGGCCATCAGCCCGAGCAGCAGCGCGTCGAGGATCAGGCTCGACGCGGTCTTGTGATGCCCGTCCGGCGGGCGGCGCTGGATGACACGCGCGACGAGCCACGCCAGCAGCGCGGCGACGGCGACCGCGACGACGCGGATCGAGAAGGGACCGATGCTCAGCATGAAATAGGAAGAATGGACGTGATCGAGCGGGGCAGAAGACGGGATGGTCCGCCGCGACGATGAAGCCGTCGACGGTCGTGCGGCGTTTCGACCGGTTGCCGCGTATGGGGGTTCCCGCCGAGAACGTAACGGCGTGTTGCGGATCGCGACAGGCGCTCGGGCGGTCAGGACTGCGTGATGTGCACGTCAACGTGCAGCGAATCAGACCGGTCTGATGGTCAGCGGGATACTGTTCATCAACAATACGCAGGCCGGTCTGGTGTGGTGTCCGCCGGTATCCCGCATAGGGATCTCTCCTTGACGGCCGCTCCGCTCGCGAGCGGCCGCTTTTTTTAGCGTCGTGCCAAGCGACGTTCGCGCGGGCGGGTGTCTCGTGGCGGTCGGTGGGCTGGACCGCATCCGATGCATATCGGCTGGTTCAACGGAATCGAAACGCTGCCAGATGCGAGCACGGGGCATTCACTCGCGCATTGCGCGACACCCGGTTTGGACCGGCCAGGCCGGTCGTTGGCGGCGGCACCGGGGCTGCCGCCATGGCCCGACGGGCCGCGCATCCACGATCCGTCGGGCGTCGGGTCTTACAGCTTCTTCGACGCTGCCGATGCCGCGTCGCCTTGCGTTGCCGCGGTCGCCGGATCGAGCGTCGCGATCGTCTTCTCGGTGAATTTCTCGTACAGCCAGTCCATGCGCATGCTGTCGATGCCCGCGATACCGCCGAGCGCATACGACGCCGACACCTTGAAGTGATCGAGCGGATGATTGTCGGCATCGGCGAACGTGACGGTGCCGTCGACGTAATCGCTGCCGGCCATGAAGCCGAACATGACGGCCGAGAAACTCGAGCGCACGCGAATGCCGGTGACTTCGACATTCAGGTGCATCGCATCGGTTGCATCCGCTTTGGCCAGCAGCTTGCGTGCGTCCAGTGCGCTTTCGATTTTCTCCTGGAGTTTCTTCGCGTCGAACTTCAGGTTGTCTTTCAATGCTTCCTGCGCGGCGTTGTCGAGCGTGACCGTCACGATCACGGGTTTCTTGCCGAACTGGGGCGTCGATGCGGTCACGGTGGCCCCTGCCGGATCGCGGGCGTCGCGCGTCACGCTGCTGGCGCAGCCCGACAGTAGGCCGATCGTCACGAATGCCAGCGCGGCATGGCGGATAACAGATTTCATGATTGGTCTTTTGATTGAGATTATTGGAATGGGCCTTATGGCCGAACGGAAAGCTAGCATGGCGCGGTGCGATTCAAATCGTCGAATAGCGGGGGAAATCGATTCGGTATTGGGTCGACGCGGCGGGTTTGCACCGAGGAAGCGTCGAGATAACGTGCGGCGAGTGACGAGCGGCGTCGGAGATTGGCTACTGCTTTCGCGACGGCGTCTCGTCGCGGACGATTACTGGCCGTTGCCCGTCGCCGCTTCACCGAGTCGATACGCGGTAAAGAATTCGTACCACGGCGACCCTTGCGCGACCGGCACGCCGAGTGCCGTCGTGCGCTGTTTCAGCGCGCCGAATACATCGTTGACGAGTGCATTCAGCGCGCTGTCGCGGAATGGAACCGATTGCGTCCGCCCCGCGGCGAACGCGCCGTACGCGATCGCCAGCAGGCGTGCGCGATCGTCCGTGCCCGCGATCGTCGCGTCGATCGTTTCGACGAAGCGCGGCCGGTCCTCTTCGCGCGATGCCGACAGACACAGGAACACGACCGCCGACAGTTCGTGCTGGTCCTTCTCGCGCAGCAGCGCGGGCAGTCGTGCAACGATCCGGTCCACCGGTTCTTCACGCAGCGCATCGCCGAAGTCGAGCACGGCGGTCATCGGGTTCGTGTCTGTTGTCAGGCGATCGAGCGCAGGCGGGGCCGACGACGCGCCGTCTGGCCCCGCAGCGGGCGCGGACCGCAACGCATCGGCCACGTGCCGAGTCCATTCCGGAAAGATCATCCGCACGTTGCCGAACTGCTCGCCGCCTTCCGCGGCCGGATTCCACCGATAGACGATCGTGCCGCCGCGGATGAACGGCGAATACAGGTGCTCGGGCGTTTGCGGCAGCGGCCGCCGGTTGATGGGCAGCCACGCGAGCGTGAGCCAGTCGTAGCGGCCCGTCGCGGGGACGGCGGCGCCCGAACTCGCGACGACCTGCCACGTGCCGCGATTCGCATAGCGGCGGCGTGCGTCGGGTACCGGGACGGTCCGGCCTTTCGCGGTGTCGAAATAGGTCTTGCCCGTGACGCTCGCGCCGCTGTCGGCGGCCGGCGCGATCGTCGAGATGACCCACGACGCGCCGTCCGCCGACCGGTAGTCGGACGGCCTCAGCGTCGCCACATCGTGCACCATGCGCGTTTGTGCGGCGACGGCGCTTGGCGGGGCATCGGCGGGCGCGGCGAAGATACTCGGCATGGCTCTCCTCGGAATCGGGGCGCGCATCGTCGAGCGGGGCGATGCGCGCGGCGCGGGTGGCGTCCTCGTAACTGTAGAACGTCGTGACCTGAAACGGAAACTGGCCGAACGGGGTAATCGATGCACGTTGTCGCCGCTTCGGCTTACCATGCGCATCCTGAGCTGACGACGCACACCGGGCGGGAGCACGCATGACCGACACGAAAGCCATTACCGAACACTGGACGCGGGTTGCCGACCAATGGATCGACTGGGCCGGCAAGCCGGGCCACGATGCGTTCTGGAAATATCGCGCGGGGCTCGCGGCCTACATCGGCCGTGGCACCGGCGCCGCGCTGGAGATCGGCTGTGGCGAAGGTCGCGTGAGCCGCGAGCTGAAGGCGCTCGGCTACGACGTGACCGCGAGCGACGCGGTGCCCGCGATGCTCGATGCGGCGCGTCACGCGGATTCCGCGCATCGCTATCAACTGGCCGATGCGGCGGCACTGCCGTTCGACGCGGCCAGCTTCGACCTCGTGATGGCCTACAACGTGCTGATGGATCTCGACGACATGCAGCGCGCGTTGAACGAGGCGCGCCGCGTGCTGAAGCCGGGCGGCACGCTGTTCATCTCGATCGTGCATCCGTTCCGCGACCGCGGCGGCTTTGCCGGGCCGCAGCCCGACGCGCCGTTCGTTTTGACGGGCAGCTATTTCGGGCGAGAGCATTTCGACGGCGTGGAAACGCGCGACGGGCTGTCGATGCACTTCGCGGGCTGGTCGCTGCCGCTGCAGGCCTATATGGAAGCGCTGGAAGCGGCCGGGTTCGCGATCGTGTCGCTGCGCGAGCCGCCGCCCGATCATGCCGATACGGATCTGCTCAAGCAGTGGGCGCGCGTGCCGCTGTTTCTGTGGATCAAGGCGCGGCCGCTGGAGTGAGTGCGGCCGGGGTTCGGTCCGGTGAATCGAATCGGGCGGACAAATTAGCGCGTAGGAATGGTGTCCGTCGGGCTACTGAAAATGAATGGCGGCCCACTCTTGTATCCGCCGGGCGACCGGATAGGCGGCCGTCTCGCAGTGGCGGCACGTGGGCCGGCCTGATGCCGATGCCGTCGCGGCTTACCCGCGCATCGGCGGATTGAGCCGCGCGAACGCCGCCTGCCGGCGATACGGAAAATACGGATACGGTGCTTCCACCGCACTTGCCGCATCGAGCTTCGCGATCTGCGCATCGGTCAGCGCCCACCCCACCGCGCCGAGGTTCTGCCGCAACTGTTCCTCGTTGCGCGCGCCGACGATCACCGACGACACGGTCGGCCGCTGCAGCAGCCAGTTCAGCGCGATCTGCGGCACCGTCTTGCCGGTTTCTTCCGCGATCGCGTCGAGCGCATCGACCACGTCGTACAGGCGTTCGTCGTCGACCGGCGGCCCATAGCTGGCCGTTTCGTGCAGGCGGCTGCCTTCGGGCAGCGGCGCATCGCGCCGGATCTTGCCGGTGAGCCGGCCCCAGCCGAGCGGGCTCCACACCAGCGCGCCGAGGCCCTGGTCGGCGCCGAGCGGCATCAGGTCCCATTCGTAGTCGCGGCCGACGAGCGAGTAGTACACCTGGTTCGCCACGTAGCGCGTCCAGCCGTGCCGGTCGGCCGCCGCGAGCGATTTCATGATCTGCCAGCCGGCGAAGTTCGACACGCCGATATAGCGCAGCTTGCCCGCGCGCACGAGATCGTCGAGCGTCGACATCACTTCCTCGACCGGCGTGCCGGCGTCGAACGCGTGCAGTTGCAGCAGGTCGATGTAGTCGGTGTCGAGGCGGCGCAGCGCGTCGTCGACGGCGCGCACGAGCCGTGCGCGCGACGTGCCCGCGTCGTTCGGGCCGTCGCCGGTCGGCAGGCCCGTCTTGGTCGAGATCAGCACCTGGTCGCGGCGCCCCTTGAGCGCGGCGCCGAGCACGCGCTCGGACGCGCCGTCGGAATACACGTCGGCCGTGTCGAACAGGTTGACGCCGGCTTCGAGGCAGATGTCGATCAGGCGGCGTGCTTCATCGACCCCGGTATTGCCCCAGGCACCGAACAGCGGGCCGGTGCCGCCGAACGTGCCGGCGCCGAAGCTCAGGACGGGGACCTTGAGGCCGGAGCGGCCGAGCGTACGGTATTCCATGTGCATGTCCTTTCGTCGTGTGAGCGCGGCGCGGCCGCGCGTCGATCGTCAGGCGACCAATGTACCGTTTGCGCCTTTCCCGGATAATCCAGAAGATAGCGAAAATATCCTTCGGAAGGAGCGAACAATGCTGCTCGACAACCTCGCGCTGTTCCTGCGCATCGTGGAGAAGGGCGGGCTGGCCGCGGCGGGCCGCGAGGTCGGCCTGTCGCCGGCCACGGTGTCCGAGCGGCTGACGGCGCTCGAGCGTCACTACGGCGCGGCGCTGCTCACGCGCACGACGCGCGCGATCAGCCTGACCGACGAGGGGCGCACGCTGGCGGAGGGGGCGCGGCGCCTGCTGGCCGAGGCCGACGAGCTCGAAAGCCGTGTGCGGCTGGGCGTGCAGACGCTGTCGGGGCCCGTGCGGCTGAGTGCGCCGGCCGATCTCGGGCGCGAGCGCGTCGTGCCGGTCCTCGACGCGTTCCTGGCCGAACATCCGGGCGTGACGGTCGACCTGCATCTCGGCGACGGGTATGTCGACCTCGTCGGGCAGGGGCTCGATTTCGCGATCCGTCGCGGCACGCTGGCGGACAGCTCCTTGCGCAGCCGCTCGCTCGGCCGTGCGCGGCGCGTGGTGTGCGCGGCGCCCGCGTATCTCGCCGCACACGGCACGCCGACACACCCGGACGAACTCGCCGCACACGATTGCATCGTGATGCGCTTCGGCCAGGAGTTGTATGCCGAATGGCCGTTCAGCATCGATGGCGTATTGAAGCGCATCGTGGTGCGCGGCCGGCGCGTCGCCAACGACGGCGCGCTCGTGCGCGCGTGGTGTATCGCGGGGCACGGCATCGCGCTGAAATCGCTGGTCGACGTCGAACGGGATCTGGCGTCGGGCGCGCTCGTCGAGGTGCTCGGCGCGTTCTCGCCGGGCGATGTGGATCTGCAGATCGTCTATCCGGGGCGTGCCGCGCAGCCGCGGCGCGTGCGCGCGTTGATCGACCGGCTGGCGGAGGCGCTCGCGTAACAGCACGTTGCCCGCGCGCGGCCTGCGAGACGTTGCGACGGCGATCTCGCCGTGAGCGCATCGAATGCGCGACGGTGCGACGGGCGCGCGGCATCGCGGGCTGAAACCGCTGTTCAAATTCGTTGCCCACATTTCGTCATTTAGCTAATATTCAAAACGTCAAGCGAAGCCGAACCCCATGGACGACGTTATCCGCATCAGCGCCTTGGCCAACGAAAGCCGTCTGGCCGTGCTGCGCTGGCTCAAGCAGCCGCGCAAGCATTTCCCGCCGCAGCCGCACGGCGACTTCGACGAACTCGGCGTGTGCTGCACGTATATCACCGAGAAGCTCGGCATCGCGCCGGCCACGACCACGCGCCACATGCGCATCCTCGCGGACGCCGGGCTCGTGCAGGCGACCCGCGTCGGCAAGTTCACGTACTACAAGCGGATCGACGGCGCGCTGCAGCAGCTCGGCCGCGATCTCTCCCAACTCTGACCCTGACCGAGGCACCCGACATGGATGAACTCGCCCTGCTGGCCGACGCCGACCGACGCGCGCACGCGTATCTGGCTGCAACGAACGAACGGCGCGCGTTTCCCGATGCGGCCGCACTGGCCGGCCTCGCCGCGTTCGACGAAGCGCTGCCCGATACGGGACGCCCGGCCGACGACGTGCTGCGCCTGCTCGACGAGCACGGCACACCCGCGACGGTCGCATCGAACGGTCCGAACTACTTCGGCTTCGTGATCGGCGCGACGCTGCCGGCCGCGGCGGCGGCCGAGCGGCTGATGCTCGCGTGGGACCAGTGCGCGTCGTCGTACGCGAATTCGCCGGTGGCCGCGACGCTCGAGCGCCAGGCCGCGCGCTGGGTCGTCGAGGCGCTCGGGCTGCCCGAAGGCAGCGCGGTCGGTTTCGGCACCAGCGCGACGGCCTGCACGCTCGTCGCGCTGGTGACCGCGCGGCGCGCGCTGCTCGCGCGCAAGGGCTGGGATATCGACGAGGACGGCCTGATCGGCGCGCCCGAGGTGAAAGTCGTGATCTCCGCGCTCGCGCACATCACGGTGAAGAAGGCGCTGCGCGTGCTCGGCTTCGGAATGAAGCGCATCGTCGTCGCGCCGGTCGATGCGCACGGCCGGATCGACCCGGCGCAGTTGCCGCCGCTCGACGACATGACGATCTTCTGCGTGCAGGCGGGCGAAGTGAACACCGGCGAATTCGATCCGTTCGCGGCATTGATTCCGCCCGCGAAGGCGGCCGGCGCGTGGGTGCACGTGGACGGCGCGTTCGGCCTGTGGGCGCGGGCGTCGTCGAAGCGCGCGCTGACGGATGGCATCGACGGCGCGGACAGCTGGACGACCGACGGTCACAAATGGCTCAACACGCCGTACGACGGCGCGATGGTGATCTGCCGCGACGCGGCCGCGCTCGCCACCGCGATGAACAGCGACGCCGTGTACCTGAGCGGCGCGCAGGATGCGCAGAAGAACCTGAACCTCGAATTCTCGCGACGCGCGCGCGGCATTCCCGTGTGGGCCGCGCTGCGCTCGCTCGGCCGCGCCGGCGTCGCGACGATGGTCGAGCGGCATTGCGCGCAGGCGGCGCGGGTCGCGGACGGCCTGCGGGCGGCCGGCTACGACGTGCTGAACCGCGTCGTGCTGAACCAGGTGCTCGTACGCGCCGGCACCGACGAGGAAACGGCGGCGATCCTCGAAGCCGCGCAGGCGTCGGGCGACGTGTGGTTCGGCGCGACCGTGTGGCAGGGGCGGCCGGCGTTCCGGATCAGCGTGTCGTCGTGGCGCACCGAGGATGCGCACATCGATCGTCTCGTCGCATTGCTGACGAAGCTGCGCGGCGTGCACGTGAGTTGAGCGTCACGCATCGTTTGCCGCCTGCATGGATGCGTGTGCAACTTTATGGTATTCGATGCAGTGCAGTGGAGCCGGCGGGATTTGCGGCACGTCTGCAAGCGTGAAAATATCGGACAATAGCCATTCCGCGCGGGCCGCGCCGGCACCGCGTCCAACCGAAGCATTCACGCTTGCGAGCTCCCCATGTCGACTCCCTGTCCCCGGGAATTGCTGAAGGCTGCCGATATCGCGAAGATGGAACCCACGCGCGCGGTGCATTCGCTCAATCCCAACGCCGTACGTCTCAAGCGGCAGCTCAGCGACCTGACCGGCCTGACGCAATTCGGCGTTCACCTGCTCACGCTGATGCCCGGTCACGAATCGGCCGAGTATCACCGTCACCTGTACGAAGAAGAGTTCGTGTACGTGCTGTCCGGCACCGGCGCGGTGACGATCGGCGAGCACGCCAGTGAAATCGGGCCCGGCGATTTCATCGGCTTTCCGCGCGGCGGCGAAGCGCATACGGTGCAGAACACCGGCAAGGCGCCGCTCGAGTTGCTCGTCGGCGGGCAGCGGCTCGAGCACGACGTGTGCGAATACCCGCGAATCGGCAAGCGGCTTTATATCGCCGGCGAGCTCGAGGAGTATGTCGAGTTGCCGAAACAGCCGTGACGGTCGATTGCACGTATCACCGGAGCAGGCCGTTCGGCCAATGAGGATGAATTCGCTTCCCGCGACCCCGTCGCGCTTATGATGCGGGAACGCCACTGACAAGGTCCCACGCCATGGACGCGCCGCTGCCGCCGATGTCTGCCCCGATCGCCGAAACCGAAACCGAAACCGCTCCAGAAACCGAAGCCGCCGGCGAGCCGCGCGCGTCGCGCATGCACCGGCCGGTCGCGCTCGTCACCGGCTCGACGTCGGGGATCGGGGCGGCCGTCGCGCGTCGCCTGGCGGCCGACGGCTATGTGGTGATCCTGCATTCGCGCAGTTCGGCCGACACCGGCCGCGCGATGGCGCGCGAACTCGGCGGCGCGTACGTGCAGGCCGATCTCGCCGACGATGCCGAACGCGTGCGGCTGATCCGCGACGCGCTCGCGGTGCACGGCCGGCTCGACGTACTCGTCAACAATGCGGGCGTCAGCCGCGTGATTCCGCATGACGATCTCGCGGCGGCCACGCCCGACGTGTGGCGCGAGATGCACGAAATCAACGTGATCGCGCCGTTCCGGCTGGTGGCCGAAGCGGAGGCCGCGCTGCGCGAGTCGGCGTCGCGCGGGCGGGCCGGGTGCGTCGTGAACGTCAGCTCGCATGCAGGCGTGCGGCCGAAGGGCGCGTCGATTCCGTATGCGGCCGCGAAGGCTGCACTCAATCACACGACGCGGCTGCTCGCGCGCACGCTTGCTCCCGCGATTCGCGTCAATGCGGTCGCGCCGGGGCTCGTCGATACGCCGCTGACCGCCGACTGGACGGACGCGCAGCAGCTCTGGCGCGAACGCGCGCCGATGCGTCGCGCGGCGACGCCGGACGATATCGCGCAGACGGTCGCGATGCTCGTCGCGTCCGATTACGTGACGGGCGAGATCGTGATGCTCGACGGCGGGTTGAATCTGACGTGATGCGGTCACGCGGCGACATCGCATGCGCAACCGCCGGCGCCATTCGAAGGCGCTTGCGATCAGCCGAGATGTGACCGCAGCCGCGCGAGCGCCTGATCGTGCGTGCGCTCGAACTTGAGCGGCGTGACCGAGATATACCCTTCGCCGAGCGCGACCGTTTCCGAATCCGCATCGTCGTCGCGCGGTGCGCGCGCGAGCTTCAGCCAGTGATAGTCGATCTCGCGCGGATCGCGTCCCGACACGATCTCGACGCCCTGCAGCGTGCCGGCGCCCTGGTTCGTCACCTTCAGGCCGCGCACGTCGTCGGCCGGCCGCGGCGGGAAATTCACGTTGAGGCATGCGTCGCTGTCCCAGCCGGCGGCGACGAGCCGGCGGATCACGTCCGGCGCGTGCGCGAGCGCCGTTCCCCACGGCACCGCGTTACGATCGATGAAGGCCTGGCTCAGCGCGATGGCCGGCACGCCCACGAGCATGCTCGTCATCGCCGCGCCGACCGTGCCGGAAAACACCGTTTCGGTGCCGAGGTTCGCGCCGCGATTCACACCGGACAGCACGACGTCGGGCCGCGCGCCCTTCATCAGGTGGCTGACCGCGATCGCGACGCAATCGCCGGGCGTGCCGCGCACCGCGAAGCGCCGCTCGCCCTTGCGATGCACGCGCAGCGGTTCATGCAGGCTCAGCGAATGCGACGTGCCGCTCTGGTCCTCGGCTGGAGCTATGATCCACACTTCGCGCGCGAGTGGCGTGGCGACCTGTTCGAGTATGTCGAGGCCGGGCGCGTCGAATCCGTCGTCGTTGGTGAGCAGGACACGGTCGAACAGCGGGCGGGTTGCTTGCATCGGGACGATCCTCGTGAAGGGCAATGAGAGGGGAGTACGGCGTGGCGCAAGCCACAAGGCTAGCACTCCGGCGCGAGGATCGTCGTGTCACGCCCGGGGCGCCGGCTGGCGCGGACGCGAAAACGGGCGCATCGCGCGCCCGTTTATCGTGTCGTCGAATGTGCGGTGCCGGTGTGGCAAGCCGAACCCGCTCAGCCGAGCAGATAACGCAGCAGGCCGGCCGACACGACACCGACGATGACCGTCGGCAGGATCGACAGGCGCGTCGCCGCGACGAGCGTGATTGCGAGCGCGAGCAGGTCGGCCGGGCGCGTCGACACGAACGCCGGCGCGATCACCGAAATCAGTACGCAGCCGGGTACGTTCTCCATCACCGACGCCATCCGCGGGCTCAGCGTGCGGTTGCGCAGCAGCACGTAGCCGAGGATGCGCGACAGGTAGGTGGTCGACGCCATCAGCACGATCGTCGCGACGGTGCCGAAATCCGGAAGCTCAGGCATCGCGCGGCTCCCACAGCAGCGCGGCGACGAGCCCCGCGCCGGCGCCGGCCGCGACATACCACGCGCCGGGCAGCGCGAGATGGGTGGCTGCCGCGACGACGAGGCTCACGAACCACGGGCGGCTCGCACGCACCCCTTTCCACATCCCGCGCAGCAGCACCAGAAACACGGCCGTGAACGCCATGTCGAAGCCGTACTGTTCGACGTTGCCGATCGTCGGGCCGACCGCCGCGCCGAGCGTCGTCATCGAGATCCACGTCAGGTAGAGCCCGATGCAGATGCCCGCGTAATAGGACACGCTGATGTGCGTCGCCGAGCGCTCGCGCGCGTCGGCGAGCGACATCGCCCAGCTCTCGTCGCACATGAAGAACAGCGCGACGAACGCGCGGCGGCGCGGCAGGCGACGGATATACGGCTCGAACGCGGCGCCCATCAGGATGTGGCGCGAGTTCACGAGGAACGACATCGCGACGATCAGCGCGATGTGCGGCGGCGACGTCCACAGATGGATCGCCGCGAATTCGGAGCCGCCGCCGAAGTTCAGGCCCGTCATCATCGGCACCTCGAACAGGCTCAGCCCTTTCTGCGCGGCCTGCGCGCCCAGCACCAGCGCGAACGGCACGAAACCCAGCATGACGGGCAGCGCCGCGCGCAAACCGCGACCCATCTCGGCGACATAGGCGGGCCTGTCGCGAAGCCCGGACGACGTTGAAACGCTACTGCTCATTACTCCTCCTTCGGGGAAGGGATTGTCTGCTTTTTTGACTCGAATCGGGTTGCGTTGTCGCCAGATTTTTCTCAGAATTTGGCATTGAACGTGGGATACCAGAATTTTTTGGAATCGGATGCCAAATGAAACTTGACGCTATCGACCGCCGGATCCTGAGCGCGCTGCAGCGCGACGGCCGCATGCAGAACGTGGAGCTTGCGCACGAGGTCGGGCTGTCGCCGTCGCCGTGTCTGCGGCGCGTGCGGTTGCTCGAGGAAGCCGGCGTGATCGAGAAATACGTGGCCGTGCTGAACCCGGCGAAGGTCGGCAAGGGGCTGACGATCTTCACGCGCGTATGGCTGAAGGGGCAGGACGCGGAATCGGTGAACCGTTTCGCCGAGGCCGTCCAGCAGATGCCGGAAGTCGTCGAATGCCACCTGATGGCAGGCGACTGCGATTTCCTGCTGCGCGTCGTCGCGGCCGACATCGACGATTACCGGCGCTTCCAGATGGAATACCTGACGCGCATTCCCGGGGTGCTGAGCGTGAAGACCGACATTCCGATGCAGAAGGTCAAGCTCACGTCGGCGCTACCGACCTGAAGCAGGGCGGTAGCGCGGCGGCGTGTCGACGAGCGGTCGTGCCGCGGTGACAATCGCCCGATAAACTGGCGGAGCGAGTCGCATCGCATGCATTGCCGGCGCAGTCATGCGGTGTTCGATGTGCAAGCAACTAACGGTCTATGCCGACGCGATCGGCCGAACGGCGCTGCGTGGCGCGCCGGGTCGTGCGTTGCCGTGAATGCGTTTCTTCCTGTCGAGCCCTACATGCAGCCATTCAATACGCCGTGGAATTCGCTGGAAATCGTCAAGCTCGTGCTCGGCGTGCTGACGCCGTTGTCGGTCGCCTGTCTCGGCTGGCTCGTCGCGCGCCGGCTGAAGCGGCTCGAACTCGTGCAGTGGACCAACCAGCGGCTGATCGAGAAGCGGCTCGCGCTGTACGACACGGTCGCGCCGCAGCTCAATGCGCTGCTGTGCTTCTACACGTGGATCGGCTACTGGAAGGACATCTCGCCGGACGACGTGATCCGCGCGAAGCGCGAGCTCGACCGCACGTTCCACATCTACCGCTACCTGTTCGACGACGACGTGTATGACGCGTATCACACGTTCATCCATGCGCTGTTCGAAATGCACACGGGGCCGGGCCGCGACGCGCGGATCCGCTCGCTGATCCAGGCGCCCGACGGCGACCGCAGCGTGCACGGTTCGTATGAGTGGAAGCCGGTGTGGTCCGAGCGTTTCTCGACCGCGAATGTCGTGCCGAAGGACGACGTGCTGCGGCATTACACGCAGTTGATGGAGCGGCTGCGCGTCGCGCTGGGGGCGACGCACTGACGGCTTCCACGCTTCGGCGCCTTGCGCCTCGTGCCGGTATCGAAATCCGCCACCCGGCGGCGCGGATTCGCACCCTCGCGCATGAAGCGGATGCGGCGCGCGGCAACGCCTGCCATGCTCGCGCCATGTTCACTTGCGCGAGACTCGTATGGTCGTCGACACCGGCCGCCAGCCGTCTCTGGTCCGATCGCCCGACGCACGCCGCGGGCGCCTCCTTTCCGCCGGTTCGCCAGAATCGCATGCGATGCCGTTGCCGGTCGAACCGGAAATCGGCGACATCGTCTTCATCCGCGTCACCGTGCGGCCGTTTCTCGAAGTGGCGAGCGCGACGCGCTCATGGACGAATCACGTTGGAATCGTCGTCGGCGAGCGCGGCGGCGAGGCGCTGATCGCGGAGAGCACGTTTCCGCTGTCGCGCGTCACGACGATGTCGCGGTTTGTCGCGCGTTCCGACCGCGGCGCATGCGTGGTCGCGCGGCTGACGCAGCCGCTCGATGCCGCGCAGCGACGACGGCTCGTCGACGCGGCGATGCGCAGGATCGGCGTGGTGTACGACACGGGTTTCAACCTCGCGTCGCGCCGGCAGTTCTGCTCGCGTTTCGTGCGCGAGATCGTGCGCGATGCCACGCGGATCGTGCTCGGCGACGTCGAGACCTTCGACATGCTGCTGCGCCGGAATCCCGGTCATCCGCTCGGCTTCTGGAAGATCTGGTACTTCGGCCGGATTCCGTGGCGTCGCCGCACGGTGACGCCGGCGAGCTTGTTCGAGAGCGACAAGTTGCGTGTCGTCGCGGATACGCGCGAACGCGAGGCGGATGGTTGAACACGCGCGATCCGGCAGCGGCCGTACATTCGCCGATGCGCTGCGAGGCTTGATGTGGTGCGTGATTCAGGCGAACGAGATCATGAGCGTCTTGCCGCAAGCCGCCGCATATTTGCGCAGCGTATCGATGGACGGGGAATGCCGCCCCGTGGCGAGCGCGCGCTCGAGTCGAGTAATGGCGGGCGCTTTCGTGCCCATTCGTTCCGCCACATCGGCTTGCGACAAGCCAGCCTCTCGCCGCGCGGCCAGCATCGCGTCGAGCAGCGCGAATTCCTCGCGATTCAATCGCTCGTATTCCGTACGCACGGCGGGGTCGGCCAATGCCCGCTCGCGGAGTTCCTTATACGTTGCCATCCCGAACCTCCTTCAATCGACGACGCGCGATTTCCAGTTCCTTCAGCGGCGTCCTGGGCGTCTTCTTCACGTAGCAGTGGAGCATGACGATACGCCGCTCGACGATCGCGCAGTAAAACACTCGGGCAATACCTTCCACGCCTTTCAATCGCATTTCGTACAGGCCATTTCCCATCGATCGGGAGTGCGGCTCCCCGAGATTCGGGCCGTACCGTTCCATGCGGTCAGCGAGTGCAAAGTACCGGGCAAGCAGGGTAGTCGGCAACGACGCGACGCCCGCCGCTACACGCTCGTTGAAGAACTGGATCTCGTAACCATGAGTTGGCATGGTAACAAATATGTTATGAAAATGCGAGAGCGGTGGCCGTCCGCAAAGGCGGACAAGCGCGGTGGTCGGACGTGAGGGGAGTTCGTGACCGCCTGTCTTCGGTCGGAGAGATCGGTGACGATGTACGGACCCGAGCGCGCTCGGGAAAACCGGTTCAGGAAGGCCGTGTGATTCGGTGTCAGCGTGGACCGAGTACCACGAATCGCGACGGGGTTAGTTCCGCCCCGCCACCGCGAGCCGCGCCGCGAGCCCCACGAATACCGACCCGAGCAGATACTGCGGCACCTTCGACGGCCGGCGGCGCGCGCCGATCCGCTGGCTCAGCCGGCTCGCGGAAAGAATCACCACGCCGTTCACGACGAGTCCGATCAGGTTGAGCACCGTCGCGAGCACGAGAATCTGCACGGCGATCGAGCCGTGCTCGGGCCGCACGAACTGCGGGAACAGCGCGAGCACGAACAACGCCATCTTCGGATTCAGCAGGTTCGTCGTCAGCCCTTGGCGAAAGATCGTCGCGGTCGAGCGCCGACGTTGCGACGCGACGGGCGACAGCGCGGTCGCATCCGAGCGGAAGGTCTTCCACGCGAGATACAGCAGATAGGCGGCGCCTGCGAAGCGCACGACGTCATACGCGAGCGGCACCGCGACGAAGAGCTGCGACAGACCGAGCGCGGCCGCGAGCGCGTGGCAGTAGGTGCCGGCCTGGATGCCCGCGAGCGTCGCGAAGCCGGCGCGCCGCCCCTGGCTCACGCTGCGGGACGCGATCAGCAACATGTCGGGGCCGGGCGTAACGGTCAGCGCGAGACACGCGCCGGAGAACAGCGCGAGCGTGGAGAGGTCGATCATGGCAGTCCCTTTTGCGGGTGCGGCGGAAAAGGGAAGTCAGTTTAGGAGGGCGCGCGAGGCCGGTCAATCGAGCGAACGGACGATGGCCGGACGGCACGGATCGCGCGACGCGTGCATCGCGCACGCGCGGCGTGCGCGCCGCTCACTGTTTGCGACAGGCCACCTGATAGTCGATCACGGTATTCGCGGAAGGCCGATCCGGCTCGCCGCCCACCGTCGTGACGCCGAGCACGCCGGCCGCGTTCCGGTAGCGCAGCGCGCAATACCCCATCCCGGTGCCCGAACACGCTTCGGCTTCGACGATGCCGTGCTTCGCGAGCGTCGTCGCGCCGTCCATCGCGTCCGGTTTATCGCGCGGACGCAGCGGTTGCCAGCCATGCGCGATCAGTATCTTGCGAGCCGCGTCGAGCGGCTTGCCGTACACGTTCGGCACGACCGCGCGGCCGTTGCAGTGTGTGCTTTCGGCGGCGACGGGAGTCAGCCGCAGTTCGCCGTTTTGTTCGTGCAGTTCGCCGACGGGCGGCGCCGGGCCGTCGCCGCCCCAGATCAGCAGCGCGCCGTTTTCCAGACGATCGGCCGAGCCGAGCTGCCAGCCGGCCTTGCGTGCGGTGTAGGCGAGCGCGACGAGCGTCGCGCCGTCGAATACGCCGATATTGCCGTTGCGCGCGAAGCAGATCGCGCTCGTGCCGGCGTTGAATCCGCTCGCGAACGTGACGACCGTGTAGCGCCCGAGCGGTGCCTCGGACGTCACGATCCAGTCGCGCTGCGCGACCTCGCGGCCGGCCGCCGTAGTCGTTTTCGCGCGATATCGCGCGCAGAACGGATCGAGCGAACCCTTCTCCGGCGCATGCGGCAGCACGCCGAGCGGCACGAGCGACGCGCCGGCGATCTCGGAGGCCGTCCGCGGCGGACCAGCGGAAGCGGTGCCACCGAGCGCGGTCAAGGCAACGGCCGCGATCGCGTTGGTCATGGCGAAGCGGTGGGCCGAGACCAGAGCAATGAAGCGCGCCACGCGGGCGGTCGCCGGAGAAGCGAATACGGACGCGACGATCGCGGTTTTCCGCATGCGCGCCGTCAACGGGTCAGCCCTTCGCGACGACGTCGATGCGCAGCGCTTCGCCGCCGGCGACGATCGCCAGCAGACGATCGACGTTTGGGTGCGCGCCCGGCCGATTGCGTGCGTCGGCCGTATGCTCGGCGAACACCGCGAGGCCGTGTTCGGCCGCCTTCGCGTCGAGCGTGCCGAATACCTGCTTCAGATAGTTGTACACCGCGAGCGAGCCCTGCTTGCCCGGCTGGTTCTCGATGGTCGCGACCACATCGCCGTTCGCGCCGGCGAGATCGATGCGCGCGATACCGTCGATGGCCGGCAGTTGCGCGAGGTTGTCCTTGAATACTGAGGTCGCTTGAATCACTGAAAACACTCCGTCGGTTCGATCATGGAAAGGTAGTCGCCTGTATGTTATCTGATTCGCCGCGATGCTCTTTTCGACGGAACCGAGTGTTTGCACAGGGGCGGACCATCGAATTCGTCGACTCTTCCCCGGAACACTGGCGCTGCTTGCAGGTTTGCCGCGACGCAGCACGAACATGTCGTGAAGTGACGGATGTCATTGAGGATGATGGCGCCTGCACCGGCGACATTGGAGCGCAACCCGCTAATGTCGTTCGTCCTCGGTGCTGGTTTTCGATCGTCGATGCGCACGTCGGTCGATTGCAGGCGAGCGGGAACGTCCCGCAAGGCGCGACGGTCGCGATCGCACTCTCGAGGCTTGCCCGTCGTCAATTGTTGCGATCAAGGCAACACGGTGAGCACGTTGGGGGCGCTACTAACGCCAGGAGCCGAAATCTACAATTTGTTGCAGCACGGGTTGTACACGGCTTGTCCCCGGTCCAACCCGACGTATCGGTCGCAACGAAGCCGGCAACCCGTTCGCTTCGTTCGGCTGGATCGTTCTTGCCTGCCGCGGAAACGCTCTCCTTTTCAACGGAGCACACCATGAAATTCAGTTTCTTTTCACGATCGATCATCTGCTCCGCGATGCTCTTGTCGATCGTGCCGACACTCGCCGTTGCGGGCGTGTTCTCCGTTAAAGTCGACGACCTGAACCATGGCCAGTTCGCGAACGAACAGGTCTACGGCGGATTTGGCTGCCACGGCGGCAACGTCTCGCCACGCATATCGTGGTCCCATCTTCCTCGCGGAACGAAAAGCGTCGTCGTGACCATTCACGACCCCGATGCCCCGACCGGCGGGTTGGGCTGGGCGCATTGGGGCGTCGTCAATATCCCGGCGTCGGAAGCGTCGATCGAAAAGGGCGCCTCCGGCAATCCGAAGCGGATGCCGGTGGGGGCCGTCGAAACGCTGACCGACTTCGGGGCGCCGAAATACGGCGGGCCTTGCCCGCCTCGTGGAGCGTCGCACCGATACATCGTTACGGCGTCGGCGCTTGCCGTTCCAAGTATCGACGTGAACGCCACATCGAGCCCCGCCCTCGTTGCATATCAGATGCACGGAAAAGTGATTGCGCGGGCACGATACGTTGCGATGTATCACCGCGCGGCAGAGTGAGCGGCCTGGCGTGAAACGACACCGTCTGGCTCGCTTCGCGCGCGCTCGATGTCGGGACTGCGATACCTTGCGTGTCATTTACGAAACGCGCACAGGCGTCGCCGGCACCGTGCCGGACCGAGCCGGCACCGCGCGGCCTTTTCCGCTACAGTAAGCAATCGAAGGCTGCACCCGCCCGCATCGCGCCGGCGCGCGCAGTCACGTTCCGCCAACGCACACGAGGGTCTGATGGACACCGAGCAACGCTACACCGCCAACGCGCCGACCCGCGCGGAAGTCGACGCACTGGGCGGCGCAACCGTCATCGAATTCGGCGCGAACTGGTGCGGGATCTGCGCAGGCGCGCAGCCCGCGATCACGGCGTCGTTCTCCGCGCATCCTGCCGTGCGGCACCTGAAGATCGAGGACGGCCCCGGCCGTCCGCTCGGTCGCTCGTTCGGGGTGAAGCTGTGGCCGACGCTGGTATTCCTGCGCGATGGGGTCGAAGTCGCGCGCGTGGTTCGCCCCGCCGACGCGAAACAGATCGAAGCCGACGGCTTCTCCGCGCTGGCCTGAGGTCACGACGATGCAACAGGCCATCACGCACGTCGGCGTCGATACACGCGGCGGCGGCCTCGTCGAAGTCACGCAGCAGGTGCGCGCGTTCGTCGACCAGCAGGCGATCCGCACCGGCCTGCTCACCGTGTTCTGCCGCCATACGTCGGCGTCGCTGCTGATCCAGGAGAACGCGGATCCGTCGGTGCAGCGCGATATCGAACGCTATTTCGCGACGCTCGCGCCCGAGGACGACGCATGCTACGAGCACGACACCGAAGGTGCCGACGACATGCCCGCGCATCTGCGCACGGCGCTCACGCAGGTGCAGCTGTCGATTCCGGTCGAGCACGGGCGCATGGTGCTCGGCACGTGGCAGGGGATCTATCTGTTCGAGCATCGTCGCGCGGCGCACCGGCGCGACATCGTGCTGCATCTGATCGGCGAGTAGCCAAAGCGGGCGAGCAGGCAAGCGGACGGATACGCGCGACGCCGCGCCCGCGCGCGGCTCAAGCGAGCAGCTTCTCGACGAGCGCGCCGAGTTCGCGCAGGTGAACCGGCTTCGGCAGGAACGCGTCGAACGTCCGCTTGTTCTCGCGCAACGCAGCCGATTCATACGCACTGACGCCGAGAATCGCCGGATGCCGGCCGTCGTCGCCGGGCTCCGCCATCGCGCGAATGCGCCGCGCCACGTCGAATCCGCTCAGGTCCGGCAGTTCGAGATCGAGCACGACGAGATCGTAGCGGCCCGTACCGAAGCGCGCGACGCCTTCCTGCCCGGTGCCGCACAGATCGGCCTCGACGCCGAGCGCAGACAGCATCGCGCCGAGCGTCTCGCGCGCGTTGTCGTTGTCGTCGACCACCAGCGCGCGCCGGTCGCGGTGCGGCAGCACGGGCGGCAGCGCGGGCACGTCGCCGGCCGCGCTGCCGGCCGTATCGACGCCGGGCACTTCGACCGGCAGCGTCACGACGAACTCGCTGCCTTCGCCGACCGCGCTGCGCACGTCCACATGGCCGCGCAGCGTCGTCACGATTTCGCGCACGACCGCGAGCCCCATGCCGATCCCGTCCACGTGCAGCCCGACCGCGTCGTTCGCGCGATAGAACGGCTCGAAGATCTTCGACAGATGCTGCTTCGCGATGCCGGCGCCGGTATCGCGCACGGCGATCTTCACCTGCTGGCCGGCCGGCGCGTCGGCGAGCGTGATCGCCACCGTGATCGAGCCGCCGGCCGTGTACTTGACCGAGTTCTCGATCAGGTTCGACAGCACCTGCCGCAGCAGCTTGCGATCGGACCGGATCGCGAGGCCCGGTGGCTCGACGCGCTGCGTGACCGTGATCCGTTTCGTCGCGATCCGCTCGCGCAGCGGTTCGAGCGCCTCGGCAAGCAGCGGCGCGATGCCGACGGTATCGAGTTCGGCGACGCGCTTCGTCGAGCGCAGCTTGATGTAGTCGGTGAGGTCCTTGACGAGCGCTTCCAGCGACAGCGCGGAATTCTGCAGTCGCCGGATCGTCTTCAGGTTCGCGTCGGACTGCGGGCGTGCGAGCAGGATCTCGATCGATCCGCAGATCGCCTGCAGCGGCGTACGCAGTTCGTGGCTGACCATCCCGAGGAACGCGTTCTTCGCCTCGATCATCTCGAACGCGCGATCGGACGCCTTGCGTTCCGCGTCGAGCGCCGCGTTTTGCCGCTCGAGCAGGTCGTCGCGCGTGCGCATCGTATAGAACAGCAGCAGGAACAGCGCGCACAGCATCACGCCGAGCACGATGCCGAGGATCAGGATCGCGCGCTGCTTTTCCTTCAGCTGATGGAACGTGAAATCGCGCTGCGCCATTTCGATCGCGCGGAAGTAGTTCGCGAGGCCGTTGACCTTCGGCCAGTACGCATTGACTTCGTCGATCACCTGCCGCGCCTGCTTCGGCGAGTCGCGCAGCAGCGGCACCTCGCGCTTCAGGCGCGTCATGAATTCGCCGAGCGCGTCGATCTCGTTGCGCGCGCGCGGGATGCGCAGCCAGTATTGGGACACCTCCGACGGCCGCTGCAGGAACCCGAACGACACCGACAGGCTGTCGAGCTGCATCTGCACGTGATCGAAATCGTCGTCCTCGCGCGTCGCGTAGAGAATCAGCTGCCGGTCGAAGCGCGTGTAGACGTTGCGGTATTGCGCGGCGGTCCAGAACACGCCTTCGCGCGGCCCCTCGAGTACGCCCTCGTTGACCGAGGTGGCGAGGAGATCCCACAGCAGGAACGCCCACGCGGTGAATCCCATGATCCACAGCGAGCCGAGGATCAGGATGATCTTTCTATTTTTCCATCGCCGCCGCGTCATGTCACTTCACGGTCAGACCGATGATCTGCCACGCGAACTTCGCTTCGCCGAGCGGTGTCTTCAGCTCGTCGGGATACTGGTCGCGCGGATACATGATCCACAGCGGGCCGTAGTTGTCGTTGCCGAGCACCTTGCCGTTCATCGTCCGCGCGAGGATCACGCCGTACTTGGCGGCATCGGACACGGGAATCGTGAACGTGTATTCGTCGATGCAGCGGAATTCGATCTGCGTGCCGTGCGCGCCGACCGTCTTCAGCACGTCGGACAGGCGTGGGCCGGTGAAGGTCGCCTTCGGCGTCCAGCTCGTCGACGTGACGATCGTATGCTGCGGCAGCGCCATCAGCGCCTGCTCGGAAAAGACGTAGGTCATCTTCCCTTGCTGGTTGCTCTTGCTGATCTTGCCGTCGACGGTGAACGTGAACGACGACGCGGCCCATGTCGCGGCGGCCATCCCGAGCAGGCAGGCCGTCAGCAGGCTTTTGGTCCAGATGGTTGAAACGCGCATGTCTTTTCCTCGGTCTGGTGGTTCGTGCAGCGGGTTGTCGTTCCGGTCTCGTGCTCGGTGCCCGGTTCTCAGTTCGCCGCCGTCGGCAGCGCGAGCTTCAGTTCGCGGGCGACTTCCGCGAACAGGATCGGCAGGCGCACCGGTTTTTCTTCGCAGCGCGCGTTGTAGTGCGACACGATGTGCGCGATCTCGTCCTCGCTTGCTTCGCCGGTCGAGATCTTGCCGGTCAGCAGGAAGATCGGCGCGCCGCTGTTCTCGCTCGCGCGGATGCCGCGCACGAGTTCGGCGGCGGTCTGATCGCCGAGCATCCAGTCGAGGATGTAGCCGTCGAAATCCTCGACTTCCAGCGCCTTGCGGAAGCTCGCGCCGTCGAAGTACGGAATCGCGTTCACGCCTTTCTCGATGAAATATTCACAGACCGTCTCGGCGACGTCGTGCGAATCGTCGACCACGGCGATCCGCGCCGCATACACGTTCGGTTGCGCCGAGCGCAGCTCGATCACGTCGACCGGATACGTGCGGCCCTCGCGCGCGTGCTGGCGTTCGGTGACGATCCATTCACCCTGCCACTGCAGCGCGACGAAATCCGTTTCGATCTGGCTGGTGGCCTTCGTCGAGATCGCCGCGCGGCAGCGCAAGCGCTTCGATTCGATCACGAACGTCGCGTCGATCATCTCGGCCGCGGCCGGCTGCGTGCCCTTGTCGTCGAGCAGGATCGCGGGCGGCACGCCGAAGTGCGTCGCGATGTCCTGCAACTGCGACAGGTTCCACGGGATCAGGCCCTTCATCTTGCGCGTGACGACCGAGAAGCTCAGGCCGAGCACGTTCGCGATCGTCGTGTTGTGACTGCGCGGCGGAATGCCGTTCCGGTTCAGGAGATCGCGCACCTTGTTGGCGGTGATGAGATCGACGTTGGCCTGCTCGGTGGTGGACATCTCGATGGGGTCTCCAAGGGTTTGGGCGAGGAAGAGCATATCAAAGCTGACGCGTCACGCAAACTTTAAACGCGCGATGGACCTTGACATGTCTTTTTTCTCCATTATTATTGCTCACCACGTCACTATTGTTTGTTGCGTCATGTTTGGAGATCGATGCCGGCCACGGTCGGGCAGCGAAAAGCGGCGGCAATGAAACAGTGACGGAACGATTCGAAGAGAGCCTGAGAGAGCCTTGGATGCGTGTCGGCGTTGGCGGATGGAATTGTATCCGCTGCGCCGCACGCAAACCGGGTACGAGCTCGCGGGGTGGGATAGCTCGAAGCATTGCGGCGCCAATAAAACTTGAGGAAAGTACCCATGTATCGCCGTTTACTCGCACCGGGGCTGCTGTTGCTGCTGGCCGCGTGCGCGCAGGATCCGTCGATCACCGCCGGCACGGTACGGATTTGCGACGACACAGGTTGTTCCGATCGCCCTAAAGATCAGGTCTCCTATCAAAAAAGGGACGATACGCAAGACCGCGACGATCCACGCATCGCCGCGCTCAAGCAAACCGCGAAGACCCAGCCGAAGGCCGCCTACGATCTTGGCCTGCGCTATTTCCGCGGCGACGGCGTGCGCCAGGACAGCTACCAGGCGCTCAAGTGGATGCGCGAGGCCGCCGAACGCGGCGACCTGAACGCGCAAAAGGCGCTCGGCGGTTTCTACCTGTTCGGCCTCGAGGAAATGGGCTCGGATGCGCGCGAAGCGGAGAAGTGGCTGTCGATCGCGGCGGGCCGCGGCGACAAGGAATCGAAAAAGCTGCTCGAACTCGCGCGCAAGGCCAAGAAAGAAGACGAAGAAGACTGGAAGTGGCGCACGCAATGGCGTGACACGTATTACGGCTACTGGTACTCGGGCTATCCGTACTACGGCGTCTGGCAACAGACGTACTGGTACTACTGACCGGGTATCGAGCAACGGGGCAGCAGCGGGGAGACCACCATCGCGCGCCACGCCGGGGGGCTTATCGACGTTCGCACGAACACATAAGCCGAACAACGACTCTAATCGACCGACAACGACATGAAGACCAACCTTTCCCAACGTCTCACTCAAGGCGCGCTGGTTGCAGCGCTTGGCGCGTGCGTCGCGGGTTGCGGCGGCGTGGTGACGCCCGGCGGGCAGAACGCCGGCGTGACGGGCGCGGCGGCAGGCGGCGCGAGCGCCGGCGCCGATTCGCAACTGCAGCGCTGCGCGTCGCCGCTGGGCACGATCGCGGTCGACGACGGCCGCAACGCCGACTGGTGGGGCCCGTTCGGCAGCGCGACCAAGGTGACGAGCATCGACCCGCTGCTGCGGCTGGCCGTGCAGCAGTCGAACTGCTTCGTGATCACGTCGATCGGCAACCAGAAGAGCGACGCGCGCCTGTCGCGCATCACGCAGCTGCAGCGCAACTCGGGCGAATACCGCGCGGGCTCGAAGCAGCAGAAGGGCCAGCGCGTCGCGGCCGACTACTACATGGAACCGCAGATCGTGATCAACGATTCGCCGATCGGCGGGATCGGCAGCATGATCGGCGGGCTGATCGGCAACAGCGCGGTGGCGGCGGTGGCGGGCCACCTGCAGACGAAGGCGTCGGTGGTGACGCTGACGCTGTTCGACGTGCGCTCGGCGGTGCAGATCGCGGCGTCGGAAGGCAGCTCGACGGCGACGAACTACGGCGCGGCGCTGGGCGGCCTCGGCGGCGGGGTGGGCGGCGGGCTCGCCGGCTTCTCGACGACGCCGGAAGGCAAGGCGACGGTCGTCGCGTTCATCGACGCGTGGAACAAGATGGTCGTGGCGCTGCGCAGCTACAAGGCGCAGGACGTCAAGGGCGGGCTGGGCCGCGGTGGCCAGCTGCAGGTCAACTGACGTCGCCGGGCCGGCGGGG